>NZ_JAUXOD010000064.1 GCF_030682515.1 Hoeflea sp. | reverse complement strand
CTGGAACACGTTGATGGTCACCGCACTCTGGTTGTCCTCGGCGGTGGAGAAGACCTGGCTCTTCTTGGTCGGGATCGTGGTGTTGCGGTCGATCAGGCGGGTGAAGACGCCGCCCAGCGTCTCGATGCCGAGCGACAGCGGCGTCACGTCGAGCAGCAGCACATCCTTGACGTCGCCCTGCAGCACGCCGGCCTGGATGGCAGCACCCATGGCGACCACCTCCTCGGGGTTGACGCCCTTGTGCGGCTCCTTGCCGAAGAACTGCTTCACCACTTCCAGGATCTTGGGCATGCGGGTCATGCCGCCGACCAGGACCACTTCGTCGATTTCGGCCGACTGCAGGCCGGCATCCTTGAGCGCCGCCTTGCAGGGCGCGATCGTGCGCTGGACGAAATCATCGACCAGGTTCTCGAACTTGGAGCGGCTGAGCTTCATCGTCAGGTGCTTGGGGCCCGAGGCGTCGGCGGTGATGAAGGGCAGGTTGATCTCGGTCTGGGACAGGGACGAGAGCTCGATCTTGGCCTTTTCAGCGGCTTCCTTGAGGCGCTGCAGCGCGAGCTTGTCCTTCTTCAGGTCAATCCCCTGTTCCTTCTTGAACTCGTCGGCAAGGTAGCCGACCAGGCGCATGTCGAAGTCTTCGCCGCCCAGGAACGTGTCGCCATTGGTCGACTTCACCTCGAAGACGCCATCGCCGATCTCGAGAATCGACACGTCGAAGGTGCCGCCGCCAAGGTCATAGACGGCGATGGTCTTGCCTTCGGTCTTGTCGAGGCCATAGGCGAGTGCGGCTGCGGTCGGCTCGTTGATGATGCGCAGCACTTCAAGGCCGGCGATCTTGCCCGCATCCTTGGTGGCCTGGCGCTGGGCGTCGTTGAAGTAGGCCGGAACCGTGATGACGGCCTTCTCGACCAACTCGCCCAGATAGGATACGGCGGTTTCCTGCATCTTCTGAAGGATCATGGCCGAGACCTGGGCCGGGGAATACTTGTCGCCATTGGCTTCCACCCAGGCGTCGCCATTGTCGCCGCGGACGATCTTGAAGGGCACAAGTTCCTTGTCCTTGGTCACGGCCTTGTCTTCGTAGCGCCGGCCGATCAGGCGCTTGACTGCAAACAGGGTGTTTTCCGGATTGGTGACAGCCTGGCGCTTGGCCGGCTGGCCAACCAGGCGCTCGCCGTCATCATTGAAGGCCACCATCGACGGCGTGGTGCGGGCGCCTTCCGCGTTTTCGATCACGCGGGCGTCCTTGCCATCCATCACCGCGACGCAGGAGTTGGTGGTTCCGAGGTCGATACCGATTACTTTCGCCATGTTATTTTCTCCTTGAAGCGAGCTGCCGGGACCCGGTCAGGCGTTCCATTCGACAGCCCCTTACGGGCATTACTGAAAACAGGATAATATGGATCATCCGTTTCCGCCGCCAATATCAGGGCCGCGAAATGCGGCGCCCGCAGGAAGCGTTGAGGCGTATATAAGAATGTCCCCGACAGACTGCAAGCGCCGGACACCGGCCGGACCGGCGGCGGGCGCCTGTTTTTGCGCCACAAAGCCGCCGAACCTGACCTGAGCCTTGCCAAGCGGTTCCGGATCCGCCGCATCCGCTTTACCGCCCTGACGGGCGCGGTGCCATTTTCGCGAAACCGGCACCGCTTTCGGGCGGCGTGGCCTAATTGCCCATCAGGATGTCAAGCAGCGTGGTGCGCCGGCCATTGTCGGGCGCGGAGGCGCCGGCGCCGATCCCCGCGGGCGGGACCGGAACCCCGCCACCGGTGGCGCCCGTCGGGTCGGGCGACAGCGGCACGGGCGCCAGATCGCGCACGAGATCGGCCACCGCATCGCCATCCTGCGGCGCGGGGCCCTCGATGGCCACGGGTGGAACCGGACCACCCAGCGGCAGGCTTGCCGGGGGCAGGCCCGAATGGGCAATCTGCATGAACTGCTTCCATGCATGAGCCGGAAGCCCGCCGCCGGTGACTTTTTTCATCGGCGTGCCATTGTCATTGCCAAACCAGACGCCGGTCACGAGGTTGGCGGTGTAGCCGACGAACAGCGCATCGCGGTAGGACTGTGTGGTGCCGGTCTTGCCGGCCACGGGCCAGCCATCGAGCCGCGCGTTGAGGCCGGTTCCCGCCTCGACGACCTGGACCAGCATGCGGTTCATCATCGCCGCAACCGCCGGATCAATGACGCGGGGCGGATTGTCGTAGGTGTTCTCATACAGCACCTTGCCGTCATGGGTGGACACCCGGCGGATGACATGCGGCGTTGCCTTGAAGCCGCCATTCATGAATGGCGCATAGGCTCCGGTGAGTTCCATCAGCGTGACTTCCGAGGTGCCAAGGGCGATCGACGCGTTGGCCTGGAGCTCCGCCTCAATGCCGAGCCGGCGGGCAGTCTGGACCACGGTCTTGGGGCCCACCTCCATGACAAGCTGGGCTGCCACCGTGTTGAGCGAATGGGCGAGCGCATCCGACAGGCTTACCTCGCCGCGATATTTGCCGTCATAGTTTTCCGGCGTCCACTTGCCGATCCGGACAGGCGCATCGTTGCGCATCGACCATGGCGTACGGCCCTGTTCCAGCGCCGCGGTGTAGACAAACGGCTTGAACGCAGATCCTGGCTGGCGCAATGCATCGGTTGCCCGGTCGAATTGGCTGGTGGCATATTCCCGGCCGCCAATCAGCGCCCTGATGGCGCCGGTGCCATCCACGGAGACCAGCGCCCCCTGCGCGGCGTTGAGCTTGGCGCCATTTTCCTCCAGAGAAGCGCGCAGCACCTTCTCGGCTTCTCGCTGAAGTTCGAAATCGATTGTGGTGTCGACCACAAGATCATCGGTGATCGGGCCGATCAGGCCCGGCAACCTTTGCATCACCAGGTCCGCGACATAATTCTCCGACCCGGTCCAGTAACTCTTGGCTCGCACTTGCGGGCTTGTCAGCGCGGTGGCGATCTCCTGGTCCGAGACCACACCCTGCTCGCGCATGGCGGTCAGCACCACCTGCGCCCGGTCCTCGGCGGCCTTCGGATCACGCGCCGGCGACAGCCGCGACGGCGCCTTCAGCAGGCCGGCCAGAAGGGCGGCTTCGGCGAGCGTCACGTCGCGGGCGGGCTTCTGGAAATAGCGCCGCGACGCAGCCTCGACACCATAGGCGCCGGAACCGAAGAACACGCGGTTGAGATACATTTCGAGGATCTGGTCCTTGGTGAACTTGTGCTCGAGCCAAACGGCGAGCAGAACTTCCTCGACCTTGCGCTCGATGGTCCGCTCGGGCGACAGGAACAGGTTCTTGGCCAGCTGCTGGGTCAGCGTCGAGCCGCCCTGGACCATCCGTCCGGCCATCACATTGGCGAGCATGGCGCGGGCCAGGCCGATCGGGTCGACGCCGAAATGGGAATAGAAGCGGCGGTCCTCGATGGCGATCACGGCTTCCGGAATATAGGGCGACATGTCGCCCAGAAGCAGCGCTTCGCCGCCCGTGGCGCCGCGATTGGCCATGGTCTCGCCATTGACCGACAGGATCTTCACATTGGGTGGCCGGTCCGGGATCGCCCAGGTGGCCGCACTGGGCATGCGGGCGCCGTAATAGGCGGCGACGCCGGCAATGGCGATGCCGCCCCAGATCGCCAGCACGAAACACCAGTAGACCAGGCCGCGCAGCGCGCGCGCCACGCCGCCGCGCGCGGACCGCGACCGGGGTGCGCGGGGCCTGGAGCGGGAGGCTTTCCGGCGTCCGGGCGGCGAGGCCTTGGCGGTCACCCGTTCATCCGCGATGGTGCGCGACACCCGTTTCGGTCGCGCGCCCTCAAAGGATGGCTCGATGCGGCCTGGGCTGGATATCTTGCGCGCCATGAATAATCCGGATGCAGGGGCAATCCCGCTCGCAAGAGCAATCCTGAGATTGCCCTTGCGAGCGGGATTCTGGGTTGGACGCCATTCCGGCCGGAGACGCTCGATGTCCCGTTCCGAAACCGCCCGGCGATCGCAGACACCCTAAATGCGACGATTTAAGGGGCGGTTAAGGAAACCGCCGCTTGGGTCGACCGGGTCCGGCTTTTTGGGAAGATCGAGGATTACCGCGTCGACAGGGCATCCAGAATGCGGACCCAGGACCTGATTCCCTTGGCAAAGGAGATCAGGTCGTATTTCTCGTTGGGGGAATGGATGCGGTCATCGGTGAGGCCGAAACCGCACAGCATCGACTGCAGCCCCAGAATATTCTGGAAATCGCCGACAATGGGGATGGAGCCGCCCATGCCGATCATCACCGCGGGCCTGGGCCATTCATCGGTCAAGGCGGTGCGGGCCCTGGTGACAACCGGCGAATCATAGGGCAGCTGGATCGCCGGCGAGCCGCCATGCGGGGCGTAGCTGACCGTGCAGTCGGCCGGAAGTCGGGCCTCGACATGGGCGCGGAAGGCGTCGCGGACCTTATCCGGATCCTGCTTGCCGACCAGCCGGAACGACACCTTGGCCGAGGCTTGCGCCGCGATCACGGTCTTGAAGCCTTCGCCGGTGTAGCCGCCCCACATGCCGTTGACTTCCGCCGTCGGCCGCGCCCAGGTGAGTTCGAGCACCGAGCGGCCTTTCTCGCCCGAGGGCACCGAGAGGCCGATTTCGCCCAGAAACGCTTCGGCGGACCGGCCAAGGCTTTCCCAGCTCGCCAGGATCTGGGCCGGGGTTTCCTCGACGCCGTCGTAGAACCCTTCCAGCGTCACCCGGCCGGTCTCGTCATGCAGGTCGGCCAGAATCTTCGACAGGATATGCAGCGGATTGGCCGCCGCGCCGCCGAAGAGGCCCGAATGCAGGTCGCGGTCGGCGGCATGGATGGTGATCTCCTCGCCGACCAGGCCGCGCAGCGCCACCGCGATCGCCGGTGTCTCGGCATCCCACATGCCGGTGTCGCAGACGAGCGCGCATTCGGCCTTGAGCTCCTCGGCATTGGCCTTGAGGAACGGCTTCAAGGAGGGCGAGCCCGATTCCTCCTCGCCTTCGAACAGGATGGTGATGCGGCAGGGCAAGGCGCCGCTCGCGGCCTTCCAGGCCCGGCAAGCCTCGACAAAGGTCATCAGCTGGCCCTTGTCGTCGGAGGATCCGCGACCGGTAATGGCCTTGCGGCCAGGCGCGATCTCCTTGATCGACGGTTCGAATGGCGGCTCGGTCCACAGGGTCAGCGGATCGACGGGCTGGACGTCGTAATGGCCATAGAACAGGTAGTGCGGCGCATCGGGCGTGGCGCCTTCATGATGGGCGACCACCATCGGATGTCCGGTCGTGTCGCGCAGGCTTGCGTCGAAGCCGAGCGAAGCGAGTTCGTCGACCAGCCATTGCCCGGCGCGCCGGCACTCGGGTGCATAGGCGGGATCGGTGGAAATCGACTGGATGCGCAGGAGCCCGAACAGGCGCTCGAGGCTCTCGTTCAGATTTGCATCGGCGGCGGAAAGGGCGGCGGTGAGGTCGGTCATGGAGCGCTCCGGAGGGAATCAGAAGACCGCAGCCTAATCCATGTCGGGCGCAAATGGATTCAGCAAATGGAGTCAATTGAGCGATCATGGGGAGCATTATTTCTCCAGATGAAGGCGTCACAGGCTCTCTCGCTCATAGAACAGGATCACCCCGCCGGTCTTCAAGACCCGGCTCTCGCGCAGCGTGAAGTGGGTGCGGCCGCTTTCGGGCTTGAACAGCGGGGTGCCTTCGCCCCACACCACCGGCGCAAGGCAGAGCCGGTATTCGTCCACCAGATTCTCGGCCATCAGCGTGGCCAGGAGGTTGGCGCTGCCGAAGACGAACACGTCCCGGCCATCCTCCCGCTTGAGCGCGCGGACGGTGTCGGCCGCCTCGCCCTTCAACAGACGGCTGTTGGTCCAGTCGGTCGAGTCCAGCGAGCGGGAGGCCACCGCCTTGCCAAGGCCGTTCATCATGCGGGCAATCGGTCCCTCCCGCTTTGTCCAGTAGTCGCGCATGCCTTCATAGGTGCGCCGTCCGAACAGGAGCGTGCCGATCTCGTCACCCAGACTGAGGGAGAACTCCTCCAGCTCCTCGCCCCAGACCGTGCCGTGCAAGTCGAGCTGCCAGGGGCCGGGGCCTTCAAAAAAGCCATCCAGCGTCATGACGTTCCAGGCGATCAGCTTTCTCATGCCCGAGCCCCGCAGTCTTCTCCCCGGTGAGATTACATTCCGAGATGTCTTTTCTCCAGACCCGACAGCCAGGGTCAGACATGTCCGGACGAAGTCCGGACCTTGCATGCACTTGCGGAGAAGGGGGAAAAGAAAAGCCGCCATGACCAAAGGGGGGAAGGTCATGGCGGCGTATTGGTCGGACAAGGGCCATAAGAGGGGGCGGGGAGGCCCTTGTCCTTGGTCTGGAGGCGGCGGGGGACGAGCCGGAATTCCAGACATCGGCTTATTCGTTCGCCGGTAAGTAGGATTTGGCCCTTTGAATGTGGCTTTTCAAGGACACGAACATTACAAGTTCGTAACGAAAGCGTGAAGTCCGGGCGCTTTGGGCCTTCGCCGCAGGTGCGCGCGGTATCCCGGACCCGCCGGTCAGGGCAGAATCCTCGCGCGCACATTTTCACCGCATAACCCGCAGGAACCGCATGGACCTCGCGGCGGCCCCGCGCTAATCCTTGCGGCATGAAACATGGTGATCATCTCTTCCTCGTCGACGGGTCCGGCTATATTTTCCGGGCCTACCACGCGTTGCCACCGCTGACGCGCAAGTCCGACGGCCTTCCGGTGGGCGCAGTATCCGGCTTCTGCAACATGCTGTGGAAGCTGATGGTGTCGGCCCGCGACACCTCCGTCGGCGTGACGCCCACACACTTCGCGGTGATCTTCGACTATTCCTCGAAAACCTTCCGCAACGAGCTCTATCCCGAATACAAGGCCAACCGCTCGGCGCCGCCGGAAGACCTGATCCCGCAATTCGCCGTCATCCGCGAGGCGACGCGGGCCTTCGACCTGCCCTGCATCGAGATGGAGGGCTTCGAGGCCGACGACCTGATCGCCACCTATGCGCGGCTGGCGCGCGAGGCCGGCGCCGACGTGACGGTGATCTCGTCGGACAAGGACCTGATGCAGCTCGTCGGGCCGCAGGTGTCGATGTATGACAGCATGAAGGACAAGCAGATCGGCGTGGCCGAGGTCATCGAGAAATGGGGCGTGCCGCCCGAGAAGATGATCGACCTGCAGGCGCTCACGGGCGATTCGGTCGACAATGTGCCGGGCATTCCCGGCATCGGGCCCAAGACCGCGGCACAACTGATCGAGCAGTTCGGCGATCTCGACACGCTGCTCGCGCGCGCGGGCGAGATCCCGCAGACCAAGCGGCGCGAGAACATCATCGAATTCGCCGACAAGGCGCGGATCAGCCGCGAACTGGTCAAGCTCAAGGACGATGTCGAGGTTCCCGAAAGCCTCGACGACCTGGTGCTCAATCCGCCGGACGGGCCCAAGCTGGTGGCCTTCCTCAAGGCGATGGAATTCACCTCGCTGACCCGGCGCGTGGCCGAGGCCACCGAGACCGACGCGGGCGCGGTGGACGCGGCCAGCGTGGCCATCGATACGGCCGAGATGCGCGGCCCAGATCTCGATCCGGGCGAGGCAACAGCAGGCACCTCCGCCTTCGCGACGCAGGACGGCAAGAGCGTCGACACGCCGCAGGGGCTCGCCAGGAAGCGCGCGGAGGCCGCGGTTGGCGCCAAGATCGACACCGGCGGCTACCAGACGCTGGGCACGATCGAAGAGCTCAAGGCCTGGTGTGCGGTGGCGCGGGAGCGCGGCATTGTCGCCTTCGACACCGAGACCACGTCGCTCGATGCGATGCAGGCGGACCTGGTCGGGTTTTCGCTGGCCGTTCCCGTCGTGGCGCCCGAGGCCGGGGAATTCCAAGTGATCGCCTGCTACGCGCCGCTGGCGCACTCCAACGGCGTGGGCGACCTTCTTGGCGGCGGCGGCGCGCAGCCCGGACAGATGCCGATCCGCGCCGCGCTGGATGAGCTGAAGGCGCTCTTGGAAGACCCGTCGGTGCTCAAGGTCGGGCAGAACCTGAAATACGACATGCTGGTGCTGGCGCGGCACGGCATCCGGATCGAGAGCTTCGACGACACGATGCTGTTGTCCTATGTGCTCGACGCCGGCGCCGGCGGCCATGGCATGGACGCGCTTTCCGAACGCTGGCTCGGCCACACGGCGATCAGCTACAAGGATGTGACCGGCTCGGGCAAGAGCTCGGTTCCGTTCGCGGAAGTGGCGATCGACAAGGCGACGGCGTACGCGGCGGAGGATGCCGAGGTGACGCTCAGGCTGTGGCACGTGCTCAAGCCGCGGCTCTCGGCCGAGGGGCTGACCAGCGTCTATGAGCGGCTCGAGCGGCCGCTGGCGCCGGTCTTGATGCGCATGGAAGAGCGCGGCATCCGCATCGACCGGCAGATCCTGTCGCGGCTGTCGGGCGAACTGGCCCAGGGCGCGGCGGCGCTCGAGGCGGAAATCCAGCAGCTGGCAGGGGAGACCTTCAATGTCGGCTCGCCCAAGCAGCTGGGCGACATCCTGTTCGGCAAGATGGGCCTGCCGGGCGGGACGAAGACCAAGACCGGGCAATGGTCGACATCGGCCCAGGTGCTCGAGGACCTGGCCGCCGTCGGCCACGAACTGCCGCGCAAGATCGTCGACTGGCGGCAGCTGACCAAGCTCAAATCCACCTACACGGACGCGCTTCCGGGGTTCATCCATCCCGAGACGAAACGCGTGCACACCTCGTTTGCGATGGCGGCGACCACCACCGGTCGGCTGTCGTCGTCCGATCCGAACATCCAGAACATCCCGGTGCGCACGGCGGAGGGCCGCAAGATCCGCACCGCCTTCATCGCCGAGCCCGGCAATGTGCTGATCTCGGCCGACTACAGCCAGATCGAGCTCCGGGTGCTGGCGCATGTGGCGAACATCCCGCAATTGACGCAGGCCTTCGCCGACGGCGTCGACATTCACGCCATGACGGCGTCCGAGATGTTCGGGGTTCCGGTCGAGGGCATGCCGTCGGAAGTGCGCCGGCGCGCCAAGGCCATCAATTTCGGCATCATCTACGGCATCTCGGCCTTTGGCCTTGCCAACCAGCTCGGCATCGAGCGCTCGGAGGCGGGCGACTATATCCGCAAGTATTTGGAGCGCTTCCCCGGCATCAAGGACTACATGGAGGCCACCAAGGCGGAAGCCAAGGAACATGGCTATGTGACCACCATCTTCGGCCGCCGGGCGCATTATCCGGAGATCCGCTCCTCCAATCCGCAGGTCCGCGCCTTCAACGAGCGCGCCGCCATCAACGCGCCGATCCAGGGATCGGCCGCCGACATCATCCGCCGCGCCATGGTGCGCATGGAGCCGGCGCTCAAAAAGGCGGGCCTCAACGCGCGGATGCTGCTGCAGGTGCATGACGAACTGGTGTTCGAGGCCGCGGAAGCCGAGGCCGAGACGATCATTCCGGTGATCGTCGAGGTGATGGAAAACGCCGCCATGCCGGCGCTCGACATGGCAGTGCCGCTCAAGGTCGACGCGCGGGCGGCCAGGAACTGGGACGAGGCGCATTAGGGGAGATACACGCGCGAATCACCAAATTGTGACGCTTGGGTGCGGCCGGTTTGATTGACGTCACCGGTACCTTGTGGTGATTGGATTGAAATCTCCCCGGTCCATGAGGCCCGCTTCATGAGGAATGCCATGCTCAAGTCTCCGATCCTGTTTGCCGGCGCCGTGACCGCCGCGCTTGGCCTATCGCACGTCTCCCACGCCGCCGATCCGGATCCGCGCAACTGGGATGCGGTTCTGACTGAAGCCAAGGGGCAGACGGTCTATTTCAACGCCTGGGGCGGGTCCGAGAACATCAACAGCTACATCGACTGGGCTGGCCAGACGCTGAAGGACCGGTTCGGCGTCACCGTGGTTCACGTGAAACTCGACGACACCGCCAATGCGGTGGCCAAGGTGCTGGCCGAGAAGGCCGCGGGCAAGAACCAGGGCGGCTCCGTCGATCTCATCTGGATCAATGGCGAGAACTTCGCCTCGATGAAACGCCAGCAATTGCTGATGGCGCCGGACTGGACTACGTCCCTGCCCAACTGGGCCTATGTCGACCACGAGAACAAACCCACGATCCTGACCGATTTCACCATTCCCACAGACGGGCTCGAAAGCCCCTGGGGCGGCGCCAAGATGGTGTTCTTCCATGACACCGCGCGCACGCCCGCCGACAACGTGCCGCATTCGTCCGCCGAGTTGCTGGACTGGACCGAGCGGAATCCCGGACGCTTCTCCTACCCGCAGCCGCCGGATTTCATCGGCTCGTCCTTCCTCAAGCAGGTTCTGATCGAGACCATTGAAGATCCCTCCAAGCTCGGCCAGCCGATCAACGAGGCGAGCTTCAGCGACGACGTGGCGCCGCTGTTTGCCTATCTCGACAAGCTTCATCCCAATCTGTGGCGCGGCGGAAAGGCCTATCCGCAGAACTATCCCGACATGAAGCAGAAGCTCGCCGACGGCGAACTCGACATCATCTTCGCCTTCAATCCGTCGGAAGCCTCGGCCGGCATCGCCGCGGGCGAACTGCCCGATACCGTGCGCTCCTTCACCTATACCGAGGGCACGCTCGGCAACACCCATTTCGTGGCGATTCCCTACAATGCGGCGTCAAAGGCGGGCGCGCTGGTGCTCGCCAATTTCCTGATTTCGCCGGAGGCGCAGGTGCGCAAGCAGGATCCCGCGGTCTGGGGCGACCCCACCGTGCTGTCGATGGACAAAATCCCCGCCGAGGACCGCGCCGCGTTCGATGCGCTCGATCTCGGCATCGCCACGCTCAAGCCCGACGAACTCGGCCCGGCACTCGACGAGCCGCATCCGGACTGGATGGAGCGGATCGAGGGCGAGTGGCTCAAGCGCTACGGCGCGGCCAACTGACGGATGACCGGGCCCGGCGGGACCAGGTAACATGACAGGCGGCGTGCGTCTGGCGCGCCTGGCGCCGCCCCTGACCCTGGCTATCCTGCTCGGTCCCCTGGCCTTCGGCCTGGCGGGAACTGCGCTGCCGGCGCTGGGCTACCTGCCTGACCTGGGCGGGTCGGATTTCACCACCCAACATTTCACCGAGCTGGCAGAAGTGCCGGGCATCTGGCGTTCGTCGCTGCTGTCGATCGTGATCGGGCTGGTCACGACGCTGGTGTCTCTCGGCGCGGTGGCCGGTTTCGTGGCAAGCGATCTGGGGACTTCCGGCTTTGCGCGAATGCGGCGGATGATCTCGCCGCTGCTGTCGGTGCCGCATGCGGCGGCGGCGTTTGGCCTCGCCTTCCTGATCGCGCCCTCGGGCATGATCATGCGGCTGGTCTCGCCCTGGCTCACCGGGCTCGACCGGCCGCCCGATCTCCTGATCATCAACGACCCGCTGGCGCTGTCGATGATGGCGGGGCTGATCGTCAAGGAAATCCCGTTCCTGTTTCTGGTCACGCTCGCGGCCCTGCCCCAGACGCGGCATATCGAGACCATGCGGCTCGGCCGCTCGCTCGGATACGGCCGCGTGGCGAGCTTCACCTTCCTGCTGTGGCCGCCGGTCTACCGGCAGATCCGTCTCGCCGTCTTCGCGGTCGTGGCCTATGCGACTTCCGTGGTCGACGTCGCCCTGATCCTCGGCCCGCATCTGCCGCCGACGCTGCCGGTGCGGCTCATCGACTGGATGAACGACCCGGATCTGGAGGCACGGTTCCTGGCCTCGGCCGGCGCCATCCTGCAGCTGGGGGTGACGCTGGTGGCGCTGATCGCCTGGGTCGGGCTGGAACGGGCTGGCGGGGCGCTGGCCGGCCTGATGCGCCACAATGGCCGGCGCTGGCGGCGCGACATGGCGCTGCGCGCGCTTGCCCGGACGGTGATGGGCGGATCGGCCGCGATCGTCTTTGGCGGCATCGCGGTGCTGGCGCTGTGGTCGGTGTCGGGCCTCTGGCAGTTCCCGGATGCGCTGCCTTCGAGTTTTACCTGGAAAAGCTGGATGCAGGCGCTGCCGCGGATGAGCGGCCCACTGGGCACGACGTTCTCTGTCGCCCTGGTGTCGACCCTGATTGCGCTGACGCTCACCATCCTTTGCCTGGAGCGCGAATACGAGACCGGGCGCGGGCGCGGCGGCGGGGCGCTGCTGCTCATCTACCTGCCGCTGATCGTGCCGCAGATCTCGTTCATGTTCGGCCTGCAGGTGCTGTCGATCTGGCTCGGCATCGACGCCAGCTTTCCGGCGCTGGTGCTGGCGCATCTCGTGTTCGTGCTGCCCTATGTGTTCCTGTCGCTGAGCGATCCCTGGCGGGCGCACGACCGGCGCCATGACCTGATCGCCGCGGGGCTCGGCATGAGCCGGACGCGGACGCTGGTCCGGATAAGGCTGCCGATGCTCAGCCGCGCCATCCTGACGGCCGCCGCCGTCGGGTTCTCGGTCTCGGTCGGCCAGTATCTGCCGACCGTCTTGATCGGCGCCGGCCGGCTGACCACGGTCACCACCGAGGCGGTGGCGCTGGCGGCCGGGGGCAATCGCCGCGTCATCGGCGTCTATGCCTTCATGCAGACGCTGCTGCCGTTTCTGGCCTTTGCCATTGCCATAGGATTGCCGGGCTTGGTATTCCGCAACCGGCGAGGCTTGCGGGTGTGAGAGTGGATCATGTGACCGACAATCAGGGACTGGTGCTGGACGGGGTGCGGATAAGCCTCGACGGCCGGGTGCTGGTGGCGCTCGACGCGCAGGTCGGACGCGGGGAGACGCTGACGGTGATGGGCCCATCGGGGTCGGGGAAGTCGACGCTGCTCGCCTATCTCGGCGGGTTTCTCGATCCGGTGTTTTCGGCAAGCGGCCGGGTTAAGGTGGATGGCGTCGACCTGACGGCGCTGCCGGCGGAACAGCGCCATGCCGGGATCCTGTTCCAGGATCCGCTGCTGTTTCCGCATCTGAGCGTCATCGACAATATTGCCATCGCCATTCCGGAAGATGTTCGCGGCCGGAAGCACCGGCGCAGCCTGGCGCAGGCGGCGCTCGAGGACGCGGATCTCGCGGATTTCGGCGACCGCGATCCCGACACGCTCTCGGGCGGGCAGAAGGCCCGGGTCGCGCTGCAGCGGGTGCTGGTGTCGCATCCGCGGATCCTGCTGCTCGACGAGCCGTTTTCCAAGCTCGACGCCGATCTGCGCGAGCAGACGCGGCAGCTGGTGTTCGACCGGGCGCGCCGGGCCGGACTGCCGGTGGTGTTTGTCACCCATGACGCCGAGGACGCGCGCGCCGCGGGCGGCGCGCTGCACAGGGTCGGGCAGCCGTGAGCGACATCGCCGCGCGCCATCCCGATCTTCCGGTGTCCGACGTGCTTCCCGCACTGCGCGAGGCCCTTGCCCGCAGTCCCAACACCGTGCTGGCGGCGCCGCCCGGCGCGGGCAAGACCACGCTGGTGCCGCTGGTGCTGATCGGCGAGCCGTGGCTCACAGGCAAGATCATCCTCATCGAGCCGCGGCGGCTCGCGGCGCGGGCGGCGGCGCGGCGGATGGCGGCGATGCTCGGCGAGGAGGTGGGCGGCACCGTCGGCTATAGGATGCGGCTCGACACCAAGGTGTCGGCGCGGACGCGGATCGAAGTGGTGACCGAGGGCGTGTTCACCCGCATGGCGCTGGCCTCGACCGATCTCGACGGCATCGATTGCGTCATCTTCGACGAATTCCACGAGCGTGCGCTGGAGGCCGATTTCGGGCTGGCGCTGGCGCTCGACATCCAGTCGGGCCTGCGCGAGGACCTGCGCATCCTGGTGATGTCGGCGACACTCGACACGGGCCGCGTGGCGGGACTCATGGGGGACTGCCCGGTGATCGAAAGCCAAGGCCGGAGCCATCCGGTGGAGATACGCCATCTCGACCGGCCGCCGGGTGAGCGCATCGAGATCGCCATGGCGGGCGCCATCGAAACTTTGTGCCGCACGGAAAGCGGCTCGATCCTTGCGTTTCTGCCGGGCCAAGGCGAAATCCGCCAGGTGGCGGGGAAGCTCGAAGGCCGGCTGGGACCGACGGCCGACGTGCAGCCGCTCTATGGCGGGTTGACGGCGGCCGAGCAGGACGCCGCGATCCGGCCGGCGCCCACAGGCCGACGCAAGGTGGTGCTGGCCACCCCGGTGGCCGAAAGCTCGATCACCATCGACGGGGTGCGGGTCGTCATCGACAGCGGGCTGGTGCGCCAGCCGGTCTATGAGCCGTCGACGGGGATCACGCGGCTCGAGACCATCCGTGCCTCGCAGGCCTCGGTCGACCAGCGGGCCGGGCGCGCCGGGCGGACCGCGCCGGGGATCGCCGTCAGGCTGTGGCGGGCGGAGCAGACCAAGGCGCTGCCGGCGTTCTCCACGCCGCAGATCCTGGCCAGCGATCTCTCCGCGCTGGTGCTCGATTGCCTCGCCTGGGGCGTCAACGACCCGAGACGCCTGCGCTTCATCGATCCGCCGCCTGAAGCGGCGCTCGAGGAGGCGCGCACGCTGCTGTTCAGGCTTGGCGCCATCGACGCGGCGGGCGTTCTGACCCGGCGCGGCAAACGCATGCGTGAACTGGCGCTGCCGCCGCGGCTCGCCTCGATGGTGGTGGCAGGCCAAGAGGACGGGCACGGACTGGCGGCCGCGGAACTCGCGGTGCTTTTGACCGAGCAGGGGCTCGGCGGGCAGGATGTGGACCTCGAGACCAGGCTGTCGCGCTTCCGCTCGGACCGCACGCCGCGCGGTACCGCCGCAAGGGCGCTGGCGGCGCGGATTGCGGGGGGCGGCAGGACCGCGCGCCCGGAGACCGCCGTCCCCGCGGCGATGCTGCTCGCCCATGCCTTTCCCGACCGGATCGCCCGGCAGAGGGGTGGTCGGGGCCGGTTCGTGCTGGCCAATGGCCGCGGCGCGACGCTCGACGAAACGGAGCGGCTGGCGGGCGCGGAATTCCTGGTGATCGCGGATCTGAGCGGCAAGGCGCAGGCCGCACGCATTCTGGCCGCCGCCGAACTCTCTGGTCAGTCGCTGGAGGACGTGCTCGCTGAAGAGGCGACGCAGGCCGACGAGTGTGTCTTCGATCCGCAGTCCGGCTCGGTGCGGGCCCGGCGGATCCGCAGGCTGGGCGCCATCACCCTCGCCGAGACACCCCTGCCGGCGCCGGACGCCGCACAGGCGATGGCGGCGCTCTGCGCGGCGATCCGCAAGTTGGGCCTCAAGGCCATGCCGTTTTCGCCGGCCGGGCTGCAATTGCGCGACCGGATCGGCTTTCTCCACCGCAGTCTCGGCGCGCCCTGGCCGGATGTCTCGGATGCGGCGCTGCTCGACACGCTCGAGACCTGGTTTGCACCCTACCAGCCGGGGATCACTTCGCTCAAGGCGATCGACCGGGACGGGCTCAACCAGGGCCTGCTGGCGCTGTGCGGACCCGGCGCGCGCGGCGAGATCGAGCGCCTGACGCCCACCCACTACGAGGCCCCGACAGGGTCACGGCTGCCGATCCGCTACGAGGCGGAGACCCCGGTGGTGGCGGTCCGCGTGCAGGAGCTGTTCGGCGAGAGGCGGCATCCGGCGATTGCCGGCGGGCGGCTGCCGCTGACGCTCGAGCTCTTGTCGCCGGCGCACCGGCCGATCCAGACAACGCGCGACCTGCCCGGGTTCTGGGCCGGATCCTGGGCGGATGTGCGCGCCGACATGCGCGGGAAATATCCGCGCCACCCCTGGCCCGAGAACCCGGCCGAAGCCGATCCGACCCGGCGCGCCAAGCCGCGCGGCACCTAGCCCGATTCCGGTTGGCGCTCGGCGGCGAGGTGCGCTAGATCAGTTTCCATGACAGTCTTTCCATCCTTCCTCGACGATCACGCGATCCGCCACCGCTTGCGGCTGCAGACCCTGACACGCCTGCGCTGGCTGGCCGTGCTCGGCCAGAGCGCCACGGTGCTGATCATCGCCCATGGCTACGGGTTCGATCTTCCGGAGCTGTCGTGCTTCGCGCTGATTGCCTGCTCGGCGTGCCTGAATGTCTTCCTGGCTGTCCGCTTTCCGGCGGCCCACCGGTTGCCGCCCATCGGAGCGACCGCCATCCTGTCGTTCGACGTGGCGCAATTGTCGGGCCTGCTGTTCATGACCGGCGGCCTCGCCAATCCGTTCTCGGTCCTGTTGTGCGTCCCGGTGATCATCTCGTCGGCGTCGCAGCCCGTGCGCCATACGCTCAGCCTCGGCGCCCTGTCGGTGGTCGTGGTCACGATTCTCGCGTTCTATTCCATGCCGCTGCCCTGGTATCCCGGCAGCGATTTCGAGGTTCCCTACCTGCTCATTGCCGGCGCCTGGATCGCCATTGTCTCGACCACGGCGTTTGCGGCCTTCTACTCGTTCCAGGTATCGGCCGAGGCCAACCAGCTGGCTGACGCACTGGCGGCGACCGAGCTGGTGCTGCAGCGCGAACAGCATCTCTCGGCGCTTGACGGACTGGCGGCGGCGGCGGCGCATGAACTGGGGACACCGCTGGCCACGATCCAGCTGGTGGCCAAGGAAATGGAAAAGGCGCTCGCCGGCGATCCGCGGTTCACCGACGACCTGATGCTGCTGCGCAGCCAGAGCGAACGCTGCCGCGATATCCTGAGGCGCCTGTCGACGCTTTCGGCCGAAGACGAGGCCCATATGGTGAGGCTGCCGCTCGGATCGCTGATCGAGGAGGTGATCGCGCCGCACCGGGAATTCGGCATCGCCATCGATCTCGTGCAGGCAGACACCGACCTGCCCGAACCGGTCGGCCGGAGAAACCCCGGCATCCTGTTCGGCCTTGGCAACCTGATCGAGAACGCCGTCGACTTCGCCCAGGAGCGCGTGACGGTGACCGTGTCCCATGGCCGGGACCGGGTCGGGATCATCATCGAGGATGACGGACCGGGCTTCGCCCCCGACGTTCTCACCAAGATCGGGGTTCCGTTCATGCACCGGCGCAACCGGCTGGACCGGGAGAAAGCCGGAGGCTTGGGGCTGGGGCTTTTCATCGCCAAGACATTGCTGGAACGGTCCGGCGCGCAACTCGGGTTCTCCAACAAGCCGGCGCCGCAGACCGGAGCCCGCATCGAGGTGAGCTGGCCGCGGGAGAAAATGGACCTTTTTGGCTCGACCAGGCAGCATAGAAATGCGGTTGGAACTGGATAAATTGCAAAACAGCGTTAAATCGGAGATACAGGCCCGCATCGCTCGCGCCGAACAAGGTGAACCATGACCGACAGCATCACCCCATCACCGGAATCCTCGTCCATCGGACCGGACGCAACGCTTCTGCTTGTGGATGATGACGGGCCGTTCCTGCGGCGGCTGGCCCGCGCCATGGAAGCCCGGGGCTTTACCGTCGAGATTGCCGAGAGCGTGGCCGAGGGCCTCGCCAAGGCCAAGCGCAACACGCCGAAATACGCGGTGGTGGACATGCGGCTTCAGGACGGCAACGGACTGGATGTGATTGAAGCCATTCGCGAACGCCGCGACGACACCCGGATCATCGTGCTGACCGGCTACGGCAACATTGCCACCGCCGTGACCGCGGTGAAGCTCGGCGCGATCGACTATCTGGCCAAGCCCGCGGACGCTGACGAAGTCTTCGCGGCACTGACCCGCAAGCCGGGCGAGCGGGCGGAAGTTCCGGAAAACCCGATGTCGGCCGACCGGGTGCGCTGGGAGCATATCCAGAGGGTCTACGAGATGTGCGAACGCAATGTCTCGGAAACCGCGCGGCAGCTCAACATGCACAGGCGGACCCTGCAGCGGATCCTCGCCAAGCGCGCGCCGCGCTGAACTCCAGGCCCTGCCGTCGCGCCTGGGGCCTAGAGCATTTCCGGCGAAAACAGAGTCGCCGTCAATGCTCTATCCTTTTGTTTTCACGCAATTCCGGACGCAAACCCGCTTCGCACTTTTGCTGGAATTGCTCTAACCTGCCGCCAGTTCGGCCAGCAGCAGGCGATCGGCGGCGGCGCGGGCGAACCTGAGCAGCATGGCCTTGCGGGCGGCGGCGGCGAGCCGATGCTCGGGCGCATCGCGCAGCAGGTGGCCCGACCAGTCATCGGCAATGATCAGGCCGCAGTCCTGGGGGAAGATATCCGCGGGCACGCCGGAATGGGTGGCGAAGAACAGCCGGTCGCAATGCTGGCGGTAGTCGGGCCATTTGCTGTCGCACCGGAAGTCCTCGATGGAGGACTTGATCTCCACGATCCAGATCTCGCCTGTCCCGCTCAGCGCCACCAGATCGGCGCGGCGTCCCGAGGCAAGCGGCAGTTCGGGCACCAGCGACAGGCGAAGATCGAAAAACAGCCGCTGCACGCCGCGGCGCACCATCAGCGCCCGGTCGGATTGACGGCCGTCGATCAGCGGATTGTCCGAGTGGAGCGAGATGATGGGCATAAGCTATGAGTGCCCTGATTCAAGGCGTGCCGCAACGGCAGGCGGCAGGCTTGTTGCAGAAAAACAATGAGCCCGGACAAAGCGCCGGGCTTGCGGCGTTTTTTGTCAGAAAGCGTTGCATGGTTAGGACTTGTTTAAAATAAAGAGAGCCAGGTTGCATGCGATTCTCATTCGCGTCAACGCTTTGCCCTTGGAAGATCCACCATGTCATCTCGCCTTTCCCTTACGATTGCAGCCCTGGTCGCAGCACTGGCGCTCGCGGCCTGCTCTCCGAGTTCGGAGACCGACAGCGCCGTCACCATTTTCACGTCGGAATACGGCACGGTCAAGGATGCGGGCTACGCCATCCCGGCGGTGCCGATCAGCAAGATCGACAAGCGGTTCCACCGCCAGATCGTCTCCTACGCCACGAAGGAAAAACCGGGCACCATCATCGTCGATACCCCGAAAAAGTTCCTGTATTTCGTCCTGCCGGGCAACAAGGCGGTGCGCTACGGCATCGGCGTCGGCAAGGAAGGGTTTGCCTGGGAAGGCGAGGCCTACATCGCCTGGAAGCAGGAATGGCCGAAGTGGACTCCGCCCAAGGAAATGATCGACCGCCGGCCGGACCTCGCCAAATACGGCCAGGAGGGCATGAAGCCGGGTCTCACCAATCCGCTCGGCGCCCGGGCGCTCTATCTGTTCAATGACAAGGGCCAGGACACGCTGTTCCGGCTGCATGGCACGCCGGAATGGAACTCCATCGGCACGGCGGCATCCTCGGGCTGTATCCGCCTGATGAACCAGGACATCATCGATCTTTACAGCCGGGTCCGCCCGGGCAAGAGCGCCCGCGTCGTCGTCAAGCAATAGTCCCTTTGCACATCCGCGATTCGAAAAACCCGCCCTGGATCGCTCCGGGCGGGTTTTTTGATGCGCGTCAGACTGGGCGGCCGGGCGCCTGTCAGGTGCCGGCGGCCTTGGCCTCAAGCCGGCGCCGGTGCAGCACCGGCTCGGTGTAGCCATTGGGCTGGGCACGGCCTTCGAGCACCAGCTCCACCGCCGCCTGGAACGCCACCGAGTCGTCGAAGTCGGGCGCCATCGGGCGATAGGCAGGGTCGCCGGCGTTCTGGCCGTCGACGACGGCCGCCATGCGCTTCATGGTCTCGAGGATCTGGTCCTTCGTCACTACGCCGTGATGCAGCCAGTTGGCCATGTGCTGGGCCGAGATCCTGAGCGTCGCACGATCTTCCATCAGGCCCACATTGTTGATGTCGGGCACCTTGGAGCAGCCCACGCCCTGGTCGACCCAGCGGACGACATAGCCGAGGATTCCTTGCGCATTGTTGTCGATCTCGCGCTGGATCTCCTCCGGCGTCCAGTTGGGGTTCTTGGCCACCGGGACCGACAGGATGTCGTCGAGTTTCGCGCGGGTGCGGGACTTGAGGCCGGCCTGGACCTCGGCCACATTGACGTTGTGGTAATGGGTGGCGTGAAGGGTGGCGGCCGTCGGCGAAGGCACCCAGGCGCAATTGGCCCCGGCCTTCGGGTGGCCGATCTTCTGCTCGAGCATCGCCTGCATCAGGTCCGGCATGGCCCACATGCCCTTGCCGATCTGGGCGTGGCCGGCAAGACCGCATTCGAGCCCGACATCGACATTCCAGTTCTCGTAGGCGGCAATCCAAGCAGCCTGCTTCATGTCGCCCTTGCGGATCATCGGACCCGCTTCCATCGAGGTGTGGATCTCGTCGCCGGTGCGGTCGAGGAAGCCGGTGTTGATGAACACCACGCGTTCGGCGGCCGCACGGATGCATTCCTTCAGGTTGACGGTGGTGCGGCGCTCCTCGTCCATGATGCCCATCTTGATGGTGTTGGGCTTCATGCCGAGGGCTTTTTCGACGCGAGAGAAGATCTCGACGGCGAAGGCCACTTCCTCTGGCCCGTGCATCTTCGGCTTTACCACATACATCGATCCCGTGGCCGAATTGGCGCGGCGTCCCTCGGGGCCGATGTCGTGCAGGGCGATCAGGCCGGTGAGGAAGGCGTCCATGATGCCTTCCGGGATCCCGTTGCCGTCGCGGTCGAGGATTGCCGGCGTGGTCATCAGGTGGCCGACATTGCGGACCAGCATCAGCGAGCGGCCCTTGAGCGTTGCGGCCTTGCCCTTCGGCGTGGTGAACTCGATGTCGTCATGGAGCCTGCGGATGAAGCTCCTGCCGCCCTTGTGGACTTCCTCGCTGAGATCCCCCTTCATCAGGCCAAGCCAGTTGCGGTAGACCAGCGTCTTGTCCTCGGCGTCGACGGCGGCGATCGAATCCTCGCAGTCCATGATAGTGGTCAGCGCCGATTCGAGCCCGATATCGCCGATGCCGGCGGGATCGGTCTTGCCGATCAAGCTATCGGGGTCGACAAAGACCAGAACGTGCAGGCCGTTCCTGACGAAATACAGCCGGAAGGCCCCGTCGTTCTCGCGCTTGAAGCCCGCATATTGCGCGGGGTCGGCGAGCGCGGTCTCGCCCTTGGCGGTGCTGAGTTTCAATTCGCCGTTCTCGAAATCGAAGCCGGTGACGTCGGCCCATTTGGCGTCCCTGAGCGGCACGCTGTCATCGAGAAACGCCTTGGCCCAGGCGATCACGCGGGCGCCGCGCTCGGCGTCATAGCCGCCGGGCCCGGGCAGGTCGCCCAGCGCATCGGTGCCGTAGAGAGCGTCGTAGAGCGAGCCCCAGCGGGCATTGGCGGCGTTGAGGGCGAAGCGCGCATTCATCACCGGGACCACCAGCTGCGGCCCCGCCACGGCGGCGATCTCGGGATCGACATTGTCGGTCGACACCTGCACCGGGCCGCCCTCGGGCAGCAGGTAGCCGATCGACTTCAGGAAATCCTTGTAGGCCTCAAGGTCATGCGGCGCGCCGTTGTCGCGGTGCCAGGTGTCGATTTTCGCCTGCAGCTCGTCGCGCCGGGCGAGCAGCGCCCGGTTCTTCGGCGCCAGATCGTCGATGGCTGCGCCAAAGGCCTCGAAGAAGCCGTCGGCCTCGACGCCGGTTCCCGGCAGCGCCTCGTCGACGATGAACTGATAGAGGCCGGCGCTGATCCCGAGACCATTCTTTTCGATTCGCTTCACAACCAGTCTCCTCCATGCGGGCGCTTCAGGTGCATGCAACCGCATGCGCGCCTTGTCTTTGTGATGTCCGGACACTCCCCGAGGGAAATCAGCTCCCGCCTTGCCCGAATGGGCGCCAAGGCACGGGGATTGCCGGAATGTGCCCGGACCGTGCCGCGCGGGTGATTGCCTGTCAATTCTTCTAAGGTGCAAATGATTTATTCCATCCGGGAACAGATCACTTCCCGGCTATGCGCGGCCGCCCGGAGGCCGAGGCGGTGAAGCGGGCTTCGATGAGCTTTTCCAGGCCCTCGATCAGGGGCATCTCGATGTGCTCCTGCAGATCGATCACCGGGCTGTCGGCGCCGCTGCGGAGCGCCGCTGCGCGCGCTTCCGTCACGCAGATCTGCCGCGCCTGCGCAAAGGCCTCGTGCCGGTCCCTGACCACGTGGCTCTGGCCGCCGCCATTGACGGCATAGCGGCCCTCGTCCGGTTCGGTGACGAAGACGGTGACGGTCTCGCGCACCTGGCCCACCACAGCGCCCACGGCATTGGCGACGCCAGCATGGACCGGCACGTAGCTTTCGACGTCGAGCATGGCGGCAATCGCCGGGTAGTGCACCGGCGCGGACGCGCCGAGCGCCACCAGCGGCCGGTCGAGCCGGACACCGAACCGGACAAATCCCGGTGTGGCGCTCAAGGCCCGGTCGATAAAGGTGGATTTGGCCGCATCGACGCCGGCAATCCCCTCATCAGCCATCAGCGCCGTCAGCACCGCTTCGGCGCTCTGCCGGGTGAGCCGCGCCGAGACCAGGTCGGCGAGCATCTCGGGCGTTTCGGCGATGGCGCGCCCAGATCCCGACTTGCGGCGGGCAAAGACTTCGGCGCCCAGGCGCGCGGCCTCCCGGTTCCATTGATCCTGGCGGCTCAGCACATGCATGGCATCAGACGGCGTGAAACCGGAAATCAGCACCAGGCCGCGGCTGACCAGCCGGTCGAGCGTCGCCCGCTGCGCGGTGCTTGCCAGCACTGCGTCGAGCGGCTGCGGTTCAAGCGCGATCCTGTCGTAGAGCGCCGCCTCCTGCGGCGCCAGGCCCGCGGCCATCGCGTCGGGCAGGCCGGTGCGCAGCGCGAAGCGGCCATCCTGACGGCCGGGAAACGAGGCCCGCAACTGCCGCTCGAGCACGGGGATCACGGCGTCGGGCCAGAGATGGGCGGCGAGGCTCAAGGGCATCAGCCGGCGAGGGCCGAGAACCATGCCTGCCTCCAGCCCGCCCTCGTCGAGGCGGACCTCGGAATCGCCGCCCAGGCCGAAAGTGTGCATCGCCACCGCCTCGACCATGGTGCGGTAGCGGCCGACCGTGGCGCCCTCGCTGTCAAGCCGCGGATGGCCGCCGTCGAGCACGGCGATGTCGGTGGTGGTGCCGCCGATGTCGGAGACCACGGCATTGTCGAGGCCGGTCAGGTGCCGCGCGCCGACGAGACTGGCCGCCGGACCCGACAGGATGGTCTCGATCGGCCTGAGCAGCGCCTCGTCGGAGGAGATCAGCGCGCCATCGCCGCGCACCACCATCAGCGGCGCCTCGATGCCGCGCCTTGTGAGATAGCCGCTGGTGGCGTCGATCAGGCGGGCCACCATCGAGATCAGCCGCGCATTCAGAAGCGTCGTCAGCGCCCGGCGGGGGCCGCCGAGGCGGGAGGAGAGATCATGGCTGCAGGTCACCGGCAGCGCGGTTCTTTCGCGAATGAGCGCGCGCACGGCAATCTCGTGGGCCGGATTGCGCACGGCAAAATAACCGGCGATCGCCACCGCCGAGACCTCGCCCGCGAAGCTGGTCAGACGCTCTTCGAGAGGCCCAAGATCGAGCGGCGTCTCGCGGCCATGCACGTCATGGCCGCCGGCGAGATAGATCACCGGATCGCCGCCGAGCGCCTCGGCCAGGCCGTCGCGCTTGAGATCCTCGGGAGAGAAGCCGATCATCACCAGGCCGGCGCGGCCGCCCTGGCCTTCGACCAGCGCGTTGGTGGCAAGCGTCGTCGACAGCGACACGAGCCGGATCCGCCCGGTGGCGCCGCCGATCTCGGCCAGCACCGTCTCCACCGCGCCCGAGACGCCGACGGCGAGGTCATGGCGCGTCGTCAGCGCCTTGGCCGAGGCGATCACCCCCTCGCTCTCGCTGTAGAGTACGGCATCGGTGTAGGTGCCGCCGGTGTCGATGCCGAGAAAGAGGGGAGATGTCATGTCCGTGGTCCAATTCTGCGCTTTTGTTCTTCCAGGGGCGTGACTGCCTCATAAGGCGGTTTTGCGCCGGACGCCACCACCCTCGCCTTGGCTCCTGGCCGCTGGCCCACGCCCAGGCGCCGGTCCGGCACTTGCAGCGCCGCGCATCCGACCGGGTGTGCGAGGGCGGCTTCAGCGCCTTGTTTTCAATCATGTAATTTATCGCTCAAATCGATCCGTTTGTGCGCGACATTCATTGGCGACGGCTGACCCGCATCGGCAGCCCGCCCTCGGGCTGGGTGGTGAGTTTCTGCACCGGCCAGGGCTTGGTTTCGGCCACGCAGTCGAAGCGGTATTCGGACAGTAAAACGCCCAGCGCGATCACCGCCTCCTGCAGCGCGAAGGTGGCGCCGATGCAGATGCGCGGGCCGACGCCAAAGGGAAGATACTGGTAACGGTCGATGATACCGCGGTTTTCGGGCAGGAAGCGCGAGGGGATGAAGGCTCCGGGCTGCTCCCAGAGCTTGGTGTGGCGGTGCAGGGTCCAGGGCATCACCAGCACCGTGGTGCCCGCCTCGATGGTCACGGTTTCGCCCTTGCCGTTGTCCCATCGGTCATCTTCGATGGCGGCGCGGTTGATCGACGGCGCCGGCGGATAGAGCCGCATCGCCTCCTCGAAGGCGGCGCGGGTCCAGGGCATCAGGTCGAGCCACTTGACCGGATCGGGCTCGCTTGCCAGCACGGCATCGATCTCGGCTTCGACCATCGCCCGGTCGGTGGGGGAGTTGGCCAGGCAATAGAGCGTCCACCCCAGTGCCCGCGCCGTGGTCTCGTGGCCGGCGCCGATGAAAGTGATGATGTTGTCCTCGATCTCGTCGACGGTGAGGCCCTCGGGGCCCTGCAGACGGATCAGCAGGGTCAGGAAATCCTCGGGCACGGCGTCCGGATCGGTGCGCATCAGATGCTCGCGGTCGGCCATGGTCTGCTTGACGATGGCGCGGAACTTGGCGAGCACGCCCTGGCCGAACATGCGCCTGATGCGCGGCACCCAGGCGGGCGCCTTGAGCAGGTCCATCGGATCGACCCGGCCCATGGTGGAGAGCAGCTTCTCGATGTCGCCGGCGAATTCCGCCTCGGTTCCGGCGACCTGACCCGAAAACAGGGTGGCTGCGAGAATGTCGAAGGTGAGTTCGGTCATGTCGATGGCAAGGTCGCGGATCTCGCCTGTCTCGGCGGCTGATTCGTACCGCGTCGTGAAGGCGCGCGACTGCTCGAGCATCTGCACGGCAAAGCCCTGGGCGTGGCGCGGCGTGAACACCGGCGCCATGGCCTTGCGCGAGCGCCGCCAGGTCTCGCCTTCGGCGGTCAGCAGCCCGTCGCGCAGAATCGGTCGCAGAATGAGCTGGCGGATCGTCGCCATGCGGTAGTTCTTGGCGTTGTCGACCAGCACGTGGCGGACCAGGCCGGGGTGATTGGCGATCAGCGTGCGCTCGTTGAAGAACTTGGTCTTCATCCATTCCAGCCGGAACGAAGGCTCGCCCCACAGTTCGAGCGGGTTGCGCATGACAGTGCGGATGATCTCGAACCGCGACGGCGGCGTCGTGCGCGGCACCGGGGCCGGCGGCACAAACGGGTGGGCGATGAAGGTCATGCGGTCTTTCCTTTATGATACCGGTCCCGACGGCCTGACCGGCTGCGATCGGCCCGTGGCGTGAGCCAGGCTGCGCCAGCCTTGGGTTCCGGCGGGTTCATACCCATATATGCATTCCAAAACCCACAATTCCATGGCGGCGCGGATTTGGTTTTCACACCCCGCCCGCCTATACTGAAACCTCGTCCGCGCGGTGATTCGTCGCCGCTTTTCCCATCTTTTCCGCCCGGCACCGCCGCTCTGGACCGAAAGACCTTCATGATGAACGAAACGCCCGAGACAATCCCGACCGTGGAGGCCGAATATGGCGCCGAATCGATCAAGGTTCTCAAGGGCCTGGATGCCGTCCGCAAGCGGCCGGGCATGTATATCGGCGACACAGATGACGGCTCTGGCCTGCACCACATGGTCTACGAAGTGGTGGACAACGCCGTCGACGAGGCATTGGCGGGCTATGCGGACCGCGTCACCGTGACGCTCAATCCGGACGGATCGGTGACGGTCACCGACAATGGCCGCGGCATTCCCACCGATATTCACAGCGGCGAAGGGATTTCGGCGGCCGAAGTGATCATGACGCAGCTGCATGCCGGCGGCAAGTTCGACCAGAACTCCTACAAGGTCTCGGGCGGCCTGCACGGCGTGGGTATTTCCGTGGTCAATGCGCTGTCGGTCTGGCTCAAGCTCATTGTCCGGCGCAAGGGCAAGATCCACGAGATCCGCTTCACCCATGGCGTGGCCGACGCGCCCCTGAAGGTCACCGGCGACTGCGGCGACGAGACCGGCACCGAAGTCACCTTCATGCCGAGCTCCGAAACCTTCACGATGATCGATTTCGACTTTGGTACGCTCGAGCACCGCCTGCGCGAACTGGCGTTTTTGAACTCCGGCGTGCGCATCCTCTTGGCCGACCGGCGCCATTCCGACGTCAAGGAGCTGGAGCTGTTCTATGAGGGCGGGCTCGAAGCCTTCGTGCGCTATCTCGACAGATCGAAGAAGCCGCTGGTCGTCGATCCGGTGACGCTCTTGGGCGAGAAGGACGGCATCACCGTCGAACTCGCCATGTGGTGGAACGACAGCTACCACGAGAATGTGCTGTGCTTCACCAACAACATTCCGCAGCGCGACGGCGGCACCCACATGGCGGGTTTCCGCGCGGCGCTGACCCGGCAGATGGTGTCCTATGCCGACAGCTCCGGCATGACCAAGAAGGAGAAGGTGACGCTCACCGGCGACGATTGCCGCGAAGGCCTGACCGCGGTGCTGTCGGTGAAGGTTCCGGACCCGAAATTCTCGTCGCAGACCAAGGACAAGCTGGTGTCGTCGGAAGTGCGTCCGGCGGTCGAGAACCTGGTCAACGCGACGCTGAGCTCCTGGCTCGAGGAACATCCGGCGGAAGCCAAGACGCTGGTGGGCAAGGTGATCGAGGCCGCAGCGGCGCGCGAGGCCGCCCGCAAGGCGCGCGAGCTTACCCGGCGCAAGGGCGCGCTCGACATTTCCTCGCTGCCCGGCAAGCTGGCCGACTGTTCGGAGAAGGATCCGGCCAAGTCGGAACTGTTCCTGGTCGAGGGCGATTCGGCCGGCGGCTCGGCCAAGCAGGGCCGCTCGCGCGAGAACCAGGCGATCCTGCCGCTCCGCGGCAAGATCCTCAATGTCGAGCGGGCGCGGTTCGACAAGATGCTCTCCAGCCAGGAAATCGGCACGCTGATCACGGCGCTCGGCACCGGCATCGGCAAGGACGAGTTCAACGCCGACAAGCTCCGCTATCACAAGATCATCATCATGACCGACGCCGACGTGGACGGCGCGCACATTCGGACCCTGCTGCTCACCTTCTTCTTCCGGCAGATGCCGGTGCTGATCGAGCGCGGCCACCTCTATATCGCCCAGCCGCCGCTCTACAAGGTATCGCGCGGCAAGTCCGGCCAGTATCTCAAGGACGAGAAGGCGATGGAGGACTATCTTGTCACGAGCGGGCTCGACGAAGCGGCGCTCGAACTCTCCACCGGCGAGGTACGCACCGGCGCCGACCTGAGGGAGACCATCACCGATGCACTGAGGATGCGGGCGCTGCTCGAGGGGCTGCACTCGCGCTACGACCACTCGGTGGTCGAACAGGCGGCAATCGCCGGCGCGCTCGATCCCGAGCAGGTCAATGATCCGGCCGTTTCGGCCGCGATGGCGGCGGAAGTCGCACGACGCCTCGACATGATCGCCGAGGAGTCCGAACGCGGATGGACCGGCGCGCCCACGGACAATGGCGGGCTCCGCTTCGAGCGCGTGGTGCGCGGCGTCAAGGAATCGGTGCATCTCGACGCGGGCCTGATCGGCAGCCAGGATGCGCGGATGATCGACCAGATGAATGCCAAGCTGCGCGATGTCTATACCGAGCCGCCGGTGCTGAGGCGCAAGGAAGGCGGGACCCAGATTTCCGGGCCGCGCGAATTGCTGCAGGCGGTGTTTGCGGTCGGCCGCAAGGGCCTGACCCTGCAGCGCTACAAGGGGCTGGGCGAAATGAACGCCGAGCAATTGTGGGAAACGACGCTCGATCCGCATGCGCGCTCGCTGCTGCAGGTCCGGGTCAACGACGCGGTCGACGCCGACAGCCTGTTCTCGCGCCTGATGGGCGACGAGGTCGAGCCGCGCCGCGAGTTCATCCAGGAAAACGCGCTCTCGGTCTCCAATCTGGATATCTGAGCTGCAGTCCGTACCGGCGACCGCGCCTCAAGACATAAAAACCCGCCGCTTGCCCCAAGCGGCGGGTTTCTCGTTTGCGGCGAGGTTCAGCTCAGCCGCGGCCCTTCCAGGGCACGAGCCATTTCTCGGCCACGCGCATCAGGATATCGATGCCATAGCCGATAATGCCGATCAGGATGATGCCGAGGATGACGATGTCGGTGAGCTGGAACTTCGACGCATTGACGATCATCATGCCCGCGCCGCGGTCGGCGGCGACCAGTTCGGCGGCCACCACCGTGCCCCAGCAGACGCCCATGGCGACGCGCGCGCCGGTGAAGATCTCCGGCAGGGAGTTGGGCACGATGACATGCCTGAGGATCTGCCATTTCGAGGCGCCGAGCGAATAGGCCGCATGCACCTTGGAGATGCGCACCCCCGAGACGCCGGCGCGGGCGGAGATGGTCATGATCCAGAGGGCAGCGAGGAACAGCAGGATGACCTTGCCCTGCTCGCCGATGCCGAACCAGATGATGATCAGCGGGATCAGCGCCAGGGGCGGCACCGGCCGCATGAACTCGACGATCGGATCGAACCAGCCGCGAAACCAGTTGGACAGGCCCATGGCGTAGCCGAGCGGGATACCGATGATGCTGCCGATGACGAAGCCGGCAATGACCCGGCCGAGCGAGGAGCCGAGATGGTTCCACAGCGAGACGTTCTTGTAGCCGTCATTGGCGATTTCAACCAGGCGGGACACCACGGCTTCCGGCGCCGGCAGCCAGATCGGCTCCATCTGCCAGCCCTTGTCGGGCTTGATCGACAGGCTGCCCTTGGAGGTCATGGTGACCTCTCCGTCCGAAAACCGGACGGTGCCGCCCGCGGCGATCGGCTGGCCGTCGATGGCGATCACACTGTAGCCGTCATCCTCGCCGCCGGTGTCGTTTTCACTGGGACGGGCGAGAACCGACCGCCAGGCGCCGATCTTGAGCGCATCATCCATGGCGAATCCGGCCTGGTCGACCGGCAGTTCCGGCAGCGGCACGTCCTCGCCGACCCGGTAGACCCGCATGTGGACGGTTGCGTCGTCGGTCTCGCCGGCGGCGTTGCGGGCAGTGTAGGTGAAGCTCGCGTCGCCGACAAAGGGACCCGGCACATGCAGGGGTGTGATCACCGACCCGGTGAAGGCGCCCCAGATGGCAAACAGGGCGATGATGGAGATGACCGAGGCAAATCGGTTGGGCGAGACCGCGCTCTCGTCGCCAAAGGTGACGGTCTTGAGGCTCGCGAAATCATGAAGGTGATGGCGCTTGCGCTCCCAGACCCGGTAGAGGCCGAAGGCGGCCGCGAAGATGGTCACATAGAGCAGAAAGACGATCATGCCGTTTCCTCCTGGCGGCCCATGATCTCTTCCTCCATGTCCCAGATCATGCCGAGGATTTCCTCCCGGCGCTCGGCGAACTCGCGCTCCTTCTTGACCAGCCGCAGGTCGCGGCCGACGCCCATCTCGGCGAAGGGGAGATTGTACTCCTTGTGGATCCGGCCGGGACGCGGCGCCATCACCAGAAGACGCTCGCCCAAGAGCAGCGCCTCCTCGACCGAATGGGTGATGAGGATGATGGTCTTCCCGGTTTCCTTCCACAGCTTGAGCACCAGGCCCTGCATCTTCTCGCGGGTCAGCGCGTCGAGCGCGCCCAGCGGCTCGTCCATCAGGATGACGTCGGGATCATTTGCCAAGCACCGCGCCAGCGCCACGCGCTGCTGCATGCCGCCCGACAGCTCATAGATCATCTTGTCGCCGAAATCCTGCAGGCCCACGGTGCGGAGCAGGTTTTCGACCACCGGCCTGGTTTCGGCGGCCGGACGTCCGGCCATGTCGGGGCCGAAGGAGATGTTGCGCCGCACATTCATCCATTCGAACAGCGCCCCCTGCTGGAACACCATGCCGCGCTCCGGCCCTGGGCCGGTCACGGTCTTGCCGTTGAGCGTCACCTTGCCGTCGGTCGGCGCGAGAAACCCGGCCACAATGTTGAGAAGCGTGGTCTTGCCGCAGCCCGAAGGCCCAAGCACGGCCAGAAGCTCGCCCTTGGCAAGCTCCAGCGAGACGTTCTTGAGCGCCTGGACCGATCCGCCATTGGGCAGGTCGAAACGCATGGATAGGTTGTCGATCACCAGGTTGCCCATGGCTGCTCCAATCATGGGGTCATTGCGCCGCAAACGGGCTGCCGGACAGAGAACCGTCCGGCAGCCCGCGGATCAAGTCCTGGTCTACATTTTCGAGGCGGCTTCGAGCGGACCGGTGTTGACGGCGCCGGCATAGGTTTCGCGCGATTCAGGGATGTTGCCCTGTTCCTTGAAGAAGTCGCCTACGCCCTTGAGGAACGCCGGCGTTGCGCCGCCCAGCCATTTTTCCGACAATTGCTCTTCGATTGTCGGGAACTGGAAGCCCTTGAGCGTATCGGCGGTGTCTTCCTCGCTCATGCCCGCGTCCTTGGCGATGACCGGCAGCATTTCCGCCGAATCGGTCAGCCACTTGGCGTTCATGTCGGCGGTGACCTTGAGGAATTTCGCCAGGACCTCGGCATTCTCGGCGGCAAACGTGGCCGACACCGAGGTGACGTCATAGACGGAAATGCCGATGGCGTCCTTCTCGGCGCCGGTCAGCAGCACATTGCCGTGTTCCTGCGCGCGGCGCAGCGCACCACCCCAGCCACAGAACATGTCGAGGCTGCCCTGGGCAAAGGCGGCAGCACCATCCGGCGGAGCCATGTCGACGACTTCCATGGCCGAGACATCGACGCCGAAATGCGCCATCTGCTTGAGGAAGCCGTAATGGGCGGCGGTGCCGACGGGGACCGCGACCTTCTTGCCCTCAAGCTCCTTGGCATTGTCCTTGGTGATCTCGAGATCGGTCTTGACCACGCAGTTGTCGTTGTCGTTGTAGACCACGGCGATGTCGGCGACCTGCAGGTCCTGGCCGGCGGAGGTGGCCACCACGAAGGGCGGCACGCCCTGGCTCACGGAGATCTGGACGTCGCCCGAGGCCATGGCGGCGGACATGGCCGTGCCGGCGTCGAAGGATTTCCAGTTCACTTTCATGCCGAGCGCCTCGTCATAGAGGCCGGTGGCCTTGGCATACTGAAACGGCATCGGCCATTCCAGGAAGTAGGCGACCGTGATTTCTTCGGCCTTGGCGGCCGATGCGGAGGCTAGAATTGCAATGCCAGCCAACAATGCGGAAATTCGTGATGCGGTTTTCATGTCATGCTCCCTGTCCGGGCCAGCGGTGCGCCGGCCTTCCGATTGCAGTGTGACGCCGGACAGACGCGAAGTCCCCGGCCCTGTTCCCGTTCATGGCTTTTTATATCGTTGATATTGCGCCAATAAAGTGAAGTCGATCAATTCGGGAGTCAAACCCATAGCGCCAAATTGACAAACCGCATTGTACCAGTTTATCCATTCCGGCTCAGGCCGTTGGTTTTATTTGGATTTTTCTGGCCATATGGCTCGACACCCACTGGCCCTATTCTCTTGACCGGGACATCGGCGATGGTTTTCTCGCCAAGGCTCCGGCCGTCACCACCATCCCCGGGAGGGACCACCATGAACCTGCCCATCCAGCCCAACGACATCCAGGCGGTCATCGAGGCCGACCGGGCCCATGTCTGGCATCACCTGATCCAGCACAAGCCGTTCGAGACCATCGATCCGCGGATCATGGTCGAGGGTCGCGGCATGCGGGTCTGGGACGCGACCGGCAAGGAGCATCTGGACGGGGTGTCGGGCGGGGTGTGGACGGTCAATGTCGGCTACGGCCGCGAAAGCATCGCCAATGCGGTGCGCGACCAGCTGGTCAAGATGAACTATTTCGCCAACAGCGCCGGCTCGATTCCCGGCGCCCTGTTCGCCAAGAAGCTGATCGAGAAGATGCCTGGTATGAGCCGGGTCTATTATTCGAATTCCGGCTCGGAAGCCAACGAGAAGGCGTTCAAGATGATCCGCCAGATCTCGCACCGGCACCATGGCGGCCGGAAGTACAAGATCCTCTACCGGGACCGGGACTACCACGGCACGACGCTGGCGGCGCTTTCGGCCGGCGGCCAGCCGCAGCGGGTCGAGCAGTATGGACCGCTCGCGCCGGGTTTCGTGATGGTGCCGCACTGCCTTGAGTACCGCAACCAGTTCCCCGATGCCGAAAGCTACGGCCTGGCCGCGGCCAATGCCATCGAGGAGGTGATCCTGCGCGAGGGTCCCGATACGGTGGGCGGGCTGTGCCTGGAGCCGATCACCGCCGGCGGCGGCGTGATCACCCCGCCCGAGGGCTACTGGGAGCGGGTCCAGGAGATCTGCGCCAAATACAAGATCCTTTTGCACATCGACGAGGTCGTCTGCGGCGTCGGCCGCACCGGGGCCTGGTTCGGCTACCAGCATTACGGCGTCAAGCCGGATTTCGTCACCATGGCCAAGGGCGTTGCCTCCGGTTACGCGGCGATTTCCTGCACCGTGACGACGGAAGCCGTGTTCGAGCAGTTCAAGGACGACGCGTCGGATCCGATGTCCTATTTCCGCGACATCTCGACCTTCGGCGGCTGCGCTGCCGGTCCCGCCGCCGCGCTCGAGAACATGCGCATCGTCGAGGACGAGAACCTGATCGAGAACACGCAAGTGATGGGCGCCCGGATGATGGACAATCTTCGGGCGCTGCAGGACAGGCACGCCGTCATCGGCGACGTGCGCGGCAAGGGGCTGTTCATCGGCGCGGAACTGGTGAGCGACCGGACATCGCGCGAGCCCGCCGAGGAGAAAAGGGTGCAGGCCGTGGTGGCCGACTGCATGGCGCAGGGCGTCATCATCGGTGCCACCAACCGGTCGCTGCCCGGCTTCAACAACACGCTGTGTTTCTCGCCAGCGCTGATCGCCACCGCCAGCGACATCGACCAGATCACCGAGAGCGTCGACAAGGCGCTGACGAAGGTGTTCGGATAACCTGGCCAGGCGGGTGGAAGCCGTCCAGCATCGAAGGGGCAGGGCAATCGCCCGCCTGCCTCTTTCGCCGGCGTAAGTCTATCGATAGACTGGTGAAAACCGGCTGGGCGATCGTATGTCGATTCCGATAGACACATTTTTCCTCGACCCGAAGTTCGAGGGAACACTGCAGCAGAAAATTCAGCGCATGATCAGCGAAGGCGTGCTGTCCGGGCGCTTCATTCCGGGCGCCAAGCTGCCCTCGAGCCGCAAGCTTGCGGCGCATCTCGCCATCAGCCGGATCACCGTAACGCTCGCCTACAGCGAGCTGGTCTCGGACGACTATCTCGTCGCCAGGGGACGCTCGGGCTATTACGTCTCGCCCACCGCGCCGCAGCGCAGCCGGTTCGATGCGCCGAAGGGCGTGATGGGAGACAAGGTCGACTGGAACCGGGCCATCGGCCAGCGCTACACCGGCCAGGTGCTGGTCGAAAAACCGGTGGACTGGCGCAGCTATCCCTATCCGTTCATCTATGGCCAGGCCGACGAGCGGATCTTCGATCACTCCAACTGGCGGCAATGCGCGCTGCAGGCACTGGGCAAGCGCGAATTCGCGACGGTGACTGCCGACAGCTACGAGCGCGACGACCCGGAGCTGGTCAAATATATCGCGCTCAACTCGCTGCCGCGGCGCGGCATCCAGGCCAAGCCCGAACAGATCCTGATCACCATGGGCGGACAGAACGCGCTGTGGCTCGCAGCCCAGGTGCTGCTCAACCAGCGGCGGACGGCGGTGATGGAGAACCCCGGCTATCCGGGCTTGAGAGTGGCGCTGAACCTGGCGCGCTGCAACGTGGTCAATGTCCCGGTCGATCACGCCGGCATGCGACTCGACGCGTTGCCGGCGGAGACCGACGTGGTGTTCACCACGCCCAGCCATCATTGCCCGACCAGCGTGACCATGCCGCTCGAGCGGCGGCAGGAGCTTCTCAAGATGGCGTCGCGAGACGATTTCCTGATCGTCGAGGACGACTACGAATTCGAGATGTCGTTCCTCAACCCACCGGCGCCGGCGCTCAAGTCGCTCGATGAGGAAGGACGGGTGATCTATGTCGGCTCGTTTTCCAAATCACTGTTTCCTGGCCTCAGGCTCGGCTACATGGTGGGGTCTGAGACCTTCATCCGCGAGGCGCGGGCGCTGCGCATGGTGATCGTCAGGCACCCTCCGGGCCACCTGCAACGCACGGTCGCGAATTTCCTGTCGCTCGGCCATTTCGACGCGCTGGTGGCGCGCATGGGCCAGACCTACCGGCGCCGACGCGAGGTGATGCAGGAGGCGATCGACCGCCGCGGCCTGCACATCGCCGGCGCGGACGTGTCGGGCGGCTCGAGCTTCTGGATGCAGACGCCGGAGGGGATCGACGCCGGCGATCTCTCCCAGGCGCTGAGGCAGCGCGGCGTGCTGATCGAGCCCGGGCACTTCTTCTTCGAGAATCCGGAGGATGGCAGACGCTATTTCCGGATCGCCTATTCCTCGATCGACAGCGCCAAGATCCCCGGCGGGATCGACATCATTGCCGACACAATCGAGCAGTTCGTCCCGGCGTGACAAGGGCCGCGTCGAAGCGCGGCCCTTCCCGGAGTGGCGCAGGTGCGTTCAGAGAGCGCCCTGCTGCGGGCGCATGTCGTCGCGGCTGATGCCGGCGACGACGACCGGCTTCTTCATGGCGTCGCGGCGGAAGGGTTCGCCCAGTTCCTGGTTGAGCAGGACCTCGATGAAGGTGGTCTCGCCCTTCTGCATCTGCCGCTCGACGGCCTTGGCGAGTTCCTCGGTCAGGCCCTGCTGGTCCCTGACGACGACTCCCCTGGCGCCGCAGGCCTCGGCGATCTTCGCATAGGACGTGTCGCGGTCGAGTTCGGTGCCGACGAAATTGTCGTCGTACCAGAGCGTCGTGTTGCGCTTTTCGGCGCCCCACTGGTAGTTGCGGAAGATCACCATGGTGATCGCCGGCCAGTTCTCGCGGCCGCAGGCGGTCATTTCGTTCATGGAGATGCCGAAGGCGCCGTCGCCGGCAAAACCCACCACCGGAATGTCCGGCTGGCCGATCTTGGCGCCGAGGATCGACGGGAATCCGTAGCCGCACGGACCGAACAGGCCGGGCGCCAGATATTTGCGGCCCTCTTCGAAGGTCGGATAGGCGTTGCCGATGGCGCAGTTGTTGCCGATGTCGGAGGAGATGATGGCGTTCTTCGGCAGTCCTGCCTGGATGGCGCGCCAGGCCTGGCGCGGCGACATCAGTTCCGCGTCGCGCTTGCGCGATTCCTCGTTCCAGACCGTGCCAGGATCATCGTCCTCGTGGTCGAGCGAGGAGAGTTCCTGCGCCCAGCGCGACTTGGTCAGCGACACAAGGTTGCGGCGGTCCTCGCGGTCCGCATCGCCGGCGGTGCCGGACAGCTGGGCCAGGATGGCGCGGGCGACCTTGGCGGCATCGCCTTCGATGCCGACGGTGACCTTCTTGGTGAGGCCGATGCGGTCGGCATTGATGTCGACCTGGATGACGTCGGCGGTCTTGGGCCAGTAGTCGATGCCGTAGCCCGGCAACGTCGAGAACGGGTTGAGCCTTGTGCCGAGCGCGAGCACGACATCGGCCTTGGCGATCAGCTCCATGGCGGCCTTCGAGCCGTTGTAGCCGAGCGGCCCGACGGCAAGCGGGTGCGAGCCGGGGAAACTGTCATTGTGCTGGTAGTTGGAGCAGACCGGCGCGTCGAGGCGCTCGGCGAGCCTGACCAGATCGGGAATCGCGCCCGAGAGCACCACGCCGGCGCCCGAGAGGATGACCGGGAACCGCGCCTTCGACAGCAGCTCGGCGGCTTTCGCGATCGCCTGTTCGCCGCCGGCGGGGCGCTCGAAGCGGACCACCTGCGGCAGCTCGACATCGATCACCTGGGTCCACATGTCGCGGGGAATGTTCATCTGCGCCGGCGCCGAGCCGCGCCAGGCCTTCATGATGACGCGGTTCAGGACTTCGGGAATGCGGGAGGGATCGCGCACTTCCTCCTGGTAGCAGACGCAATCGGCAAACAGCCGCATCTGCTCCATTTCCTGGAACCCGCCCTGGCCGATGGTCTTGTTGGCCGCCTGCGGGGTGATCAGCAGCATCGGCGTGTGGTTCCAGTAGGCGGTCTTGACCGGGGTGACGAAGCCGGTGACGCCCGGGCCGTTCTGGGCGATCGCCATCGCCATCTTGCCGGTGGTGCGGATGTAGCCATCGCACATCAGCCCGGCATTGGTCTCATGAGCGCAGTCCCAGAAGGTGATCCCGGCCTTGGGGAAGAGATCGGACACCGGCATCATGGCGGATCCGATGATGCCGAAGGCATGCTCGATTCCGTGCATCTGCAGAACTTTGACGAAAGCTTCCTCGGTGGTCATTCTGGGCATGGGACAATCCTCCTTGTTGAGGGCTAGAAACCACAACTGGCCCGATTAGCTCTAGTGCCAGATTGGTGGCTTGGCTACGCCAGATCGATCCATCGCATGAGCGCCGGGCCACTCTAGCCCGCGGAATCCCGGCTGGTTTGGGCCAAGACGGGCAACAAACCGGCGGGATCTATGCGGCTTCAGGCGAAAGTCCGCGGGCGCAATGGGCGATGACGGAGGCAATGTGGCGGCATTCCTCCAGGGTGAAGGTCAGCGGCAGGCGCATGTCGAACAGGGTCGACAGAACCCGGTCGGTTTCGGGCAGCAGCTGTGGGTCGACATAGCGCCAGCTGTGGTGGTTGGAGGTGAACGCCACGGGATCGGACGCGCCGAACCATTTCAGCTCGACGCCGTGCGCCTTGCAGGCTCCGACGAAGGCCTCGGCGCCTGACCGGGACAGGCCGGGCAGGCGGAACTGGAGGGAGCTGCCGACATAAAGCTCAGCCTCGGGACGCCGGGGCAGGACCAGGCCTTCCACCTGCTCGAGGCCATCCTCGACCGCCCTGTAGCGCTCGTTCCAGCGGGCGATGCTGTCGTCGAGGCGCGCGAGCTGCGGCAGCAGGATAGCGGCGCGCAGATTGTCCATGCGGCCGGACATGTTGGGCGTTTCGAGCCGGATCCGCTCGAACACCTCGGGCGATGGGGCCGCGCCGTGGCGCTCATAGAGCATGTAGGAGCCCGACAGCAGGATGGCGCGGGCCATGAAGTCCGGATCGTCGGAGGTGAGCAGGCCGCCCTCGCCGGAGTTGAGATGCTTGTAGGTCTGGGTCGAGAAACAGCCGGCAAGGCCGAAATTGCCGCTCTTGCGGCCGTTCCAGGCAGCCCCCATGGTGTGGGCGCAGTCCTCGATCAGGATCATGGAATGGCGGCGCACGAGATCGGCGAGCCGGTCCATGTCGGCCAGATGCCCGCGCATGTTGGACAACAGCAGGAACCGCGCGCCGGTGGAACGGGCCTTGCGGTCCAGATCATCCAGGTCGATCACCAGGTCCTCGGTGATCTCGACCAGAACCGGCCTGCCCCCGGCCGAGGCGATGGCGCCGGGCACGGGCGCGAGCGTGAAGCCGTTGGTGAGCACGCTTTCGCCGGCCTTCAGGCCCGCCGCGCGCAGCGCGATCGCCATGGCATAGCCGCCCGATGCGCAGGCCAGGCAGTAGCGCGCGCCCTGATAGGCCGCATAGGCCTGTTCGAGCTCGGAGGCTTTCGAGAGTTCCCCGGCAGCGGTGTTGTAGCGGTGCAGCCGGCCGGATCTGAGCACCTGGGCGGCCGCGGCGACGACCTCGTCATCCAGGGCTTCCTGCTGGGTAAAACTGCCCGTAAACGGTTTCAACGGCTTGGCTCCTCGGACGCGTGGCTCGCTCCGATTTAGGCCGGGACCCGACCAGGCCCTACTGCCAGTTCCGCGTCATGCATAGGGACAATGGACAATGGCCCGGGCCCTGTCAGATCGCCCGCGTCCGGCCCATTGGTCGTAAACGCCCTGATTCGACAGGTTGTGTTGTTGCAATGCAACAAAAGCATGATAGGCTCGTTTACCATTTGCGCGCTGCGTCAAGTCAGACTCCTTAAAGGAAATGGCATGCATGATGGCGGGGACCTGGCAGCTGGGCTGCCGGAGAAAGAGGCGATTGAATCATGTTCTATCAGATGTATGAGCTCAACCATGCGGCCGTCGCGCCGATGCGCGCCTATGCCGACGCGATGCGCCTGGCCTTCCGCAATCCGATCAACCCGATTGCCCACACGCCGTTCGGCCGCGCCATGGGCGCCGGGTTCGAACTGTTCGAGCGCACCACCCGCCGCTACGGCAAGCCGGCCTTCGGGCTTGATCAGACCTCGCTCAACACCGGCAAGGTGTCCGTGCACGAGAAAATCGTCTGGTCGCGGCCGTTCTGCAACCTGATCCATTTCGAGCGGGCGCTTCCCGACAATCACCGCCCCGATCCGAAGATCCTGATCGTGGCGCCGATGTCGGGCCACTACGCGACCCTGCTGCGCGGCACGGTCGAGGCCCTGCTGCCCAAGGCCGAGGTCTATATCACCGACTGGACCGACGCCCGCATGGTGCCCGTCACCGACGGCCGCTTCGACCTCGATGACTATATCGACTACGTCATTTCCATGCTGCATGCGCTCGGACCCGACACCCATGTGGTCGCCGTGTGCCAGCCCTCGGTGCCCGTTCTGGCCGCGGTCGCCATCATGGAAGAGAGCGGCGACACATTCGCGCCCTCGTCGATGACGCTGATGGGCGGACCGATCGACACGCGCATCAATCCGACCGGTGTCAATGAGCTCGCCCAGACCAAGCCGATCGAGTGGTTCGAGGACAATGTCATCATGCAGGTGCCGTGGCCGCTGCCGGGCTTCACCCGCTCGGTCTACCCCGGCTTTCTGCAATTGTCCGGCTTCATGACCATGAACCTCGACCGCCACATGATCGCGCAGAAGGATTTCTACCTGCACCTGGTCAAGAATGACGGCGATTCGGCCGAGCGGCACCGGGACTTCTACGACGAGTATCTCGCGGTCATGGACATGACCTCGGAATTCTATCTGCAGACCATCGACACCGTGTTCATCAAGCATTCGCTGCCCAAGGGCGAGATGATGCATCGCGGCCGCAAGGTCGACACCACGGCGATCCGCAAGGTCGCGCTGCTGACGGTCGAGGGCGAGAACGACGACATTTCGGGCCTCGGCCAGACCCAGGCCGCGCAGACCATCTGCACCAACATCCCCGAGGACATGCGCTACCACTATGTTCAGCCGAAGGTCGGCCATTACGGCGTGTTCAATGGCTCGCGCTTCCGCTCGGAGATCGCGCCGCGGATTTTGGATTTCATCCGCACCCACGCCCGCTCCAACCGCGCCAGGAAAGCCGCGCCGAAGCTCATCAAGGGCGGCCTCGGCGGCTGATCCGGATTTGAGTCCCGTTTGAGCGATTGATTATTCCTCGCAAATACAGAGGGATAACGGTTTCCTGCGGGCGGTTTCTTGAATCGCGCTCCGGCCCATACCACATCAAATCCACCAGGGAACGATCCCCGCTTCCCTCACGAGATGAGGTAATGACCGATGACACAGACCGCATTGATCCGTCCCGCCTGGACGCCCGCAACCATCGCCTTGATGGTCTTGGGCTTCATGGTTTTCTGGCCGCTGGGCCTGGCCATGCTCGCCTACATTCTCTGGGGCGACCGGCTCGACGCCTTCAAGGCCGATGTCAACCGCGCAACGGACGGATTTGCGTCCTCGCTGCGCCGGAACCGCCACGGCATGCGCACAAGCGGCAGCGGCAACGTGGCCTTTGACGCCTGGCGCGACGAAGAGCTGTCGCGGCTTGACGAAGAGCGCAAGAAGCTTGACGAGATGCGCCGCGAATTCGACCAGCATATGCGCGACCTGCGCATGGCGCGCGACCGCACCGAGTTCGAGCAGTTCATGGCGGCCCGCGAGGCCAGCCAGAACAAGGCCCGCAAATCCGGCTCGGTTCCCGAAATCGACGGCTGATTGCCACAGCCTGCAAGACCCGGCGGCGTTCTTTCGAGAGCGCCGCTTTTTTGTTGCCTGGATGAGGGCATTTTCAGGCTTTCGCGCCCGGCGAATCGGATAAAACCCACTTCATGTTCGGATTTGGCCGCTCCTCCCCGAAAAGCTCCACGCCCCGTCCCGCGGCGGTGACGGTCAATGGGCGCGCGCTGCCGCTCATCATTCGCGAGAACGCGCGGGCGACACGGATGACGCTCAGGATCGAGCCGGGCGGGCAGGCGCTGAAGCTCACCATCCCGCGCGGACTGCCGGCTCGGGAGATCGACGAATTTCTCACCCGTCACCATGGCTGGCTGATGACCCGGCTGGCGCGCGTGCCCGATGCCGGTCCGCTGGCGCAGGACCGGATGATCGCCATCCGCGGCGTCGATCACCGGATAGAGATGACCGGCAAGCTGCGGGGTCTCGCCGAAGAGACGGAGATCGACGGCCAGCCCACGCTGATGGTCTCGGGCTCGCCCGAGCATGTCGGACGGCGGGTGTCCGATCATCTCAAGAAAGTCGCGCGGCACGAGCTCGACCCCATGGTCCGCCACCACGCCGCGACGCTCGGCAAGCCGGTGCGCGCCATCGCCTACAAGGACACCAGGAGCCGCTGGGGCTCCTGCACCTCGGACGGCAATCTGTCGTTTTCCTGGCGCATCGCCATGGCGCCGGTGTTCGTGATCGATTATCTCGCCGCCCACGAGGTGGCGCATCTCAAAGAAATGAACCACGGGCCGGACTTCTGGGCCACCTGCACCGCGCTCTGCCCGCGCACCAAGGAAGCCAAGCGCTGGCTCAAGCAGAACGGTTCGCGGCTGTTTGCCGTGACATTCTAGCCCGAGTCACGATGTTCCATTTGTTCCGGATCGGCGCTATCCGGCCCCCCTATCTCGACTCCCGCACCGATTTGTGCGACGTCAGCCGCCATGACAGCAACCATCAAGATTTGCGGCCTGAGCACGCCCGACGCGGTGGATCGCGCGGCTGACCTCAACGCGGACATGGCGGGATTCATCTTCTTTGCGAAGAGCCCGCGGAATGTCTCGGTCGAGACGGCGGCCGCGCTCGCGCGTCTCGCGCAGGCGCGCGGCCTTCAGACCGTGGCGGTTACCGTCGACTTGGACGATGCCGGGCTTGACGAGATCGTCGCCACCATGAAGCCCGACTGGCTGCAATTGCATGGCGAGGAAAGCCCGGAGCGGGTGGCCGGGCTGAAGGCCCGGTTCGGACTTCCGGTGATGAAGGCCTTCGCCATCCGCGAGGCCCATGATCTTGACCGGATAGTTTCCTACAAGGGCCTTGCCGACCGGTTCCTGTTTGACGCCAAGCCGCCGAAAGGCTCGGACCTGCCGGGCGGCAACGGCGTGAGCTTCGACTGGCGGCTTCTTGCCACGCTTGACGGCAGCGTTAGTTACATGCTTTCGGGTGGATTGACGAAAGACAATGTCGGCGAGGCGCTCCGCATCAGCGGTGCGACCATGGTCGATGTCTCGTCCGGCGTCGAAAGCGCGCCGGGCGTCAAGGATCCCACCCTGATGGACGATTTTGTCCGGGCGGTTCGCGAGGCCGAAATGGACGGTTTGAGGAGTAAGTGAATTGAACCAGACAACCCATCCGAATTCCTTCCGCACCGGGCCCGACGACCAGGGCATGTTCGGCATTTTCGGCGGCCGGTTCGTGGCCGAAACCCTGATGCCGCTGATCCTCGAGCTGGAGGAAGAGTGGACAAGGGCCAAGGCCGATCCGGGCTTCCGCGCCGAGCTCGAGCATCTGAACACCCATTACACCGGGCGGCCGTCGCCGATGTATTTCGCCGAGCGGCTGACCGAGCACCTGGGCGGGGCCAAGGTCTATTTCAAGCGCGACGAGCTCAACCACACCGGATCGCACAAGATCAACAATTGCGTGGGGCAGATCCTGCTGGCCAAGCGCATGGGCAAGACCCGCATCATCGCCGAAACCGGCGCCGGCCAGCACGGCGTCGCCTCGGCCACGGTGGCGGCGCGCTTCGGCTATCCGTGCGAGGTCTATATGGGCGCCACCGACGTGCAGCGCCAGGCGCCCAACGTGTTCCGCATGAAGCTCTTGGGCGCCAAGGTGCACCCGGTCACTTCCGGCCACGGCACGCTGAAGGACGCCATGAACGAGGCGCTTCGCGACTGGGTCACCAATGTCGACGACACCTATTACCTGATCGGCACGGCGGCGGGTCCGCATCCCTATCCGGAGATGGTGCGCACCTTCCAGTCGGTGATCGGCCAGGAATCCCGCGAGCAGATGCTGGCCATGGAAGGCCGCCTGCCCGACATGCTGGTGGCGGCCGTGGGCGGCGGCTCCAACGCCATCGGCCTGTTCCACCCCTTTCTCGATGACAAGGACGTGCAGATCGTCGGCGTCGAGGCCGGCGGCAAGGGGCTCGACGGCGAGGAGCATTGCGCCTCGCTCACCGCCGGATCGCCCGGCGTGCTGCATGGCAACCGCACCTACCTGCTGCAGGACGGCGACGGCCAGATCAAGGAAGGCCATTCGATCTCGGCCGGCCTCGATTATCCCGGCATCGGGCCGGAGCATTCCTGGCTCAAGGATTCGGGCCGGGTCGAATATGTGCCGATCATGGACACCGAGGCGCTTGAAGCCTTCCAGCTTCTCACCCGTCTCGAGGGCATCATCCCGGCGCTGGAGCCCAGCCACGCGCTCGCCGAAGTGATCAAGCGCGCGCCGAAGATGGGCAAGGACCAGATCATCGTGATGAACCTGTGCGGCCGCGGCGACAAGGACATCTTCACTGTCGGCAAGATCCTCGGGGTGGAGCTCTGATCATGACCACACGCATCGACACACGGTTCGACAAACTCAAGGCCGAGGGCCGGCCGGCGCTGGTGACCTATTTCATGGGCGGCGACCCGGATTACGACACCTCGCTCAGGATCATGCAGGCGCTGCCCGGCGCCGGTTCCGACGTGATCGAACTCGGGATGCCGTTTTCCGATCCGATGGCCGACGGCCCGGCGATCCAGATGGCCGGACAACGGGCCTTGAAGGGCGGGCAGACGCTGAAAAAGACGCTCAAGCTGGCGCAAGACTTCCGCAAGGGCGACAACGAGACGCCGATCGTGCTGATGGGCTATTACAACCCGATCTACATCTATGGCGTCGAGCGGTTCCTGGTGGATGCGCGCGAGGCCGGCATCGACGGGCTGATCGTGGTCGACCTGCCGCCGGAGATGGACGAGGAACTGTGCCTGCCCGCGCTCCGCGCCGGGCTCAACTTCATCCGGCTGGCGACGCCGACCACGGACGACAAGCGGCTGCCGCGGGTGCTCTCCAATACGTCGGGCTTTGTCTATTATGTCTCGATGACGGGCATCACCGGATCGGCCATCGCTGACACGACCAAGGTCAATCTTGCGGTCGACCGGATCAAGAGCCATACCAGCCTGCCGGTCTGCGTTGGCTTCGGGGTGAAGACCGCCGAACAGGCCCGCGCCATCGGCCAGTCCGCCGACGGCGTGGTGGTGGGCACCGCGATCGTCAACCAGATCGCCAACACGCTTGACGCCAAGGGGGCCGCGACCATCGACACCGTCGAGAGTGTGGCCACCATGGTGCGGGGGCTTGCCACCGGCGTCCGCGCGGCTCGGCTTGCGCCGGCTGAGTAACGCCCCCACATTAGACGGGACAAACCGGAGAGACCGCCTTGAACTGGATTACCAACTACGTCAGGCCCAAGATCAACTCGATGCTCGGCCGCCGCGAGGTGCCGGAGAACCTGTGGATCAAGTGCCCCGAGACCGGGGAAATGGTGTTCCACAACGATCTTGAGGAAAACCATTTCGTGATCCCGGCGTCGGGCTATCACATGAAGATGTCGGCGGAAGCCCGCCTCAAGCACATCTTCGACGATGGCAAATACGAGGTTCTGCCGTCGCCGAAGGTGCCGCAGGATCCGCTCAAGTTCCGCGATTCAAAGAAATACAGCGATCGTCTGCGCGAAAGCCGGACCAAGACAGGGCTCGATGATTCGATCGTCGCCGCCCACGGCTCGGTCCAGGGCGTCAAGATCGTCGCCTGCGTGCATGATTTTGCCTTCATGGGCGGATCGCTCGGCATCGCCGCCGGCGAAGCCATCATCCAGGCCTTCGAGGCGGCGATCGCACGCCATTGCCCGCTGGTGATGTTTCCGGCGTCGGGCGGCGCGCGCATGCAGGAAGGGATCCTGTCGCTGATGCAGCTGCCGCGGACAACGGTCGCGGTCGAGATGCTCAAGGAAGCGGGCCTTCCCTACATCGTGGTGCTGACCAATCCGACCACGGGCGGGGTTTCGGCTTCCTATGCCATGCTCGGCGACGTGCATCTGGCCGAGCCGGGCGCGGAAATCTGCTTCGCCGGCAAGCGGGTGATCGAGCAGACGATCCGGGAAAAGCTCCCGGAAGGCTTCCAGACCTCCGAATATCTGCTCGACCACGGCATGATCGACATGGTGGTGCATCGCCACGACCTGCCGGAGACGATTGCGCGGCTGCTGCGGATTTTCCTCAAGATGGATGCGCCCGCCCCCAAGGCGCTTGCCGCGCCGGTCGCCGAGACCGGATCTGAGCCCGAGTTCGCGGAAACCGCGCATTAGAGCACAGGCGCGTCCGGCGTCATCGCCACCGCGCCCAAGGCCCAGGTCACACAGTCAGAGCGTTCACAAAAGCAACCAGTGCCGGGGTCTTCGGCGAGAGGGACGGTCGTGTCGGCTGCCGAGCAGGAAATCAACGCGCTGATGGCGCTGCATCCCAAGGGTTTCGACCTGTCGCTCGGCCGCATCACAAGGCTGCTCGAACGGCTCGGCAACCCGCAGGACAGGCTGCCGCCGGTGATCCATGTCGCCGGCACCAATGGCAAGGGCTCGACCAGCGCCTTCTGCCGCGCCATTCTTGAAGCCCAGGGGCTCAAGGTCCACGTCCACACCTCGCCGCATCTGGTCAACTGGCATGAACGCTTCCGGCTCGGCGCGGAAGGCGGCGGCAGGCTGGTCGCCGATGAGGTTCTGGCCGATGCCGTGCGCCGGGTGGCCAACGCCAACCAGGGCGAGATGATCACCGTCTTCGAGATCCTCACGGCGGTGATGTTCGTGCTGTTTTCCGAGCATCCCGCCGATGCCGCGGTGATCGAGGTCGGGCTTGGCGGCCGATTTGACGCCACCAACGTGATGGAGCACCCGGCGGCCTCGGTGATCATGTCGATCTCGCTCGACCACCAGGCCTATCTCGGCGACCACGTGGAACTGATCGCGGCTGAGAAGGCCGGCATCATCAAGCGCGGAACGCCGGTGGTGATCGGCGCCCAGACCGAGGACGCGGCGCGCGACGTGCTCATCGCAAGCGCGGAGCGGCTCGGCTGCCCGACCAGCGTCTACGGCCAGGATTTCTTCGCCGTCGAGGAAAACGGGCGGATGGCCTACCAGGACGAGGAGGAACTGATCGACCTTCCCCTGCCCAAACTTGCCGGCCGGCATCAGCAGGCCAATGCGGCGGCGGCGATCCGGGCGCTCAAGGCGGCCGGGTTCAAGCTTGACGAGACGGCGATTGCCGAGGGCCTGGTCTCGGTCTCCTGGCCGGGACGGCTGGAACGGCTCACCTATGGCCGCCTGGTCGAGAACGCCATGGACGGCGCCGAGCTCTGGATCGATGGCGGCCACAACCCCGGCGCCGGCCGGGTGATCGCCGAGGCCATGGCCAATCTCAACGACCGCGAATCGCGGCCCCTGTTCCTGATCACCGGGATGATCAACACCAAGGATCCGGTGGGCTATTTCGAGGCGTTCGAAGGCATGGCCAGGCACGTCTTCACCGTACCGGTGCCCGATTCGGACGCAGGTCTCGACCCGGAATTCCTGGCCGATACCGCCGACGAGGCGGGATTGAGCGCGGAATCGGCCGAGGATGTCGAGGCGGCGATTGCCGCCATCTGCAGCAACTGGAACCACCTCGAGCGGCCGCCGCGCATCCTGATCGGCGGATCGCTCTATCTGCTCGGCGCCGTTCTCAAGGTCAACGGCACGCCGCCGGTCTGACCGTCCTGAAGAATCGACGGCAAAAAACCCGCCCGGCAGGCCGGACGGGTTCGAACGCTGTCTTCAGATCCGGATTCAGGCTGCGCCGACAATCCAGTTGGACAGGGCGGTCTTGGGCGAGGCGCCGACCTTGATGTCGGCCACGGCGCCGCCCTTGAACATGGCGAGCGTGGGAATCGAGCGGACGCCGAACTGCGAGGCGAGCTCCGGGTTCTCATCGATGTTGAGCTTGACGACCTTCACCTTGCCTTCCATCTCGTTGGAGATTTCTTCGAGGCTGGGGGCGATCATCTTGCAGGGTCCGCACCATTCGGCCCAGAAGTCAACGACCACCGGCAGGGTGGACTCGAGCACTTCGCTCTTGAAATTGGCGCTGTCTACTTTCACGGTTGCCATGGTGGGCACTCCTTTGGTGATGACTCAGATGGTGACAATGTGATGCTTCGGCCCTGAGTATTCAAGGTATTTCGGGCCTGATCATCGAAGCGTGATGTCCGGCGTCGCTGGAAACCGCAAGCCCGGCAAGCGCGTCGTCGAGCCGGGCGCCGTCGATGGCGATGAGGGACGGGCCGGAGACATAGACGAGCGCCGCGTCGATCCGGCGGCCCGGATAGAGCGGCATGAGCAGCGCCCGGTAGATCGCCAGCTGGGCGACATGACCCGAAGGCGGCTGTTCCCCCGGCCGGGGCGCAAGGCCGGTCTTGTAATCGACGATCAGCAGCCGGTCGCCGTCGAGCGCGATGCGGTCGATGCGGCCCGAGACCGCCCGGTCCTCGCCGCCGATGCGCAAGGTGCCCATCACCGACACTTCCGATTCGCCCGAGGCCTCGAAAACCGGGGCAAACCGCGGGTCTTCCAGCACCGCAAGCACCTGGCCCTCGATCTCGGCGGCGGCGGTTGCCTGCGCGTCAGGCAGGGAGCGGGCAAGATAGCGCGACAGCACCGCCCGGCGTTCCTGAGGCGTGATGGACGGCAGCACCTGAAGCAGGCGGTGGATCATCGTGCCGCGCTCGAGCGCCGCCGCGGAGCCGGAGCCCGTATCGGCAAAGGGCGACCGCGACGCCACGCCGCCGCTGTCCTCGAGCACGGCGCTCACGCCGGATGGGGCCAGCGGCCGGGGCAAGCGCCGGGGCTTTGGCAGCGGCGCGTCCGGCACGTCGAGCACCGCGCCGGCGGATCCGAGGCCTGCTGCCGGCTCGATGATTTCGGTGGCGACATGGTTGTCCGCGCCTGAGCGGCACAGGCGCCGTATCTCGAACGGCTCGCCGCCAAAATCATGCAGCGCATCGGTGACCGAATGGCCCTGACCCGCGGCCACAGCCGCAATCCCGGCGGAGGCAAGCGAGTGCCAGGTGGGGGTCTTGACCTCCCTCACTCCGCGATAGCCGCAGACCACCAGCCTGTCGGCGGCGCGGGTGAGGCCGACATAAAGCAGCCGGCGGTATTCCTCCTCGGCCTGTGCCCGCAGGAGGTCGCGCACCGGCGCGGTGGCGCCGCTCTCGCAGCTCTTGTCGGGCAGCCAGACCGGAACGGACGCCGCTTCCTTCCGGTCCGGAGCGGGCGGCAGCAGCCAGAGGCGGGGCTGGTGGGTATGCTGGAAGGCCTCGCCGCCCGAATCCACCAGGAAGACGATCGGCGCCTCGAGACCCTTGGCCGCATGCACGGTCATGATCCGCACGGCGCCGGACTGGGCCTCCATCTCGCGCTTGATCTCAGGCGCCTCGGTCTCGAGCATGGCGAGGAAGGATTGCAGGCCCGGAAGGCCCGCCTGCTCATGGTCGAGCGCAAGGCCCAGGAATTCGTCGAGCACGTCGCCCACTTCATGGCCGAGCCGCGCCAGATAGGCCCGGCGGCCGCCCTCGGGTCCGAGCAGGGCCGCGTAGAATTCGTGGGGCTGCATCTCCGCGGCGCGGAGCGCCCAGCGGGCGAGCTTCTGCCGCGCGGCGGCGAAGGCCGGTTCCGTATCCGCCAGCGCATCGAGCCTCCGCCACAGCGACTGTCCGTCCGGCCGCAGGGCCGCGAGCCGGAACAGGTCGTCCTCGCCCAGACCCAGAAGCGGGCTCTTGACGAGGGAAGCCAGCGACAGGTCGTCGTCCGGGAGCAGGGCGAACCGTCCCAGCGCGATGAGATCCTGCACGGCGATGTGATCGGTCAGCCGCAGCCGGTCGGCGCCGGCCACCGGAATGTCCGTGGTGGCCTTGAGCGTGCGCAGCAGTGTCGGCACGAAGCCGTCGCGCTTGCGCACCAGCACCAGGATGTCGCCGGGCGCCACGGTCCTGAGTTTGCCGGATTTCTGGTCCTCGATCGTCTCGCGGCCGACCCATTGGCCGAGCAGGCCGGCGATGCGGCGCGCCAGCCGCGCCGCCGGCGCGGTCTCGGGCACCTCATCGAAGGCGGCGGTCCAGTCCTCGTCGCCGTCGGACTTCTCCTTGGCGATCATCGGCCAGATCTCGACCAGGCCCGGGGCGCGCATCCGCGCCGTCTCATGGATCACCGCTTCACCGTCCGAGCCCATGCCGCGGCGCGCATCGGCATCGGCGAAAACATGGTCGACGAGCTTGAGAACCTCGATGGACGACCGGAAGGAGACGCGCAGCGCGACTTCTTCGAAGTGAACATCGGCGTCGCGCGCGCGCCCGGCGATGCGCCGCCGCTCTTCGGCGAAGCGCTCCGGCCGCGCGCCCTGGAACGAATAGATTGACTGCTTTTCATCGCCGACGGCGAAAATCGTCCGCAAAGTCGGGCGGGACCCTACGCCGGCAAAGAATTCGTCCGACAGGGCGCCGATGACGCTCCACTGCAGGGGCGCGGTGTCCTGGGCCTCGTCGACCAGCACATGGTCGATGCCCTGGTCGAGCTTGTAGTGCACCCACGCGCTGGCGCCGCTCTTCGACAGCAGCGCCTCGGTGGAGGCAATCAGGTCGTCATAGTCGAGAAGCGCCTGGCGGGACTTGAGCGCCTCGAAGTCGCCCAGATAGCGCCGCGCCAGGCGAAACGCCATGAGTGAGGCCGACAGCGCCTTCAACCGCGCCAGCCGATCGAGGACGCCCAACACCTGCGCCTGGGCCAGGTCGATGCGGTCCACAAGATCGGGAAATGTTTCGCTCAAAGAAGCAGTCTGGACATTGCTAAAGCTCGCCGGCGATCCGGCATTGGTAAGGAAGGCTCGCTTCAGCGGCGCCATTCGCAACACCGGATCCACTTCCGATTCGGCGGCAAGCAGATCACTGGCGAGCTTATAGGCCTTTTTCGCAGAGGCTGCCGATCCGGCAAAGGCGTGCAGGGCCCTCACGTAGTCGACCGGCAAAGCGTCCAGCGGCCAGGCCCTTGCTGCCGCCGAGGCCTCGGTTTCATCCGCGTCCAATCCGAGGGCCGCGCGGATCATCGGCCCGGCGCCTCCCGCCGCGCGGGCGCGGGCATCAAAGGCGAGATAGTCGCGCCGGCGGGCGTAGAGGCCGGAGAGCAGCTTGTCGAAGCCGGCTTCGCCGCCAAGGTCGAGCGCGCCGGTGACGGCCGCGGCCAGCTCCGCGTCCTGGGCAAGGGAGTGCGCCGACATCAGCTGCCGTCTTGCTTCCGCCAGCAATTCGGCCGCCTTCTGGTCATCGAGAACGCTGAAATGACCCGGAATGTTCGCCTCAAGCGGAAACCGGTGCAGGACCGCCTCGCAAAAGGCGTGGATGGTCTGGATCTTGAGACCGCCCGGCGTTTCCAGCGCCGTGGCGAACAACCGGCGGGCGAGAACCAGATGGTGCGGCTCTACGCGTCCGCCTTCGAGCTCGGCGATCCTGTCTGCCAAAGCCGCGTCATCGAGCCGGACCCATTCGCCCAGCGTCCTGAAGACGCGGTTGGACATCTCGGCCGAGGCCGCCTTGGTGTAGGTGAGGCAGAGAATGGCCGAGGGCCGCGCGCCGCGCAGCAGGAGCCGGATCACCCGTCGGGCCAGCACATGGGTCTTGCCGGAGCCGGCATTGGCCGACACCCAGGCCGAGAGCGTGGGCGTCGCCGCGAGATTCTGGCGCCGCGTGGTCTCGGACACGCTGCCGGGGATGTCCGCCTCAGTCATCGCCGTCCCCTTCCGCATCCACCGCCGTCTGCCACTCGGCGACCCGGGCCAGATGGTCGTAGTCGCCGCCGAAGGACCTGGCGCTTTCTGGAATGGCGCGGGACAGGAAGCCGCGCCTGCCGGAGGCGAGCAGCCCCACCAGCCGGCCGAACTCGTCGACGGCCCGTGTCGCCAGGTCCCCGGCATTGAGCGGGGCTCCCTTGCCGGGTTTTGCCGGATCATCGTCGATCCGGTCGGCGAAGGGGTCCTTGCCAGTCAGGCGCAGATAGAACAGGCCGGCGACGTGCAGCTTGCCCATACCGGCAAAGCCGCCATGGATCAGCGCATAGGCTTCGAGCGCCAGCTGCGGATCGAGCAGGATGCGCGCCTCCTTGCGCGAGGGCGTTCCGCCGGTCTTGTAGTCGATGATCGCCGCCGAGCCGTCCTGGCGCAGGTCGATCCGGTCCGCCATGCCGGTGAGCCTCAGTCCCGCGAGCGGCAGATCCAGGGTCGCGCGGCATTCGACCAGGGAGCGCCGGATCGCGCCGGCCGTCTGGGCTTCCCACTGGACGATGGCTTGGGCGGCGGTGTCAAAGCGCATGCGCCAGACCAGCGCCGTGGCGTCCGGCAACCGGGCTTCGGCAAAGTGTTTGTCCGTTATCCCGCGCAGAGCTTCGAGCGTTCGGGATCCTGGTTCCGTTGCCGAAATGAAATCCTCGAGGATCTGATGGTAGAGCGTGCCGCGCTCGCGCGGACCGGGATCCGTGAGAAAGGGCTCCAGCGGATCGAGCTTGAGCACGCGCCGCGCATAGATCGCATAGGGATCGCGGCGCAGCCTGCCAACCTCCGAGAAGGAATAGGTCTTCGGCTGCAGTTCCGCGGGCGGGCGCGGTTCCGGGCGCTGGGCCGGCGCGGTGGAGGGACCATGATCGAGGCTGCGCGCGTGAGTGAGCAGCGCCTCGCCACGCGCCCGCATTTCCTTGGCCGGCTCCGGACCGGCCACGGCCATGAGCCGCTGCAGCCAGCGGGAGGCGACCGTCGGCGCCTTGCTGGCGCGGAAGGCGCGCGACAGCACCACCTCGGGTGCGCCCATCGCCATCTGGAAATCATGGGCCGCCTGGCCGATGCGGCGTTCGGGCGGTTCGAGCCCGATGGCCGCCTTCATCGAGCGCGACAGGAACGGATCCTCCTGGCCGGGCTGGGGCCAGACGCCTTCGTTCAGACCGCCCATCAGGAGCGTATCGACATGCTGCAGCCGGGCCTCGAGCGCGCCCCAGATGAAGGCCCGCGGATGCCCGCCGCCGCGCGGCTTGACCATCCTGCCTGCCATCAGCGCGTCAAGCGCGCCGATCCATTCGCGACCGGTCATGGCGAGCGTAGCGCCGCTGTCGCGCGTCTCGAGCAGGAGGGCCGCGAGATCGGCGCCGGCCTCGTCGCCCCAGAGCCCGTCGAGGGCGCCGGTCGCGTCGGCGCAGATCCGTTCGAGCGCCTGGGCGGTCAGGCCCGCCAGAACGCCGATCGGGATCTGGTTGGTCGCCCCGGCATCGGGGGCAGAAGCAAGCCCGGACGTCAGCGGCGCCAGCGCATCGGCGGCGCGGCGGGCGAAATCAAAGGCCACATCGGCCTCGCTGTCGCTGATCCGCGCGAGCCAACGGGCGGCATGACGCTCAAGCCGCCGCGACTGGCGCGCCTCCACCAGAGTGGCGAGATCGCCGATCTCGGCGGCGCCGCTGCCGCCGCGCAAGGCGATGCGCTCGACCAGACCGGCAGCCAACTGCGCCTCACTCCGGGCCAGGCCAAAGCGCGCCAGCGGATGCTTGACGAGGGCGGCGATGGCGACCGCATCGCCCGGCGCGAACGCCACCTGCACCGCGAGCCGCGCGAGCGCGCCTTGCGGGCGCGCGGCCAGCGGAATGCCGCCCGAATCATTGGCCTCGATCCCGTAGCGGCCGAGCTCGATCACCACCCTGCGGGCCAGATTGCGGTCCGGCGTCACCAGGGCCGCAACCGGCTCGGCCACGCCGGGACGCGGTTCGAGCGCGCGGCGCAGGGCAGCCGCCAGAGCGGAGGCTTCCTCGCGCTCGTTGGCGGCCTCGACCAGGCTCACATGCGCCAGTGCGCGGCCGATCTCCGGAGCATCGGGCAGAAAGCCCGGCGCGCCCCAGGCCTCGGTTGTCGCCGCCGGCAGAAGCGCCGCCGACACAAGCGCGCGCCGGGCCTGCAGATCGGGGGCGATTTCGCCCATCTCCGGGATCTCCGGGACCTGCCCGGCATCAAGGCCCGAGCCCTGCAGCAGTCGCAGCAGGCCATATTGCGGGTGGCTGCGGATGGCCACGTCGGCCACCACCCGGCCATCCGGCGCGGCGAGATCGGTCGCGGCCGTGGAGAGCGCCTGCCAATGGGCCGGCCGCATGGCCCGATCGAGCCCGGGCAGCACCACCGCGCCCTGCTCGAGGCGTGCCACGGTCGCGATCAACCGGGCGGTGGAGGGCCTGGTGCCGGTGGAGCCCGCGACGATGACCGGGCGATGGCCGGCGGCCAGGCCCCTTGTGAACATGTCAATCATCACATTGTGATGACGGGCCGGGCTCGAGCGCGAAATCTCGGCCAGCAGCGCCGGCCAGAACTCCCGGGCGATCTTCAGGAATTCACCGGTGAGCTGCCACCACTGCTGCAGATCCGCCGCCACCACCGTATCGAGGCCGGCAAAATCGCATTCCTCGGTCTCCACCGCCTGGATCAGATCGAACAGGGACCGCCCCAGCCAGATCGCATCGGCCGGATTGGCGGGCGCAACCAGCGGCATGCCGCCCAGATGATCCTTGAGAGCCTGCGGCAGAGCCTGCTTCCAGGCCAGCACCAGATCGGCGAGGCGCAGCGTCGCGGCGACCTGCGGGATGGGCGGGTTGAGCGAGAGGGTTTCCGGCTCCGCGGCATCGAAGAAGCCGGCATCCTCGTCGGTCTCGCCCAGCGCGCGGATCGAGGGCAGGATGGCCGAGCCCCTGCCGATCAGATCGGTCAGTTCCGAGCGCAGCGCCCTTGCGGCGCGACGGGTGGGCACGAACACGGTCGCGCCGGCGAGCGAGAGAGGATTGGCGGGATCATAGGCCAGCTCGCCGACGAGGCTGCCCGAGAGGATCCCCTCGGCAAGCGTTCGCAGGAAGGCCGCGCCGGGCGGAATGGTCAGGATTCTGGGCGCAGGCCGGGTCACCGGACCGGTTCGCCGGCGCCGGCCGCGCAGCGGCCCAGATAGGCAGCCCTGGCTGCCTCCGCCTCGCCGATGGCCTCGGGGGTTCCGACGGTCAGCCAGTGGCCGTGCATTGGAGCGCCAAACAGGCGTCCGGCGGAAGCCGCCCGGTCGAAGCAGCGGTTGAGGGAGAATTTCGGCTCCGTTACATCCTTGAAGATCCTTGGATGCAGGACAATCGCGCCGGCATAGATCACGGGTTCGCCCGACCCCTTGTAGCGGGTCAGCCGGCCATCCGGACCCATGGTGAAGTCGCCGGCGCCGGTATGGCCGGTGGCCTGGTCGAGCCGCGCCGTCATCAACAGGATATCCATTGATTCGGGATCGAAACGATCTCGCATCAGGGACAGGTTATCCCGGTCGGCCGCAGGGTCTTCGATCCAGAACGTGTCGGCGTTGAGAACCAGGAACGGGTCGGATCCCAGCATCGGCAGCGCCTTGACGATGCCGCCGCCCGAATCCAGAAGCTCGGCGGTCTCGTCCGAGATCAGGATCTGAGGACCGGGCCGCGCCCCCAGCCACTCAGAGAGCAGCGGCGCCAGATAGTGCACATTGACGACGACGCGGCGCACGCCGATCCGGTCGAGCGCGTCGAGCCCGTGGGCAATCAGCGGCCGGCCCGCCACTTCGACAAGCGGCTTGGGGATCGCGTTGGTGATCGGGCGCATGCGGGTGCCAAGCCCCGCGGCAAGGATCATGGCGGATGTGATATCTGTCGGCACGGCGGTTCCGGTCTATGATTCGGGTGCGCCAATACCAGCCTTTGCAAACCAGAAGCGCAAGGGTTGCAGCACCGGATGCGCAAGAGAAGCGGTGATATAGGCCTCGATCCGCGGCAGATGCCGCAAATAGCCCGGCTTTCCGTCGCGCTGCTTGAGCCGGACGAAAATGCCGAGGATCTTCGCCGCCCGCTGCGCTGCCATGATCGCATAGGCCTCCCGGAACTTTTCCTGATCGAAGTCCGGATTCTGTGCGGCGCGGGCCGAGAGATAACGCTCGACCAATTGGCCGGCCAGATCCTCAGTCACGGTCACCCGCGCATCCTGGCACAGAGAGGCCACGTCATAGGCGGACGGCCCGATCATGGCGTCCTGGAAATCGATGATGCCGAGCCGGTCGAGGCCCAAACGGTCCTGGCGCCAGATCAGATTGGGCGAATGGTAGTCGCGCAGCACAAGCGCGGGCTCGGCGCAGCCGAGCCGCGCGAACAGGTCCCGCCAGAGAGCCAGGTATTCGGCCCGCTCGTCCTCCGACACAGGCGCGCCGCGCCGCCAGGGCAGGTACCAGTCGGTCAGAAGCTCGACTTCGATCTGCATGGCGCGGGCATCGTAAGCCGGCACAGCATGCAGGCGGCCGTCAACCGGGAGTGTCGCAGGCGGGTGCTTGGAGTGCAGGAGGGCAAGACAGTCAATCGCCACTCCATAGCGCTCCGGATCGGGACGGCCCTCATGATCGAGGATTCCGTCCGCGCCAAGATTCTCGATCAGGAGAAATCCCTGGTCCAGGTCCTGTGCCAGGATTTCCGGCGCGGCAAAGCCCTGGGCGCGCAGCCAGGTGGCAATGGCGACAAAGGGAACGACATCCTCGGCCAGGTGCGCGATCTGCGAATAGGGCAGGCCGTCGCGGATCGGCGGTCCGTCGGGCTGGCGCGGCGCATTCATCAGGATGACCGGATCCCGCCAGGCCCGGCGGATGGTCTCGTAGCTCCGCGACGAGGCGTCACCCTGCAGATGGCGGCGGGCGGCCTCAGCCAGGCCCGACTGGCCGAGAAAGCGGCGGGCGGCGCGAGACCGCTCGAGCCGGGCGGCGAAGCCGGGCGGGGCGGAGATGCTCAGGCTGCGGCTGTCGCCGAGCCCGTCGAAGCGCATCATGATCCGCTCTTCCGGCAACCGCTCCAGCGCCTTTTCCGGCCATTCGATCAGGGCGGCCCCTTCAGCGAGCGCATCGTCGAGACCCAGCTCGTCGAGTTCGTCGGCCGATCCGATCCGGTAGAGATCGATATGCGCCAGCGGCAGCCGCAACGGATAGGTCTGCACCAGGGTGAAGGTCGGGCTTGGCGCCTCGAGATCGGCATCATCGGCCATGGCGCGGATCAGCGCGCGGGCAAAGGTCGACTTTCCGGCGCCGAGATCGCCGGACAGGCACAGGCAGTCGCCCGGCCTCAAGGCCAGTGCCACGTCTTCGGCAAATAGCGCTGTTGCGCCCGGATCGGCCAGCTCGACGCGCATCGGCTCGGCATTCATGGGCTACTCGGCCGCGCTGCGGGCAAGCGGACGCGCCAGCGGGAAGCGGCAGACAATGGTGGCGCCGCCCTCGGGCCCGCCTTCGATGGAGACCGTTCCGTCGTGCAATCCGACAAAGCTCTGGACAATCGACAGGCCCAGCCCGGCGCCGCGGCGGCGCCCGGTCTGGCCGTTGGTCTCGAAGCGGGCGAAGACATCCTTGCGCGCGCCTTCAGGAATTCCGGGGCCGGAATCGGACACCGAGAAGACGACCTGATCCTCCTCCCGGGTGCACCGCAGCCGGACGACCGAGCCGTCGGGGGCGAAATTCGCGGCATTCATCAAGAGCTTGAACAGGATCTGCTTGAGCCGCTGATGATCGCCGATCATCTCCTCGGGCGCTCCGGCAAGGTCGATCTCGAGCGTCAGGCCGCTTTCCTTGAGCCGGTCGGAGATCTGCTCGCCGGCTTCGGCGAACAGGGCCGCAATGTTGACCCTATCGGGGTCGAGCCGCATGATTCCGGCATCGACGGTGGCGAGATCGAGAATGTCGTTGACGATGGTCAACAGCACCGAGGACGAGGTCGAGATATGATCCAGATACTCGGACTGGCGTTCGTTGAGCGTGCCGAAATCCGGCGTGCGCAGCAATTCGGTGAAACCGATGATGTTGGTCAGCGGCGAGCGCAGCTCGTAGGACACGTGCTGGACGAACTCGTTCTTGAGCGTATCGGCCTTGCGCAAGGCCTCGTTCTTCTCGGTCAGCATGCGCTCGGCGCCGACGCTGTCGGTGACATTGACGAAGGCGATCATGGTCTGGCCGTTGGGCAGCGGCACGATGGCGTAGTCGAGGATCAGGCCGGTGGTGAGTTCGATGCGGCCCTCGCGGGTGCGGCGCTCGTCCTCGAAGCCGGTGATGGCGCCGGCGAACAGCTTCCAGCCGTCGGCCTCGCGATGGGACGGCTCGCAGGCCTCGGTTATGAGCTTGATATGCGTGCCCGGCTTCACCTGCTGCTCGTTCAAGCCCCAGAGCGCGCGGAAGGAGGGATTTGACAGCCGGATCTTGCCGTCGGGCCCGAACACCGCGACGCCCTCGGCCAGATTGTCGATGGTCTCGCCCTGGGCCTGAAGAAGCGTGTTGTAGCGGGTTTCGAGATCGACCTTTTCGGTGAGGTTCTCGAACACCCAGGTCACGCCGCCCTGCGGGTGGGCGTTGGCGAAAACATTGAGCGTCTGGCCATCGGGCAGGTGCCAGAGTTGCGGCGTCGTCTCCACGGCGCGGTAGGCCGAGAGGATCTGCTCCTTCCACTCGCGCCAGGCATGCGGCTCGGGCAGCTTGCCTTCGGCGCGCAGGCGCTCGAGGAACTCGCCATTGTCGGGCCGGCGCGCCAGGAACGGCGTGTCGAGCTCCCACAGCCGCTGGAAGGCCTGGTTGTGAAACTGAAGCCGCTGGTCGCGGTCGAAGATCGCCACCGGCGTGGCGAGGTGATCCAGCGTCTCGGCATGGCTCTGAATGGTGCGGCGCAGCTCCTCGCGCAGATCCTCTTCGATCGACACGTCCAGCGCCAGGCCGGCATTGCCCGAGGGCGTCTTGACGTCGGCGACGTCCAGAAAGCGGCGATGGCCATGAATGACCGTCGAGATCTTGTCGAGGAACGGCCGCTCCGGCGTCACCGCCGCGCGGACCCGTTCGCGCGCCGCCGTACCCAACAGCTCGAGGCCGCGGGTGAGCACGTCCTGGCGATCCTCGCCCTCGACGGCGCGGGTGTAGGCATTGTTGACCCAGATCAGCCGTGCATCGGGTCCGCGCAGCCACACCGGCATGTCGATGACATCGAGCAGGGCCTGGAACGTGTCGAGCGAGGCGAGCAGACGGTTGCGCTCGGTCTTGAGTTCGGCCAGTTCGGCGCGGACATTGGACAGGGTGACGAAGCGGACAAAGGCGCGGCCGCCGGACACCCGGCCCTGGGCCTCGATGACATGGCCGCGCACGGTTTCGACAATCAGGTCGAAGCGCTCGGCCTGGGCCCTGAGCCTGTCGATGGCCTCGTCGATGCTGGCCGCGGATCTCGGCTCAAGCCAGCGGCCGAAGGCCAGGAAGTCGCCGGGCTTCTGCGGCGCTCCGGTCTCGGGGGAGAGGTTTCCCAGCACTTCCGCCGGCAGGCCGACGCCGTCCCAGACCACGATCTGGCGGTCCCGGTCGATGATCAGGGCCTGGTGTCGGGACAGTTTTGCATTGGCGTCGGCCAGGGCGGTGCGCAGGGCCACATTTTCGAGATCGATCTTGCCGCGCTCGCGGATGAGCCAGATCGCCGAGATCATCGCCGCCGAGATGGCGCCGATGACCATGGCGAAATTCACCACTTCGAGCGACGAGACGGACAGCGCGGCATTTGCCTGGGCCTGCGCCAGCGCAGAGCCGGCCGGCATCACAAGACAGCCGGTGAGCAGGGCAGATCCGCCCACCCGTCCGATCACCCTGTCGCGCTCGCGTGAATCTTTCTTCACCGGCATGTCCTCGTCCCCTCGCCGCCTGTCTGACAAGACATCGCCAATCCGCCCATCGCGCCGCCACAACGCAAAACGAATCAATGACCAAAAACATACCTGCTTCGCGAATCACGGAGAAGGGGAAGAAGCGCAAAAAGAAACCGCACCCTTGTTGTCAAGGATGCGGTTTCAATATGTTGTGGGTATCTACCGGGAAATTAGTACCGGTAGTGTTCCGGCTTGTAGGGGCCGCTCACCGTCACGCCGATATAGTCGGCCTGGTCGACCTTAAGCTCGGTCAGTTTGGCGCCGATCTTGTCGAGGTGCAGCCGGGCGACCTTTTCATCCAGGTGCTTGGGCAGCACATAGACCTGATTCTCGTACGCGTCGCTCTTGGTCCAGAGTTCGATCTGCGCCAGCACCTGGTTGGTGAAGGAGGCGGACATGACGAAGCTCGGGTGACCGGTAGCGTTGCCGAGATTGAGCAGGCGACCCTGGCTCAGAAGAATCATGCGATTGCCCGAAGGCATCTCGATCATGTCCACCTGGTCCTTGATGTTGGTCCATTTGTGGTTCTTCAGCGCCGCGACCTGGATCTCGTTGTCGAAGTGGCCGATGTTGCCGACGATGGCCATGTCCTTCATCTCGCGCATGTGCTCGAGACGGATCACGTCCTTGTTGCCGGTGGTGGTGATGAAGATGTCGGCGGTCTTGACCACATCTTCCAGCAGGACAACCTCGAAGCCGTCCATGGCGGCCTGCAGGGCGCAGATCGGATCGATTTCGGTGACCTTCACCCGGGCGCCGGCGCCGCGCAGGGACGCTGCCGAGCCCTTGCCCACGTCGCCATAGCCGCAGACGACGGCGACCTTGCCGGCCATCATGGTGTCGGTGGCGCGGCGGATGCCGTCGACCAGGCTTTCCTTGCAGCCGTACTTGTTGTCGAACTTCGACTTGGTGACGGAGTCATTGACGTTGATGGCGGGGAAGGGCAACAGGCCCTTCTTCTGCAGTTCATAGAGACGGTGGACGCCGGTGGTGGTCTCTTCGGAGACGCCGACGATCTGATCGCGCACCTTGGTGAACCAACCCGGCGAAGCTTCCATGCGTTTCTTGATCTGCACCTTGATGACGGCTTCCTCGTCGGAAGCGGGAACCGGGATGATGTCCTCGCCGGCTTCGGCGCGCGCGCCAAGCAACACGTAAAGGGTGGCATCGCCGCCATCGTCAAGGATCAGGTTCGGTCCGTCGGCAAACTGGAACGACTTGTCGAGATAGTCCCAGTGTTCCTCGAGGCTCTGGCCCTTGACGGCAAACACCGGAACGCCGCTCTTGGCGATGGCCGCGGCGGCATGGTCCTGGGTGGAGAAGATGTTGCACGAGGCCCAGCGGACATCGGCGCCCAGCGCCGTCAGGGTTTCGATCAGGACCGCTGTCTGAATGGTCATGTGCAGCGAACCGACGATCCGCGCCCCCTTCAGGGGCTTCTCGGATCCGAACTCTTCGCGCAGCGACATCAGGCCAGGCATTTCGGTTTCGGCAATATCGAGTTCCTTGCGGCCATAGTCGGCCAGCTCGATATTGGCAACGACGTAGTCGTGAGTGTCAGTCATAGGATTTTCCCAAGGTTTTTGTGATCCAGACGGGACGGGCTGGATTGCATGGGCGCTGCCATAGCAGGAAACTGCCATGCTGGCAATATGATATAAAGATGTCTTTATGTGGCCTGAGTCAGGCGTCTTCGCCGAATTTGCCGGCAATCAGCGCCTCCAGCGCGTCGAGCACCGCGTCGGCCTGGCGACCTTCGGCTTCCACGATTATCGAGCATCCGGTGCTGGCTGCCAGCATCATCAGCCCCATGATCGAGGTTCCGCCGACGGTCGAGCCTTCGCGCGTCACCCGCACGCTCGCGTCATAGCCCTCGACGGTCTGCACGAACCGGGCCGAAGCACGTGCGTGCAGTCCGCGCTTGTTGACGATCTCGAAGGACCGCGACTTGACGGAGACGCCAACCATCATTTGCCGGTCAGAAGGCGGCTTGCAACATTGATGTATTTGCGGCCCGCATCCTGAGCTTCGGCGAGAGACTTCTGCATGTCGTTGGAGCCGCGGACCCCGGCCAGCTTGATCAGCATCGGCAGATTGACCCCGGCAATGACCTCGATCCGGCCCGAATCCATCACCGATATCGACAGGTTGGACGGCGTGCCGCCAAACATGTCGGTGAGAATGATCACGCCGTGGCCGGTATCCGCCCGCGACACGGCCCCGACTATATCGAGACGGCGCTGGTCCATGTCATCCTCGGGCCCGATGCAGACTGTCTCTAGCGCGGTTTGCGAGCCGACCACATGCTCAAGCGCATGCTGGAACTCCTCCGCGAGCTTGCCATGGGTGACAAGCACCAATCCGATCATTTTGCCTCCAGCAGCATACCGCCGAGCCGATGTGTCACCAGGCCATGCCGATTGCTTCGCAGCTGCGAACTGTTTTCCGATTTTCATCTTGGACAGAAGCAGGCGAAGTTCAAGCCAAAAAACGTCACATTTGTAGCAAATCGGTCCGCCAGGCGTTTCATCGCGCCGAAAACAGCCCCGGCCGGGTCGCTTGAATGACGGAAAGCGGATCGGCTGCGCCATAGTGCCACAGCCGCAGGAGTGGCACTTCAATTCCATTGCACGAAAAGGTTTCAGCCTCCGGCGGAAGCCGGGTCGCCGCCGACGGCGCCTCCAGCTCGACCACGAGGTCGACGACCGCGCGGTCACGCCTGGTCAAACTGACGATGCCCGTGCCGCGCAGTTCCAGGAGGCCGCGGATCGGTTCCGGGCAGGAGGCGATGCAGCGGCCTCCCCTGACCGACAGAATGGTCCGGTCATCGGCGATCAGCGCCGCGTTCCATCCGCGGTCGTGCGCTGCGGCGAGACAGGTGAAGGCGGTGCGGCTTTTCCCCGAACCGGACGGGCCCACAAACAGCAGACCGGCCGATCCGACGACGATCGCCGTGGCGTGAAGGGATGGCCCGGCTGTGCCGGTCGCCTCCGTCATGGCTGTTCGGCGGGCAGTTCGATGATGAAGCGCGCGCCGGCCCAGGCGCCGTCTTCCTTGCCGGGAATGTTCTCCGCGGTCAGGCGGCCGCCATGGGCCTCGATGATCTGGCGGCTGATGGACAGGCCGAGGCCGGAATTCTGGCCGAAATCCTCGCCATCCGGACGGTCCGTATAGAACCGCTCGAACACGCGCTCGATGACTTCGGCGCGAATTCCGGGGCCGTTGTCATCGATCGTGATCTGCACCGTGCCGCGGCGACGGCCGAGCCGGATGCTGATGCGGCCGCCCGTCTCCGGCACGAAGGAGCGGGCGTTCTCGATCAGATTGGTGATGACCTGGCCCAGCCGGAGGTCGTGGCCGAGCACGGTGAAGGCAGTTTTCGAGGTGTTGCGGCTGTCGACCTTCAGCTCGATCGCCACGATCTTGCTGCCGGCGCGGATCTGCCGGGCAATGTCGACAAGATCGGTGAGCAGCGTTTTCATGTCCACCGACACCCCGTCCTGGCGTGCGAGCTCGGCGTCGAGCCGCGAGGCGTCGGAGATGTCGCTGATCAGGCGGTCCATGCGGCGGACATCGTGCTGGATGACATCCATCAGCCGCTTGCGGGAATGCTCGTTGCGGGCCAGCGGCAGGGTTTCGACCGCGCTGCGCAAGGAGGTGAGCGGATTCTTGAGTTCGTGGCTGACATCTGCGGCGAAACTCTCGATCGCGGCGATCCGGTCGTAGAGCGCATTGGTCATGTCGCGCAGCGCAACCGAGAGATTGCCGATCTCGTCCTGCCGGTCGGAGAAATCCGGGATTTCCTCACGCGCCCGCACACCGCGGCGCACCCGCACGGCAGCGGCCGACAGGCGCCGGAGCGGCGTGGCGATGGTGCTGGCAAGCAGCAGCGACAGGACGATCGTGACCATGGCGGCGACACCGAACACCCGGAAGATGGCCATCCGCTCGGCATGGACGATCTTGTCGATGTCCCCGGCCTGGGTGGAGAGCAGCAGGACCCCCAGGACCGCGCGGAACCGCTGGACCGGAACCGCCACCGAGACAATCAGCTCGCCCTTCTCCGTCATCCGCACCACGGCGCCGCGTCCGCCGGTCAGCGCATTCATCACCTCGGGATAGATCGACCCATCCGCGCCGGGGGGCTCGCGGTAGAGCGGCAGGTCGCGGCGCTGGAACAGGCGGTTGAACCAAGCCGTCAAGGTTTCGGACAGATTGGTCGGCTCAGCTTCCGCCGGCGGCAGGTCATAGCGCAGGACCTGGCCACTGCTGTAGAGATAGCGGGAATCGAGGATCAGGCTCGCGTCATCGTCATAGATGCGCGCCCGCGTCCGGGTGGGCGAGATCAGGCGGCGCAGCACCGGGGCCACGCGTTCCGGATTGATCGGGAAATCGAGGTTCTCGTTGGAATTGGTGGGCGAAATGCTCTGGCCGGCCTGCAGCTCGAGCAGCTTCTCGGGATCGATGGTGATCGAATTGGTGTCCACCGAGGCCGAGGCCGCCACCGCGCCGGCGATGATCTCGCCCTGGGTCAGAAGGCTTTCCACACGCGCATCGATCAGGCCTTCGCGGAACTGGTTGAGATAGAGGATGCCCGAGACCAGAACTATCAGCGCCGCCAGGTTGAGAAACAGGATGCGGCGCGTCAGGCTCGAAAAGATCAGGTTGCCGAACACCCGGCGCACCAGCGTCACCGGATGGATCCAGCCCCTTGACCGGCGCGGCTCGGACGCAGTGTCGTCCTCGCCGCCCGCAATGTTCTCGGTTTCAGCCGTCATGCCACCTTCGCCACATCCGTCACCCGGCAGCCGAGACGTCGGTCACGCCGCTTCCCTGAACCGGTATCCGACCCCATAGAGGGTTTCAATCATGTCGAAATCGTCATCGACCATTTTGAACTTCTTGCGCAGCCGCTTGATATGGCTGTCGATGGTCCGGTCATCGACATAGACCTGCTCGTCATAGGCGGCGTCCATCAGCGCGTCGCGGCTCTTGACCACGCCCGGCCGCTGCGCCAGCGACTGCAGGATGAGGAACTCGGTCACCGTCAGCGTCACGGGCTCGTTCTTCCAGGTGCAGGTGTGGCGTTCCTGGTCCATGACCAGGTTGCCGCGCTCGAGCGATTTTGTCGGCGCCGTGGCCACGCGACCCGGCGCGGCGGCTGCCTCGCGGTTGGCGGCGCGGCGCAGCACCGCCTTGACCCGCTCGACCAGAAGCCGCTGGGAAAACGGCTTGGTGATGAAATCGTCGGCGCCCATCTTGAGGCCGAACAGTTCGTCGATCTCCTCATCCTTGGAGGTCAGGAAGATGACCGGGATGTCGGATTTCTGCCGCAAACGGCGCAGAAGCTCCATGCCGTCCATACGCGGCATCTTGATGTCGAAAATCGCCAGTTGCGGGGGACGAGCCAGCAAACCATCCAGTGCGGAGGCGCCATCGGTGTAGGTTTCAACACGATACCCTTCCGTTTCGAGTGCGATCGAAACCGAGGTAAGGATGTTGCGGTCGTCGTCGACGAGCGCGATTGTCTGCATGTCTGTCGTCTCCATCATGATCAAGCACACCTCTAGGGAAGTGCCCCCGCTTTTCCGGTTCAGCCGCGTCATCGCGTCATTGCCGGGTCCCGCCGCCACGTCCATGAGGATAAAGTGAGAACAAAATGTGGCACAGATCCCCTGCGGTGTCATTCTCTCATTGTCGGAGGGATTTCCGGCGGAGTCGGCCGCAAGCGGTGATTGAACCGATTTAAATGGAAGCCAGTTTTTTTAAATCGATTAATACTTTGATTTCATTAGTTATTCATCGATTTGCTTGTTGTTTTTTAAAATTCTCGACCCTATGGTCCGGCCGAAATTGAACCTGTCCTGCGCCTGAGCAAAAAGGAATCCGTAATGAGTGAGGATTTGGGAGTGCGTAATCCGTCAGCCGGAATCGATCTATGCGGCCTCAACACGACCGGACGCGTGCGCTACAACACCAGCGAGGCCGAACTGGTCGAGTTCGCCGTGGCGCGGGGCGAGGCCGTGCTGACGGCGCATGGGGCGTTGAGGGCGTTGACGGGCCAACACACCGGCCGATCCGCCCAGGACAAGTTCATCGTCCGCGATGCCTCGACCGATGACCATATCTGGTGGGACAACAACAAGCCGATGTCGCCGGAGTCCTTCGATGTGCTCCATGCCGACATGATGGCCCATGCCAGGGATCATGATCTGTTCGTTCAGGATCTCATCGGCGGCGCCGCGGAGGAACACGCGCTCAGGTCCAGGATCATCACGGAATATGCCTGGCATGCACTGTTCATCCGCAATCTGCTGATCCGTCCCCACCGCGCGACGCTTGCCGATTTCGTGCCGCAGCTGACGGTCATCAACCTGCCCTCCTTCCGCGCGGATCCGTCGCGTCACGGCTGCCGCTCGGAGACGGTGATCGCCGTCAATCTGGACAAGGGCCTGGTGCTGATCGGCGGCACCTCCTATGCGGGGGAAATGAAGAAATCCGTGTTCACGGCGCTGAACTACCTGCTGCCGCCCAAGGGCGTGATGCCGATGCATTGCTCCGCCAATGTCGGGCCGGATGGCAACACGGCGGTGTTTTTCGGCCTGTCGGGAACCGGCAAGACGACGCTCTCGGCAGATCCGAGCCGGACGCTGATCGGCGACGACGAACATGGCTGGGGCGAAACCGGCGTGTTCAACTTCGAAGGCGGCTGCTACGCCAAGACGATCCGGCTGTCGCCCGAGGCGGAGCCGGAAATCTACGGCACCACCCAGCGTTTCGGCACGGTTCTTGAAAACGTCATTCTCAACCATGACCGGGTTCCCGATTTCGATGACGCATCGCTGACCGAAAACACCCGCTGCGCCTATCCGCTGCATTTCATCCCCAACGCCAGCGAGACCGGCCGGTCCGGCCATCCGCACAACATCATCATGCTGACGGCGGATGCATTCGGCGTGATGCCTCCGATCGCCCGGCTGACGCCGGATCAGGCGATGTATCATTTCCTCTCCGGCTACACCGCCAAGGTGGCCGGAACGGAAAAGGGCGTCACCGAACCCGAAGCCACGTTCTCCACCTGTTTCGGCGCGCCCTTCATGCCGCGCCACCCCTCGGTCTATGGCGGTTTGCTGCGCAAGCTGATCCATGACCAGGAGGTCAGCTGCTGGCTGGTCAACACCGGCTGGACCGGCGGCGCCTATGGCAAGGGCCGGCGCATGCCGATCAAGGCGACAAGGGCGCTGCTGTCGGCGGCCCTCGACGGATCGCTGGCGAATGCGGATTTCCGCATCGACCGGCATTTCGGGTTCGCGGTGCCGATGGCGGTGGCCGGCGTTGACAGCGCCATTCTCGATCCGCGGTCGACTTGGGCGGACCCCGTCGCCTATGACGCCTCCGCCAGCCGCCTGGTGCGCATGTTCGTCGACAATTTCACCAAGTTTGAAGCCCATGTCGATGATTCGGTGCTGAATGCGGCGCCGGGCCTGCGGTCAGCGGCGGCGTAATCGCGGCTTCTTCGCCGGACATTCTTTGACAGGCCCCGTTGACCCGACGGGGCCTGTCGCGCATTTTCGGCCGGTCCCAACCCCGCCCGGAGATCCGCGCCATGGCCCAAGCCGCCGAGACCGTTGCGCTTTCGCTCCTGCGAAAGAGCGATGCAGAGATGCTTGACGAGGCGCGCCGCTTCCACGATCTGATGCAGTCGCGCCGCACGGTGCGGGACTTCGCGCCCGATCCGGTAGATCCGGAGATCATCCGGCTGGCAATCCGCACTGCCGCGACCGCGCCGTCAGGCGCCAACCAGCAGCCCTGGAGCTTTGTCGCCATCGGCGATCCGGCCGCCAAGCGCGCCATCCGGCTTGCGGCCGAGGAGGAGGAGCGCGCCTTCTACAGCGGCAGGGCAGGCGAGGAATGGCTCGGCGCGCTGGCGCCGCTCGGCACCGACTGGGAGAAGCCGTTCCTGGAGACCGCACCCTGGCTGATCGCCATCTTCGCCCAGCGCTGGGGCGTGGATGAAGAGGGTCGCAAGATAAAGCACTATTATGTGCCCGAATCGGTCTCGATCGCCATCGGCCTCCTGATTGCCAGCCTGCATTCGGCCGGGCTTGCGACTCTGACCCACACGCCCTCGCCGATGGGATTTCTCAATGAGATCTGCGGCAGGCCCGACAATGAAAAGCCGCTGGTGCTGCTCGTGGCCGGACATCCGGCGCCGGGCGCGCGGGTGCCGGCGATCAGCCGCAAGGAGGAACGAGAGATTCTCCACTGGAAGACGGCGCCATGAGTTCCATGCCGCTGCACGCCGCGCGCGGCATCGTCATCGCTGCCTGGGAACTCAGCGAAAGCTTCATCCGCGCCTCGGGCCCGGGAGGCCAGAACGTCAACAAGGTCGCCACGGCGGTGCAGTTGCGGTTCGACATCCGCAATTCGCCCTCCCTCAACGACCGGGTCAAGACCAACGCGCTGCGGCTCGGCGGCAGCCGCGTGTCCAAGGATGGCGTCCTCATCATCGAGGCCAACCGCTTCCGCACCCAGGAACGCAATCGCGCCGATGCAAGGGCACGGCTCACGGAGCTGATCGACCAAGCCTCGGAGCCGCCGCCGCCGCCAAGGCGCAAGACCCGGCCGACAAAGGGATCAGTGGAACGCCGGCTTGCCGCCAAGTCGGGCCGGGCGACAATCAAGAAAGCCCGAGGCAAAGTCGACGACGAGTGAGCCGCGTTTGCTTTTTTATTGGCAGTCCCTGCGGGGCATGCTTAAGTCTTGGCGAATACACTCAGGGAGACGACGGCTTATGGGCATTTTCGATTTCATCAAATCTGCAGGAAAGAAACTCGGCATCGGCGGCGATGATGACGCGCCGGACGCCGATGCGGTCAAGAAGGAGCTCGATTCGTTCAAGCTCGGCACCGACAAGGTCGACGTCAAGGTCGAAGGCGACAAGATCGTCCTGTCGGGCGTCGTCGAGGACCAGTCGATCTTCGAGAAGGCCATCATCGCGGTCGGCAACACGCTCGGGATCTCCAAGGTGGAAGCGGCCGAGCTGAAGGTGGTTCTGCCAGACTCCGGGCTTTCGCTCGGCGCCACCGACATGACGGAGCTGGTCAAGGCGTCGACGCCGGCCAAGGAGCCGCGCTTCCATACGGTGAAGAAGGGCGACAATCTGTGGAAGATCGCCGAGGCCGCGTACGGCAAGGGCAAGGGCGCCAAGCACACGGTGATCTTCGAGGCCAACCGGCCGATGCTGTCGCACCCCGACAAGATCTATCCGGGCCAGGTCCTGCGCATTCCCGATCTTGAAACCGCCTGAGACGGCGGCCTGCCAGGAAAGCCCGTGATGCTTGTCCTGCCGAAAGGCGTGCGCCACATTCCCGGTCATCTCGACCGGGCCGCGCAGGAGAGGCTGGTGGAGGACATCCGGGCGGTGGTGAGCCAAGCGCCGCTCTACCGCCCGGAAATGCCGCGCAGCGGAAAGCCGCTGAGCGTGAGGATGAGCAATTGCGGAGACCTCGGCTGGGTCGCCGACAAGGCCGGCTACCGCTACCAGGATCGGCATCCGGTCACCGGCAATCCATGGCCGCCGATTCCCGAAACACTGATGACGCTCTGGGCGGAACTGAGCGGCGACACGCGTCCGCCGCAGGCCTGTCTCGTCAACTTCTACGATGACAAGGCCCGCATGGGCCTGCACCAGGACCGCGACGAGACGGATTTTTCCGCGCCGGTGCTGTCGGTTTCGCTGGGAGACGCCTGCCTGTTCCGGATCGGCGGAACGGAACGCGGCGGGCCCACCCGATCCTTCCGGCTGGAAAGCGGCGACATTGTCGTCCTCGGCGGCGAAAGCCGGCTTGCCTTCCACGGCGTCGACCGGATCTACCCCATGACGTCGACACTGCTCAAGGACGGCGGCCGCATCAACCTGACACTCCGGCGGGTCACCGGCTGAGCGTCCGGTGTCCGTTCCGGGTCCCGATCACAGCTTGCGCAGCGCCACCTGCTCGATGAGATGGTTCGGGCCCTTGCGCAGGATCAGGTCGGCGCGCGGGCGCGTGGGCAGGATATTCTGCTTGAGGTTCCTGAGGTTGATGTTTTCCCACAGGCTCTCGGCGATGGCGCGGGCGGCATCCTCGTTGATCGCGGCGTAGCGGTGGAAGAAGGAGTCCGGGTTGCGGAACGCGGTCTGCCTCAGGTTCATGAACCGGTCGACATACCATTTGTGGATGTCGGATTCCTCGGCGTCGATATAGATCGAGAAATCGAAGAAGTCGGACACGAAGGGAATGATCTTTCCGTCCTCGGGCAGGTCGCGCACCTGCAGGACATTGATCCCCTCGAAGATCAGGATGTCGGGCCGGTCGATATAGGTGTATTCGCCCGGCAGCACGTCATAGGTCAAATGCGAATAGCACGGCGCGCGGACATTGTGCTGCCCGGCCTTGATCTCCGAGAGGAAGCGCAGCACCGCACCGACATCGTAGCTTTCCGGAAAGCCCTTGCGGTCCATCAGGTTTTCGCGCCGCAGCACCTCGTTGGGATAGAGGAAGCCGTCGGTGGTGACCAGGTCGACCTTCGGGCTCGAGGGCCAGCGCGCCAGCAGTTCGGTCAGGACACGGGCCGTGGTGGACTTGCCCACCGCGACCGAGCCGGCAATGCCGATGATGAACGGCGTCTTGGTCACATTGGACAGGCTGAGGAACCGCTTGCGCTGTTCGAACAGCAGTTGCGAGGATTCGACATGGGCGGACAGGAGCCGCGACAGCGACAGATAGATCCGCCGGATCTCGTCGAGATCGATCGGGTCGTTCAGCGAGCGAAGCCGGCGAACTTCATCCTCGGTCAGGGTCAGCGGCGTATCGGCGCGGAAGGCCGCCCATTGATCGGCCGTGAAGAACCGATAGGGCGAAAAATCGTCGCCCCTGAAATGGTCAAGCGTTCGCGGCTGTTTTTCGGTCTGGTCCATGATCACTCCGCCTTGCGCCCGGCCTTCTCGTCAAGGCCCGATTGCGCGGTCCGGCCTTCCAGTTCGTCCATCACCTCACTGAGCGGAACGCCGGCAATCCTCAGCACGACCATGAGATGATACAGAAGATCCGCGGTTTCCCCGACCAGTTCGCCGCGACCTTGCGAGGTCGCGGCAATCACGGTTTCAATGGCTTCCTCGCCGAGCTTCTTGGCGGCCTTCGGCATGCCGGCGGCGACAAGCTTCGCCGTCCAGGACCGGGCCGGATCGGCGGAGGCGCGGTCAGCGACAATCCGCTCAAGATCTGCGAGGCTGAAGCTGGTCATTGCGGGCGAGTCTCCCAAAGAATTCCTGTGACGGCCCGGTCAGACCATGCGCATGGCAAGCCCGGCATCGGCCATGTATTGCTTGGCTTCATGGATCGTATAGGTTCCAAAATGGAAAATCGAGGCCGCGAGCACCGCGGTGGCATGACCATCACGTATGCCTTCGACCAGATGATCGAGCGTGCCGACGCCGCCCGAGGCAATCACCGGCACCCGCACCGCATCGGCGACAGCCCGGGTGAGCGCGATGTCGTAGCCGGATTTGGTTCCGTCCCGGTCCATCGAGGTCAGCATGATCTCGCCGGCGCCCAGATCAACCATCCGGCTCGCAAAGCCGATGGCTTCGATGCCGGTCGGCGTGCGGCCGCCATGGGTGAAGATCTCCCATCGGTCTTCCTCGCCCGGACCGGAGACCTTCTTGGCGTCCACCGAGACGACGATGCACTGGTTGCCGAATTTGTCGGCGGCTTCGGCGACGAAATCCGGGTTGTTGACCGCAGCCGTGTTGATCGAGACCTTGTCGGCGCCGGCGAGCAGCAGCTTGCGGATGTCGGACACGGCGCGGACGCCGCCGCCGACGGTCAGGGGCATGAAGCAATGTTCCGCTGTCTGGGCCACCACATCGTAAATGGTCTCGCGATTGTCGGACGAGGCGGTGATGTCGAGAAAGCACAATTCGTCGGCGCCCGCCGCGTCATAGGCCTTGGCGGCCTCGACCGGATCACCGGCATCGATCAGATCGACGAAATTGACACCCTTGACGACGCGTCCGTCCTTCACGTCGAGGCAGGGAATGACACGGGATTTCAACATCGGACGGCCGCCTTTCCGGCTTGCGCGTCCTCGCGGCAAAGCCGCTGCGGGGCGCGCGGGCCGTCCTTCACGTCGAGGCAGGGGATGACGCGGGATTTCAGGGTCATGAGCGGTCAGCTTCCTCGAATTTGGCGGGTTCCACGTCAAGCGTGCCGTTGAGGATCGCGAGCGCCTCGGCCGGGTCGATGCGGCCGTCATAAAGAGCGCGGCCGGAGATCGCGCCTTCGAGGCGCGCGGCGTCGGGCATTTTCATGCGCACGATATCGGCGATGGAGGCGAGGCCCCCCGAAGCAATCACCGGAATGGAGACCGATTCGGCCAGTTCGATGGTCGCCTCCCAGTTGATGCCGGTGAGGACGCCGTCGCGGTCGATGTCGGTGTAGATGATGGCTGCGACGCCCGCGCCCTCGAAGCGCTGCGCCAGCTCGATGACGCCGAGTTCGGAGGCCTCGGCCCAGCCTTCGACGGCGACCTTGCCGCCCTTGGCGTCAATGCCAACGGCAACGCGGCCCGGAAACAGCCTGCAGGCCTCCTTGACGAGGTCCGGATCGCGCACCGCGACGGTGCCGAGAATGACGCGGGCCAGACCCTTCTCCAGCCAGGCCTCGATATGGGCCAGCGTGCGGATGCCACCGCCGAGCTGGACCGGGTTCTTCGTCGCCTTGAGGATCGCCTCGACCGCGGCGCCATTGACCGACTGGCCCTCGAATGCACCGTTCAGATCGACCACATGCAACCATTCGAAACCCTGCTCCTCGAAGGCGCGGGCCTGGGCCGCCGGGTCGTCATTGTAGACCGTGGCTGTGTCCATTTCGCCCAGCCTGAGCCGGACACACTGGCCGTCCTTCAAATCGATGGCGGGAAACAGGATCATGTCAGGGCTTCCATGTGAGGAAATTGGAAATCAGGGCGAGACCCAGGGTCTGGCTCTTTTCCGGGTGGAACTGGGTGCCCGCCCGGTTTTCATGGACCACGGCCGCGGTCACCGGCCCGCCATAGTCGGTCGTGGCCAGCACATCGGACGGATTGGTCGCCGCCAGGTGATAGGAATGCACGAAATAGGCGTGCAGCCCGTCCGGTCCGGTCGGGATGCCGTCAAACAGCGGATGCGGACGTGCGAGATCGAGCGTGTTCCAGCCGATCTGCGGAATCTTCAAAGCCGGATTGGACGGCCTGATTTCCACCACGTCGCCGGAGATCCAGTCAAAGCCCGGCGTCATGGTTTTTTCGAGCCCCCGAGTCGACATCAGCTGCATGCCGACGCAGATGCCCAGGAACGGACGCGCCCTGGCCTCGACCGCGTGGCGCAGCGCTTCATTCATGCCGTCGATGGCGTCGAGGCCGGCGCGGCAATCGGCATAGGCGCCGACGCCCGGCAGCACGACGCGATCGGCGGCCGCGACGTGATCGGCGTCGGCGCTCAACGAAATGGTGGCGGAAACGCCCGATTCGCGGGCGGCGCGCTCGAACGCCTTGAGGGCGGAGCGAAGATTGCCCGACCCGTAATCAACGATGACGACCTGCATCGGGCTCAATTCCTTTCGACCGGCACCAACCCGATGGAGCCGGTTTCGCCGACGCCCGGACGGCCCGGCATCAGGGGCAGACGGTATGACCGGGGGCTCGCGGGCAGGGGCGAGGTCGCATGCCTGAGGGCATGGGCTGCATGAATTTCGAAGGCGGTGTCCTTGTCCTCGGTTTCGACCACGTCTACCAGCCTCCAGCCGCGGCGCTGCAGGGCCGCCACGCGCCAGTTGCGGCCCTCGAGCGCGGTGATCAGTTGCAGGCCAAGCCCGATGGCAAGGGCAAGCACCGGCTGACCGCCGCTTCCCGCGAGCAACCCCGCCGCAACCGTCACCAGGGCCGCGGCGATGGCTTCGAGCCACAGCCGGTTGAACAGCAGCCAGATCACCGGCGCGATGAAGGCAAGAAAAGCGAACCGGTCGGCGATCACGACGGACCGCTCATCGGGCGTGCGCGCACCGGGGCTGGCCAGGACAAGATAGGTGGTCATGACGACAATCTCCGTTCGGCCAAGAGTCCGGGTTCAGGCCAGCGATCCCTTGGTCGAGGGGATCCGGTCCTTCTGCCGTGGATCGACTTCGCAGGCCGTGCGCAGGATCCGGGCCACGGCCTTGAAGCAGGTCTCGGCGATGTGATGGCTGTTGGCGCCGTAGATATTTGTCACATGCAGGGTGATGCCGCCATGCTGCGCCAGGGCCTGGAAGAATTCGCGCACCAGCTCGGTGTCGAAGGTCCCGATCTTGGGCGCGGTGAAGGCCACGTCCCAGACCAGGAATGGCCGCCCGGAAATGTCGATGGCGGCCCTGGTCAGGGTCTCGTCCATCGCCAGATCCAGGGAGGCGTAGCGGGTGATGCCCTTGCGGTCGCCGAGCGCCTTGGCCAGCGCCTGGCCGATGGCGATGCCGGTGTCTTCCACCGTGTGGTGATCGTCGATGTGCAGATCGCCCTTGGCCTTGACGTCGAGGTCGATGAGCGAATGCCGGCAGAGTTGCTCGAGCATGTGGTCGAAGAACCCGACTCCCGTCGAAATCGACCCTGTCCCCGTGCCGTCCACCGACAGGGACACGGAGATGTCGGTTTCGTTGGTCTTGCGGGCGACAGCGGCGGCGCGCGCGGTTTCGGTCTGGGCCATCAGCGGTCTCCAAGCAAGGCTTTCGCGGGGTCATTACCAGTCCGCAGGGCAAATATCCAGATGGCTTTGGTCTGATGCCGGCGTTAGACAGAAGCGACGATTTGCAATCGCATCCCGCAGGCTTACATAGAGTTGACACCGAGACAGTGCGGCTTGCCGCCGCTTGAAGGAAAGGATGCCCCATGGGCGAGCACAATCCCTTTGGCGCGATGCACGCGACCACCATCATCACCGTCCGCAAGGGCAATCAGGTGGTGATGGCGGGCGACGGACAGGTGAGCCTGGGCCAGACCGTGATGAAGGGCAATGCGCGCAAGGTCCGCCGGATCGGCAAGGACGATTCGGTGATTGCCGGGTTTGCCGGCGCCACGGCCGACGCCTTCACGCTGCTTGAGCGGCTCGAGGCCAAGCTCGAACAGTATCAGGGCCAGCTGACCCGCGCCGCCGTGGAACTGGCCAAGGACTGGCGCACCGACCGCTATCTGAGGCGGCTCGAGGCGATGATGCTGGTGGCGGACAAGACGGTGACGCTGGCGATCACCGGCAATGGCGATGTGCTGGAACCCGAACATGGCACCATGGCCATCGGCTCGGGCGGCAATTACGCCTACGCCGCCGCCCGAGCGCTGATGGACACGGACAGGAGTGCGGAGGAGATCGCGCGCCGCGCGATGGAAATCGCCGGCGACATCTGCGTCTACACCAATTCCAACATCGTGATCGAAACCCTTGAGCTCGATTGATCCCGCCCGGCTTGGTTTCCGGCCGGTCACGCCCGACGACTTCTCCCTGCTAGAGGGCTGGTTGAAGACACCGCACTGGCAGGAATGGTGGGGCAAGGCATGGGAGACGGAACTGGCCCACATCCGCGACATGGTCGAGGGCAGGGATTCGACCCGGCCGTTCCTGATACTGCTCGACGGCCGGGTCGTAGGCTATATCCAGTCCTGGATCATCGCTGACGCCCTGCGCGAGCCGTGGTTGACCGAGGCGCCCTGGCTGCGGGAGGTGCCGGCCGAGAGCGTCGGCGTCGACCTGTCGATCGGCGACGCTGCCGATGTTTCCAAGGGCATCGGCAGCGCGGCGCTCAAGGCGTTTGTCGACCTGCTCCTCGCAGAAGGCCACGACTGCATCCTCATCAATCCCGATGCCGCCAATGGCCGGGCGGTCCGTGCCTATGAGAAGGCCGGGTTCCGGCCGCTCATGGTCTCGCCCGAGCCCGGCGGCGACGGGGCGAAGGCCACGCTGATCATGAAATTTGCCGCAACTGATGCAGCACCCAACGACAGGACACCCGCATGATCGACGAAACAACGCTCGAGCGCGCGGTTCTCCAGGGGATTCTCAGACCCCAGCAACGCGATGCGCTGCTGGCGCTGGCCAGCGAGACCGACGGGTCCGGACGCGGGGCTTCCCGCGCCGCACCCTCGCTTTCGGTCGATGACCAGATGCGTCTGGTGGGCGGCGGCAACGACATCTTCGTCACCGTCGGCATCGTGCTGCTGTTTTCCGGCGCCCTGTTCGCGCTGCAAGCCGTCTTCCCCGGGGATAACCTCGCCATTGCGCCGATCCTGGCGGTGGCAAGCTGGATCGTGGCCGAGATTGTCACGCGGCAGAAGCGGATGCGGCTGTCGAGCACCCTGCTCGCCCTGGTGTTCAGCGCCGCCGCCCTGTCGATGCTCGTCGACTTCATCGGCTCGCGGTTCACTCTGCCCGACACGCTCAACGCGTTTTCCGTGCTGGCACTGCGGGCCGATGCCTGGCCGATCGGGCTGATCCTCGGCGGCGGCATGATCGCCGCGGCGATCCTCTACTTTGTCCGCTTCAAGGTCCCGGTCCTGGCCGCGGTCATCGCCGTCGCCGCAACCGGCCTGGCGTTCCTGGGCGCGGTGCTCGTCTATCATGACCGCATGACCAGCGGCGCGATGGCGGCGCCCGCGCCCGATCAGCTGGCCGAGGTGATTTCAAATGCGCTGGCGGTGCCCCTGGTCTGCGGCCTGATCGTCTTCGCTGTCGCCGTGATGCTCGATCTGCGCGACCGCGAACGGCAGACGGTGTGGTCGGACTGCGCCTTCTGGCTGCATGTGGTCTCCGCGCCGCTGCTTGTTCACCCGCTGTTCATCCTGGCAACCGGCCAGGAGGTGCTGTCGGGCCAGATAGAGCCGGGGATGACCGCCGGCATCCTGCTTGGCCTGATGATGGCGATGTTCGTGCTGGTGGCGCTGGCCATCGACCGGCGGTCGCTGCTGGCGCCGACGCTGGCCTATTTCGGCTCGGTTGGGATCTATTACCTCGTCAACGACGCGGCCAACACGACCGGGATCCCGCCTTTCGCGTTGATTCTGATCGCGGTCGGGGCCATCGTCATCCTGTTCGGCGCGGGATGGCAGCGCATCCGCCGCTTGATAATCCGCCCGCTTCTTCCCACATCGCTGTTGAACAGGCTTCCCCCGATAAAGGCATGATCCCGACATGAGCAATTTTTCCCCCCGCGAAACGGTCAGCGAACTTGACCGGTTCATCATCGGCCAGCACGACGCCAAGCGGGCTGTCGCGATCGCGCTCAGGAACCGCTGGCGGCGGCAGCAACTCGACGGCCTGCTGCGCGAAGAGGTGATGCCCAAGAACATCCTGATGATCGGACCGACCGGCGTCGGCAAGACCGAGATCTCCCGCCGCCTGGCGCGGCTGGCCGGTGCGCCCTTCGTCAAGGTCGAGGCCACCAAGTTCACCGAGGTGGGCTATGTCGGCCGCGACGTCGAACAGATCATCCGGGACCTGGTGGAAGTGGGCATCACGCTGGTCAGGGACCGCAAGCGCGGCGAGGTGGAAGCCAAGGCGCGGCTCAATGCGGAAGAGCGGGTTCTCGACGCGCTGGTGGGCAACACCGCATCTCCCGGCACGCGCGATTCGTTCCGCAAGAAATTGCGCGATGGGCTGCTCGACGACAAGGACATCGAGATCGAGGTCGCCGACACGTCTTCGGGCATGCCGCAGTTCGAGCTGCCCGGCATGCCGGGCGCCAATGTCGGCGTTCTGAATATCGGCGACCTGTTCGGCAAGGCGATGGGCGGCCGGACCCGGAAGATCAGGACGACGGTGCGCGAGTCCTACGCCTCGCTGATCAACGACGAATCCGACAAGCTTCTCGACATGGAGCAGATCCAGCAGGAGGCGTTGAAATCCGCCCAGGATGACGGCATTGTCTTCATCGACGAGATCGACAAGATCGCGTCGCGCGAAGGCGGCATGGGGGCAGGCGTCTCCCGCGAGGGCGTGCAGCGGGATCTGCTGCCGCTGGTCGAGGGCACGACGGTCGCCACCAAGTACGGACCGGTCAAAACGGATCACATTTTGTTTATCGCCTCCGGCGCCTTTCATGTCTCCAAGCCGTCGGATCTGCTGCCCGAGCTGCAGGGCCGGTTGCCGATCCGGGTTGAGCTGAGGGCACTGGGCAAGGATGACTTCCGCCGCATCCTCACGGAAACAGAAGCGAGCCTGATCAAGCAATACGTGGCCCTGATGGCCACCGAGAACCTGACACTGGCCTTCACCGAGGATGCCATCGATGCGCTGGCCGAGGTTGCCGTGCACCTCAATTCGAGCATCGAGAACATCGGCGCACGGCGTCTGCAGACCGTGATGGAGCGCGTGCTCGACGAGATTTCTTTCAATGCGCCGGATCAGCCGGGCTCGACAATCACAATTGATTCGGACTATGTCCGAGACCATGTTGGCGATCTTGCGCAGAACACCGACCTTTCGCGTTTCATCCTCTAGTCCGCGATGACACGGTTTGCGTAGCTCCTCCAGGACGAAGCCCGCCGCCTGGCCGGGTCCGGGATCTGGCGATGCTTTTGGAAAGGACCCTTATCGTGCCCAGTCGCAAGCTCAGATCCGTGACGGCGATCCTGATCGCGCTCACCTTGAGCTTGGCGCAGGCGCCTGAGGCCGTCTCGGCGGAAATGGTGCCGCCGGGCAACCGCAATGCCAGCCAGCCGGAGATTCCGGCCGCCTCGAAACGGCGCACCCAGGCGACGAAATCCACCTTCGATGCAAAATACGAGAGAATTCGCGATCTGATCGCCGATGACAAAAATCTGAGGCAGAAGATCGTCAAGGTGTCGAAGCTCTATGGCATCGACCCGATCCACATTGTCGGCGCGCTGGTGGGCGAGCACACCTACAATGTCGACGCCTATGACCACCTCCAGACCTACTACGTCAAGGCGATCTCCTATGCCGGAGAGCGGTTCCGCTTCGAGCACAAGGGCGAGTCCGTCGTCGATTTCATCAAGCGGCCCGAATTTGACGACTGCGATGCGGAGTCCGATTCGGCCAGGCTCTGGACCTGCCGCGAAGCGGTCTGGGAAAAGAAGTTCCGCGGCAGGAAAGTGGCGGACAGATCCTATCCGGATGACCGGTTCGGCGCGGTGTTCTTCCAGCCGTTCTTTGCGGGACAGTCCTTTGGTCTGGGCCAGCTCAACCCGTTGACCGCGCTCACCCACACCGACCGGGTTTCCAAGGTTTCCAGACTGAGAAAGCTCAATCCCGGCAATGCGGCCGAAGTCTACAAGGCCATCATGGATCCGGATTCGACGCTCGCCTACATGGCCGCGACAATCGTCGATTCCATCGAGAATTACCGCGAGATTGCCGGCTTCGACATTTCCGGCAATCCCGGCCTGACATCCACCCTGTACAATATCGGAAATCCGGAGCGCCGGGCGCAAGCGCTGGCTGAAGAAAACCGGAAACGCAAGAGCCAGGGCCTGAAGCCGAAATATCCAAGCGAAAATTACTATGGCTGGCTGGTCAACACCCATGAAGACGAACTGCGCGCCATCATCGATCGCTGATCGGCATCCCCGCCAAGCTGCCTGACACTCAGAGCCGCCGGGAGGGGTTTTTCCTGCGCCGGCGCGCCATCCGGTCGGAGGCAGACGGGTCCATCCGCGTGGCGGAGGCTTCAATCAGCGCTCCGATCTGCTCAAGCGCCGCCCCGTCGAGGTGACCGATCGCCAGGGCCAGCCTGTTGGCAATTTCCGTCGCTTTCGGCGACAGACCGGACGTATCTATGGTCACCTTCGGCCGGGACAGACCGCCCAGCATCTGCAATTCCTCGGCCTCGTCCCAGATGATGTTGAAATAGCCGATCACACGCTGGATGAACTCCCAGCTGGGCTCGGAGCGGTTGCCGTGCTCGAGCGCGGACAAATAGGCGGGCGAGACGCCGAGCGCGCTCGCCATCTGGCGCTGGGTGACGCCGCGTTCGGCGCGCAGGCGGCGGACAGCCTCCCCGAACGGCGTCATCTCGGGTTGCCCCTTTCCCTGCGCAGGCGAATGTAGAGCGCGCCGTCGCCACCATGGCTGCGCGCGGCGTCCTCATAGCCTGAAATCAGGAAGCGGAATTCGGGCTTGCCGAGCCAGTCCGGAACAATCCGCTTGAGCACGCCTTCACTGCCCCTCGATGCGCCCTTGCCAGTGATGACCAGAACATGCCTGAGCCCGCGTTCATGGGCGCGGGCGAGGAAGCCGAACAACAGGTTGTGGGCCTCGCTCTGGGTGAGGCCATGGAGGTCGATGCGGCCGTCGATCGGCAGCCTGCCGCGGGCCAGCTTGCGGATGACCGGCTTTTCGATCGGATGCGGCCGGGGCCTGGAGGGCTGGTTGAGAGCCAGGATAGACTGCGGCCGCTTGGCCTTGGTTTCAGGCGGAGGCGGCGGTTCGGGAGCGGACTCGACGGCGAACCAGTCATCTTCCTCGACCTGCTTGCCGGGAAAGGCGTCGATCGTGCGGGCGACGCGCGCCCAGATGATCCGGTCCTCATGGCTCAGTCTGGACTTGTCATCGCTCATGGCCGGCCCGCCTTGCGATCAGGGATCCGGCCGGAGCCAGGATGACGAACCGGGCTGCGGCCTTGATCGATCCGGCCTTGTCGCCGGCCGCGGGTCCCGACCCTGCGAACAGATCGCCGCGGACCGGTCCGACGATCGCCGTGCCGGTGTCCTGGGCGATCATCAGCCGCTGAAACGGCCGCGACGCATCAAAATCCACAAGTCCCTCTGCCATAACAAAGACCGGCGTGCCGAAGCTGTGGATACGGCGATCGACAGCGAGAGAGCGTCCGGGCTCGAGCGGAACCTTGGCGGCGGCCACCGGACCCAGGCGCTCATCCTCGACATTGGCTTCCCGGAAGAAAATGTAGGACCGGTTCTCCCACATCAGCCGCTCGGCCCGGTCGGCGTCGACGGCAAGCCAGTCGCGGATGGCCGCCATGGACACGGTCTCGGCACTGATCTCGCCGCGCTCGACCAGCAAGCGGCCGATTCCGGTGAAAGGGTGGCCGCTCTTGGCGGCATAGGTGACCCGTTTGACGCTTCCATCGGCAAAACAGAGCCGCGCGCAGCCCTGGACATGGGCGAAGAACACATCCGCCCTGGATGCGGCCCAGGCGATTTCGAGTCCCTGGCCCGCGAAGGCGCCGGATTCAATCGCCTGCCGGTCGGGGCAGGGCGTTACGGCGTCCTGAGCGCTCAGCATGAAGGCGAAGCCGGCCGGGATGCCGGGGGGAGGACTGTCGGAATCGGGAACCTTGATCAGGTTCTCCGGCTGGCGCAGGAAGGGAAACCGGTAGCGGGCGTCCGGCCTGTCGCTGACATCGACCTCCGGCTCGTAATAGCCGGTCACCAATCCCCGCCCGGTATCGGGAGAGACTTCCACCGGCCGGAACCAGGTCTCGAAGAAGTCGCGGGCCCTGCGATCCGACACTGAGCCGGATTCCGCCCAGGCCGCCGCATAGGCTGGCGCAATTTCATCATGCTCCAGGCCAAGCGATCCGGTCCGGTAGGGGGCGGTGTGGAGGGCGTGTCCGGCGGAACGGCGGAACGCGGCGAATGCCGGCGCCAGCTTATCATCCGCCCAGCCGGGAAGCGTGGAGAACTCCTCCCGGCTGAGCGTCAGGTCCATTACTGATCGGCTTCCGTCGCGATCAGGCGCCAGTTCGGATCGCGCGAGCGGGTGTCGCGGGCAAAGGTCCAGACATCATTGACGTCGGTAACCTCGACCAGATCGCCCTCGATGACCTCGCCGTCCTTGTCGAGGGTGGCGGAGATCAACTGGCTGACGATCCTGAGCGTGATGTTGGCTTCCGCGCCCTTCATTTCGGCCTGGATGATGCCCGCCTTTTCAATGCCGACAAAGTTGGAGCGAACGGTTTCGCCGCGCTTCTCCCGCTCATCGATGGCCGAGACAAAACCGTCAAAGACGTCGCGGGACAAGAGCCCCTTCAAGGTCTTGCGATCGCCTTCGGCAAAGGCCGACACGATCATCTCGTAGGCGGTGGTGGCGCCGGCGACAAATTCCTTGGGATTGAAGGACGGATCGGCGGTGACGACGTCGCGGAGTCCCTTGTTGAGGTCGCTGCCCGGGTCGGCATAGGCATCAACTGCTGCAAACAGGTCAGGGTCGGCTGATTCTCGGCCCCGGCGCGGCAGCGTGACGACTTTCGGATCGTCAATCCCTTCTGCGGCAGGCGACTGGTCGCGGCGTGCCAACTCGCGTGGCGGGCGCTCGCTCCCGGTCCGCTTGCCAAGCACCGACCGCAGCTGGATGAATATGATCACCGCCGCCACAAAAAAGAAGAACGTCACAAAATCAAAGGAACCCATTCCCGCCTTCTTTCAGTTTCATCATTGCTCAGGATGCATATAATCCCCAAGAGCCGATCATTCAAATGGTCGCATCATTCTATTTCACACAGCCTGTATACACGGGCAGGCCCGGTTGCGGACACCTTACCATGCGATTTTCCCTGATTCCGTTTCTCCTGCTCATCGTCCCGATGGCCGAAATCGCGGTGTTCGTGGTGATCGGCGGGCAGATTGGCGTCTGGGCGACACTGGGCATGGTGCTTCTCACCGCCATCATCGGAACTCTTTTGTTGAGGTGGCAGGGGATCGGCCTGTTCAACCGGATCAATCAGGAAATGCGGGCGAATCGGATTCCGGGCCGCGATCTCGTGCACGGGGTGATGATCCTGATCGCCGGGGTGCTGCTGCTCACCCCCGGCTTCGTCACCGATACGCTCGGCTTCCTGCTGTTCGTGCCAGCCGTCCGGGACTTCCTCTGGCGCAGCGTCAAGGACCGGATCGTGGTCACGACGATGGCCTCGGGCTTCGAGGCCGGGACGCGGGCTTCGGGCATGGCTGCAGACGGCGGGATGGGCCCCGACGGCGTGGTCGATCTCGATCAGGATGAATTCCGGCGTCACACCGACGCATCCTCACCCTGGTCGGACGACCGCGACAGGCTGTCAAAACCCGACAAGGAGCCCGGCGCGCAAGGCGGAGGCCGTGCAAACGGGTTGTAAGCCGGGCGACGAAATGCTAGCCCATGCCCGGACAATTTTCCGGACGACCGCTCAGGCGGATGAAAAACAGGGAAGAGCCTCATGGCAAAGACGACAACCGACAACGGCGACGCGGCAGCGACGGATTCCAAGGGCAATGGCGGAGCGGCGACGTTGAATGTCCTGGCGCAATACATCAAGGATCTGTCTTTCGAGAATCCGGGTGCGCCCAAATCGCTCGGCCCGCGCGAAAAGGCGCCGAACATCAACATCAACGTCAATGTCAACGCCAATCCGATCAGCGAAACGGAATTCGATGTTCTGCTGACCATGAGCGCCGAAGCCAAGGCCGGTGATGCGGTCGTCTTCAATGTCGAACTGGTCTATGGCGGCGTCTTCCGCGTCGCCAATTTCCCGCAGGAGCACATGCTGCCACTGCTGTTCATCGAATGCCCGCGCATTCTCTTCCCCTTTGCCCGCCAGATCATTGCCGACGCGACG
>NZ_JAUXOD010000113.1 GCF_030682515.1 Hoeflea sp. | reverse complement strand
ATCTGCGGGCCAAGGCCATCAGGACCATCGATGGCCTCTGGCAGGCAATCGGCGATATCTGTGATCTCTATTCACCAACCGAATGCAGAAACTACTTCATCGCAGCAGGTTATGGACACACTTGAATGCACGCCGCTCTAGAAATGAAGTCGGAGCAGCCCGTGAGGCAGACCTACCGTTTGTTCGGGGTGTGGAGACTTCTTGCCGCGATGCTGGTGATGGCCTACCATTTTGCGCACTCCGCTCCCAACCCCGGGCCGGTGGTGGAATGGTTCGAACACATGCTGCCGCTGCTCGACATGTTCTTCATCATGTCCGGCTTTCTGATTTTCGAACACTACGGCCGGATGGAGAACACGGGTGAAAACTACATCCGTTTTCTGATCAAGCGCCTGTCCCGTCTCTACCCGTTGCACCTGATCACGCTCTCGTTCTTCGTGGCCTTCGCCGTGGCTGTCCATGCTGGCCTTCTGCACTCCGAAGGCGCGGAGACACGCTATGATCTTTCCGCGCTGCCCGCCAACCTGTTGCTGATCCAGGCCTGGGGCGTGGATTCCGAGCTGACCTTCAATTACGTCTCCTGGTCGCTGTCGGCGGAATGGTTTGCCTATCTGCTCTTTCCGGTCGTGCTGTTTGCCTTCGCCCGCGGCCGGGCCCTGGGACTGGCGCTGCTGGTGGGCGTCATCATCCTGGCGCTCGAGGTCGCCGATCACGGCGCGACCGACAAATACGACCAGTGGTTCAACACCAAGCTCTGGGCCGCCTACCGCGTGGCGGAGGACTTCAGTTTCGGCGCCTTCCTGTGTGTCGTCACCCGCCAGCTCAAGGTGCCGCCGCGCTGCCAGTGGCTGGCCTGGGGGATGCTCGGCATCGTCTTCGTCGCCATGTTCTCCGATGCCAGTATCTTTCTCACCCTGGCGCTGTTTGGCGTGGCGATTGTGCTGGCGGCCCTGGCCGACCGCAGCGGAAAGGATGAAACCGCCTGGCTCGAGCCGATCATGCCGGTCGCCACGGTCTCGTTCGGTGTCTATCTCTGGCATCCGGTGATCGAGCTTTTCGCCTACTCGCTGCTGTGGAAGCGCGTCATCGGCGTCGATGATCCCGCAGCCTTCTGGCTCTTCATGCCGTTTCCGGTGCTCGTCACAATCGTCGTGGCGCTGGTGTCGGCGCGCCGCTTCGAGCTGCCGGCCGGCAAGTGGATCGAAACAAGCCTCACCGCCCTTGTCCAGGCCCGCGGGCGGTTGCGCTCGAAGGTCTGAGCCCGGACAGCCGCGCATTGTCGGCCCCATGGGGGGCTAGAATTTTTCCCGGCGAGTGACTACATGACGCAGATACGCGTTCAGGCGCGGAACCGGCTCAGGCGTTGAGGCGGGCACAGGTGAGTTCTTGTGCGTCCATAGGGCCAGCGGCATGACGATGGACGCTCCCGGAAGAGAGATTGACGGATACAATGGCCAAGCCAGACTTCTATGCAACGCTTGGTGTGGCGCGCGGCGCGGATGAGAAGGAGCTGAAAAGCGCCTTCCGCAAACTCGCCATGAAGTACCACCCGGACAAGAATCCAGGCGATGCCGCAGCCGAGCACAAGTTCAAGGAACTCAACGAGGCCTACGAGACCTTGAAGGATCCCCAGAAGCGCGCGGCCTATGACCGCTTCGGCCACGCCGCCTTCGAGCAGGGCGGCCCCGGCGGAATGGGCGGCGGCTTCGGTGGCGGCGGCTTCTCCGACATCTTCGAGGACATTTTCGGCGAGATGATGGGCGGCCGCGGCGGGCGCCGTTCGTCCGGCGGTCGCGAGCGCGGCGCCGATCTGCGCTACAACATGGAAATCTCGCTCGAGGAAGCCTATTCCGGCAAGACCGCGCAGATCAGGGTTCCGACCTCGATCACCTGCGATGTCTGCACCGGCTCGGGCGCCAAGCCCGGCACGCAGCCCACCACCTGTTCCACCTGCGGCGGAGCCGGCCGCGTGAGGGCCTCGCAGGGCTTCTTCTCGGTCGAACGCACCTGTCCGACCTGCCATGGCCGCGGCCAGATGATCGCCGATCCCTGCACCAAGTGCGGCGGCCAGGGCCGTGTCACCGAGGAGCGTTCGCTGTCGGTCAACATCCCGGCCGGGATCGAGGACGGCACCCGCATCAGGCTTTCCGGCGAGGGCGAAGCCGGCATGCGCGGCGGTCCGGCTGGCGATCTCTACATTTTCCTGTCCGTGCGCCCGCATCCGGTGTTCCAGCGCGAAGGCGCGGATCTCTTCTGCACCGTGCCGATCTCGATGACGTCGGCGGCGCTCGGCGGCAAGTTCGACATCACCACCATGGATGGCGCCCGCTCGCGCGTGTCGGTGCCGGAAGGCACCCAGCCCGGCAAGGAGCTGAGGCTGCGCGGCAAGGGCATGCCGGTGCTGCGCTCCAACCAGTTCGGCGATCTCTATGTCCGCATCTCGATCGAGACGCCGCAGAAACTGTCCAAGCGGCAACGCGAATTGCTGATGGAGTTCCAGGAATTGTCGTCCAAGGAGACCAGCCCTGAATCAGCGGGCTTCTTCTCGCGGATGAAGGGCTTTTTTGATACCTTGACTGACTGATCTTGCGGCCCGGACTGGCGTCGCCCAAGAGAAACCGTGTTTCATCCAGATCGTGTAGCCGGCGTGCCGCTTGGGGCGTTGCTTCCGAAGAGACAGGATGTGGGACATGAGTTTTTCCGCGCGGATCGCACGGCGTTTCGATGACGAGATCCGCTTTTTCAAGGGCTGGATGGATGGGCCCAAATCGGTGGGCGCGATCATGCCGACCTCGGCGGTCACGGCCCGCTCCATGGCGGCGGTGATCGATCCGGCATCCGGGCTTCCGGTGCTGGAACTTGGCCCCGGCACCGGCGTGATCACCAGGGCGATCCTGGCGCGGGGCGTGCTGCCAGCCAATCTGGTGTCGATCGAGCATTCCCCCGAATTCTACAGCCGGCTGCTGCTCGATTTTCCCGGGGTCCGGTTTGTTCGCGGCGATGCGTTCGATCTCGATGCGACCCTCGCCGGAATGAACATCGGCCTGTTCGACAGCGTCATCTCCGGCATTCCCCTGCTCAACTTTCCCATGGCCCGCCGGGTCGCCCTGATCGAGAGCCTTCTCGACCTCTTGCCGCCGGGACGTCCCGTGGTGCAGTTTTCCTATGGACCGGCATCGCCGGTGGCCACGCGCGGTGCGAATTTCAGCGCGGCGCATCATGATTTCGTCATGCGCAACGTGCCGCCGGCGCGGTTGTGGATCTACAGCAGGCCGCTTTAGCGGGACACTCATGCCGGGCGCGGCCGCGGTCGCGCCGATTGCGGTGTTTACGCCGGTCGGCACGACCCTATATGCAGAGGCGGCCCCGAAGGGTCCTCGCAACACTGACCGACGCTGAGCGGAGCCGCCCATGATCCCGAAAATCCTCGTCCTGCCCGGCTCCAACCGCAGCGGTTCGTTCAATGCCTCCCTGGCCGCCGCGGCCTCCGTGGAACTTGCGCGGCAGGGCGCCGATGTCACCCGCATCTCGCTCATCGATTATCCGCTGCCGATCGTCGACGAGGATTTGAAGGCCCGCTCCGGCATCCCCGACAGCGCCATGAAACTGGGACGGCTGATTGCCGCCCATGACGGCGTGTTCCTCTGCTGTCCCGAATACAATTCGTCGATCCCGCCGCTTCTCAAGAACATGATCGATTGGGTCAGCCTGATCTCGAGTGATGGCGAGCGGCCGTTCAAGCCGTGGCGCGGCCGCTATGTGGCGCTGGGTTCGGCCTCCAACGGCAAGTTTGCCGGCATTCGCGGGCTCTACCATGTCCGCTCGGTGCTGATGAATGTCGGAACCCAGGTGATCAGCGAGCAATGCTCGGTGGGCGGGGCTGCCGATGCCTTTGATGAGGACGGGCAACTCAAGGACGAGCGCACCCGGGCCATGCTGTCGGCTGCCTGCACGTCCCTGCTCACCCATTGCACCCTGATGAACAGCCGCTGACCCAAGTGTTTCTTCCCTCTTGCGATCCAAGCCTCTTCATGCGAGGAGCGGGAAACACGGAGGGAATGCATGATGACCCCTGCTGCGCTTGATCTGAGTGTGCCGGCCGCGGATGCATCTGACCCACGCCTGATCGTGGCGCTCGATGTCCCGACGATCGCTGAAGCCCAGGCCCTGGTGGCGCGGATCGGCGACGAGGCGGTGTTCTTCAAGATCGGCTACCAGTTGGCCTTCGCCGGCGGCCTCGAACTCGCCCGCGATCTCAAGGCGTCCGGCCGCAAGGTCTTCCTCGACATGAAGCTTCTCGATATCGACAACACCGTCGCCAGGGGGGTGGAGAATGTGGTGCGCCTGGGCGTCGACATGCTCACCCTGCATGCCTACCCCAAGGCCATGCGCGCGGCGGTCGACGCCGCCCGGGGCAGCGACCTGTGCCTGTTGGGCGTCACGGTGCTGACCTCGATGGACGCGGATGATCTCACCGAAGCGGGCTATGCCATGACCCCCGATGAACTGGTCAGGCGCCGCGCCGCCCAGGCCCGCGACGCCGGAATGGGCGGCATTGTCTGCTCCGCCCATGAGGCGGGGGCCGTACGCGCCATCGTCGGATCGGCCATGGCCATCGTCACCCCGGGCATAAGGCCCGCCGCCGCTGACCACGGCGACCAGAAACGCGTCATGACGCCCGCAGCAGCGCTCACAGCCGGCGCGTCGCATCTCGTCGTTGGCCGTCCGATCTCGGCCGCCACTGACCCCGCCGCCGCCGCCCGCGCGATCCGGCTGGAAATGGCCCGCGGCTGATCCACCTCTGAAGGAGAAAATCATGGCAAAGGGATACTGGATTGGGCGCATCGATGTGCATGACCCGGAGGCCTACAAGGCCTATGTCGAGACCGCGACGCCCGCCTACAGGGAATTCGGCGCCACGTTTCTGGTGCGTGGCGGCGCGTTCGAGCCGGTCGAGGGCCAGTCGCGGTCCCGCAATGTCGTCATCGAGTTTCCGAGCTACGAGGCGGCGCTCGCCTGTTATCATTCCGAGACCTATCAGAGGGCCAGGGCCATCCGCCGGCAGTTTTCCGATGGCGAACTGCTCATTGTCAAAGGCCATGAGGCGTGAGCCGCCAAATGGTCCTTATGGCGCAGGTCCTGGCTCTTCACGCCGGGGCTGTTTTTGACTAAGAGCTTGGTTGACTTTGACCCAATCCGGGTGCTCCACAAGCAGCAGCCCGCTTATTGACCCTGCGAGGGAGTGCCCAGATGACAACGCTCAACCAACCCAAGCTCGTGACGGTGTTCGGCGGGTCCGGCTTCGTTGGCCGCCACGTCGTCCGCGCGCTCGCCCGCCGCGGCTACAGCGTCAGGGTGGCGGTGCGCCGGCCCGATCTCGCAGGCCACCTTCAGCCGCTCGGCGGGGTCGGCCAGATCGTCGCCGTCCAGGCCAATCTCAGGAACCGCGAGTCCGTCGATCGGGCGGTCCGGGGCGCCGATCATGTCATCAACTGCGTGGGCATCCTGTTTGAATCGGGCCGCAATACCTTTGATTCGGTGCAGGATTTCGGCGCCCGCGCCGTGGCCGAAGCTGCCCGCGCGGCCGGCGCCGGTCTCACGCATGTCTCCGCCATCGGCGCCGACGCCGGGTCGGCTTCGGTCTATGCCCGCTCCAAGGCGCGCGCCGAGGCCTCGATCCTTACCATCCTTCCCGACGCGGTTATCCTGCGCCCGTCGATCATTTTTGGACCCGAAGACGGGTTCTTCAACAAATTCGCCGAAATGGCGCGCTTTGCCCCGGCCTTGCCGCTGATTGGCGGCGGCGTGACGAAGTTCCAGCCGGTCTTTGTCGGCGATGTGGCCGAAGCGGTGGCCCTGAGCGTCGACGGCAAACTTCAGGGCGGCGTGACCTATGAACTGGGCGGCCCGCGGGTGATGAGCTTCCGGGAGTGTCTCGAGGAGATCCTCAAGATCACCCAGCGCAAGCGCATGCTGGTGCCGCTGCCATGGAGCCTGGCGTCGCTGATGGGCAAGATCTCCACCTTCATTCCCTTCATTGACCCGCCCCTGACCGACGATCAGGTGGTCCTGCTTAAAAGCGACAATGTCGTCTCCCCTGAAGCGGCAAGCCAGAACCGGACGCTTCAAGGCATGGGCATCGCGCCCACCACGGTTGAGGCGATCCTGCCGAGCTATCTCACCCGCTACCGGGCGCATGGCCAGTACAGCGGCACGGGGAGCGAAGCCTGAGCGCTGATGTCGCCGGGCTGATCCCCGTCCTTCTGCCACCGGGACTTGACCCCTGGGCGGCCCTGGTTCTAACCATCGTCAGTTTCTTCACCTCTGCGCTGACGGTCTCCGTCGGCATCGGCGGCGGCGTCGCCCTGTTGGCCCTAATGGGATATCTGGTTCCCGTGGCGTCCATCATACCGGTCCACGGCGTGGTGCAGCTGGGCTCCAATGTCGGCCGGGCGGCGATCTTGCGCGATCATGTCGCCTGGACCTGCCTTGCGGCCTTCCTGGTCGGGGCCATTCCCGGAGCCTGGGCCGGCGGCATCGCAGTGGGCGCGCTCGCCGAGCCGGTGCTCAGGGCGGCGCTCGGGGCCTTCATCCTGGTGCTGACCTGGATGCCGCTGCCCCGGCTCGCGGCGATCCGGCTTCCGGGCTTCGCCCTCACCGGCGCCGTCACCACCTTCCTCACCATGCTCTTCGGCGCCACCGGCCCGTTCAACGCGGTGGTCCTGTCCAAGACATTTCCCGACCGGCTGCGCTTTCAGGCCACCATGTCGGCGGTGATGAGCCTGCAGCATCTGGTCAAGACGCTGGCCTTCGCGCTTGCCGGGTTCGCCTTCGCCCCCTGGCTGCCGCTGATCGCGGCGATGATCGTGACCGGGCTCATGGGCACCTGGGTCGGCGCCAACATCCTGCGCAGGACGCCCGAACGCCGGTTCCAGCTGCTTTTCAAGATCTGTCTGACGGTCCTGGCGCTCGACCTGGTCCGCCGTGGTGTTGCAGGAATGGCGCATGGTTAGCAATGATTTAAGAATCTTGGGCTTTAGTGGAGACTGCGCGCCGATCGGACTTGAACGAACCGGGCGAGCCGCGTAAATCGCCCCCTGCTTCTGGCGGAGACCGGTCTTCGTCCTTGTGTGCATGACAGACTTCCGCGATGCGCCGCATCGTAACGCATGCCTTCAATAACAAACTGCCGCCTGCTTCGGTCGACCGGGGTGCTCAGCGGAAAACAAGTCGGGATGAAGATCAATCATGGGTAAAACAGTCGTATCCGCATTCGCTTTTGCAATTGTGGTGATTCTGGCCGCGTCCGCTTTCGCGCCTCGCAGCGTCGCTCATTCGTCCAAGGGCTGCACGCCGGCCTATGGCGTCGATCCATGTGCCCTTCAGGAAATCTCCGAATAATCTTGGCTCTGGAATCAAGTGGTCGAGCGCCCTTTGTGCGTCGAGGGTCACGCACGGCGCTGTAAGGCTTTGATTCAATGCATGTACGTTATCGCTCAAATGAATACGGTTGAGCGCAACATGGTTAGTTCATCAGCCACAGGCCGATGAGCCCGGCAGTGCCCACGCTGATGCGCCACCAGGCAAACGGGGCGAAACCGTGCTTTGAGACAAAGTCGAGCAGGCTGCGCACCACGATGACGCCGGCGATGAACGCCATGATGAAGCCCACGACGATGGTGACGATGTCGTCCTGGGCCAGCTTGTCGTAGTTCTTGTAGAGATCGAGCGCGAAGGCGCCCGCCATGGTCGGCATGGCCAGGAAGAACGAGAATTCCGCCGCCGATCGCTTGTCGGTCCCCATCAGCAGCGCGCCGACGATGGTGGCGCCCGAACGCGACGTGCCGGGAACCATCGCCAGGCACTGGAAGAGCCCGACCTTGAAGGCCAGCGACGGCGGATAATCCATCACATTGGTGTATTTCGGCGACAGTTTCATCCGGTCGATCAGGAGAAGGATAATGCCGCCGCCGATCAGCACCCAGCAGATCAGCGCCGGCGATTCGAACAGCACCGTCTTGATGAAGCCATGCGCCAGCGAGCCGATGATCGCCGCTGGCAGGAAGGCCAGCACGATGGCGGCCACGAAGCGCCGCGCCTGGGGGCTTGAGGGAAGATCCATCACCAGCTTCCAGAGCCGGGCAAAATAGACCGTCAGGATGGCCAGAATCGCGCCCAGCTGGATCAGCACCTCGAAGCTGTTGCCTGGAGATTTGAACCCGAGGAAGTGGCCGGCGAGCAGGAGATGGGCGGTGGACGAAACCGGAATGAACTCGGTCAGGCCTTCGATGAGACCCAGCAGAGCCCCGACAAGTGTGGTTTCATTCATGCTGGAGACATCCCCGTTCCGACTGATTTCCGCTGTCCGCGGCTGAAGCGCCACGTCTCGCCGCAAGGATGCATCAGGATCGTTTGAGTGATTCGCTTGTCTTGCGGTGGGCCAGTCCCTATAGCTCTTTTTTCCGGAAACTGACCAGCCCCGCGCACCGGCGCCAACGCAAACACGTTCAGCAGCACGATGCCCATTCTCTATCATCACACGATTTCCGCCGCCTCCCGCTTTGCCCGGGTGTGTTTCAACGAGGTGGATTTCAACGTCGAGCTCTCCGAGGAACTGCCCTGGGAAATGCGGCCCGAATTCCTCAAGATCAACCCTGCGGGAACCCTCCCCGTGCTGGTGACCGACAACGGGCATGCGCTCTGCGGCCCGCATGTCATCGCCGAATGGCTGGACGAATCCTTTGGCGTGTTCAAGCGCGATCGCCGGCTGCTCGCCGAGGACCCGTTCCGGCGCGCTGAGATAAGGCGCCTGGTCGAATGGTTCCTGATCAAGTTCGAGCAGGACGTTGTCCGCCCGCTGATTCGCGAGCGAATCATCAAGCTGCATCTGCCGTCCAGCAATGGAAACGGCTCGCCGGACCCGAAAATGCTGCGCACCGGCCGGGCCAATATCCGCCAGCACATGAAATATCTGTCTTGGCTCGCCGGATCGCGCACCTGGCTTGCCGGCGACCGCCTGAGCTACGCCGACCTTGCCGCCGCGTCCGCGCTGTCGGTGATGGACTATCTGGGCGAGATCGACTGGACCGACTATCCCCAGGCGAAGGACTGGTACCAGCGCGTCAAGTCCCGCCCTTCCTTCAGGCCGCTTCTGGCCGACCGGATCCGCAACATGGCGCCGGTCGCCCATTATGCCGATCTTGATTTCTGAGCCATGAGCCGGTCGGACCCCGACCCGGCGGAGGCCATCACCGACGCCCGGGCCGGTCGCCTCAAGGCGTTTCTCAAGGCCGAGGCCCTGGCGCTCGGCTTTTGCGATCTCGCTGTCGCCGGGCCCGACGCCAGTCCCGACCTGCATCAACGGCTTGAACACTTCGTTGCGCTCGGGCGCCACGGCTCGATGGACTGGCTCGCCGACACGATCGATCGTCGCGCCAGTCCCCTCACACTCTGGCCCGAGGTCCGCTCGGTGATCATGCTGGCGATGAACTACGGACCCGACCTCGATCCGCTCGCCAATCTTGCGCGCAGGTCCAACGCCTCGGTCTCGGTCTATGCCAGGAACCGCGACTACCACGACATCATCAAGGGCAGGCTGAAGCAATTGGCGGGCAGGTTCGCCGCGCGCGCCGGCGGCGACGTCAAGGTCTTCGTCGACACCGCGCCGGTGATGGAAAAGCCGCTGGCTGAGGCGGCGGGGCTGGGCTGGATCGGCAAGCACACCAATCTTGTCAGCCGCAGTCATGGCTCCTGGCTGTTCCTGGGTTCGATCTTCACGACAATCGAGCTTGCACCTGATACGGCCGAGACCGATCACTGCGGCTCCTGCCGGGCCTGCCTCGACATCTGCCCGACGGACGCCTTCCCCGCGCCCTACCAGATCGACGCGCGGCGCTGCATTTCCTATCTGACCATCGAGAACAAGGGCCCGGTGCCGCGCGAGTTCCGCCGCGCCATGGGCAACCGCATCTACGGCTGCGACGATTGCCTGGCGGCCTGTCCGTGGAACAAATATGCGGTGGTGGCCAGTGAGGCGAAGCTGATCGCCCGCGACGATCTCATCTCGCCGCCGCTGGCAGGGTTCCTGGCCTTCGATGACGCGGCGTTCCGGGCATTCTTCACAGGCTCCCCTGTCAAGCGCATCGGCCGCGACCGGTTCCTGCGCAATGTGCTGATTGCCGCGGGGAACAGCGGCGACCCTGCGCTGGTCGCTCCGTGCGAAGGGCTTCTGTCGGATGCCTCGCCGCTGGTGCGCGGCGCCGCGATCTGGGCCCTGTCGAACCTGACCGGACCGGACTATATGGGAAGGCTCGCGGCGCGTGCTTCGGGCGAAGCCGATGAAGATGTGCGCGAGGAATGGCGCATGGCTCTGTCGCCGTCGGGTGACTGAGCCGCAACGCCAGGCAGAGTGGATTGAAGCGGGAATGGACATAGAGATGAACATGATGATTTTCGGCGCGGGCTTTTCCGGTCTCGCCATCGCCCGGGAACTTGCCGGCGAATGCGGTTTCGCCGGCGGCACGACGCGCGGGCCGGCCCGGTTCGACCAGTTGCGCGCAGCAGGCCTCGTCCCCTTCGTCTATGAGGGCGGACAGCCGTCGGCCGATCTCGGCGACGCCCTGTCGCGCACCACCCATCTGGTGATGTCGATCGCGCCCGATTCGGGCGGCGATCCGCTGCTCGACGCCTTTGCCGGCGGGCTCGGCACCGTCATGCCGAAGCTCGAATGGATCGGCTACCTCTCCACCGTCGGCGTCTATGGCGATCATGGCGGCGAATGGGTCGATGAGGACACGGTCTGCCGGCCGGTGTCGGAGCGTTCGGTGGCGCGGCTGGCGGCGGAAGAAGGCTGGGCTGCCCTCGCCGGGCAGGCGGGCGTGCCGCTCGCTGTTCTGAGGCTGTCGGGCATCTACGGTCCCGGCCGCAACGCGATCCGGACGATTCAGCAGGGCAGGGCGCGGCGGCTGATCAAGCCCGGCCAGGTGTTCAACCGCATCCATGTCGCCGACATCGGCGGCGCCACCGCACTTCTCGCGCGCGCCCGCCTTGGCGGCATCTACAATGTGACCGACGACATGCCCGCTCCGCCGCAGGATGTCATCGAATTCGCCGCGAAGCTCATGGGCGTCGAGCCGCCGCCGGAGACCGATTTCGAGACCGCCGATCTCTCCCCCATGGCCCGTTCCTTCTACGGCGAGAACAAGCGCGTCGCCAATGCCAGGATCAAGGCGGCGGGTTACCGGTTCCGCTTTCCCGACTATGCCTCGGGTCTCGAGGACCTGCTGCGCGACGGGGCCTGACGCGTCACGCCCTGCTGCACTGCAACATACGGCAACAACAAGTGATTTGGGCGGTCTCTTTGCTGCCCTGTTTCCCGTTCACCTCGCGGTCTCACTCATCCAAGGACCGCAGAATGAACTTCAACAAAACCCGCAGTTGCGCCAGCGCGCTGATTGTCTCTTCCATCCTGGCCGTCAGTGCCGCAAGCCCGGCAGCCGCTGCCGATCCCTCCTGCGGGCGCGCCTCCTGGTATGCGCTGACCTCGAAGACAGCCTCCGGCGAACGCATGGATCCATCCAAGCTGACCGCCGCCCATCCGCGTCTGCGCTTCGGCACCCGCGTCGAAGTCACCAATCCCCGCAACGGAAAGACCGTGGTGGTGCGGATCAACGATCGCGGTCCCTTCGTCAAGAACCGCATCATCGACGTCTCCAAGGCCGCCGCCGGGCAGCTGGGCATGATCAATGCCGGCGTCGCAAAGGTTTGTTTTCGCGTGGTTTCCTGATCACGACCGGCTTGCCAGATCCCGTTGCCGCGCTATTGTGGCGCGACAGCAGGGAGACATCACATGGCGCAGGCCGCCCAATCGCCGGACACACGTCAGGCTCTTGCCGGGGAGATCCTCGCCCGGCGCGACGACCTTGTCGCGCTGACCCAGGATCTCATCCGGATCCCGACGCTCAATCCGCCCGGCGAGTTCTACCGCGACATCTGCGACTATCTCGCCCGGCGCCTCGAGACATCCGGCTTTGACGTCAAGATGCTGCGCGCCGTGGGCACCCCGGGCGACAGCGAACGCCATCCGCGCTGGAACGTGATCGCCCGCCGCGAAGGCGGACGTCCGGGTCCTTGCGTGCATTTCAACTCCCATATCGATGTCGTCGAGACAGGATCCGGCTGGACTTTCGATCCCTTTGGCGGAACAGTCTCGGACGGCAGGATCTATGGCCGCGGCGCCTGCGACATGAAGGGCGGGCTGGCTGCCTCCATCATCGCCGCCGAGGCCTTCGTCGCGCTCTGGCCGGACTATCCCGGCGCCATCGAGATTTCCGGCACCGCCGACGAGGAGACCGGCGGCTATGGCGGCGTGGCCTGGCTCGCCGAACAGGGCTATTTCTCGCCCGAGCGCGTCCAGCATGTCATCATTCCCGAGCCGCTCAACAAGGACCGCATCTGTCTGGGCCACCGCGGCGTGATGTGGGCCGAGATCCGCACCCACGGACGCATTGCCCATGGCTCGATGCCGTTCCTGGGCGATTGCGCGGTGCGGCACATGGGCGCGGTGATCTCCGAGATGGAGACTTCGCTGTTCCCGGCGCTGGCCGCACGACGCACCGCCATGCCGGTCGTGCCTGACGGCGCGCGGCAGTCGACCATGAACATCAATTCGCTGCATGGCGGCCAGGCCGAGCCCGAGGCCGGCTTTACCGGCTTCCCCTCGGCCTGCGTGCCCGACGAGGCCCGCATGGTGATCGACCGGCGCTACCTGATCGAGGAGCCGGCCGAGGAGGTTCGCGAGGAGATCGTTGCGCTGCTCGAGCGGGTGAAGGCGGACCGCCCCGGATTCCGCTATGATTTCAACCAGCTCTGGCAGGTGAGCCCGACCATGACCTCGGTCGATGCGCCGGTGGTCAAGGCGGTGGAGCGCGCCATCCGCGCGGCGCTCTCCTGCGAGCCCGTGCACGTGGTCTCGCCCGGCACCTACGATCAGAAACATATTGACCGGATAGGCCGCTTGAAAGACTGTATCGCCTATGGACCCGGCATCCTCGATCTGGCGCACCAGCCGGATGAATATGTCGGGATTGACGACATGATCGATTCGGCGAAGGTGATGGCCTTCGCCCTGGACGATCTTCTGCACGGACGCGGCTGAAACGCGGGCCGGCCAACGGGAGCGAAGGGAACACACATGACAAGGACTGCGATCACGGCGGCTGCCGTTTCGATACTGGCACTGGGATTGGCGTTCGGCCCGGCGCCGGCGCTCGCGGCGAAGAATTCGGCCTCCATCGGCATGCAGCTCGAGCCGCCGAATCTCGACCCGACCGGCGGCGCCGCCGCGGCGATCGACGAGGTGGTCTACGCCAATGTCTTCGAGGGACTGACCCGCTTCGGCGCCGACGGCTCTATCCTTCCGGCGCTCGCCGAAAGCTGGGAGATCTCCGAGGATGGCCTCACCTACACCTTCAAGCTCCGCACCGGCGTGACCTTTCACGACGGCTCGGCCTTCGACGCCGACGACGTGAAGTTCTCGCTCGACCGCGCCCGCGCCGACGACTCGACCAACGCCCAGAAGGCGCTTTTCGCCGACATCGCCTCGGTCGAGGTGGTGGATCCCGCCACCGTCAAGGTGACGCTGTCGCAGCCCAATGGCTCGTTCCTGTTCAACATGGCCTGGGGCGACGCCGTAATAGTGGCGCCCGAAACGGCGGCCGACAACGCCGCAAAGCCGGTCGGCACCGGCCCCTTCACCTTCGCCGAATGGGTCAAGGGCGACCGCGTCGATCTTGCCCGCAATCCCGACTACTGGGGCGAACCCGTCAGCCTCGAGAAAGTGACCTTCAAGTTCATTTCCGACCCGACGGCGGCCTTTGCCGCCATGATGGCCGGCGATCTCGATGCCTATCCGGCCTTCCCGGCGCCCGAGAACCTCACCCAGTTCGAGGCCGATCCGCGCTTTTCGGTGATCATCGGCTCGTCGGAAGGCGAGACCATCCTCGCCATGAACAACAAGAAGGCGCCGCTCGACAACATCAAGGTGCGCCAGGCGATCACCCACGCGATCGACCGACAGGCGATCATCGACGGCGCGATGTTCGGCTACGGCACGCCGATCGGCACTCATTTCGCCCCGCACCATCCGGCCTATCTCGATCTGACCGCGCAATCGGCCTATGACCCGGAGAAGTCCAAGGCGCTGCTGGCCGAAGCCGGCGTCACGGACCTGACGCTCACGCTGAAGCTGCCGCCGCCAAGCTATGCCCGCCGCGGCGGCGAGATCATCGCGGCCCAGCTGCGCGAGGTCGGCATCGAGACCGAGATCACCAATGTCGAATGGGCGCAGTGGCTCGAGGACGTCTTCAAGGGCAAGAACTTCGATCTGACCGTCATCTCGCACACCGAGCCGATGGACATCGGCATCTATGGCCGCGACGACTATTACTTCCAGTATGCCGATCCGGATTTCAAGGCGATCATGGCCGACCTCGCCAACGCCACCGATCCGGCCAAACGCACCGAGCTGATGCAGGCGGCGCAGAAGAAGATCGCCGACGACTACGTCAACGCCTATCTGTTCCAGCTGCCGCGCACCGGCGTGGCCGACGCCAAGCTCAAGGGCCTGTGGCCCAATTCGCCGACCCAGGCCAACGACATGACCGGCGTCTCCTGGGAAGAGTGACGCCTGATTCAAGCACCGGGGTCGGCTCGAAGCCCGGCCCCGGTTCACCCATGCTCCTGGACCATGCCCGATGACCGCCTATCTCCTGAGGCGCCTTGTGTCGCTGTCGCTCTCTCTCGTGGCGGCGAGCCTTGTGATCTTCCTGGTCATGGAAGTGGTGCCGGGCGATCCCGCCTCCTTCATGCTGGGCATCAACGCCGATCCGGGAGCCCTGGCGGCGCTGAGGCTGCAGATGGGCCTCGATGAGCCGCTGCCGCTGAGATACCTCGCCTGGGTCGCGGGCCTCTTGCAGGGCGATTTCGGCGTCTCCTACACCTACCGCGTGCCGGTGTCCGAACTCATCTCCGAGCGGGTGATGATCTCCCTGCCCTTGACGCTCTATGCGCTGGCGCTGTCGACCCTGATCGCCTTCCCGGCCGGCATCATCGCCGCAGCGCGGCGCAACTCGGCCGCCGACCTCTCGGTCATGGGCGCCACCCAGCTTGGCGTCGCCATCCCCAATTTCTGGTTCGCGATGATCCTCGTGCTCGTCTTCGCGGTCAATCTGCGCTGGTTCTCGGCCGGCGGCTTCCCGGGATGGGACGCCGGCTTCGGACCGGCGCTCAAGGCTCTGACGCTTCCCGCCATCGCGCTGGCTTTGCCCCAGGCCTCGATCCTCGCCCGTGTGATGCGCTCGTCGCTGATCGACACGCTGGAGGAGGATTTCATGCGCACCGCCCGCGCCAAGGGGTTGAGCCGGAGCCAGGCTCTGTGGCGGCACGCGCTGCGCAACGCGCTGATCCCGGTGCTCACCATCATCGGCCTGCAGTTCTCGTTTCTGCTCGCCGGCGGCATCATCATCGAGAATGTGTTCTACCTGCCCGGCCTCGGACGGCTGGTGTTCCAGGCGATCACCCAGCGCGACCTGATCGTCGTCCGCTCGGTGGTGATCATCCTGGTCTTCGCCGTCATCGTCGTCACCTTCCTCGTCGATCTTGCCTATGCCGCGGCCGACCCGCGGCTCAGAAGGCAGCGCCGATGAGCATCGCCACGTCCACCGATAGAACCTTCCTGCGCATGGCGCTCGGACACCCCGCCTTCGTCATCGGCTTCGTGCTGTCGTCCTTCTTCGTGGCGCTCGCGCTGATCTCTTTCGTCTGGACGCCGTTCGATCCGACCAAGCTCAGTATTGCCAACAAGCTCCAGACTCCGTCGCTTCACCACTGGTTCGGCACCGATCATTTCGGCCGCGACATGTTTTCCATGATCATGGTCGGCGCACGGGTGTCGATCGCGGTCGCCTTCGTCGCCGTCGGCATCGGCATGATCGCGGGCGTGCCGCTCGGGCTCTACGCCGCGGCTCGCCGCGGCAGCTTCATTGACGAACTCATCATGCGCGGCAACGACCTGGTCTTCGCCTTCCCGTCGCTGCTCTTGGCGATCATGATCACCGCCGTGTTCGGCCCCGGCGCCATCAACGCCATCATCGCCATCGGCATCTTCAACGTGCCGGTGTTCGCGCGGCTGTCGCGGGGTGCGGCGCTGTCGCTGTGGACCCGGGATTTCATCCTCGCCGCCCGTGTCGCCGGCAAGGGCGCGGCGCGCATCTCGGCCGAGCACATCCTGCCCAACATCGCCAATCTCTTGATCGTGCAGGGCACCATCCAGTTCTCGCTCGCCATCCTTGCTGAAGCAGCCCTTGCCTATGTGGGCTTGGGCGCGCAACCGCCGCTGCCGAGCTGGGGCCGGATGCTCGCTGACGCCCAGACGCTGATCTCGCTCGCCCCGCATATGGCACTGTTTCCCGGCTTTGCGATCATCATCACCGTGCTTGGCCTCAACCTGATGGGCGATGGCCTCCGCGACCTGTTCGACCCCAAGCTGAGACGGGAGCGGTGATGAGCGCGCTCTCGATTTCCAATCTGAGGCTCGACATTCACGGCCACCCCGTGCTGCACGACATCGATCTC
>NZ_JAUXOD010000024.1 GCF_030682515.1 Hoeflea sp. | reverse complement strand
CTGACCTGAGCAACTGTCTTTAGGTTTGGTAGCTGGTACCGGTCTTCATCATTGCATTGATACGGACCAGTAATCGTCGAGCAACCGCGATGATGGCTGTTTTTGCAGCCTTTCCATCGTCGCGCATTTGGCCATAGATTGCTTTCCAATGTGGATCCCAACGAACGGCGACGAGCGCTGCCATATACATCGCGCGGCGGACACGTGGTCGGCCTCCGTGGATTGCCCGCTTGCCCTTGTAGAGCCCCGACTCCCTGGCGTGAGGTGCTAAGCCGACGAGACTGGCAATCTGTCGCCGGTTGACTTGCCCAAGTTCCGGCATCGAAGCCATTAGATGACAGGCAGTTTGCGGCCCGACACCGGGGACCGATTGCAGTCGCTGGTTCTGCTCGTTCAGATCTTCGTGCGCGCCGATATGTGCGTTGATCTGTTTGTGCAGCGCTTCTCGGCGCTTCGTTAGTGAACGGATCGAAGCTTTGATATCTTTGGTAATGAAAGCGTCATCGGCAACAGAGAGACGGTTTTGCTCAGCCGTGATCATGTTCACAATGTCGTCCCGTCTGGCTTGAAGGTCGTGAAGACGCTGGCGGTGCAATTGGATCGGTGTGGCACGTTCGGGGCGAAGTGCCTCTCCCATCGTGCATAGAATACGAGCGTCCAGTCTGTCGGTCTTTGCCAGCAAACCAGCGGCACGGGCGAATTGACGAGCCCGCAACGGATTCACGCGTGCATAGGAAACGTCATTGTCCTCAAGGCATGCGATCAGAACGCGATCATATCGACCTGTCGCCTCAAAGATTAGCATGACGTCGCCAGTCAGGCCTTGCGCCCATTTGGTCAAACGATCCCGTCGATTGGAAACACGGGTGAAGCGCTGATTGGAAGCGGTGAACACATCGATCCAGTCCTTGGCGACATCGACACCGATATAGGTCTTGGGTAAAGTCATGAAGCCTGTCCTTGTCATGCGGGATCGGTCTCCATGGAGCCGCCCCAAGCAACTGTTCAGGTTGAACACACGATGCAGACGAGCCCCAAGCTCAGGTACGGTGTCGCAAGCACCAAGACCCAATCGGGGTCTCGTCTGCACGTGCAATTATGCACGTATCAAAGAGACAAGACGCTGCGTCCAGAGGCAGGGCCCAGTGCCTGCCGGCAAAGCGGTAGCTCGACAGGCACGGACCGACCGTGTCCTGCTCCAGCCTCCGCAGCACATCGTCTTCGAAGACCTCCTCCATCGAATAGAGGCATCCGGCTTCCACGGCCTCGCCGACATGGGGATGATCGAGCACCACCAGATCATAGCGGGCGCAGAGATCCGCGATCGGAGCGGACTCGAAGCCCTCCAGCGGCTGCGCCTCCCAGGAAATGCAGACTTCGTTTCGCACCATGGCGTCGCGCGCGGCCGCATCGAGCGCATTGAAACCGCGGGGATGATCCCAGGTCAGACCCTTCCATGTCTCCGTCACGATTATTCCCCGGTCGCAATGGCGCCGGAAGCAGCCAGAGCGCTGATGCGCTCGGGGCTGTAGCCGGCCTGTTTGAGGATTTCAGCCGAGTGCTCCCCGACCTGCGGCGCGCCGCGATCGACAGTCGATGGCGACTTGGAAAAGCGGATCGGAAAGCCCGGAGTTTTGACGTGGCCTTCGGTGGGATGGTCATACTCGATGAAGGTGCCGTTGTGGGCGATCTGCGGGTCTGCGACCAGTTCGGCATATCCGTAAACCGGCCCGGCCCAGATGCCCGCCGCCGCGAAAGCGTCGAGCCATTCGGCGGTTGACCTGGTTTCGAGCCTGTCCCTGGTCAGCGCGAAGATCTGGTCGCGCTTTTCCCAACCATCGCGCTCGTCGTTCATCAGCATGAGGGCGGGTTCGGCGATGATCTCGCCCAGTGTCTTCAACGGCGGGAACGCCAGCGCAAGATACCCGTCGGATGTCTTGAAGGTGCCGTAGGGCGAGCGGATGTAGCAATGGGCATGCGGTTCGGCACTGCGCGTCTGCGGCTTCTTGCCGACGGTGAAGACCGACAGCTCCTGCATCTGGATGGTGGTGATCGCATCGAGCATATTGACCTGGACAAGCTGTCCCTCGCCGGTGCGTTCACGGTGCAGAAGGGCTGCCAGCGCGCCCTCGAAAGCGGTGTAGGCGGTGATCGCGTCAGCAAGATACATGCCGGCAGGGGTCGGCGGTTCACCTTCGCGCCCGGCCGAGCGCATCGCGCCGGACATCGCCTGCAACAGCAGGTCCTGCCCGGGCCGCTGGGCATAGGGCCCGTCCTCGCCATAGCCGGACATGGAGACATAAATGAGCCGCGGGTTGAGCGCGGACAGCGTTTCATAGTCGACGCCGAGACGGGCAGCGACGCCGGGGCGATAGTTCTGGATGAACACGTCGGCCGACTTGACCAGATCGGCCAGCACCTCACGCCCGCCTTCGCTCTTCAGGTCGACCGCCAGCGAGCGCTTGTTGCGGTTGAGCGACATGAACGAGACATTGATCTTGTTGCCTTTCGCTCCTCCGGCGGAGACATGGCGCTGCCATTCGCCGCCGGTCGGCTCGACCTTGACGACATCGGCGCCGAGATCGCCCAGCCGCTGGGCCGCAAAGGGACCTGCCATTGCGATCGAGCAATCGAGTACCCGGTAGCCGCTAAGAATACCCACAGAGCTTTCCTTCCCTTATTGCATGACCCAGCCACCATCGACATTGATGGTCTGGCCAGTGATGAAACTCGCATTTTCAGACGCGAGAAACAGGATCGTTCCGGCGATGTCGCCGGCATGGCCGCGGCGCTGCACCGACTGGTTTTCCAGCACGTAGCGATTATAGCCTTCCGGATCAGCATGGATTTTCTCAGCATCGGTCGGAAACGCGCCGGGCGAAATGGCGTTGACGGTGACGCCGTATTTGCCGAATTCGCGCGCCCAGGCGCGGGTCAGGCCGATCAGCGCGCCCTTGGACTGGACATAGGGCGCCAGATGCTGCCAGCCGCCATAGAAGGTGATCGAGGCGATGTTGACGATGCGGCCCCAGTTGCGGGCCTTCATGCCGGGCAGCGCCGCCCGCACGCACATCAGATGGGATTCCACATTGACCCGCTGGATCTTGCGGTACTCCTCGATGGAATAGTCCTCGAAGGCGCGCGAGGGATACATCGCAGCATTGTTGATGACCACGTCGAAGCCGCCCGTCTCGGCGGCAAGCTGGTCGAGCTTTGCAGGAAGCGCATCTGTATCGGCGAGATCGAAATCGCGCTGGATCAGTTGCGCCTCACGCCCCTCCGGCAGAGCCCGCCGGAGCGCATCGCTCTTGGCCGGATCATTGTCGATGGCGACAACGCAGGCGCCGGCCTCGATGAAGCGGAGTGTCGTCGCCATTCCCAGGCCACCGGCAGCACCCGTGCACAAGACGGTCTTGCCGGCCAGCATGTCCGAGCGCCCGAGCGCCGGCATCGCTTCGGAGTTGCTCATGAGCGTCCCCTGATCGGTTCGAAATTGCCTGACGGCAGCGGGTAGTCTTCAGCCGGCTGTGCCGCGAGGCCCGATATGCGGGCTTCGCTTGCAGCGATTTCCGCCCCATTGGTCAGCACGCGGAAGCGGGAAACGTAGCTGCGCTCCTCGCCATGCTCGAGCCAGATCATCTCGCCGCGATCCCTGGCAGCCTTCTGTCCAAGGACATGATTGGTCGAGGGCTCGATCCCGAGCGCGTAGTGCGCCGATTGGAAGTTCTGCCACTGATACATGCAGGGAAACTGCTCCTTGCGCGTCGTCACCTCGAAGCCCAGGCCGAGCGCATCATTGACGAGCGCCACCGGCACCTCGCCGCTCGTATCCGCCGCCATCTCATGCTGCCAGACCTGCTCGTGAAAGGCTTTGGTTGGCGCCGGCATGGTACGGTAGCCGACATCCTGGCGTTTGTAGTCGACCCCGGCATGGGCCGCCCAGACCACGTCGCGGATCGGCGCGAGATAGCGCGACCCCTGCGAAAGCACCGGGTGCGCCAGATTTATGTGATAGCAATACATATGCGGGGTCCGGTAGAAACCGAGATTGACGACCCTGTCGGAGATGCTGATCTCGTTGGAGCCAACCTCGGCCTCGATGCAGCGGACCAGTTCGAGATGTTCGCCAAAGACGGTGGCCTGGCGCACCCGGCCCTCGGCCCAGAGAATGCAGCGGTCGCCTTCCCAGCGCTCGCCATAGCCCGTGAGCCGGGCGGGAATGGTGCCGACCCGGCCATGGATCGATTGCTTGACCGTTTCACGCGGGCCGTAGACATAATTGTCGGCCGGGGCGTCGTACATGAACAGGATGTGATCCAGACCGCAGGTCACCATCAGGCCGGAGAAGGACCGCATCCAGGCCAGTCCGCCCTCGCCCTCATATTCATGCAGGCCGGGATGCCGGAAGCCTGACGGCGAATGCCAGCCGATCGACTTGCCCTGCCATTCGCAATCGGCGATGTCCATGGCCCGGTCGATGAGCACCGTGAAGCGCAGGCCGGATCCCGTACGGAACTCGAGCATGCGGATTCCGCGCTCAAGACCGTCACCCAGCGTCATCAGCCGCACGCCGGCGAACTGGGTCAGGTCCCCGGCATGGGCAGCCACATCGACGCGCGACATATCTCTCCCGTAGAGCTGCACCATGGACATCTCCTTCCGTTCCGGCGCGCCGCTCGCGGCCGGTCAATTGTGCGATTGTCGATTGAGGGCCGCGGGGACACCGCGGCCCGTTCTTGTCAGAGACCGTTGGCGCGAAGCTTCCCGTCGAGGAACTTCTTGGCGCGCGGCACGTCGGCCTCTTCCAGATGTTCGATGATCATCGGGATGTTCGGGTGCTTCTGCGCCAGCCGCTTGAGATAGAGATCGTAGTTGAGCTCGCCCAGACCGGGTGCTGGCAGCTCGATTTCGCCGACGCCGCGGAAGGTGTGGCTCTCCAGCGCATCCTCGTCGCCGATGTCGGAGTGCTTCTCGGTCTTGTCGTCGCCGGACCGCTTGACGTCCTTGGCATGGCCGATGCGGATCTTGTCCGACAGCGCGTCAAACACCCGGTTAAGGGTCTCGTCCATCTTGTCGATGTTGTGGGCCTCGAAATAGTTGGTCGGGTCCATCAGCAGGCCAAGACCCGGATGGTCGACCTCGGCAAACATCCGCAGCGTTTCCTCCACGGAACCGACGACGTTGTTGACATAGGTCTCGAGCAGGAAGACCGCGCCATGGTCATAGGCGTGCTGGGCGAGGTCCTTGACGACCGTGCGGCAGTCCTCCCAGCCTTCCTCGGTCTTGTTCTTCGGATGGTGCACCCAGTCGCTGTCGGTATCAAAGGTGCCGGTTTCCGAGATCACATAGGGCGAACCGAGATATTGCGCGTTGGCGATGATCTCCTTGAGCAGGCCGTTGCGCTTGGCGCGCTCGGCCTTGTCCGGATGGACGATGTTGGTGTAGCCGGAGATGCAGCTGATCGGCAGATTGTGGTCGCGGAAGGTCTCGCGGATGCGGATGCACTTGTCCCTGGTGATGTTGCCGGCGCTCAGATCCATGCCCTTGAAGTGCATGTCGAGCTGGACGGTGTTGAAGCCGTGGCTGCGGATTACCTTGGCCGATTCCTCCAGCGTATATGGAAAATAGGCCGTGAAAATTCCGGTCTGCATCATGATTGAATCCTCCCTTTGAGATCAGTCGATTTTGATTTCGGAAAGCCGGACGGTCCGGCGTTCTTCAATTGAGCGGTAGGCGGCTTCAACGAGCGCCATGGTGCGGACGTTGTCGGCGACCGAAAGCGCGGGGGACGTGCCGGTCTTGACCGCGTACTGGAGCTGTTCCATCACACCGATGAAGGCATGCGGGAACCACATGGTCTCCCATTCAGGGGTGACCCATTTGCCATCCGTGCTCTTCTGCGACGCGTAGCTCAGCGTCGACGGCGCGCCGGTCGGCCAGCCGATGGTTCCCTTGGCTACGCCTTCGGTCCCTTCGACGCGCCAGCCGATATGCTGGTCGTCCTCGTAGCCTTCGGCCCTGGGACCGGACCAGACATCTTCCAGCGACACGGCGACGGCGCCCGATGGAAACCTGAGCGTCGACACCACGATGCCGTCGCGATGGGCGAACTTCGTGCGCGGATCGGGCCGGGTGAGCGAGGTCACTTCGTCCGGGTCGCCGAACAGGAAGCGCAGGACATCGAGGTGATGGACGCTCATGTTGGAGAGCGTCAGTCGGTCATAGCCTTCGAGAAAGCCCTGCCAGTGCGGGATGGCGTGCATGTCGATCTGGGCGAAGACGATCTCGCCGAGATCGCCCGCGTCGATAAGCTGCTTGAGCACCCGCATCGACTGGTCGTAGCGCATGTTCTGGTTGACCGAGAGAATCTTGCCCGCAGCCGCTGCCTCGTCGCGCAAGGCCCTCGCCTCGTCCAGCGACAGAGCCAGCGGCTTCTGCGCCAGGATCGCCTTCACGTTGGGTGACGCAAGCGCCATGCGTATCAGCGCCGGCTGCAGATCCGGCGGATAGGCAATGTCGACGATCTCGATCGCGGGATCGGCAATCAGATCCTCGGGCGTGGCGTGCACGGTCCCGATGTTCCACCGGTCCGCGACGGCTTGCGCCTTGCTTCTGGTTCGCGAGGCGATCGCGACGACAGGAAACCCTGCTTCGGCATAGGCGGCCAGATGGCATTCGGCCATGATCATGCCGGCGCCGATGCAGCCGATGGCGTAGTCCCTGCAACGCACCTGCGGGTCGGGCGTAAAGCTCATTGTGTCCATCCTCCCAGACGTCTTCGATCCATCATCAAATCCTCACAGCCTGCCCGTCGCCGGCGAAGAAGCAGGCCTGCCCCGCCGCGACGGAAAGCGAGACCTGACTGTCGGGATCGATTTTCGGTTGACCGCGCACCATGGCGCGCAGCGATGTTTCGCCGGCCTGAAGCGTCACCACGGTGACGCCACCAAGCGGCTCGACTTCATAGACGCGCACCAGCCCTTGCCCAGCCGCCAGGGCAGGCCCGACGAGCAGGTCTTCAGGCCTGATGCCGATCTGCGCCGCACCGTCAGGAACGGCGAGACCTGACAGCGGCAGGGCGCCTTCCAGCGCGCTCGCGCGACCCTTATCCAGCTCCAGCAGGTTCATTGCCGGCGCACCGAGCATGCGCGCCACATAGGACGAATGCGGGTTGTCGTAGATCTCCGAAGGCGCGCCGATCTGGCGGATGCTGCCCGCCTCCAGCACGGCAATCCGGTCGGCGACCGACATCGCCTCTTCCTGGTCGTGGGTGACATAGACCATGGTGCGGCCAAGCTCGTTCTGGATGCGCTTGAGTTCGACACGCGTCTCCTCGCGCAGCCGCGCGTCAAGCGCCGAAATCGGATCGTCCATCAGATAGGCGACCGGATCGCGCACCAGCGCACGGGCGATGGCGACACGCTGCCGCTCGCCGCCGGAAAGCTGCGCCGGGGATTTGTGAAGAATGTGCCCGATATGCAGTTTCGCCGCGACATCGGCGACCCGACTGGCGATATGGCTTTCGTCCATCCGCCGTTCGGCCAGCGGGAAGCGCACATTCTGCTCGGCGCTCATGTGCGGAAACAACGCCAGGTTCTGGAACACCATCGCCACATTTCGCCGCGCCGGCGAAACATGATTGACCGGCCTGCCGTCAATCAGGATTTCACCATCGTCGGGCTTTTCCAGTCCCAGGATCAGCTTGAGGATGGTGGTCTTGCCCGACAGCGGCGGCCCGAACAGACAGAAGAACTCGCTGTCGGCGATTTCGAAGCTCAAATTGTTGACGGCGATGGTGTCGCCGAAACGCTTGGTGACGTTGTTGAATGCGATAGAGGCCATCAGCGCGCCTCCACGATTGCGTCGCCGGAACCGGCATCAAACAGACGAATATTGGCATGGTCGATGGAAAGCGTGACGATCTCCCCGGAGCGGGCGACGACATCATTGTCGAAGACGCCTTTGATCGATGCGCCCTTGTTGCCCAGGTGCAGAATTGTCCGCGCGCCGATGCGTTCGACAAAGGTCACCGGCAGCCGGATCCCGTCGTCACCGGTCAATTGGCAGTGCTCGGGGCGGAACCCGTAGACAATGGCCTGGCCGTCGGACACGGATTTTTCTTGCGCGGAAGAGAGCGGCGCGGAAAGTCCGGCGTCGCCGAGATCGGCACGCATGCCCAGATCCGTTCTGACGATCATGCCTTTGAGCAGGTTCATGCCGGGCGAGCCGAGAAAGCCGGCGACAAAGACGTTGGACGGATTGTTGTAGACATCAATGGGTGTTCCGACCTGCAGCAGTTTTCCATGGTCCATCACCGCGATGCGGTCGGCCATGGTCATGGCCTCGAGCTGATCATGGGTGACATAAACCATGGTCTGGCGGAATTGGCGCTGCAGGTGCTTGAGCTCCGTGCGCATCACCGCGCGGAAAGCAGCATCGACATTCGACAGCGGCTCATCAAGCAGGAAAATGGCAGGCTCCATGATCGCCGAGCGGCCGATGGCCAGGCGCTGCAGGATGTTGACCGACAGGCCGGCCGACGGCTTGTTCAGCATCGGCGTGAGATGCAGGAATTCAGCCATGTCCTTGACCCGCCGGTCGCGCTCGGCCTTGGCGACCCCGGTGGCCTTCAATCCATAGGCAAGATTGTCGTAGACGCTCATATGGGTGAAGATGGCATAGTTCTGGAACACGAAGCCGACGCCGCGCCGGCCCATCGGCACGCCGCGCATGTCGCGCTCACCGAAGCGGATGCTGCCTTCGCTGGGCTCCAGCAGGCCCGAAATCATGTTCATGGTGGTCGACTTGCCGCAGCCCGACGGCCCGAGCAGGGCCACGAACTCTCCATCGGCAATATCCAGATTCATGCCTTTGAGGGCGGTGAAGGCGCCGAACGACTTGCTCAGGTTTTCAAGATGGATCGCCGTCATCGGCTCAGCTCCCGGCTCCGCGACATGCGCTTGATGGCATAGGCCGACACCACCGACAATGTGATCAGGATGACCAGCGCCACGGCGGCGACATAGCCCCAGATCAACTCCTGCTGGGTGACCTTGTAGATGTAGATCGAGATGGTTTCGGTGGCGACGCCGGGACCGCCGCCGGTCATGATGTAGAAATTGTCGAACACCTTGAAGTTCTCGATCACCCGGATGGCAAGCGCGATGATGATGATCGTCTTCATGCGCGGCAGCACAATGGTGATGAAACGGGTAGTCCAGGAAGCGCCGAGCAGGGTCGCGGCGCGCAGCTGATCTTCCGGAACCCCGACGAGGCCAGCGAGCAGGATCAGGAACATCAGCGGCGTCCACTGCCAGATGTCGGAGACGATGACCGCGAACAGCGCAAGATCGGGATCGGACAGCCAGGCAATCCTCACCGGCGATCCGGTGAAGAAGGAGAGGATGTCATTGACCGGCCCGCCGGACTGGAACAGCATGAAGAACATGTAGCCGGCGACGGCGGGGACAACCATCATCGGAACCAGCAGGACCGAGTAGAGGAATCGCCGCCCGGGGAAATTGTCGACGAACAGGATCGCCAGGCCAAGGCCGAGCAGGAATTCGCACGGAACGCAGATTGCCATGACCAGCGCGGTGCGCCCGAGGGCCGACCAGAAGCGGTTGTCCTCCAGCAGGTCGGTATAGTTGGCGAAGGTGTTCCACAGCTGGTGCGCCTGCCACCAGTCGATGCCGTCCAGCGGCGACCAGTCGGTGAGGCTGATATAGACCTGCATCAGGATCGGAAACACGGCGATGAACAGAACCAGAAGCTGGGCCGGCAGGGTCAGCCAGAAGCCGAGCTTGCGGCTGTCGCGCGCGTCCTCATGCTCCATCGCTTCGGTCCGGGTGTCGAGTGCTGCGACGGTCATTGCTTGAGCGCTCCGAATGTCAGGCCGCGCACCAGGTGCTTCTGGATGGCGATGCCGAGGATGACCGGCGGAATGGCCGCGATCAGGCCGAGGGCAGCTTTCGCGCCATAGAGCTGGCCGGTCATGGAGGAGGACAGCGAGGCCATGTAGACGGGGATCGTCACCCAGTCGCGGGTCGTCAGCAAGAGCGCGATCAGGTAATCCGACCAGTTGAGAATGAAGACGAACAACGCGGAACTGGCGAGCGCCGGGCGCATCATCGGCAGGGTGATCTTCCAGAACACGCGCAGCCGCGAGCAGCCCTCGACCAGCGCCGCATCCTCGATTTCCCGCGGCATGTCGTCAAAGAAGGTCTTCATCAGCCAGAAGGCGAAGGGCATGGTGACGATGCCGTAGACCAGCGCCAGGCCATACCAGGTGTCGATGAGGCCCAGGAAGGCCCACATGATCATCACCGGGATCATCACCGCCATGGGCGGGAAGATGCGCAGCTGTATCAGCGCCAGCGGCAGGTTGCCGCCGGAGCCGAAACGGGACAGGCCATAGGCGGCCGAAGTTCCGGAGATCATCGCAATCAGGGTTCCGAACACGGCCGACAGAAGCGACGACAGGATCGGCTGGCCAGCAGTGCGGTCGAGCGCCACGATCAGTTCGGAGCTGCTCTCGCCGAACAGAAAGCGGAAATTGTCGAGCGTCGGGCTCTTCGGCCACCAGGTGAGGTCGGCGCCCGTGGCGGACCATTCGGCGATCGGCTTGAAGGCCATCGACGCCATCCACAGCGTCGGCACAAGCGACAGCGCCACAAGGGACAGGATCGCCGCATAGCGGAAGATCTCGAATGGCAGGGAGCGGTTCATGGTAAGTCCAGGTCAATCGTCGGGGCATGCGAGGCGGAGACCGCCTCGCATGGGTTTGCCGGGGACGGGTAAAATTATCCGATCGGGTCGGTGATCGTCGGCCAGGCCGCCTTGTTGGCCTTGATCGCCTCGACCAGCTTGTCCTCGCCGATGCGGCGGGCAACGCGCGCCCATTGCTTCTCGGTGTCGGCCATGGCTTCCGCCGCAGTCTTGGAGCCCGTCAACGCGGCGACGAGGTTTTCATCAAGTGCGTTGTGGAAGGCGGTGGCGCCGGGATAATTGATCGTCGGAACGGTGCGGGCGACACTCTCGCGGACCACGTCCATGTGGTAATCATGATAGGTCTGGCGCACCAGCGGATCGGCGAAGTTCGAGAGCTGGAACGGATCGAAATATCCGCCCGGGTTCGCCGTCATCCAGGAATAGATCCGGCTCGACCCCAGCCATTGCAGCAGCAGATAGCTGGCTTCCGGATGTTTGCTCTGCGACGAAACCGAGGCCGACAGGTTGAGCCAGAGCACGGTCCGCCGGATCAGGCTGCCGTCGATCTCGCGGCCGGGCGGCAGATGCGAGCCCACCAGACCGGTGACCTTGCTGCCTTCATTGCCGGCGTTGTCGAGGAACTTCGGCAGGTTGGAAAAGGCGCAGGTCATGGCGGCGCCGCCGGAAGCGAAGTTGCCATATTGCTCGGGCCAGCCCCAGGAGATCGCGTCCGGCGAATGATGCGCCAGCGAATCCACATATTCCTGGGTGGCGGAAATGCCGGCCTCGGAATTGATCAGCGCGCTGCCGTCATCGGCGAACAGGAACTGGTTTGGCGACGCCATCGAGACAAAACGCTGGTACCAGTTGGTATAGCCCCAGCCCTGGTTCCGCAGATCCGTCGATCCGAACAGACCCTTGTCGGGACGGTGGAAGAAGGCGGCGATTTCATCATGCTGCTTCCAGGTCCTTGGCGGCGCCAGCTCGTATCCATGCTTGTCGGCGAAGGCCTTTTGTTCGGCCGGATCGGAGAACAGGTCGGTGCGGTGGTTCCAGATCTGGAAATCGCCGTCGAGAGAGACGCCATAGGTCGAGCCGCGGTAATTGTTGAGCAGCGAGACACCCTGCGCGCCGCCGACATATCCGCGCTCGGCATTGTCCCATTCGGGACGGTGCGCTGCGACATAGTCGTCGAGATTGACGATGCCGCCGGTTTCCGCCAGATCGCCCAGGCGGTTCCATTCCACCGCGTAGATGTCGAACGCGCCGCCCTTGGTGGAGACGTCCTGCATCACCTTGGTGAATTCCTGGCCGTTGGGGACACCGACAATATCGAGCGTGATGCCGGTCTCGGCTTCCCAGAGTTCCTTGATCGAAGGTGCGCCGGCGGGGAACGGCTGCGTCAGCTGACCGATCGATCCATCGGACAGCCCGAGCACGATCCGGTCAGGCGCCTTGCCGGCGCCCTTGAGCGCATTGACGGCCTCGATGGCGCGGGCTTCCGGGGTGTCGGGACCGTACTGATAGCGCTCGGCGCCATCAAATCCGGTGGGGCCGCCCACCATGCCGTCGGCGAGGCCGGCGGCGGCCCGGGCACGGCCCGGACGAATATAGAATGGCGCAGAAACGGCTGTCACCAGCCCTGCGTTGGCTGCGGTCGATAAAAATCGCCGCCGCGAAATTGCGGTTGTCATGCTCATGATTTCCTCCCAAAACGACGTTCCTCAGCGCCTTCGAGCGGGAGAATTGATGTTTTATCAGCATCTCGCAATCCGCATTATCCATCATAATACATCATTTTACCTCATGTAGCTGGCTCCACTCGCGGTTCATGGATATTTTGGGGACAGTTCCCACAAAATGATTGTTTCTGATGTGATTGAAAGTCATCATCTGGCAACAAAATTGGATTCGACATGCGATCAACAGTCTCCCACATCGCCAAGGAAGCGGGCGTTTCGCCAGCAACCGTAGACCGCGTTCTCAACGGGCGCGACGGCGTGCGGGCGCGCACGCGCGACATCGTCATGGAGGTGGCGACCCGGCTCGGGTATTTCGGACCGGTGGCAAGCCAGGCCAGGCAGGAGATCCGCATGGAGTTCCTGCTGCCGGCGGGCAACAACACCTTCATGCTGATGCTGCGCAAATTCCTGTTCGAGGAAGCCGCTTCCTATGGCGGGATCAATGCGAGCCTTCATCTCATCGAGGCGTTTGACCCGGAAACCCTGGCTCTCAAACTGCGCGAACTTGAAGGCAAGACCGACGCCGTCGCGCTGGTAGCGCTTGATCACCCGATCGTGCGCGAGGCGATCAACCATCTGGCGTCGACGGGAATACGCGTCGCGACGCTGGTTTCAGACATCTCGTCGGTCAACAAGATCGGCTATGTCGGGATCGACAACCGCGCCGCCGGCCGGCTTGCCGGTCTCTTGATGGGCCGTTTCCTTGGCGATGGGCAAAAGCACAACACCGCCATCTTCATCGGCTCTTCCGCCTATCGCGGTCACGAGGAACGGGAAATGGGCTACCGCTCGATCCTCGCGCAGGATTTTCCGCTGCACAAGATCGTCGAGATCATACCGGTGAGCGAAGACCGGGATCGGGCCTATGATGCAGCGCGAAGCCTCCTGAGCTCCAAGTCGATCAAGGGGATCTACAATATCGGCTCAGGCAACCAGGGCATCGGCCGGGCCCTGCGCGAGGCGCAGCGTGGGCGCGACGTGGTATTCATTGGCCATGACCTGACCGATGCGACCCGCATGATGCTGCTCGACAGGACCATGGACGCGGTCATCGACCAGAACCCTCGGGTCGAGGCGCGCGAAGCGGTCAAGCTTCTGGTGTCAGCGGTGCGCGGATCCAAGGAACCGGAATATTTGCCACGACTGCAGGTCATCTTCCGCGAGAACATTCCCACATTCTAAGCCTTACCTTGCTCGAATGGAGCAATGCTGACGACAGCGCATCTTCGCAGGACCAGAGTTTTCCGGCGCCTTTGAGCATCCTTACCCTGGCAGACCGACAAGCCCGCCGAAAGACAGCTGCGATTCGTCGTGTTTTATTTGCGCTTGAACAGACCGCCACATTCGCCAATCCGGTCGGACAGGCCTGCGAGCCAGGCCTTGGCGCCCATGTCCTTCCTGAGATAAGCGTCGAAAAAGTCGAGCGTGATCTGTTCGGGCGGGAACCGGCGACTGGTCGGGACGGGCGACGCCCGAGATAGTGATCGGCGCCGGTGAGCAAGGCAAGATACTCGCCGCCCGGCGGCGCAAAATCATAGGGCTCGACCTTCCAGCGCCAGTCCTAGCCCTTGGCGCCACCGTCGAGCGTGCCGGTGACGTTGAGCATGGGCCCCCGGTCCCAGGATCCCTCGCGCAGGCCCTGCTATTCGCGACCCTGGGCGCTGCGGATGCGGTGTCTTGAGCGTGAAGGAAGCAGGCGGCGGTCCCGCCGCCGTCGATCAGAGAGGCAGGCGGCATCTCCGCCCTGCAGCGCAGCATGACACGGGGACAGCGGTTCTGGTAGGGGCAGCCCAACGCCGAAAGCCGCGGCGCGTCCATGGCCGGAGCCGACTTTCGTGCCGCGCGCCGTCGCCGCTGGGCCGCAGGGTCGAGCGGTTGGTCAGCAGCTGCAGCGAGTGGATCCAGTCGAGCGGACGGGTCTGGCCCATCCCGGTGCTGATGCTGCTCGGGGGCATCTGTTCGGGCGCGGTCACCCCCAACGAAGCTTTCGGGATGGGCGCGTTCGGGGCGCTGGCTATTTCCGTCCTGACCGGCGTCTGGCATGGACCGCGCTCTGGCAGTCGATCGAGCGGGCGTTGCTGCTGTCGGCCGGCATCATCGTGATCTTCATGTTTGCTACCGTCTTCAGCCGGTTCATCGCCGTCAGCGGGCTCACCCCAGCAGCTGACCGACCTGATCATCCTGATCGTGGTGTTTCCGCAGATCTGCCTCTTCCTGCCCTCATTGATGTGAGCACGGCGGCTACACTGTGGAAGGCCGGCAAAGGCCCTGACCCGAAGTCGGGGTTGAGTGCCTTTGCCGGCCGTTGCCGGGCCGCGCTATGTCCGTGCGGCGATCGAGGCGGGGCTGGCGCCCGAACTCGCCATTTCCCGTTCGGCCTGGGCAAATCCGTAGCCCGGGACGATCTCGCCCGCGCGGTCGCCGATCTCGTTCCACCGCGCGACCACGCGATCAGCGGCCTCGCCAGTCCCGCCGATGTATATCCCTTGGGTCAGCGTGACATGGGCGCGGGCGAAATGGCCGGCGCCCGCGCACAGGATCGCCCGTGTCGGCGCCGCGTCACCCACCAGCGCCAGGAGCCCGGGGCTGACGAGCTCCGGTGCAAGCTGCGAGAGCGCGTCGGGCGACAACACGCCGTCGGTCATCTGCGTCGCCGCCGTGGGCGCCAGGCAATTGACGCGGATGCCGTATTTCTCGCCTTCGAGCGACAGGGTCTGCATCAGGCCCACCAGCGCCATCTTGGCGGCGCCGTAATTGGACTGGCCGAAATTGCCGTAGAGCCCGGAGGAGGACGTGGTCATGACGATGCGGCCATGATTCTGCTTGCGCATGATCTCCCAGACCGACTTCGAGCAGATCACCGCCCCCATCAGGTGGACATCGACCACCGCGCGAAAATCGGCGATCTCCATCTTGGCGAAGCTCTTGTCGCGCAGGATCCCCGCATTGTTGATGAGAATGTCGATGCGCCCCCAGGCGCCCATCGCCTGCTCGACCATCGCCGCAACTCCGGCCTCGTCGGTGACGGAAGCCGCAACCCCGATCGCCTCTCCGCCCCCGGCCTTGATTTCCCCGGCAACGCGCTCGGCACTCTCGGCGTTCATGTCGTTGACGACGACGCGGGCGCCCTGGCGGGCGAGCAGCAGCGCATGGCATCGGCCCAGCCCTCCGCCGGCTCCGGTGACGATGGCGGTGCGATCCTTCAGTTTCATGCTTTTCTCCTGGTTGAGCGGTTCCGCTCGTTGGTACACTCACTCACGGGTGAATTCCTTCAAGATGATCGGGCATGGTGGTCTCACGAGCGCGCCAATCCGCGGCCGCAACCGACCCCCTCCCGGGAGAAGTCGGGTCAGTTGCCGCCATGCTCCTTCTTGAGGCGCAGCTTGTCGATTTTCCCCGTCGCCGCCATCGGCATGTTCTCGAGCCGGACGATCGTGTCGGGCACCCACCAGGATGCGACCTTGCCGCTGAGCGCGGCGAGCAGCGCCTCGTCGCTGATCACCTGCTCTTTGCGGACGGTCACCAGCAGCACCGGCCGCTCGCCCCATTTCGGGTCGACCCGGCCGATGACCGCGGCCAGCGAGATCTCGGGAAGCGCTCCGACAACGGCCTCGATTTCGGCGGGGTTGATCCATTCGCCGCCCGACTTGATGAGATCCTTGGCGCGGCCGGTGATCATCAGATTTCCCCGGTCGTCGATCCGCGCCAGATCGCCGGTGGCGAACCAGCCGTCCGCGTCGATGGCGGGATTGCTGTCTCCCAGATAGCGCTCGACGACGGCAGCACCCTTGACCCGCAAATGCCCTTCCGTGTTTCGCTGCTCGGCGAGCGCGCGCCCCCCGGCGTCGGTCAAGAGCAGATCGAGGCCCACCGACGGCTGACCCGACACCGAGGCTTTCCTGCCGGGATCACCGGGCAGCGACATGGTCCCCAATGGCGACAGCTCCGTCATGCCCCAGCTGGTCTGAACCGTCACGCCAAGCCGGCGCTCGATGCGCTCCATCAGGGCCGGCGCAAGCGGCGATCCGCCGACGAGGATGCGCTTCAGGCTCGGCACCTCGCCGCCGCTCGCCTCGAGATGCTCGACCAGACCGAGCCAGACAGTCGGGACGCCCGCCGCGACCGTCACCGCTTCGGAAACGATCAGCCTTGCCAGGCTCGCGCCGTCGGTCATCCGCCCCGGCAGCACCAGCCTGGCGCCGACGGCGGGGGCGGCGAAGGGCAGACCCCAGGCATTGGCGTGGAACATCGGCACCGCGGCCAGCACCGCATCCAGCCGGGTGATGCCAAGCACATCGGCCTGCAGCATGCGCAGGGTGTGAAGATAGCTCGAGCGATGGGTGTAGGTGACGCCCTTGGGCGCGCCGGTGGTGCCGGAGGTGAAACAGAGCCCGGATGACACAGTCTCGTCGAACCCGCCCCAGGCCACCGGCTCTCCTGCCGCGCCCGCGGCCGGATCGAGCGCGGACACCTGAACGGGATGGCCGCTAGCCGGCCCTTCGCCTGCCGTGTCGTCAATGACCAGGATCCGGGTCACGGCCGGCGCATGCGCCGCGATCCGGGCGGCAAGCGGCATCAGGTCGCCGGCAACGATGAGGATCCGGGCGCCGGACTGGCGCAGCATGGCGCTGGTCTGCTCGGCGGTCAGGCGCGGGTTGAGCGTGTGGCAGGCAGCCCCCATGCCCATGATCGCATACCAGGCTTCGAGATGCGCCTGCGTGTTCCAGGCAAGGGTCGCCACCCGGGCCCCGGGCGTGACACCGAGATCAGCGAGGATCCGCGAGACACCCAGCGCCCTCTGTTTCAAACCGGCGTAGGAGACGCGCTCGACAGCCCCGCCCGCTCCGGCAGTCACCACCTCGGCGTCCCGGTGCCACTTGGCGGCATGGGTGAGGAACCTGTCGAGCGTCAGGCCGAAGGACTGCATCGCCCCGTCGATCGCCACGTCGGCACCCGGCAGGGTCGCGGCGGCCGAGGCCGCCGCTGAGGTCATGTCTTGAGGTGTCACTTGGCTTCTTCCCACACTCTTTCCTGGTCTCCGGAACCCGCCTGCCGCATGAGGCGCGGAGATATCTCAATGGTTGACTTCGAACAGTCCCGCCGCGCCCATGCCGCCGCCGATGCACATGGTGACGACCACGAACTTCACCCCGCGGCGCCGGCCCTCGATCAACGCATGGCCCACCAGGCGCGCACCGGTCATGCCATAGGGATGACCGATCGAGATCCCGCCGCCATTGACGTTGTAGATCTCGGGATCGATCCCGAGATGATCGCGGCAATAGAGCGCCTGCACCGCGAAGGCCTCGTTGAGCTCCCAAAGGCCTATGTCACCGACCTTCAGCCCATGCCGCTCGAGCAGCTTCGGAACCGCATGGACAGGGCCGATGCCCATCTCCTCGGGCGGGCAGCCGGCGACCGCCATGCCGCGATAGATGCCCAGGGGCTTAAGGCCGCGCCGTTCGGCCAGCTTGGAATCCATCAGGACGCAGGCCGAGGCGCCGTCGGAGAGCTGGCTGGCATTGCCCGCCGTGATCACGCCGCCGTCGATGACCGGGTTCAGTTGGGCGAGCGACTCGAGCGTCGTCTGCGGCCGGTTGCCTTCGTCCCGCTCGAGCGTCACCTCCTGGCCGGTCACCTCGCCGGTCATCTTGTCCTTGACCATCATCGTCGTGGTAATCGGCACGATCTCGTCATCGAGCAGGCCGGCGGCCTGGGCCTTTGCCGTGCGCAGCTGGGATTGCAGCGCGTACTCGTCCTGCACCTCCCGGCTCACGCCGAATTTCTTCGCAACGTATTCGGCCGTCTGCAGCATCGGCATGTAGGCGTGCGGCACATGGCCGGTCACGTTCGGATCGGCGTCGGCCTGGACCCAACGGAAATACTGATCCTGCAAGGCCGAGATGTTCTCCTGGCCGCCGGCGGCGACGACATCCATGCCGTCGACCATGATCTGCTTGGCGGCGGTCGCCACCGCCATCAGACCCGAGGCGCACTGGCGGTCCATCGTCTGCCCGGAGATGGTCACCGGCGCACCTGCGGCGAAGACGGCGTTGCGCGCGAGATTCATCCCCGCGGTGCCCGCGCCCAGCACGGTTCCCAGAACGAAATCCTCGATCTCGCCCGGCTCGACGCCCGCCCGTTCGATTGCGTGCTTGAGCACATGGCCGGTGAGCGTTGGCGACTTGATGGCGTTCAGGCTGCCGCGGTAGGCCTTGCCCATCCCGGTGCGGGCGGTGCTGACGATGACTGCTTCTCTCAATGTTCTTCTCCTGTGTTTTGGTCGGTCCGGTTGGATTGACCGGACCCTTTTACACGGTCACGCCGCTCGCGAACTCAGTGAATCGCGGCATGCAGGATCTTCTCCGCTGTTGCATCCGACCGTGCGAATTCGGCCACGATGGTGCCGCTCTTGGCGACCAGGATCCGGTCCGACAGGTCGAGGATCTCAGGCAGGTAGGAGGAGATCAGGATCACGCCGGCCCCGCTTTCGGCGAATTGCCGGACGATCTGACGGATCTCGGCGATGGCGCCGACATCGACGCCGCGGGTGGGTTCGTCGAAAATCACCAGCCTGGGCTGCTGCACCAGGGATTTGGCGATCACCACCTTCTGCTGGTTGCCGCCCGACAGATGCAACACCGACTGATCCGTGCCGATGGAGCGGATCGACAGCCGTCCCTCCCACTCCCGCGACAGCGCGCGCATCGTCTGAAGTGGCGCGAGCAGACGCCGCCGGCCGAACTTGGCAAGCCAGCCCAGCCCGATGTTCTCGGCGACATTCAGCGTGTCGAAGAAGCCGTCGAGCTTGCGGTCTTCGCTGACATAGGCAATGCCGTCGGCGACCGCCTGCGCGGGGAGACTGTAGCGCACCTCGCGGCCATCGAGCCAGATCCTGCCGCCGCCGAAATTGCGCTTGGTGTGGCCCATGATCACCTTGGCGACCTCGCTTCGCCCCGAGCCGATCAGGCCGGCGATGCCGGTGATCTGGCCGGGAAAGACCGAGAACGACATGTTGTTGACCATCGCTCCCATGCGGATGTTCTCGACCCGCAGCACCGGCAGCGCCGAGCGCTCCGCATGCGGAGCCCTTGGCACATGCAACCGCTCGTTCAGCTCCTCGCCGATCATGTGGTGGATGAGGCGCTTGCGGTCGAAGTCGCTCGCCTCGCCGGTGACCATCAGCCGGCCATTGCGCAGCACCGAGATCCGGTCCGAATGGTTGAGCGCCTCCTCGAGCGCGTGCGAGATGAAGATCATGGCGACGCCATCGGCCTGCAAAGTCCGCATCAGGTCGAACAGGTGATCGGTCTCCTCGGGCGTCAGCGCCGCCGTCGGCTCGTCGAGGATGATCACCCGGGCCTGGTTCAAGACCGCCCGGGCGATTTCCACCATCTGCCGCTTGGCGGTCGACAGCGTGCCGGCAAGCTGCGACGGCTCAACCTTGAAATTGAGCCTCTGCAGCACCTGCCGTGCCGAATTGCGCACGTTGCGCACCGAGTTGAAGGCGCTCTCGCGGCCCAGCACCATGTTTTGCGCGACGGTGAGCTGCGGCACGAGGCTCGTCTCCTGATAGACCATTGAGATGCCGTGCCTGCTCGCGTCCTTGGGCGCGGAGAACTTCACCACCTCGCCATTGATGCGCAAGGTTCCTTCGCTCGGCGCGATGACGCCCGCGATCAGCTTGCACAGGGTCGACTTGCCGGCGCCGTTCTCGCCGGCAAGCGCATGGATCTCGCCGGGATAGAGCTCGAAATTGGCGTTCTCGAGCGCGTTGATGCCGCCGTAGCTCTTGGTGACATTTTCCAGGCTGATGATCGGCTGGCGGGTCATGCGGCCTCCCTCGCAAACGAAAAGCGGAGAACTTCGCCGCTGGCCCGGCTGACCGCGATCACGTCCCCGTTCCACTCGACAGTGTCGCTGATCGCATGGCGGGCGCCATTGGCGCGCGAATGCGCCGAACCGGTGGGGATGAAAGCTGTGTCGGTCGCAATCACGAGGCCGTAGGAAAAGGACGGGGCCCAGGGCTTGATCTCTCCGAACAGGCGCGTGGCGCCGAGCTCGATGGGGAAGTCATGGCTGAATTCGGGATGGGCGCGGGGCGAGATCCAGTGCCGGGGATCGATCGTGGCCTTCATTTCGGCCACGAACTCCGCCTCGGTCTTCAAAAACTCGATGAGCGGGTCGCGCCGCGACAGGCAGGAGAGAAGATAGCCGCTCTCCGTGGCGCGGACCCGGCCGAGATAGGCCGGGAACCCCGGCTGCCTGACCTTGCCCGCGAGATCGACGATTGCTGCCCGCTCGAGCAGGCTGACGATCAGCTCGCCATCCGCGTCGCGGGCCAGTCCCATCGGGCAATGCAGGCCCGCCGCCAGGCGGCGCATGGCGCCGTTGCGGTTGATCATAACGACCTGCCCGCGTCCGGTCTCGTCCCAGGGCGCCCGCGACAGGATGTCCTCGCCGGCCCGGTAGCCGCTGTCAACAAGGGCGATCTCGTCTTCGGAGACGAACAGGCAGTCGGTCACCGAGGCAAGACTCTCCGGCCGCCCCCAGCCCGCCAGAACCGATCCCGCCCGGTCGCGGACTGAGAAGCTGCCGTCGGCGAGGCCGATGCCGACGGTGCCTGCCGGGCTGGCGGAGAGCGCAGTCACCGGCTGGTCGAACACGCACCAGGGCTGGGGCTGGTCGCCCCATCGGGAGATGGCGAGGACCGCATTGCCCGAGCTGATGAGCAACCGGGAGCCATCCACCACGCACAGCGCCTGCGGAGCTTCGACCTTCAAGCCTTCTGCATCGTCGATGACCGTGTTGGGGCCGAGAACGCCTTCCAGCGTCATCGCCGGCGGTGCCTCACGTCTGGATCTGAAAAACATGGCCTAGCCTTTCCCCCAGTAGCTCTGCTGGCTGGTCCACTGGCGATCGGCGTAGGCGAGCTGCAGCCGCCCGATCTTGTCGTTGGTCACGCCCCCCAGATATAGCGCGCCCTCGTGTTCGCGCATCGAGGTGATCATGTAGAGTGGCCCGTCCGGCGCATCCCACAGCGCGTCGACGATCCTGCCGCTGCCATCGATCTTCAGCACGCCGCCAATGTTGAGATTGCCGAACAGCCAGTTGGTCGGCGGCACCCGCTTCGTCATGCGCTGCCTGAGGCCTGGATACTTCATCGCCTGGTCGAGGATGGCGTTGCGCATGCCCGCCAGAGCAATCCAGTATCCGCCATCCGACGACCGGTTGATGTTGTCGGGATAGCCCGGCAGGCCGTCGAGAAAGATCCGCGGTCCGGCGGCAAGGTCGGCCAGGTCGAAGATCAGGATCGAGCAGGACCAGGTGCTCGCCACGAGAAGATACTTGCCGTCATGGGTGATGCAGACGCCGTTCGGAAAGACGAGATTGTCGCAGACCGTCCGGGTCTTGCGCGTTCTCGGATCGTAGCTCAACAGCCGGCCGTTGGGCCGCCCCTCGAGCAGGTCGAGGCCCCAATTGTCGATGTCGTACCGCTTGGTCGCATCGGTGAAATAGATCGTGCCGTCCGGTGCGATATCGAGATCGTCGGCCATCCGGATCGAGGTGTCGTCCTGGACGCTGAGCAGGCTGCGCCCGGTCTGGTCGGTCAAGAGTTCCACCGCTCCGTCAAGCGTCACGCGCAAGAGCCCCATGCCCGCCACGCAGGCCACCATCCGGCCTTCGGGGTCAAACGCGAGGCCCAGCGGCCGGCCGCCGATCTTGGCGACAACGCTGATGTCGGAATGGTCCGGTCCGGACAGCTTGAGAATCCGTCCATCGCGGTTGCCGCAGTAAAGATTGCCGTCGCGGTCAAGAATGACATCCTCGGGACCGTCGAGTTGTCCTGCGCCCAGGATCCGCGCCAGGGCGAGTTTCGGGGCTATCTCGTGCGGCATCAGGCCAGCCATGCCCCGGGTGGGCGCAAGCGTGACCTTGACGGGATCGAGATAGGTCGAGGCCAGCAGGCGGTGCCGGTTCTTCCGGAATTTCACGTCGATCGCCAGGATCAGGATGATGATCGCGCCCATGCAGAGTTGGACGAAATCGCCGCGAAAGCCCGAATTGATCATCGCATTGTTGAAGATGTAGATGGTCGCAAACCCGATCAGCACCGGCACCACGGCGCCGCGGCCCGGCACGAAACCGCCCAGTCCCACGACCAGCGCGGTGAGCACGAAGAACTCCATGCCGATGCCGGTATCGGCGCTGATGCTGTTCTGGCGGGCGGCAAACAGGAAGCCGGACAGGCCGACAATGAGGCCGGTCAGCACATAGGACAGGAAGACCGTGACCTTGACCCTGATGCCGCCGTGGCGCGCAGCCTTCCGATTGCCGCCCACCGCCAGCACATGCCAGCCGAAGGCCGACTGACGGAACATGACGAAGATCAGGATCGCCACGGCGAGCAGCACCCAGAAGCCGATCGGCATGGTGAGGATCTTCTCGAACCCGATCCAGTCCCACAGATCGTCGATCCGGGCACTGGTGGAGATTTCCACCATCTGCGCCTGCGACGACAGCGTGAAGATGCCGCGCACGGTGATCATGGTGGCAAGCGTGGTCAAAAGCGCGCCGCAGCCGATCAGGCCGGCCAGCAGGCCGTTCGTCGCCCCGATCACGGCGCCGCAGCCGAGGCTTGCGACCAGGACCACGGGCACCGGAAGCTGCAGGATGTGAAAGCAGAAGAGCGCCACGAAGGCCGACATGGCGAAGTTCGAGCCCACCGAAAGATCAATTCCGCCGACGGCGACGACGATCAGCATGGCGAGCACGATCAGCCCGCCATCTGCCGAGTACTGCGCGAGGTTCCTCAGATTGGAGGCGACGAAATAATCCTGCGTCGTCACCGCCACGCCCACGACCACGCAGATGAATGCCAGGAAGGGGATCATGCTCTCGACCCAGCCGCTCGACAGGACATCGGCAAGGATGCGCCGCGGGGACAGCATGAAACGCGGGACCGGCTGCTTCCGCAGGCTGGCGAATTTGAAGTCGACTGACATGGATACGTCCCATCAAGGAGGACCCGCAGGGCCGGTTGCAGCCCTGCGGGAACGAAGGCCTCAGAGTCCCGGCTACATTTTCCAGCAGAGGCCCGGATCGTAGGACTCGCCGCTCTTGATGATCTTCATCGGCGATTCGACCGACATCATCGCCCCATCGGCGCCCGCTGCGCCCTGCAGCAGGAGATCGACCATCGTGCCGGCATCCCGGCCCTGGCCATCGGCGTCGTAGCTCCAGACCCGGTCAAGTACATTGTCCTCGACCGCATCGCAGGCCACGTTGTCGCCGCCGCCGGTGGCATAGACGAGGACATCGTCGGCAAGGCCTGCGTCCTTCACGGCATTGCCCGCGCCCATGGTGTGGACGTCCCAGTGGCCGAAGACTGCGCACAGGTCCGGGTGCTGCTGCAGCACCGTCGCGGTGATCTGGCGCGCCTTCTCCGGCTCCCAGTCGGACGCCTGGTTGGAAACGACCTCGATTTCAGAATGGGCTTCAAACACCTTGAAGGCGGCCTCGTTCATGATGACGCTGTCGGCGGCGGTCAACTGGCCCGGCACGATCGACACCTTGCCCGACTTGCCGCTTCCCGCGCCGCATTCCTTGACGATGTCCTCGGCGATCTCCCGGCCGATGCGCTCCCAGTTGGCGCCGACGAAGGCCGCGGACGGCTGGTTCGATTGCAAATTGATCTGCAGCACCTTGATGCCTTCGGACTCGGCCTGCTTGATCTGGCGTGCCAGCAGCTGGACGGTGGGATTATGCACCACCAGCACATCGGGTTTCTCGCTGATCGCCTTGGCCAGAAGCTCGGCCATCGAGCCGGTGTTGAAGGCGGCGTCGCGAACGTCGAGCGTGTAGCCATGCATGTCGGCATGTTCCCGCATCCGGCGCGCCCATCCCTCCGTCAACGATATTCCCATCGCGATCGGCACGAAGACGACCTTCTTCCCCGCGATATTGGTGTCGGCGGACGCCTGCGTGCCTGCTGCAAGCAGCACGCTGGCCCCGATCATGATGCCATGCGCGGCACTGCGGATCTTGTTTCCCAAATTAGTCACCATAGTCTCCTCCATTGGTGGTGCAGTCGTGTCAGAGATCGCCGACGGCGTCGGTTTCCGTGTCCCTGGGGTTGAGGTAATTGTCTGCGACAATCGCAACCATCAGCACGAGCCCCTTGAGCACGTCCTGCGTCTGCGAAGTGAAGTTCAAGAGCGTCATGCCGTTGCGGAGCACCGCGATCAGCGCCACGCCGATGATGATGTTCCACACGCCCCCGCGGCCTCCGCGCAGCGGAATGCCGCCGAGCACGACCACCAGGATGACCTCGAACAGAAGCGTTCCGTTGGTGACCGTGCGAAAATCGACCACGCCGCTTGCCGCCGACGTCACCAGCCCCGCGCACAGCGCGGCCATTGCGGCGAAGACATAGACGACGATGGTGGTGGTGCGCACGGGCAGTCCGGTGAGCCGCGCCGCCTGGAAATTGTCGCCCATCGCGTAGATCGTCCGGCCCGCGGCCGACCCGCGCAGCAGGAACCAGGTGATGATGAGCGCCGCGACCATCAGGGCCACGGGTGTCGAGATGCCCGGCGCCACCTCGCCCGACAGGAAGATCACCGCCGGATTGGATTTCGACAGCAGCAGCAGGAACTCGCCGCGCAGGATCGCGAAGCGGAACAGTCCGGTGACGAACATGGCCGAGGCGAGCGTGGCCAGCATCGCCGGAATTTCGACATAGGCAATCAGCCAGGCATTCACCAGGCCCACCATCGCCATCGCCGCCACGGTCAGCGCGAGCGCCGTCAGGACGGGGATGTCGGCGTTGATGAAGATGCTGAAGGTGGTCGCGCCGGCGACCATCACGGCGATCAGCGACAGGTCCAGACCGCGCGAAATGATGACCACGGCCATGCCGCAGCTCAGGATCACCAGCGAGGCGGAGTTCGACAGGATGACCTGCAGATTGCCAAGCGTGGCGAAGCCATCGACAGCGATGGAAAATGCCGCCACAAGCGCCACGGTGACCGCCATCACCACGAACTCGAGCAGCCTGCCCTTGCGCTTGCCCGCCCTGGGCATGGAGAGGACCTCAACCATTGAGCCCGACTTCCCTTCTGGCCTCGCCAAGCCCGGCGCTGTTGATGTGGAGAATGTCCCGCGCTTCATCCGGGCTTGCGATTTCGAAGGACAGCTCCTCCAGGATCCTGCGGATCTTGAGCACCTGCGCGGCGCTTGAGGCGGCGAGCAGCCCCTTGCCCAGAACCAGGCTGTCGCCGAGGCCGACACGCACATGGCCGCCCATGATGGCGCCCATTGTCGCAAGCGGGATCTGATGACGGCCGGTGGCCTGCACCGAGAATTCGTAATTCTCGCGCCCGAACAGCCGGTCCGCCGTGCTCCGGATCAGGAATAGGTTTTCGGGATCCGCGTTCAGGCCCCCTGCAATCCCGAGATGGCATTGCAGGAACAGCGGTCCCTTGATCAGCCCCTCATCTAGAAATTGCGCGAGATTGTGGAGGTGACCGAGATCGTGACAGGCAAAGGCATAGCGGGGATCGGATCCTTCGCCGAACCGGGAAAGGGCGCCCTTGATGTCGCGGAAGCTCATCCGCAGGACCCCGTCCTCGGACGCCTCGAGATAGGGCTTTTCCCAGGCGAACCTCCAGTCGGAGATGCCGCGCGCAGCCCTGCTGAAGCTGTAATTGGTCGATCCCATCTCGATCGAGCAGAACTCCGGATTCACGGCGCGTGGCCAATCCATGCCATCGCGGGGCACCGGGATCTCTAGGATGGCGTCAGTCTGCGCGGCGATCCCGGGCAGGAACAGGTCAAAGACCGCAGGATCATTGGTCGGACTGCCATCGGACGGATTGCGTGCATGAAGGTGCAGGATCGATGCACCGGCGCGGGCCGCTTCGATGGCCTGCTGGGTGATCTGGTCGGGCGTGAATGGCAGGCTGTCGGACATCGAAGGCGTGTGGACCCGACCGGTCACCGCGCAGGAAATGATGACCTTGCGCCTGACCGGCTTCATCGGACACGCTCCGACGCACCGGGAAATCCGCAGTGATGTGATTGCGCGGCCGCAAACAGACCGCTTTGCCCGGAATTTCGCATCGTCCTCCCCCACCGCACTCTCCCTGCGCGGATGGGGCAGACACTAGTCCTGACCATCAAAGCCGTATATGTGCTGTTCATACAGTCAGATTGTTATTTTATGTCGACCGAATACATTGAATGGGTGACCATGGTGCGAAACTCAAACACGGGATCCGGCAACTTGGTCAGTCTCTGGGGAGAAAAATGGAAATGGACCCGCTGACGGCGGTGCTGGATATCCTCCAGAAGATCAACCGCGATGCTGACGAGATGGAGATCGCGTCGGCGGTGGATCGGCTCGCGGCCCTGGCACCGCCCGCCATGCCGTCCGATGAGGTCAGTCTGCTGCAATCGACGATCAAGCAGATCAGCCAGTCGCGTCGAGAGACGGCCCTTTCCGAAAACGGGCTCAGCCTTCTGATCGAAACGACCCACGACCTCTCCAAGACCCTGGAGCTGCCGAGCCTGTTTAGAACCATCGTCTCGAGGGCCCGGAGTCTCGTCGGCGCCAACCTCGCCTGGGTGACGATTCTCGATGAAGACAGCGGGCTGTTCCGCTCCGTCGCCTCGGAAGGATATCTCTCGCCCTCGGCCGCGGTGATGACCAGCAACTTCGAATATGGTGCAGTCAGCCTGATCATGCAGACGAAGAGCTTCTTCGACACGCAGGATTATCTCAACGACACGCGCTTCAAGCATCTGCCCGAACTCGACCGCGCCTTCCGGATCGAGAACATTGTGTCGCTGGCGGGCTTTCCGATCATGGCGGACGGCGAGGTTCACGGCTTCCTGTTCGTGGCCGACCGTTACGCCCGCAAGCTGAGCGGCCGAAACATGTCGGTGCTCGGGTCCTTCGCGCTCCATGCCGGCGTGGCCATGCGCAACGCCAACGCCTTCAGGCTGCTTTCGGAAGCGCTCGCCGAGGCGCAGCACAACCGCAACGCGCTGATCGAACACATCCAGCGTGTCGAAGCATCCGCCGCGGTCCACGACGAGATGACGTCTCTGCTGGCCGCCGGCGGCGAGATGCAGAAATTCCTGCAACGGATGGCCAACCAGATCGGCGGCGCGATCTTCCTGTTCGACGACGAGCTCAGGATCCGCGACGAATATGTCGCGAGCGCCTATCGCGGCCGGTTCGCCTCAGACCTCAAATCCGGCGCGTTCGAGACCACGCCCCTGATCAGCTCCACCTCGCAGTCCAGGCACACCGGCCGGTCGGTGGTCATGCACATCGCGGCCGAGGAGCAGTGCCGCGTGATCGCGCTTCACGGCTGGATCGGCAGCGGCGAGTGCCTGGTCGTCTGCCACCAGGGAGAACTCGACGCGATCGAGATCCGCAACCTGGAGCGAAGCGCCGTCGCCCTGTCGATCGCCAAATTATGGAACGAGAAACGGGAAACCGAGAAACTGATCGCGTCTTCGACGCTGCTGCGCCATCTGGTCCGCGTCACCCCCGCCGATCCGTCGACGGTTTCAGCTGTCCGAGACCGACTGGGTCTGTCTTCCGACGAACCCGTCATGCTGGTCCTGATCGCCGTCCCCCGGCTTGACGGGGTCTCGCAATCGGCCGTCATTCAGGACTGCGCGTCGAGAACCAACGTGCTGGTCGATCTGCTCGATGATGCCTACGTGGGACTTGGCTCAGAGGGCGCGCTGCGCGCCTTCCTGCAAAAGCTCATGAAGATCGGCAAAGGCTGGAGCCCGGGCGGAATCCTGTCAGATCCTTTCACCGACCTGACGCTAGCATCCTCCCGCTATGGGCAATTGGGCAAGGCGCTGCAGGTCATGATGAAAATGAAGCCGCTTGATCACTTCATCGCCCAGTCCGAGATCGATTTCTTTGCAAGGATATTTGAAACCGGCGATCCCGCTAGCCTGGCGAGATACATGGAGCAGATGCTCCACCCGATCGACGCCAGGGCGCCAAGGCAGGCTGCGGAGCTCAAGAAGACCCTGCTTTGCTACCTGGAGGGCCAGTACAACATCAAGCGGGCCGCGGACATCCTCGGCGTCCACATCAATACGGTCCGCCAACGGCTCGACACGCTGCGCCAGATCACCGGAGGCTGGGATGATCCGGTCCGGGCGCTCGAACTCCACATCGCGCTGCGGCTGGCTCAGATCCTTGAGACCGGCCCGAAGGAAACCGCCGAACCGGGCTACTGAGGCTTGCGCGCGATCTCCCGCGGCGAGAATCCGTATTTGCGCCGGAAGGCCGTGGAGAAGTGGGCGGAACTGTTGAAGCCGTGGTTGAAGGCGATCGATGTGATCGACGGACCCTCCCCCTTGGCGATCCGGTCATAGCAAAGCTGTAGCCGCCGGCTCCAGATCCACTCGGACACCGACGTGTCGCAGTGCCGGAAGATCTGGTGCAGGTAACGGAGCGACATGCCGTTGGCTGCCGCAACCCGCTCGAGGGAAAGGTCGGGGTCGCCGATATGGTTCTCTATCCATTGCTGCACGGATCGAAGGCGCGCCTTCTGCACCGATCCGTCCAGCAGCGGTATGTCTCCATCAGGCACCATCAAGGCGGCAGCGAGCAGATCCACCAGTTGCTCGCCCAGCTGCCTGCGCACGGCAGCGTCAAGCCGGGAGGCCTCGGCAGCGAGCATGGAGCAGAACTCGGCGGCGATCCGCCCAAGTCCCTGCGTCGTGTTCAGCGTGCCGGTGATGGGAACCTCACCATTGGGGAACCGGCGGGCGAAAGCGAGCCTTGGAACCTCGACATAGAAGGAACGGGCCTGGCCGATGCACTGCAGCTCATACTGCTCGGTGGCGTAGAAGATCGCCCCGCGCGCGGCGTTGGAGGAATGGGTTTCCCCGCGCTGCAGCACGTTGAGATGCCCGTGATGGATCAGTTGCAGGTAGTAGCAGTCCTTGTCGAGCCGCGAGATGTGCTGGCCGTTGCGGCGGATGCTCTGCTCCGACAGCAGGATGTCGGTGAGCACAACGTCGCCGAAACAGGCCTCGCGGATGAAGCCCCGATAGTCTTCGGGCTGCGTCGCCCTGACATCGACATGAACGTAGAAATCGCAGATCGCCGCCTGCCAGGCGGCATAGCGCTTGGCGCGCGCAAGATTGTCCGTCGTAAAGACAAGTTCCATGGCCCCCTCCCATTCCCAAGCGCTCAGAGGGTAAGGGTTCGACCCCCCGTCGACCGTTCTCACCCTTTTTCCTGATCGCACAGCTATTTTTAATCGCGGGAGAGTAGCGCCGCCGATGCCCGTCCGCAAGCACCACCGCGACTGCGCGCTCAAGCAAGTGTCATGCATTCTGGGAAAAGACCTTCCCCCTGAACGGATTTAACTTCCCGCCATGGCCCTTCGGTTCCGAAGTCTGCCGGACATGCTCTGTGGGAGGAGAAACATGCAAGGTTTAGGGCGCCTGAGCCAGGAAAAGATCGTCTTCGGTCTCGCGGTATTGCTGTGCATAGGCTTTGCCGTGATGCTGCCCGGCTTCCTGACCACCAGCAATCTTCTCAATCTGGTGCGCAGCGTGTCGATCCTCGGCATCCTCGGCGTGGCGATGGGCCTGGTCGTCATCGGCCGGGGCATCGACCTGTCGCTGGTGGCCTTGATGGCGATCTCCGTTGCCTGGACGCTGCAGCTGGTTGCCAGCGGCATGAGCCTGCCGCAGGCGGTCGCGCTGGGCCTCGCCTTCAGCCTGGTCGCAGGCATGATCAACGGCATCCTCATCGCCTATGTCGAGATCCCCGCGATCTTCGCGACACTCGCCATGGGAATCGCGATCTACGGTTTCGGCCGCTACTTCCTGTTCACCCTCGACGTCATCTACATGCCCGAAAGCGCGCAGGCCCTGCAGTGGATCGGCCAGGGCTCGCTTCTGGGGATTCCGGTGCCGATCTTCGCCTTCGCCGCCGTCTGCCTGGTCGCCACGCTGTTCCTGCGATGGACCACCTATGGACGCTATCTGCGTGCGGTGGGTGACAACCTTCCCGCGGCCCGCATCACCGGTATTCCCGCGCGGCCGATCATTACGCTTCAATACATGATCTCATCGCTGATCGGATTTGCCGCGGGACTGGTGACCGCCGGATCGATTGCCAGCATGAACACGCGCGTGGCCAATTCGACCATGGTCTACGACGTGATCCTGGTGGTGGTCCTGGGCGGCATCGGCCTGTCGGGCGGGCGCGGCAACATCCGCAATGTCGTCGTCGGAACGCTGCTCATCGGCGTGCTGCTCAACGGCATGACGATCATGAACATCCAGTACACGCTCCAGAACGTCATCAAGGGCGTGATCCTTCTCACTGCAATCGTGATCGACACGGTTCTCAACCCCCGCGACGAGCAGACCGCTCAGCAAGGGGATATCTGACGAAGTCTCAATGGGAGGAAAACATGAGACCTATCAAGACAAGCATGATCGCGGCCAGCTTGGCGCTGACCGCCGGCACAGCCTTCGCGCAGGGGATCGACGATCCAACACGTGCGGAATATTTCGAAGCCTTCAAGGGCAAGACCGTCGCCTATGTGCCTGTCGCCATGGGCTTCGACCTGACCGAGGGCTGGGCGGCAGGACTCAAGCAGGCGCTCGAACCGCTCGGCGTCAAGTTCGAGATCCGCGATCCCAACTGGAACACGGACGCAGGCGCCCAGGCGATCACCTCGCTGATCTCCGAGAAACCCGATGTGCTGGTGGTCCACAATCCTGATGTCCAGTCCTATGCGCGCCTGCTGCAGAAGGCCGAGAAGGCCGGCATCTACGTCGTCCAGGTCAACATGCGCTCGAGCTATTCGACCGATGCCTTCATCGGCGCCGACTATGTCGGCATGGGCGGCCAGATCGCCGAGCGGCTGGTCGAGAAATGCTCGCCCGCCAATGGCGGCAGCGGCAAGATCGCCATCACCCAGGGCGTGTTGACGGCCGCGGCCAGCGCCTACCAGATGAAGGGCATCATGGACGTCCTGGCCGAGCATCCCGAGATCGAACTGGTGTCAAACCAGGCCGCCGACTGGGACGCCACCAAGGCGCGCAACATCGCAGCGACCGTGATCCAGCAGCATCCTGACCTCTGTGCCATTGCCGGCTTCTGGGACGTCATGGATGTCGGCACCGGTGCCGCGATCAAGGAATCGGGCAAGGACGTCTATCTGATCACCCAGGGCGGCGGCAACCAGTCGGCCTGCGACGGGCTTGAGAACGGCACCTATTCGGAGGTCGTCGTCTACAATGTCCCCGGCCAGGCCCGCGACATGGCCAGCATGATCAAGCAGATGCTGCAGCTCAAGGCCGAGCCGGGGTCGATGAAGACCACCCTCTTCACCCAGCTCGAGTTCCTGACCAAGGACACCATGAAGCCCGGCTCCTGCTGGAGCCTGCCGTCGCAGAACTAAGTCGCCCGCGCCGGAACGGGAATACTGCTCCCGTTCCGGCGCCCACTCGCGAAAGACCTTTCGACCATGTCCGTATCCGACACGCTCATGCGCTGGCGTTATCGCGCAGTGCCAGATCACCTCCTCGGCGAGATCCTGACCAAGCGCTGGATCGACAACGCCATTCCGATCCTCATCCTGATGACGGTCGTGACGGTCTTCGGATCCGCGATTCCCGATTTCTTCGGGGCTTCGAGCCTTGCCAACTTGCTCAGGCAGTGGGGCGAGTTCAGCCTGCTGGTGCTGGCGCTGATGATCGTCATGGTGGCCGGCGGCATCGACCTGAGTGTCGGCTCGACCTTTGCCCTTGGCAACATCGTGGCCCTGACGCTTCTCTCGGTGGCGGAGTGGTCGATGCCCGCAACCATCGCCGCGACCATTGCCTGCGGCGCCGCGGTCGGCCTCGTCAACGGCGTCCTCGTGGGATATCTGCGGTTGCGCGCCTTCCTGACGACCCTGGTGACGCTGATCATCGTGCGCGCCATCGTCGACATCCTGCTGCTCAAATATTCCGTCGCGATCGCCGGCGGCTTCATCGAGTCCGACGCATGGTATTATCTGGGTGAAGGCTTCCTTCTGGGCATGCCGTTCAGCGTGTTCATGACGGTGGTCATCGCCGCCATCCTGCATCTGCTTCTCAGCCGCACCCGGATCGGATGGCATGTCCTGGCGACCGGCGGCTCGCGCCGGTCGGCCCACAATGTCGGCATCCCTGTTCGCCGCGTGGTCTGCATGACCTATGTCATCTCAGGAGCATTGTGCGCCCTGTCGGGCCTGCTGTTTGCCTCCCGCCTCGGCGGCGCCGGTGCGGACACCGGTATCGGCCTCGAGATCACCGCGCTGACGGCTGCAGTTCTCGGCGGCAACAGCCTGGGCGGCGGCCGCGGCTCCGCCATCAAGGCGCTCATCGGCTCCATCACGGTGATGATCATGGTCAACTCCATGGTGCGGCTCGGCGTGACCAGCGGCGCCAATTCGCTGCTGCTCGGACTGGTGCTTCTGGCGGCGGTGGCGATCGACGTGCGCTGGCTCAAGAACCGTCACAAGCTGTTGTCCAATGTCTATGTCTCGCCGACCTTCGCACCCTTGCCGCCGGCGCCCACAACCGAGGCGGATTCGCCGTACGCGCTCAACGACAAGCTGCGGCCGGTCGACCTGATCGGGCTGGGCGCCATCGACGGTCCGGAGGATGTGATCCTCGACGAGGATGACCACATCTACGCCGGCAACCGCACCGGCGACATCGTCCGCTTCCTGGCACCGGACTACAAAGAGCAGGAGCTCTATGCCCATATCGGCGGCCGTCCGCTCGGCATGGCGTTCGCGCCCGATGGCGCGCTGCTGGTCTGTGTCGGCGGCATGGGGCTTTATCGGGTGACGAAGCAACGCGTCGTCGAGAAGCTGACGGACGAGACCAACCGGTCGCTGTTCACGATCATCGACGATTCCCGCCTGCGGCTCGCCGATGACCTCGACGTGGCGCCCGACGGACGCATCTTCTTCAGCGAGGCGACCGTGCGCTACGACATGCACGAATGGCCGGTCGACAGCCTGGAAGCGCGCGGCAACGGACGCATCATCTGCTACGATCCGAAAACCAATTCCACGCAGACGATCCTGAAGAACCTTGTGTTCCCCAACGGCATCTGCATGACCCATGACGGCCAGTCGTTCCTTTTCGCCGAGACCTGGGCCTGCCGCGTCAGCCGCTATTATTTCGACGGCCCCAGGAAGGGAAGGGTCGAGCCGGTGATCCCCAACCTGCCGGGCTATCCCGACAACATCAACCGGGCTTCCGACGGCACCTTCTGGCTGGCGCTGGTCGGCATGCGCACGCCCTCGGTGGATCTTTCCATGCGCATGCCCGGCTTCCGCAAGCGCATGGCCCGGCGCATAGCCCCCGACGAGTGGCTCTACCCCAACATCAACACCGGCTGCGTCGTCCGTTTCGACGAGACCGGCCAAATTCTCGATGTGATGTGGGATCTGGGCGGGGAGAACCACCCAATGATCACGTCCATGCGCGAGCACAAGGGGCATCTCTACATCGGCGGCATTTCCAACAATCGCATCGGCCGGCTGAAGCTCGAGGGTGCGGATACCGGCTGGACCGGACCTGAATCCTACTGGGGGCGGACATGATCGGCGCACTTCTGAGGACCATCGACAATCTGACCGGACGCGGCGACGCGGCGGTCACCGTGCCGGCGCTCGACGGCGCGCTGCGGCCGAACCGTCGGCTCGACGAGGCCGAAACGCGCCTGCCGCTTGCGGGTGTCGATTCGCTTGCCTTTCTCTTCGGCGCGCACGTTGCCTCAGCCGGCAACACGCTCTACCGGCTTGCCGACGGCACGGACTGGCAGCCCTGGCGCAAATTCGACGGCCGCATTGCCTGCATCGCCGCGATCGGAAACGAGGGCCTGGCCGTCGTCCTCGACACCGGCGAGATCCTGATCGAGGGCGGCTCCACCGAAGGCCAAGGCTACCGCGTTCCCGAAGGCCTGCGCTCAATCACCGCCATCGCCGTTTCGCCGTCCGCGATCTTTCTCGCCAACGGTTCGGCGACCAATCCTGCTGAAGACTGGCAGCTCGACCTGTTGCAGCGCAACGCCTCGGGCAGCATCTGGCGCATCGACCGCAACAGCGGCGCAAGCCTGCGCCTCGCCGACAGGCTTGCCTGGCCTGCCGGCCTGGCGCTCGACGGGGACTCGATCGTATTCAGCGAGGCCTGGAAGCACCGGCTGGCGCGGCTGCCGCTCACCGGCGGCGAACCGGTCGTGGTCCATGCCGACCTGCCTGGCTATCCGGGCAGGCTCGCGCCAGCGGCGGACGGCGCCTGGCTGGCGATCTTCGCGCCGCGCAGCCAGCTCGTCGAATTCGTGCTGCGCGAGCGTGCCTACAAGACCCGCATGATCGCCGAGGTGCCGAGACCGTTCTGGATCGCGCCGTCCCTGCGCACGGGGCGCAGCTTCTACGAACCCCTGCAGGGCGGCAGCGTCAAGCAGTTGGGCCTGCTCAAGCCCTGGGCGCCGACCCTGTCGTCCGGTCTGTGCGTGCGGCTTGACCGTGCGTTCCAGCCCGTGGAGAGCCTGCACAGCCGCGCCGACGGCGCAACCCATGGCGTGACCGACATGGGCGAGCACCAGGGCCGGGTTTTCATCGCGGCCAGCGGCGACGGCGTCGTGGTCGCGAGCCATGCCGGAACCGGTGAAGAAGGATCGTTGCCATGACCGTGCTGCTCGAACTCAGAAACGGCACCAAGACCTATCGCGGCGTTCCAGCCGTGCAAAATGTCAACTTCACGCTCGAGGAGGGCGAGGTGCATGCGCTCTTGGGCGAAAACGGCGCCGGCAAGTCGACGCTTACCAAGATGCTGGCGGGCGTGGTCCAGCCGAGCTCCGGCGAGATCCTGCTCGACGGCCAGATCATCGACCTGCCCACGCCGTCCGAGGCGCTCAAGCGCGGCATCGCCATGGTCTACCAGGAGACCAGCCTGGTGCCGTCGCTGACGGTGGCGCAGAACATCTACCTCACCGACGACAAGCACTTCCACCGCCTCCGCGGCATCTACATCGCCGGCCAGCAGTTCCTGCAGTCGCTGAACTTTCATGTCGATCCGACGGCGCTCGTCTCCAGTCTCGGCGCCGGCCAGAAGCAGATGGTCGAGATCGCCCGCGCCGTGCATCACAACGCCCGCGTCATCATTTTCGACGAACCGACCGCGACGCTGACGCCCGAGGAAAAACACCAGTTCTTCTCGCTGGTGGAGCGGCTGCGCACACGGGGCGTTTCGATCATCTTCATCAGCCACGCGCTGGAAGAGGCGCTGCAGATCTCCGACCGGATCACCGTCATGCGGGATGGCGGGCATGTGGTCACCGACGAGACCGCGGCCTTCGACCGGGAGAAGATCGTCCGCGCCATGGTTGGGCGCACGCTCTCGGACGAGTTGTATGGAGCGCATGCCGAACGCAAGGTGCGCCGTCCGGGCCACAAGGTGCTGAGCGTGCAGAACCTGTCGATGAACAATGTCGTGCGCAACACCTCCTTCTCGATCTTCGCCGGCCAGATCACCGGCGTCTTCGGGCTGATCGGATCGGGGCGGACGGAAGCCGCCAAGGTGATCGCCGGCGTGATGAAGCGCGACTTCTTCCATGGCGGGGAGGTGCGGCTGTACGGGAACCCGGTGCGCTACCGGGTGCCGCGTCCGGCCGTGCGAGACGGGATCATCTATGTCACAGAGGATCGCAAGCTTGAAGGCTTCTTCGAGACCATGTCGATTGCCGAGAACATCCATCTGGGCGCCCTGGCGGGCGGCCAGACGCGCTCCTGGACGGTCAGCATCCGCGAGATGAAGGCGATCGCCAGGCACTGGAGCGAGGCCTTGAAAGTGCGCGCGCTCGACAACGACATGCGCGTCATCGAGCTGTCCGGCGGCAACCAGCAAAAGGTCGTCGTCGCCAAGGCACTGGTCCAGAAACCCAGGCTCATCATCTTTGACGAGCCGACACGCGGCGTCGATGTCGGCGCCATTGCCGAGATCCACCAGCTCATCAACCGGCTTGCAGACGAAGGCGTTGCAGTCATGGTCATCTCCTCTTACCTCCCGGAAATCCTGCAGATTTCCGACCGCATCCTGGTTTGCCGCCAGGGCCGCATTGTCGAGGAGTTCGAAGGCCGCAAGGCGGACGAGGAAACCATCATGTATGCGGCGGTGCACTGATGGAACGGCGCCTGAACACCACACGGCCCGTGGCACGGGTCGGGACCATCGAAGACATCGTCGCGATCGAGAGCCGCCCCTATGACGAACTCGTAACCGCGCGGAACATCTACGATCTGTTTCGGGCCACCGCGCACCATGCGGGCGACGCGAAGGCGCTGACGGTCCTGCGATCGGAAGACCCGACAGATATCGCCGTCACCCTCACCCACCACGAGATGCTTTCGGAGATCACGCGGGCCGCGAACATGTTTCACCAGCTGGGACTGGCCCCCAGCCAGGGCGTCGCCGCATTCCTGGCGCCGACCCTTGCCGATCTGCCCTCCCTGCTCTGGGGCGCCCAGGTCGCGGGCGCGGCGAGCTCGATCAATTACCTGCTGAGCCGGCAGGCGATCTTCGATCTGCTCACGGCCGAAGGAGCGATGCTGCTCGTCGTCCCGGCCCGGCAGATCGACGAGATGTGCTGGTCCAAGGCGCTTGGCGCGCTGGAAGCGGTGCCGTCGCTGCGCCACGTCATCGTCATCGGCGGCGACACCGAGGGTCTCAGCGGCTACATGCGCCTCGACGACGCCCTGGCCGGCTGCGGAGGGGATGGGCTCGGGTTCGAGCCGACCGCCGATCGCGACGACATTTGCGCGTTGTTTCACACCGGCGGCACCACCGGACGACCGAAACTGGTGCGGCTGACCCACGGAAACCACATCCATGCCGCGTTCGGCTTCGCCCAGGTCTTCGGCTATGACCAGGGGGATGTGGTCCTGAACGGATTTCCCTTCTTCCATGTCGGCGGAACCATGACTGTGGGCCTGTCGGTGATCGCCGCCGGCGGGCATGTCATCGTGCCCTCGCCCTACGGAATGCGGCTTGCGCCGGTCGTCGAGCGCTACTGGGACATCGTCGCCCATTACAAGGCGACCGTCGTGGGCGGCGTTCCCACCTCGATCGGCGCCGTGACCAACAGCTGGAAACCGGGAGCGGATGTGTCCAGCGTGCGCATGGCCGTCACCGGCGGAGCGGTGCTGCCCAAGGCGGTCGGCAGCCGCTTCTCCGCAGCGACCGGCATCACGCTCTATGAGACCTACGGTATGACCGAGACGGCGGCGGCGATTGCCTTCAATCCCGGCCACGGCACGCCGATCAGCGGCAGCGTCGGGTTTCGCGCGCCCTTCTCCGAGACACGCATCCTTCGCCTTCATTCGGCCACGCCCGAGATATGCGACCCGAACGAGAGCGGCCTTGTCCAGGTGCGGGGACCGCAGGTCTTCCCGGGCTATCTCGATCCCGCCCACAATGTGGGAACGCTCGACCCGGATGGATGGTTGACCACGGGCGATGTCGGATATCTCACGCCGGACGAACGGCTGTTTCTCACCGGACGCGAGAAGGACCTGATCGTCCGAAGCGGCCACAACATCGACCCGGCCGCCATCGAGGACGTCGCCAACCAGTTCGCCGGCGTCGAGATCAGCGCCGCCGTCGGCATGCCGGACCAGTATGCCGGCGAGGTCCCGGCGCTGTTCGTCGTAGCCACCGCCGGAGCCGATTTGGACATGGTCCAACTCCGTCAGCATCTGGACTCCCATGTCCACGAGCCGCCCGCGCGGCCGAAGAGCATCCTGCGGATCGATGCGCTGCCGGTCACCGCCGTGGGCAAGCTGTTCAAGCCGACGTTGCGCGACATGGCGATCAGCGAGAAGGTTCGCTTGGAGGCCGTGCGAATCTGCGGACCCGAAGTTCAGGTCCAGGTCGATGTGCGTCTGGACGAGCGGAAGCACACGGTCGTTGACGTAACAGTCAGCGGCGCGAGCGCCCGGCAGCTTACCGAACTGGACGCGGCGCTCAAGCCATTGCCGCAATCCTATGCGATACGCCGCGCACCAAAGGATGAGTAGGATGGACTCGGTCACGCTCACTGTCGAGGACGGCATTGCCGTGCTGACGCTCAACCGCCCCGACAGCCTCAACGCCATGTCGCAGGCGATGATGAAGTCTCTGGAAAGCCGGCTCCTCCACCTGGCAACGCTGCCGGGCCTTCGCGTTCTGATCCTGACCGGCGCCGGGCGTGCTTTTTCGGCCGGGGGCGACCTGGTCGAGTTCGAACAGGCGCTCAATGCCAGCAAGCAGACTCTGCTCGCGTATCTGGGCTACAACATGGGCGTCCTGCAGTTGCTTGAGGACCTTCCGGTTCCGGTGATCGGCGCGGTCAACGGCACCGCCATCGCCGGCGGTCTGGAGACGCTGCTCTGCTGCGATATTCTCATTGCGGCGGCAGGGGTCCGGATCGGGGACGGTCATGTCCGCTACGGCATCGTTCCCGCAGCCGGCGCCACCGTCCGGCTGGGCGAGCGGATATCGCCCTCCCGGGCCTCGGAACTGTTCTACACCGCCAGGCTGGTCGAGGCGGAAACGCTCAGGGACTGGGGCCTGATCAACGAAGTTGTTCCTCCCGGACACCTGATGTCCCGGGCGATGGAGATTGCCCGGGACATCAGCCGCCTGAGCCCGGAGGCGGTCGGCCACATCAAGTTCCTGACCGGAAAGGGAGCCCGGACACCAGAGCGCCAAAGCCGGATCGCGGCCGAAATCGCACGGTTCGCGCTGCATGTGGATGGGCGTGACCTCGCCCGCGGCCTCTCCGCCTTCAAGTTGAAGCAACCGGTGCACTATTGAGGGCGATCGCTTTCAAGGCTTTAAAAGAGCCCGGATCATCCGGAGCAAGACGCGAACCGACTGTCGAGCTGGCCAATGGTAGCCACATCGGCATTGGCGAAGGCAATGCGCAGATAGCGTTCGAGCCCGTTGCCGAAGAACGAGCCGGGAATGGTGATGACGCCCGCTTCCCGCGCCAGCCTGTGGGCGGCGTCATGGGCGCCGAGCTCGGCAAAAGGGTGCCGGACAAAGGCGAAATAGGCGCCATATGCCGATATCTGCCAATCCGGGACGCCGCGCATCACTTCGGTCAGTGCCCTGGTGCGGGCGGCGATTTCCAGCGCATTGCCGCGGCGCCAGCCGTCGAGCGCCGGAATGGCCCGGGCAAGGGCTGACTGCGGCGGTCGCGGGGCGCAGATCTGAAGATTGTCCATCACCTTGGCGATCTGGGCGACGACCGCCTCGCCGGCGGTGACCGCGCCGACGCGATGGCCCGGAATGCAGAAGGATTTGGAGAAGCTGTAAAGCCCGATCAGCGTGTCCTGCCAGCCCGGAACGGAAAACAGGCCGTGCGGCGAGCCGGTGTCGAGCGGCAGGAAGTCGCGATAGGTTTCGTCGACGATCAGCCACACCCCATGCTTGCGACAGAGGTCGAACAGCGTCCGCAACAGGCCCGTCGGGTAAGTGGCGCCGGTGGGATTGTTGGGGGTGACAATCGCCAGAGCGCGGACACCGTCACCGATCATCGCCTCGACCGCGTCAGGCATCGGCAGGAAACCGTCCTCCGCCTGGCAGTCGACATAGCCGACCTTGACGCCTGACATCGCCAGCGTGGTCTCATGGTTGAAATAGCACGGATTGGTGAGCAGCACCGTGTCGCCGGGGCCGGCGACCGTCATCATCGTCGCCATGAAGGCCTGGTTGCAACCCGAGGTAACGTGGATGTTGGCCGCCTTGATGTCCGCGGCATAAAGCGCGCTGACCCAATGGGCATAGGCGGCCCGCAAGTCCGGTTCGCCCTCGATATCGCCATAGCCGGCCATCGCGGGCGAACTCGCCGCCTGACCGAGCCAGGTGAGCATGTCGGGGTGGGGCGGATAGCCGGGGACGGCTTGCGACAGGTCGATCAGCGGGCCGAGACGCCCGTCATATTCGCGTTTCCAGGCCTGCACTTCGGGAATCGGCGGTGCGGCGAGGGTCTGGACAAGCGGATTGAATCGGGCGGTCGGCATGGGGCACTTTCTCGGTCTGTGGTCAAAATCAGTCGGGCGGCGGTCACCGGGCGTCTTCGGCCCCGGCTGGATCGGTGTCCCCGGATCGGGGCAGCTGGGCCTGTTGCGCCCGGCGGATGGTCCGGCGTGCGGCAATCAGCGGCTCGGCCCTGGCATCCTCTTCCTCGATACTCGAAAACAGCCAGTCGATGAAGGCGTCAACGACCGGCGTCGCGCGCAGATCGTTGCTGCAGGCGACATAGAAGGCGTCGACGGCGGGAACGGCAAGCTTGAAAGGCACGATCACCTGTCCCCTTGTCAGCAGGCTCGCCGCAGTCAAGGTGTCGCCGAGAGCGATGCCGTGGCCGAGGAGTGCTGCTTCGATCGCCAGACGCGCATCGGAGAAGTGATGCTGCCGCACGCCCGAAAGGCCGTACACATCGGCCGCCGTCAGCCAGATATGCCATTCATGGCCGTCGTCGCCATGCAGGATGGTGTGTTCGGCCAGATCGCGGGCGGTTCGGATCGGCCGGTTGTTGATCAGCGACGGGCTGGCGATCGGGAACAGGTCGAGATGCGACCAGAGCTTGAGCCAGCAGTCGGTCCAGCTGCCGTCGCCATAGAGAATGGCGATATCGACATCGGGCGAATGGATCAGCGCCGGATCATTGGCGGCGGCGAGCGTCAGGCGGATTTCCGGATAGCGCGCAGTGAAGCTTGCAAGCCGGGGCATCAGCCACAGCGACAACAAGGCCGACACGCAGGTGATCGAGAGCGATCCGGATTTCGCCGGCCGGGTCATGCGGGCGGTGGCGGCGGCGATTTCCTCGAAGGCCGATGTCACCGAAGGTAACAGGTCGGCGCCATGCTCGGTCAATACCAGGCGCTGGCCGGTGCGGTTGAAAAGCTTGACCTTCAGCGAGGCTTCCAGCGCCTTGATCTGATGGCTGATGGCGCCATGGGTGACGCAAAGCTCTTGTGCAGCCTTGGTCAGGGACCGGTTTCGCGCGGTCGCCTCGAAGGCGCGCAAAGGGTTGAGCGGGGGTAGACGCTGGGTCACGAGGCGGAATCCTGATGTGAGTTTTTTTCACACAATTGACGCTAACAATATCAATTGCTTTCCTTTCGCCGCTTTGCAACGTTTTATTGATCAGCCGCGGCAAGAAGCGGAATCGCGAATTTCGAGGGATGGCGATCATATGGCCTGGGACAAGACAAGGCTCGACGAGCTCAAGGACAAGTATGGCGAGAGCCATGGCGGCGAGGTGTTCAATCCGAAGTTCCGCCGCGTTGCCGACAAGATCTTCACGAAGAGCGGCACGCGGCTGGCGCCCTATTCCGGCATCCCGACCTTCCTCACCGCACCCTATGTCGAGATCGACAATGACGAGCCGGATTTCGGCGACCTGCAGGTGGCCATCATCGGCATGCCGATGGATCTGGGCGTCACCAACCGCAACGGCTCCCGCTTCGGTCCGCGCGCTCTGCGCACCATAGAACGCATCGGCCCCTACAATCACGTGCTTGACTGCGCGCCGGTACACGAACTGCGGGTCGCCGATATCGGCGATGTCAGCTTCCGCAGCCGCTACCGGCTGGAGATGAGCCACGAGGACATCGAGCGCCGCATGCACCAGATTGTCGACGCCGGCGTGCTGCCCCTCTCCGTCGGCGGCGATCATTCGATCACCCACCCGATCCTGAAAGCTGTTGGCAAGACGCGACCGGTCGGCATGATCCATATCGACGCCCATTGCGATACCAGCGGTGCCTTCGACATGAGCAAGTTCCATCATGGCGGCCCCTTCCGCAACGCGGTGCTTGATGGCGTGCTCGATCCGACGCGGACCATCCAGATCGGCATAAGGGGCGCGGCGGAATATCTCTGGGAGTTCTCCTATGAATCCGGCATGACGGTGATCCATGCCGAGGAAGTGACCGGCATGGGCATTCCTGCGATCATCGAACGCGCCAGAGCGATCATCGGCGATGGCCCGACCTATCTCTCCTTCGACATCGACAGTCTCGACCCGGCCTTCGCGCCGGGAACCGGCACGCCGGAAATCGGCGGTCTGACGACGCGCGAGGTGCTGGAACTCATCCGCGGACTCAAGGGCATGAACATCGTCGGCGGCGACGTGGTCGAGGTGGCGCCACAGTATGATTCCACCACGAATACGGCACACGCCGGCGCGCAGGTGCTGTTCGAAATCCTCAGCCTGATGGTCTTCAGTCCGGCCATCACCGGCAAACAGATCTGAGATCATGTCGGAACCGGGGATCAGGCGATGAAACCCTCGGAGCGCGACCTATTTCAGGGGTGGCGTACCAATGCGAAAGGGGACGGCATCCGCCGGTTTGACCGGTACGGTTTGCCGGCAGACAGCGGCGGGGCCGGACCATCCATTGAGTCGGCGAAACTCAATCACGACAGCAAGGGAACGCCGGTCAAAGACCGGCAAACAAAGGAGACGACAATGAGAAAGTTACTCACTTCATCCATAAGCCGCCGGGCAGTCCTCGGCGGCGCGGCGGCAGCCATCGGCGCACTCTCGATGCCGACGATCCTCAGGGCACAGGATCGTTCGATCAAGGTCGGCGTCTATGGCGGCTACTTCAAGGATTCGTTCGACAAGAACATCTTCCCGGACTTCACCGCAGCCAGCGGCATTGCAGTGGAATCGGTGGCCGAGCCCACCGGCGAAGCCTGGCTGGTGCAACTCGAACAGGCCGCCAAGGCCGGGGTCGCGCCCGCCGATGTCTCGATGATGTCGCAAGTCGCCATGCTCAAGGGGCAGTCGACCGATCTGTGGGCGCCGATCGATGCGTCGAAGATCAGGAACTATGATGGTCTGCTCGATCAGTTCGTCAACAAGTACCCAGATGGCCGCGTTGCCGGCATCGGCGCTGTCGCCTGGTACATCACGCTGGTCACCAACACCGATTCCTATCCGGAAGCCCCCGACAGCTGGGCCGCACTCTGGGATCCGGCCAATGCCGACAAGCTCGGCCTCTTGGCGCTGGTGTCCAACTCGTTCCTGCTGGAAGTGACCGCCAAGACCTTCATGGGCGGCACGGATGCGCTCGACACGGAAGAGGGCATCAACAAGGCCTTCGAAAAGCTGGCCGAGGTCAAGCCCAATGTCCGTCTCTGGTACCGCGACGAAGCGCAGTTCGAGCAGGCGCTGAAATCCGGCGAAATCCCGATGGGCCAGTATTACCATGACGTCACCGGGCTTGCCGCCGCCGACGGCCACCCCGTCCGCTCCACGTTTCCCAAGGAGGGTGGCATCCAGGATTCGGGTTGCTGGGCGCTGTCACGCGCTTCCGACAAGGTCGAGGAGGCGCATGTGTTCATCGACTATATGAGCCAGCCGGAAATTCAGGCGACACTGTCGCGCAAGGTCGGCACCGCGCCGACGCTGAAGCGCGATCTTCTCGACCTGACGCCGGAAGAGTTCGCCAGCGTGTCGTCGGACATCGAGCCGATCCTCCCGCGCTACGACCTCTATCAGACCAAGTCGGACTGGCTGAACCAGAAGTGGACCGAACTGATCGTCGGCTGAGGCCCGGTTGCGTCCCGAACCGGGACGTGATTGCCTGAAAAACGGAGGGGCAGGTTCACCGCCCCTCCCGGACCCCGGCCAACCGGGGCAGAGAGTGGGAACACGATGTCTGGATTGACGCTCGATGCCGTTCGCAAGGACTTTGGCAGCTTCACCGCGGTCAATGACGTGCAGCTGAGCGTGCCGCACGGCACCTTCGTCTGCATGCTGGGGCCGTCCGGATGCGGCAAGACCACGCTGCTCAGAATGATCGCCGGCCTGGATCTGCCGACCAGCGGCGCCATCCTGCTCGACGGCGAGGATATTACCGCAGTGCCGACCCACAAGCGCAATCTCGGCATGGTGTTCCAGTCCTTAGCGCTGTTCCCGCACCTCACTGTGGGCGAGAACATCGCCTATCCGATGAGAATTCGCGGCGCGCCCCGGGAGGATCAGAAGAAGCGTGTCGACGAACTGCTCGGGATGATCCATCTTAGCGGCTATGCCGACCGTCCGGTGGCAAAATTGTCGGGCGGCCAGCGCCAGCGGGTGGCGATTGCTCGCGCCTTGACCCGTTCGCCCAGATTGTTCCTGCTTGACGAACCGCTGTCGGCGCTCGACGCCAAATTGCGCGAGGCCATGCAGGTGGAGCTCAGGCAATTGCAGCAGCAGCTCGGCATCACCACCATCGTCGTCACCCACGACCAGCGCGAGGCCATGACCATGGCCGACACCGTGGTGGTGATGAACAAGGGCGAGATCCGCCAGGCGGCAAGCCCGATGGAAATCTATCGCCGGCCCGCCGACACATTTGTCGCCGATTTCATCGGCTCGACCAATCTGATCGACATGGAAACCGACAGCGCCGACCGCGCTGTTGCGCTGGGCCAGGTCATCCCGGGCCTGTCCGCATCTGGCGGCGGCAAGGCCATCATCTCGATCCGGCCGGAGGATGTACATCTGACCGCGCCGGGCAGCGACGGCGCCATTTCGGGCACCGTGACCTTCGTGCGCGATCTCGGCGGAACCATCGAGACCTTCATCGATTGCTCGGGCAAGCAGATCATCGCCGTGTCGACGCCGCGGGCCCGGCCCGATGTTTCCGTCGGTCAGCCGGTCGGCGTCGTGCTCGAACCCGGCGTCTGCGTGGTGCTGGCCAAATGAGACGCGAGACGCCCCAGAGGCTGAGCGATTACGGGCCGCTGGCGTTTCCGGCGATCATGCTCACGGTGTTTTTCGTGATCCCGTTCGGCACCATGATTGCGGTCAGCTTCTTCCAGCGCCAGCAGGGCGGCTTCTACACACCGGCCTTTGTTTTTTCCAATTACGAACGGTTCTTGAGCCTGTTCTTTGCCCATGTGCTGGGCTTCTCGCTGATGCTGGCGGTGCTTGTCGCCGTCTGCTGCGTCGCAATCGGGGTGCCGTTCACCTATCTCCTGACCAGGATGTCGCGGCGGGCGCAGATCGTCTGGATGGTGGCGCTCCTGTCGGTGCTGTCGCTGTCCGAAGTGATCATCGGCTTTGCCTGGTCGACGCTTCTGTCACGCACCGCCGGCATCACCAATCTCATGGTCACGCTCGGACTGATGGACAAGGCGGTGGCGCTGTCGCCCGGATTTCCGGCGGTGCTGACAGCCATGGTCTACCAGGCTCTGCCCTACACGATCCTGGTGCTCTATCCGGCGCTGGTGCGGCTCGACCCGACGTTGACTGAAGCCGCTCGCACGCTGGGCGCCTCGCCGCTGAAAGCCTTCTTCACCGTCGTGGTGCCGGCGCTGAGGACCACCATCCTGGCGACGCTGATCATGGTGTTCATCTTTGCGCTCGGCTCCTACCTGCTGCCGCAGATTCTCGGCCGGCCGCAGCACTGGACGCTGTCGGTGCTGATCACCGACCAGGCGATCTATCAGTCCAACATGCCCTTTGCAGCCGCCATGGCCGTGTTCCTGGTGCTGGTCACGCTCGGCATGGTGGCGCTCACCCTGTTTGCAGGGCGCAAGAGGGAGGAAACCGCATGAGCACTTTCCTGCGCCGTTTCTACTTTGCGCTGGTCGGCCTGTTTCTGGCCGCGCCGCTGATTGTCGTCGCCGGGGTGTCGGTCAACGCCAAGCAGACGCTGGCCTTCCCGCCGCAGGGCTTCTCGCTGTCCTGGTATGCCGATATCTTCATCGATGCCGGCTGGCGCAACGCGCTGTTCGCCTCGCTTATTCTGGCGATCCTGTCAGCCGCGCTGGCCGTGGCCATCGCGCTGCCGCTGAGCTGGTTCCTGTGGCGGCGGATCGCGCCTTGGGCGAATGTGTTTCAGATCCTGGGCATCGCGCCGTTCACGCTGCCGCCGGTGATCACCGCGCTGGGGCTCCTGACCTTCTGGGCAACCACCGGCTTCTACGGCCAGCCATGGACCGCAGTGATCAGCCACGCGATCTTCTTCGTCACCCTGCCGCTGGTCACGCTGTCCCTGGGCTTTACCGCCATCGACCGTTCGCTGGTGGAGGCGGCGGCGACCATGGGCGCGAACGACCGCACCATCTTCCGCACCGTCGTGCTGCCGCTGATCACGCCCTATCTGGTCTCGGGCTATGCGTTTGCCTTCGTGCTGTCGCTCAATGAATACATCGTCGCCTACATGACCGTGGGCTTCACCATGGAAACCCTGCCGATCAAGATCTTCAACGCGCTGCGCTACGGCTACACCCCGACCATGGCCTCCGTCACGGTCCTCTTCGTGGTCCTGGCGGCCGTCATCTATTCCCTGATCGCCCGCTTTGGCGATCTTCTGAAACTGCTCGGCGCCAATTCCGAGGAGCAATCATGATCCGGATTCCCGCCTGGCAGGTGCAGCGCGCGGGCGTCGGCACGGCAGCCAATCTGTCGCGCATCGAGACGGCCGCGAACTGCCCGAAGTGATGTCAGCGAAGGTTTTCTTTTTGCGGAGCCGCAAGGGTCCCCAGGGGAGTTCGCGCCGCTCCCTTCAGAAGGCTCGCGTCGACTGCGGCTGCAACGAAGCGGCTTGACGACGACGGTGTTGCCGCAGGCGAGCGCCGGGGCCACGAGGCGCTGTTCGAGGCAGCCATGTCGCGCGACGTGGAAGGCGCTGCAAAAATCATTTCCGAGCATTTCTGTCGCGCAGCGCGGGTCGTTTTGCCAGGTCTGGGCGATGGATCTGGTCCCTGAACAGCTGGCGACCGGCCGGAAGCTGCACATCCTGACCATCGTCGACCCACTTCGCGCTCTGCAGCGGCGACGGATCCGCGGTTCCGCTACCGTGGCGAGGAGGTGGTTCAGACGCTTGAAAGGTCTGCCCCAGCAACACCGAGTCAGGTCGCCTGGCCAGCCGACTTCAACATCTCCACCATCCGCTCGCGCATGATGAATTTCTGCGGCTTGCCGGTAATGGTCATCGGCAGGGCATCAATGAGCTTGAAATGCCGGGGGATCTTGAAATGGGCAATCTGGCCGTTGCAGAAGGCGCGGAGCTCGTCCGCGTCAAGGCTGGCGCCCGGCTTGGCGACCACCCAGGCGCAGATCTCTTCGCCGTACCTGTCGTCGGGAACGCCGAACACCTGCACCTCGGAAACCTTGGGGTGGGTGAAGAGGAACTCCTCGACCTCGCGTGGATAGACATTCTCGCCGCCGCGAATGATCATGTCCTTGACCCGGCCGACGATAGAGCAGAACCCCTGCTCGTCGAATACGGCCAGATCGCCGGTGTGCATCCACCCGTCCCGGATCGCCTCGGCGGTTCGTTCCGGTTCCCCCCAGTAGCCCTTCATCACCGAATAGCCGCGGGTGCACAGTTCGCCGCGAACCCCGACCGGCACGATCCGCCCGTCATCATCGACGATCTTGACCTCGAGATGCGGATGAACGCGGCCGACCGTCTCGCAGCGTTTGTCGACCGGATCGTCGGTAAAGCTCTGGAACGACACCGGCGATGTCTCGGTCATGCCGTAGCAGATCGTCACCTCGCGCATGTGCATCCGGTCCATGACGCGATGCATCACCTCCACCGGACATGGCGCGCCGGCCATGATTCCGGTTCGAAGTTGCGTGAGATTCCGCGGCGATCGATCGAGCTCCTCGAGCATGGCGACAAACATGGTGGGCACGCCATAGACCGCGGTGCAGCGTTCCGCCTCCAGCGCGGCCAATGTCGCCAACGGATCGAAGGCCTCGCCGGGAAACACCATGGCAGCACCCTTGCTGACGGCGCCCAGCACGCCCATCACCATGCCGAAGCAATGGTAGAGCGGAACCGGAATGCACAGCCGGTCGTTTTCGGTCAGCGCGATGCGGTCGGTGACGAAGCGGGCATTGTTGACGATGTTGTAGTGCGACAGCGTGGCGCCCTTGGGGTGGCCGGTGGTGCCGGAGGTGAACTGGATGTTGATGGCGTCATCCGGCCCGAGTTCGGCATCGATCGCCGGCAACCGCAGCTGCTGTGCCGGGCCGCCCAAGGTCCTGACCCGGTCAAAGCCAAACAGGCCAGGTTCCTCGGCCCCGCCAAGCACGATCACGGCGCGGAGATGCGGCAGCCGCGCCGCCTGCAAACGTCCCGGCTCGCAGGACTCGATCTCCGGCGCCAGCGTCCGCAACATCTCCAGATAGTTGGAGGTCTTGAAGGCCCGCGCGGTGACCAGCGCCTTGCAGGCGACCTTGTTGAGCGCATATTCAAGTTCCGACAGGCGGTAGGCCGGATTGATGTTGACCAGCACCAGCCCGATCCGCGCGGTCGCGAACTGGGTGAGCACCCACTCATAACGGTTGGGTGACCAGATGCCGATGCGGTCACCCTTCGTAAGCCCCATTGCCAGAAAGCCGGACGCCAGTTCGTCGACCGCGCGGTCAAACTCATAGTAGCTCAGTCGGATGCCCTGTTGCGGGCAGACGATCGCCTCGCGGGGGCCGAACAGCGAGACGGCGTCGCGCAACAATTGCGGGATGGTCTTGTAGCGCAACGGCGGATGGACGCCGCCGCGGACATAGGAAAGATTGTCTTCGGGCGCAGTCGAGTCCGAGGCATGCGCAGCGCCGGAACGGCCGATATCGGAAAGCCGTCCTGCGAGGCTTTCATTCAGAATGGACATCGCTTCCTCCCTACATGCCGCGCCAGTCTTCGCTCTGTTCAAAGGCGTGCGCCGCCTGATAAATCTTCATCTCGCCATAGCTTGGACCGACCAGCATCATGCCGATTGGCAGGCCTTCGCTCAACCCGCATGGTACACTCATGGCCGGCAAGCCGCCATTGAAGGGCGCGGTGTTGCCGATCATCTCGAAGGCGCGCTGGACATAGAGGCTCATCGAACAATCGGCAGGCGGGATCTGCTGCGGCTTCATAGGCATGGTGGGCATCAGCAGCACATCGTAGCGCTTCAGCGCGTCGGCATATCTTTCGTTGACCCGGCGCATGAGATTCTGGGCCTTGCCGTAGAACCGGCCCCGGTACTGGGTCTGGAAATGCTCGCCGAGAAACATGCAGACCTTGAGGGAATGGCTGAGTTCGTCGGCGCGGTTGCGCCATTGCGCCATCTGGTCGATCATCGACGGCAGGAACAGCCCGCGATAATTGGTGCCGCCGGTGTTGCCATGCATCATCTGGTCCTGCAGGCCTTCCACCGTGATCGCTGTCCAGCAATCCACCGCCAGAGTGTGCTCGGGCACCGAGACTTCCTCGACCATGGCGCCCAGCTGACGGAAACGGTTGGCCGCAGCCAGAACCTTCTCGTCGACATCGGCATCGCTCTCGGGCCGGCGAAATCCCTCTTTCAGCACCCCGATCCGCAGCCCCTGCGCGCCCCGGCCCAGCGCTTCGGTGTAGCGGTAGGTCCTCGGCTTGTACTGGCGCGGATCGAGCCCGTCCTCGCCCGCCAGGATTTCGAGCAGAAGCGCATTGTCCGCGACCGTCGAAGTGACAGGACCAACGTGATCGATGGTCATTTCCACCGGCATGACGCCGGTATAGGGCACGAGCCCGTGGGTCGCCTTCATGCCATAAACACCGCAGGCCGAGGACGGCAGCCGGATCGAGCCGCCCTGATCGCCGGCGATGGCCATGTCGACCTCGCCCGCAGCGACAAGGGCCGCCGATCCGCTGGAGGAGCCGTACGCCATGTAGCCGCGCTTCCACGGATTATGCACCGGCCCCTTGGCATTGGTGTGGGAGCCGCCGGAAAGGCAGAAGTTCTCGCAATGGGCCTTGCCGACAATCACCGCGCCCGCGTCCAGCATCCTTGTGACGATGGTCGCGTCGATTTCGGGGGTGTAGCCCTCCATGATCGACGACCCGTTCATCATCGGCACGCCGGCGAGACAGATCGTGTCCTTGAGCACGATGCGCTTGCCGCGCAAGGGTCCATCGGGGGCCCCGCGCACCTCGGTCTTGACGTACCAGGCGTTGAGCGGGTTTTCCGAAGGGTCGGGAAACCGGCCGGGCGCGCGCGGATAGCGCACTTCCGGCAGGTTGTCGGGCATGGCGTCGAGCCGGTCATAGGCCTGGATATAGGGCTCCATGATCTCGCTGTAGTGTGCCAGTTCCGTGTCCGTCAGGTTCATGCCGAAGCGGCTTGCCATGGCGCGCATCTGCGAAAGGCTGGGGCGTTTGATTGTCATGCTCGTCACCAAAGGCTGGGGGATAACAGAGACGGACACAGTGTTGTGCTGCGCCCCACGAGGCGATGGCGGCGCGGGCCTGGCACCGACACCCTTTGTCTCGCTTGCAGTGCCGCGGGTCGAGCGCGCGGCGCCAAATCCGAGGAACTGATCGACCTTGGCCTGGTCGGCAAGATCGGCCTTGCTCAGTTCTCCGGCGATCCGCCCGCGTTCCAGCACCAGGACCCGGTCCGACAGGTCGGCGATGAAATCGAAATTCTGCTCGACCAGCAGGATCGAGAGGCCGCGCCGCTCGCGCAGCTGCAACAGGGTTTCCGACATCTCCTCGATGATCGAGGGCTGGATGCCCTCGGTCGGCTCGTCGAGCAGCAGGAACTCCGGATCGCCCATCAGGCTGCGCGCCAGCGCCAGAAGCTGCTGTTCACCACCTGAAAGCGCGCCGCCCATCCGGTCGAGCAGCCGCACCAGGCGGGGGAAATCGGCCAGGACCGCATCAATCACCTCATCCTCGCCGCCGCCGGAATAGTCGTGCCAGGCAAAACGAAGATTGTCGCGCACGCTCAGTTGCGGAAAGATCCCCCGCCCCTGCGGCACGTAACCGATGCCAAGCCCGGCGCGCTCGTAAGGCGACTGCCGGGTGATGTCTATGCCGTGAAACCGGACCGCGCCCGAACTCGCCGGCAGGAAGCCCATGATGGTCTTGAGCAAGGTCGACTTGCCCATGCCATTATGGCCGAGGATGCCGACAACCTCTTTGTCGGCCACCGAAAACTCGACCCCGTGCAGGATCGGCACCTTGCCGTAGCCGCCGGACAGGCTCTTGATATCCAGGCAGATGCTGGCGTCCTGGACCATGATCAGGCTTTCTTTCCCAGATAGACATTGCGCACGGTCGGATCGGCCATGACGCGGTCGACGTGATCCTCCATCAGCACCGCGCCCTGATGGAACACGGTCACCGTGCTGGCGATCGACCGGATGAACTGCATGTCGTGCTCGACGATCACCACGGCCGCAGTACGGGTCATGTCGCGGATGATGGCGCTCATCCGTTCCACATCGTCGGCACTCATCCCGGCGGCGGGTTCGTCAAGCAGCACCAGCCAGGGATCTCCGGCCACGACCAGCCCCAGTTCCACCCGCTGCCGTTCGCCATGCGCCAGCCGTCCGAGTTCGGTCCGCGCGATCGGCCCGAGGGCCAGCCGCTCGATGACCTCCGCGGTCTTGCGCATCGCGTCCTGCATCGGCAGAAACCGCCGCGCCGCCATCCAGATGTTCTCGTGCACATCCAGCCCGTCCATCAGATTGGGCACTTGCGTCTTGATGCCGACGCCAAGGGCTGCGACCTGGTGCGGGTGCCAGCCGGTGGTTTCGTGCCCGCGCATGAACACCTGTCCGCCGGTCGGGGAGAGAAGCCCGGTCACGCATTTGAAGAAGGTCGATTTGCCCGCTCCGTTGGGCCCGATCAGGCAGCGCAGCTCGCCGGCCTTCAGTCTGAAATTGACATTGTCGGCAGCCACCACGCCGCCGAAGCGCATCGTCAGGCCGACCGTTTCAAGCACGATTTCAGCCATTGCCCATGCTCCCGCTGCGGATCCGGCGCGCGCCATGCTTGCGGATGCTGCGGCGCTGGCCGAAGCTGATGCGCCACAGCGAGACGACGGCCGGAACCAGCCCCTTGGGCAGGAACAGCACGAAGAGAACGAGAATGATGCCGGTCAGCAGTGTGTTGTCGATCATGCTCTGCTGGCCGAGCAGGAACTTGAGATAGGCGAGCCCGGCCGCCCCGACGATGGGACCCACCCGTGTGCCAAGACCGCCGACGATGCACCAGATGATGATTTCGGCCGACTGGCCGAGGCTGAAGAGATTGGGGGTGACGATCTCGCCCCAATTGGCAAACAGCGCGCCCGCCAGTCCGGCGATGGCGGCGCCAATGGAAAACAGCACCGTCTTGCGTGCGCGGACATCATAGCCCATCAGCGCCACCCGGGTCTCGTTCTCGCGAATGCCGATCGCCACGCGGCCGAAGGAAGATTTCAGCAGCCAGCTCACCAGCAGATAGACGATGAGCAGCAACACGGCGCAAAAATAATAGAACGGATCGCCGAAGATATAGACATCCGGCCGCCCGGGCACGTTCAGCGTCTGGAAACCCGGGATGCCGTTGAATCCGCCGAGCCGGGCCTTGCCGATCACATAGCCGGGACCCGCGGTCGAGTTGATGAACTTGAACAGGATCAGCGTCACCACCAGCGTGATCACGCCGAGATAGACGTCGGTCAGCCGTCCATAGAACATCATGGCGCCGAGCAGCGCGGCAAAACCTGCCGGGACCAGAACCGCCAGCAGCATCGGCAATGTGCTGTCGCCGATATTGATGGCGGCGATGGCGTAGGTGTAGGCGCCAAGACCGAAGAACGCCGCCTGCCCGAAGCACAGGATTCCGCCGAAGCCCCAGATCAGGCCGAGGCTGAAGCCGAGCATTCCGTAGATCACCAACACGGTCAGCGTGTAGGTGCCGATCAGCATCGGCATGACCCAGATCAGCAGCGCCGCGACGAGGAGCGTGGCCGGCACCTCTTTTGCCCAGAAGGAAGCCATTACATCCTGCCCCGGAAGAATTTGCCGGTCACGCCCTGCGGCAGGAGTCTCAGCAACACCACGGCGGCGAGCAGCAGCGCCACCTCGCCAATGACCGGAGAGACCGCGAAGGTGAAGATCTGGCTGATGAAGCCGAACAGGCCGGAACTGACCATCAGCCCGGTGATCAGCGACGGGCCGCCGGCAATGACGGTGATGAAGGCCTTGGCGATGTAGGCCCCGCCGGATGTGGGCACCAGGCCAACGAGCGGCGCCAGGATCGCGCCCGCCAGCCCCGACAGGGCCGCGCCGCAGAAGAACGTCGCCATGTAGATGCGCTCGGGACTGTAGCCGAGAGCTGCAGCCATGTCCGGCCGCTGCATCGCGCCGCGCGCAATCAGTCCCAGCCGGGTTCCCTTGAGCACCGCATACATGAGACCAAGCAGGAGGATCGCCACCAGGATGATGAAGAAGTTGTAGCCATTGACCTGATAATTGCCGACGGTGAATCCCGAAATCGGTGTCGAGATGCCCGTGGTGGTATTGCCGAAGATCATGGTGGCGAGACCAATGAAGAACAGGCTCAGTCCCCATGTCGCCAGCATCGTGGCGACCAGTCGGCCGTAGAGATGGCGGATCACCAGCCGCTCGACCACCAGCCCGATCAGTCCGACCACCAGCGGCGTTATGATCAGCATCGCAATAAAGATATTGACGCCGAGCTTGACCGCCGTGATCGTCGCATAGCCGCCCATCATCATGAACTCGCCATGCGCCAGATTGATGATCTTCATCATGCCGAAGACGATTGCCAGCCCGGCGCTGATCAGCACCAGCGATGCGACTGCGTAGAGCATTTCGACGATGATGACGAATACCAGATCCATGGATGGCGGCCTTGAGAGGATGCGGGAAGCGAAGTGAGGGGCGGGACCGCGCGACTGCCGGCCCCGCCCTCGTCTTGCAGACGCGTCAGATCTGGATTTCGTACTGGGTGTTGTCGCCGGGATTGGCGCCGAGATCGCAAACCGACTGGGTGTCGATCGGCTGGCGTTGCGGCAGCGTTTCGACGACGCGCATGCCCTGGTTCTCGAACTCCATCAGATGAACGTCGAGGACGGCATGGTGTGTCTTCGGGTCGACCGTGACCTTGCCGCCGGGACCGGTAATGGAAACGCCGGTTTCCAACGCTGCCACGACGGCGTCGCGCTCCAGCGACCCGGCAAGACGCACGCCTTCGGCCCAGGTCAGCGCGCCGTGATAGTTGGACACGGCCAGTTCGTGAATGCTGTTGGAATCACCATAGGCTGCGGCCCAGGCCGCCTTGAACGCGGTGTTTTCGGCCGTGTCGAGTTCCTGGCTGTAGTTGTAGGCCACCATGATGCCGTTGCCTTCCTCGGCGGTCAGCACCTTGTGTTCGTTGCCGACGCCCAGGGTGGTCGATGCGAGCGCGATGCGGTCCTTCATGCCGGCCGCGGCCCACTGCCGGAAGAATGACAGGTGCGCGCCGCCGACCAGCGGGGCGATCACCAGATCGGGCCCGGCGGTCTGGATCTTTGCGATGGTCGAGCCGAAATCCGAGACGTCCAGCGGGAAGAAGTCGACGCCCACGGTCTCGCCGCCATTGTCCGCGACGAATTTCTGCAGCCAGCGGGCGGTGATCTGGCCGTAATTGTAGTCGGCGGCGACGATATAGACCTTCTTGCCGGATTTCCCCATGGCATAGGGCACCAGCGCCTCGGCCTGCTGCGCCGGCGTGACGCCGTTGATGAAGATGTTGCGGTCGCAGACGCCGCCTTCGTAAAGCACATTGTAGAAATAGAGCGTCTTGTTCTTGTGCATGATCTGGCGGATCGCCTCGCGCGAGGCGGACAGGATGCCGCCGTGGACGACGTCCACCTTGTCTTCCCTGACCAGCTGCTGGCCATATTGGGAATAGAGTGCCATGTCGGACTGGGTGTCATAGGCAACGACCTCGACCTGCTTGCCGAGAAGCCCGCCCCCGGCGTTTATCTGGTCCACAGCCAGACGCATCGCCATGTCCATCGACTTGCCGTAAGCATCGAAAATGCCCGAGACATCGAGGATCGAACCGAGCTTGATGGTGTCGGCTGCCATGACGGCGCGTGGCAGCATCAGGGCGCCGGATGCGGCGGCGGCAGTGGCGAGGAAATGGCGTCTGTTGATCGACATGGCGTGGTCCTTCCTTTGAACAGGTTGCGGTTGGGCAATTCGGATTGCGGGTTTCAGTCCTTGTCTTTTTGCTTGGTTCTGTGGGCATAGTCGGCGGTGCGCCCGGCCAGGTTGGCGTCAAAATCCAGGCCGATTTCCTCACCCATCTGCTTCATGGCGGGCAGCCGCACGGCCATGCCAAGGATCTGGTCCATCGCGGCGCCAAAGGCACTGTCGACGCCGGCGCCCGTGCCGCCGGTGCCGCCGCCCAGGCCGCTGATCTGGTTGATGCGGATCGAGCCGATCTTTTCGACCGGCTTCATCATCTGGGTCATGATTTCGGGCATCCGGTCGAGCTTGCGCTCTTCCAGACGCATCCGGATGACGGCGTCGCTGAGCGTGTTTTCGGCCTGGTTGAGCGCGTTGCGGCCCGCGGCCTCGGCTTCCATCCGGAGCTGCTGGCTCTCGGCGACGGTCCTGGCGACGGCGGCCTCGGCCTTTGCCCTGGCCAGCATGGTGGCGACGTCGCTCTGCACCCGCTGGTCCTCGAGCGCGATGTCCTTGCGTTGCCTCAGCGCGGATATTTCCTCTTCTCGCTCGGCGATGGCGCGCTCCTTCTGCACCTGCACCCGTTCCGCCGCGAGCAGCACCTGCGCCCGGGCGTCCTCTTCCGCGGCCTTGGTGGAGGCTTCCTCTATCCGCCGCTTCGCAAGCTGGACCTCATTGTCGATCCTGGTCTCTTCCAGGGCCAGCACGGCCGCCATTTCAGCCCGCCGCAATGCTTCGTCATTGGCGACCTGGGCCGCCTTGACCCGCTGGGCCTTCTCTATCCGGGCGGCTTCCGAGGTGAATTCGGCCTGCGCTTCGGCCTGATCCGAGCGGGCGCGCGCCTCCGATTGCATGCGGTCGAGATGTTCCTGCTGGGCAATGTCGGCTTCCCGTTCGGCGCGCTGCAACGCCAGTTGTCTCTGATGCTGGGCCAATCGGCTTTCGCGGATGGCGATCTCGGTTTCGGTTTCGATCTGGACGCGCGCCTTGCGCTGCTCGGCCACCATTTCGGCCAGCCGCCGCATGCCCTGGGCATTGAAGGCGTTGCCTTCGTTCAACTGGCTCAAATCGCTCTGGTCGACGCTCACCAACGACACCGAAACCATCGTCAGGCCGAGGCGCGCCGCATGCTCCGCCACCGAATGGGTCACTTCCGACGTGTAGCCCGAGCGGTCGAGATGGATCTCCGCAAGATTGCGCCGCGCCGCCGCGTCCTGCATGGCGTTGATCAAGGCACCGCCAACGACCTCGCGGACCGCATCACCGCCGCGGGCGATGCGCGATCCCAGCACCTGGGCTGCGGTTGCAATGCCCTCCGGCGTCGGCTGCACCCGGAGTTCGAACTCCATTTCGATATCGGCGCGCAACTGGTCCTTGGTCAGGAGCGATTCGCGCCCCTTGCGCTGGGCGGGAAAAGTCACGGAGCCCATCGAAACACGCTGGATCTGATGCAGGATCGGAAGCGCAAAACAGCCGCCGTCGATGATGACGCGCCTGCCGCCCAGGCCGGTGCGGACAAGGGCCGTTTCCAGTGTCGCCTTGGCGTAGTAGCGCTGCAGAAACCAGATCGCGAGGATCAGCAGCAGGAACAGAGCGAGCAGTGAAAAAAACCAGACCAAGGCCAGATCTCCCAATGGCTTGACGAGCGCCCCTCCTTTTTTGACCGGAGGTACCGACTTCATCTCACCATGGAGAAATTCATTTTCCTTTTCAAGTAAAATGTTTTCCAATTCAAATTAATCGTTAAGCGTCTGTTTTATATCTGTTTTAGCACTTCAAACATGACCCCATCGGCTCGCGCCAGGTAAATCGGAGCGCGCGCCGCAGGATGACTGGGGCGGGAGGACTGCTTCACGCTCCTGTACCGGACATCGATTGCGGACAACGCACTGCGCTCGCGCCAATCGCCAGATTTGTCCTCCATCAGCGCCGAGAGGAAGTGGATGCCTTCATAGGTCGACTGGCCGATGACGTTGAGCACCGGCGCCTTGTCGCCATGCAGGCCGTAATAGCATTCCTTGAAGGCGCAGTTGGTCTCGGTTCTGAGTGAACCGAAATAGCTGGCCGAGGTGAAGAACCGCTTGAGGTTCCGGTCGCCGCAGGCCAGCAGACCGTTCTCCTCGATGCAGCATGACAGGCGGATCATCTTGTCGTCGAGCCCTGCCGCCCCGAAGGCCCGGTTGAATGTCACGGCATCCTGGCCCACCAGAGAAATCAGCAGCGCATCGGCGCCCGAATGGCGGATTTCATCGACGTAATGCGCCATATTGCGCACACCGAAAGGCAGATAGCGTTCATAGCTCAGACCGACGGACAATTCCTTCAGCTTGGCCTTTGCGTAGGAATGCGAGGTGTGGGGCCAGACATAATCATTGCCGATCAGCGCCCAGCGCTTCGGTCTGAACTGTTTCTGCAACGTCTCGATGGCCGGACCCAGTTGCTCATGCGGCGTCTCGCCGATGGCGAAGATGCCGGGCGTGTTTTCGCCGCCTTCGTAAAGCGGCGTATAGACATAGGGCACGCGCTGGCGCACCACCTTGCTCAGCCGCTGGCGGATGGCGCTGATATGCATGCCGACGATCGCATCAATGGCGTGGCACTGGATCAGGTCATTGACGATCTCCTCGACCGGGACCTTCGCCTCCAGCGCCGAGTCGATCATGATCAGTTGCACCTGCCGGCCGCCGATCCCATTGCGGCGGTTGATCTCTTCGACAGCAAGCTGAGCCGATGAAATGCATGACGGCGCCCAGAGGCCGGCAGACCCGCACATCGGGATCAAAAGGGCGACGCGATAGAAGCGCGCAGAGCTCACAAGAGCCCAGTCCCGCAGGTCATTCAGTTCTGCCGGGAAAGCCACCGGGGCTCTGGAAAACTCCATGCGAACTTCACTTTTCAGCCGTACCCGAAGGAAATGAGATATAGCAATTGAAATTAATTTCCAAGTCAACTACTTTCTGTGGACCACGACTGCTGGAAGTGACATGAAGAACCCGATCGAATCCTATATTTCCTATACTCTTGCGGCAGCGCACAGGGCCGTCCACCAGTCCCTGACGGTTGCGCTGAAGCAATATGGCGTACAGGTGGAGGTGTGGCGGGTGCTTGAGACGCTTGATTCACAATCCGGACTGACCATGGGTGAGTTGGCCAGGATCGTGCTGATGAACCCGCCCACATTGACCAAAATGGTCGACCGCATGGTGATGGACGGCCTGGTGCATCGCCAGATCGGCAAGAGCGACCAGCGGCAGGTCAATCTCATGCTGACCGATCTGGGGCGAAAGCGTATGTCGCAGATCCGGGAGGTCGTTCAGAGCGAGGATGATGCGATCTGCACCTTGCTTGGCGAGAAGGAAGTCGCAAAGCTGACAGACATCCTCGGCAGATTGGTCTAGCGACAGGCACACTTACCGGTTCCGGTCGAACATCCGGACTGTCAAGGCGCAGGCCGCGATCTCAGCCGCAAGTTCGTCTTCGCACGCGTCGGCCCGTCTTGAACCCAATCCTCCGTGATCTTCATGTCGCGCAGCCTCTGCGGCAGCCCGCAATCGGATGAAAATGCTGCAAGCCTGTCAAAAAACGCAGCAACGCACTGCTGCAATTCTCTTGGTTTCCGACACGCCGGCGCCACTGGAAAGCACTTGCAAAACCTGCCCGTCAACAGGGATTCCGGACCAGTGTTTCGATAAAGACAGAGAACAGTTCCCCTTGCGATCGGATTCGCAATTTCGAATAAATGTTGCGCCGATGAATGCTGACAGTCCCGGATGATATGCCAAGTATCTTTCCGACGGCGTCTGCCGAATGGCCCTTGAGAGTGAATTCGACAACCTGACGCTCCCTTGGCGTCAACAAACCCGCACCAAAGTTCTGGAAGGCCTGCTCTATGCTTTGGAGCAAATCAGAGCCCGACGAAGCCGGATAGGTATTGTCTATTATGGCAGCAAGGTCGTACCAGTGCCTCTGACAGGCGGCCCGGACAACTGGCCAGAGTTCGGATAGCTGGCGAAACTCCTTTGCCGAAAATGGCTTTTCCGCACGCATCAATGAAACGACAACGAAGACATTCTTCGGGATCTCGATGAAAAATCCGATTTCCTCAGCCAATCCCGTGCGCGCATAATAGTTTCGGTAATATTCGCCCTGAAAGAACCGGTCGGGCGCCAGATCGCGAATGCGGTACAGCCCGGACTCTATTTTGTTTACGCACGCCAGAAAGAACGGATCCAGGAGGTAGGGACCTTCCTGATAATCCTCGACAAAAACCTTGCGCTTCTCATCAGGAAAATCATCGAACAGATCCAAAGGGCGAGCAGCTCCGCGATATCCGAACACCACCGTATAGTCGAACGGTACGACCGCTTTCAGGACGCCAGACAGTTCTCTGGCAAAATTGCCGGCGCCGATTTCGGAAATCATTGTGCCGGTGAGCTCGATCCAGCTTCTCATTTCGCCATCTCCGCCGAAGAACGATCTACCAAGATTATGATATATACAGCGCCATGGACTTTTCCTAAGCTTTTGACGATAGGAATGGTATTTCCCCTACGGAAAAGTTTGCGACAAATGAAACACGAGGGATATGACGCATCGACGCTTGCGGCCGGACAGAAGACCATTGCCGAATTCAGGAATGTTTCGAAACGGTTCGGCAGCGTTCTGGCAGCGAACGATCTCAACCTGAGGATTGCCAAAGGAGAGTTTCTTTCCTTTCTTGGTCCTTCAGGCTGCGGGAAGACCACGGCTCTGCGGATGCTGGCTGGGTTCGAGGCCCCCAGCGAGGGTGATGTTCTGTTGGATGGCGAGGTGGTCAACAACCTCGATGCCCACCGCCGCCCGGTCAACATGGTGTTCCAGCACTATGCGCTGTTTCCTCACATGACCGTGGCGCAGAACATCGGCTACGGACTGAAGCAGCAGCGCCCTCGCCTGCCGAAAAACCTGATTGCGGAGAAAGTCAGCAAGGCTTTGGATGTGGTGCGGTTGGGTGGGTTCGAAACTCGTCGGATCTGGGAAATGTCAGGCGGACAGCAGCAGCGGGTTGCCTTGGCACGCGCGATCATCAACGAACCCAAGTTGCTTTTGCTCGATGAGCCGTTGGCGGCGCTGGATCGCAAGCTGCGCAAGGAAATGCAGATTGAACTGCAAAACCTGCAGAGGCAGCTTGGCATTACCTTTGTTCTGGTGACCCACGATCAGGAAGAAGCACTGTCGATGAGTGACCGCATCTGCGTCATGAAAGACGGCAGGATCGTTCAGGTCGGCAGCCCCCAGGAACTCTATGACCGACCCAGGAACCGGTATGTGGCCGGATTTGTCGGTACATCGAATTTCTTTGACGGCAAAGTGACCAAGGTCACGGGGACGCGGGCAAGTGTGCGCCTGGAAAACGGGGACGAGGTCGAAGGCTCCCCCGTTTCACAGGTGTCCGTCGGGCAAAGCGTCAGTATCAGTGTGCGGCCCGAGCAGATCAAGTTACACCGCTCTGGCGACGGCGCGACCGCGAGAGTCCTGAACAGGATCTTTCTGGGAGAACACACGGAATATCTCGTGAAACACGACACCCTGGGCGAGTTTCTTGTGCTCTCGCCCAGACAATCGGAATTGAACGATGGCCCGTTCAATACAGGCGACGTGCTGTTCGCCTCATGGGAGGCCAGCGCCGCTCTCGTTCTGGACAGCAAGTAACCGAGTGGCATTCAACCAAAGGGAACAAAGCTATGACCAAAGTCACCGACTACATCTCAAAGCAGAAGTTCATGGAGGAACTCAATCGCTTCAGGAAGGGCTCGATCACGCGTCGTCATTTTCTCAATGTCACCGGCCTTGGCGCTGCCACCGCTGTCATGGGCGCGGCCCTTCCAGGGCTTCTTGCCCGGCCGGCATTCGCCGCGGGTGACATCGGAGACCGTGTGATCCTGGCGACGTGGCCCAATTACCACGATCCGGCCAGCTTCCAGGCCTTTACCGAAGCTACCGGCGCGCATGTGCAGATGAATGTGTTCGGGTCCAACGAGGAAATGCTGGCCAAGCTGCAGGCCGGCGGCTCCGGCTGGGACGTGTTCGTGCCCACCAATTACACGATTACAACCTATGTCGGCGAGGACCTGATCGAGCCGCTCGATACGTCGATGCTGCCCAACTATGACCCAGCTGCCTATGATCCGCGCTTTTCCGATGCTGGTTCGGTGGATGGCAAGCTGTACGCGGTGCCGAAGAATTGGGGAACCACCGGCTTTGTGGTGAACAACAACCATACCGGCGGCCACAAGATGACGTCGTGGAAGGAGTTCTGGGATATGACCATGGACAGCTTCTCGGGGCGGGCCATGGTGCACGATTACCAGCTCACAACCATCGGCAACGCACTTAAGTATTTTGGCTATTCGTTCAATTCGATCGACGAAAAGGAGCTCGCCGAGGCCGAAAAACTGCTGATCGCCGCCAAGCCTCACCTGTTTGCGATCTCGTCGGATTATCAACCTTCGATCCGCAATGGTGACGCATGGATGTCCATGGCCTGGACGGGCGATGGAAAGCAGCTCAACACCGATATGCCGGAAATCGAGTATGTCCTGGGTGTCGAAGGCGGCGAGATCTGGAGCGACTATTATGCGGTTCCGAAAGGCGCGCCGCACCGTGACGCTGCCTATGCACTGATCAACTTCCTTCTGGATCCCCAGGTCAACGCGAAGGAAGTGCTGGCCCACGGCTATCCGACCGCCGATGCGCATACCAACAAGCTGCTGCCGGAGTCGCTGCTGAACGATCCGATCCTGTATCCGGCACAAGAGCTGTTGACCGCGCTGGAATTCGGCGCGGCCGTCACGCTGACCGACCCGAACCGTGCCGAGCTTATGGCGCGCTTCAAGTCGGCCTGATCAGGAACGGATTGGAACAACATGTCGATCCGCACCCGCAATTGGTTGCTGCTGGCCCCAGCCGGAACGTTGTTCCTGGCACTGCTGATCGTGCCGTTGACGGTTGTTCTTGTCTTCAGCTTCGGAGAGCGGGCACCCGCCGGCGGCGTCGTGCCCGCTTTCACCCTGGAGCAATATGCCAACCTGCCGGCACGGTGGACGGCTTTCAAGAACACCTTGACGCTTGCCCCGATCGGGACGCTGGCAGCGCTGCTGATTGCCTATCCTCTGGCCTATTTTCTGGCCGTCAGGGCAGATCCGAAATGGAAGACCATTCTGCTGGTGTTGGTGATCGTGCCGTTCTGGACGTCGATCCTGATCCGGAGCTACGCTTGGATTTTCCTGTTGGGCGGACGCGGCCTGCCGGCGCTCTTGGAATGGATCGGGATCGACGGCGTCCGTCTGATCAACACCCCTTTCGCGGTTCTTGTCGGCATCATCTATGGATACCTGCCGCTGATGGTCTTTCCGATCTACGTCAGCCTTGACCGGCTTGACAAGCGCCTGCTGGAGGCATCGTCCGATCTTGGCGCCCCACCATGGCGGACGTTCCTGCAGGTCACATTGCCTTTGTCGGTCCCCGGCATCGCTACAGGCTGCATGCTGGTCTTCATTCTGCTGATGGGCGAATTCCTGATCCCGGCCATGCTGGGCGGAGGCAAGGTGTTCTTTGTCGGCAACGCCCTGGTCGATCTGTTCCTGCAGTCGCGCAACTGGGCATATGGCTCGGCGGTCGCTGTCGCGCTGGTGGTCATCATGCTGATCACCGTGACGATCTACATGCGGCTTCTCAATCGTCTCGGCGCACGCCGCGATGATGTTGCGATCATGTGAGGGACCGATCATGAGATTCTACGCGCTGTCGGTCTATCTCTTTCTCTATATCCCCATCGGCGTGATTGCCCTGTTCAGTTTCAACGCCGGACGCAACGCCAGCCAGCTTCAGGGCTTGTCCACGAAGTGGTACGGCGTTGCCTTGTCCAATCCGTTTGTCATGGACGCCCTCAAAACCAGCCTCACCGTGGCCCTGACGGCGGCGTTTCTGGCAACGGCTTTCGGCACGATGGCTGCGGTGGCCCTGCAAGGCATCCACGGGCCGGTGCGCAAGGCGTTCGATCTGCTGATTTATGTCGCCGTGATGATCCCGGGCATTGTCATCGGCATTGCCACATTGATCGGTCTTGTTACCGTGTTCGACCAGCTCAACCCGCTCTTAGCCACGATCTGGCCTGGCGGCGCCACGCCACCGAAACTGCAGATGGGGATGGGGTCGTTGATCGCGGCGCACACAATGTTCCTGATGGCGCTTGTCATCATCATCGTGCGGGCGCGGCTTGCCGGCATGGATCGCGCGCTGACGGAGGCGTCATCGGACCTCTACGCCACGCCCTTCGGCACTTTTCGGCAGGTGACGCTGCCCTTGATCTTCCCGGCGGTGCTCGCAGGTTTTCTGCTCAGCTTCACCTTCAGCTTTGATGATTTCATCATCGCCTTTTTTGTGGCGGGGTCTGAAACCACACTGCCTGTCTATGTGTTCTCATCGATACGTCGAGGGGTTACCCCTGAAATCAATGCCATCGGCACCATGGTTCTCGCCGTTTCGCTCATCCTGCTTTTTGCAGCGCAAATCCTGCTGAGGCGGGGAGCAAGGCCGACCCGATGACCACCATCAAAAGAAGTTGGGCCGTGAGTTCCGGTCCCTTGCTCCAAGGCAAGATCGCCTTTGTCACTGGTGCGGGATCCGGCATAGGCCGTGCAGGTGCGATGGCCATGGCGCGGCAGGGCGCATATGTTATCGTCACCGACCTGATCGGCGAAAAGGCGAAAAAGGTCGCCAATGACATTGTCCTGGAGGGATATAGCGCAACGTCTCGGATGCTCGACGTGTGCGACGACGACGCATTGGGATTTGCGATCAACGACGCCGTCAGAGATCTTGGCCGCCTGGATATCCTGCATTCCCATGCCGGCTATCAGACCGAAGGTGGACTTGAGTCCGTGTCTCTGGAAGGCATGGACCTTTCCTGGAAACTGAACGTGCGCTCACATTTCATGGCTGCCCGTGCAGTGGTCGGCCATATGAAGGCCCAAGGTGGTGGCAGCGTCATCATCACCTCGTCGAACTCAGGGGTGCAATTTGACCGGGACATGATCGCTTATGCCACGACCAAACATGCTGTGGTGGCAATGACGCGCCAGATGGCTGCCGACTATGCGAAATACAATGTCCGTTTCAATGCACTTTGCCCCGGCTTCATCGATACGCCATTCAATGCGGGCTTTGAAAAACAGATGGGCGGGCGCGATGAACTGGAAAGCTACATCTCCCGCAATATTCCAATGGGCCGGTGGGGAACGACTGACGAAGTCGCCGACGCCGTTCTCTTTCTTGCTTCGGAAATGTCCTCATTCATGACGGGACACGCTCTGGTGATCGATGGAGGGGAATCCATCTGACACGCGGGCGTTTTTTTGTGTGAGAGAATGTTCTGGGCGTTCGCGAATAAAAGGCCTCCGCACCCGGCAGCAGCCGGTCCCGTCGGGACGCAAGCCGCCTGTTCGAACGGCTTCAGAGTTTTGGCGCTGTGCGCGAATTGTCAGGGCGCCCGTCGTTTCGGATTTCTGGATTGTGACGATGGCCGGAACGAGCCACGCCAAGTCCAGACGAAGAACGCGATCAACTGAAGCAGATGAACGTCTCTTTGACCGGGAGCTGCAGGACCGCAGAATCTGCGCTGGCGGCAATGGATGATGCGGGTCGAGGCGGTGATTTTTGCATCGGCCGAGCCAGTGTCACGCGAGATACTGGCGCGGGTGATCGGCGAGGATCGCAGCATTGATCTGCTGATTGATGATCTGCGCGAGGAACTGCGTGATCGACCGTACGAACTCGTTCGGTTGCCGGAGGCGGGCATCACATAAGGCCGCCGACGGAGCGACTCCGCTCCAAACCGCCATCGCGGCAGCGCGGCAGCGCGGCAGCGCGGATATCGCGGTGATCGGCGGCTTTCAGATGTCAACGGCGGAGTAAAAACCGGCCACGCGGCGGTGTAAAAGTCGCTGTAGAACTTTGAACGAATCGATGTCAGAGTTCAGGGCAAGCTGTCGGTCGTCATGGAGAGGGTGGCACGATCGCCATTCCCCGACACGGGCAGAACCGCCTCTCCGGTGTAAAGCCCCGCTGATTTCGCTCGCAGCTTGGTCAGAGCCAGCACGGTATCGATTATAGGCGTCGGTGTTCCGGTCACACGGCCGAGTTCCTGTACAGATCCGACAAGTGCATCTATTTCCATGGGTCGACCGGCATCAAGATCCTGAAGCATGGACGTGCGATGCGCTCCGACCGCAGCGCCGGCGTCAATCCGGCGTTCGACACTGATTGGAAACTTCACGCCCAGTTTCTCGGCGATCCCCTGCGCTTCGACCATCATCCGACGCGCCACTTCGCGCGTGCCGGTATCGGTGCACAGCACATCAAGAGTGGCAAGTGTAAGGGCGGAAATGGGATTGAAGGACAGGTTCCCCCACAGCTTGACCCAGATCTCGTCCCGCAACTGCGGACGGACCGGCGCCTTGAGACCGGCCGCGCCCAGGACATTTGAAAGCGCCAGTGCGCGTTCGGACTTCGAACCATCCGGCTCGCCCAGCGAAAAGCGGTTGCCTTCGACATGCTTGATGATGCCGGGTGCGCTGACCTCGGCGGCCGGGTAGACCACGCAGCCAAGCACCCGGTCGGGGCCGAAACCATCCCACTGCTTGTTGCCCGGGTCGACGCTTTCGAGCCGGGTTCCCTCGAGCGGTCCGCCGATCTTGTGGAAATACCACCACGGAATGCCGTTGACGCCGCTGACAATGGTGGTGTGTTTCCCGAGGAGCGGCTGCATGCTGTCGACCAACGGCGGGACCGAGTGGGCCTTGAGCGTGACGATGAGATAGTCCTGCACTCCGAACTCCGCCGGATCATGGCTTGCGCGAACCGGCACGGTAACCGGATCGCGGTCATGCTCGATGAGGGTCAGTCCGTTTTCCCGCATGGCCGCGAGATGCGGGCCCCGCGCCACCAGGCTCACTTCGGCGCCGGCCTGGGCCAGCTTGGCGGCCATGTAGCCGCCGATTGCGCCAGCGCCAAAAATGCAGATCCTCATGCTCGGTTCCTTTCAAACCTGCCCCAACCGGGCCCCGCAGTCAGGCCGGATTGGTCAGGCCGAGCTTTTCCGCAAGGCCGATTCGCTGCAGCTTGCCGGTCGCACCCTTTGGGATTTCATCCAGTATGACGATCTTGCGGGGGACCTTGAAATCGGCCAGCCGGGTTGCCGCGAAGTCGCGGATATCCCGTTCTGTCGCGGACTGCCCCTCCCTGAGCACAATCGCCGCGGCCACTTCCTCGCCAAGCTTGGGGTGCGGCAGTGCAAAGGTCACCACCTGGGCAACTGCCGGATGATCCATCAGGATGCCGTCAACTTCGAGCGGGCTGATCTTTTCGCCGCCCCGGTTGATGATCTCCTTGAGCCGGCCGGTCAGTTGCAGATAGCCGTCTTCATCAAGCCCCCCCTTGTCGCCGGTGCGGAACCAGCGGCTGCCCTCGGCCATGAAGAAGCTTTTCGCATTGGCTTCCGGATTGCCTTCGTAACCCGGAGTGACATTCGCACCAGAGATGACCACCTCGCCGATGCCGTCTATCAGTCTGTCTTCGGTTTCATCGGCGATCCGCACGAGCGGACCGGCCGCCACGCCGACAAAGCCCGGCTTTTGCGCTCGAGGCGGCAGCGGATTGCTGGTCATCTGATGGGCAGCCTCTGTCATGCCATAGGCTTCGATGACCGGCGCGCCGAAGGTGTCTGCAAGGGCAAGCATGACCTGCGCAGGCAGCGACGCCGATGACGAGCGCAGGAAGCGCAACCGTGTCGCCTCGATTGTTTCCCTGTTGCGCTCGGCACGGGTCAGAATGGCCTGATGCATGGTGGGAACGGCCGTATACCAGGTTGGCTCCGCTTCCCGCATCCAGCCGAAGAACTTGAGCGCATCAAAACCCGGCGCGCAGCAGATGGAAGCTCCCGCCGCCAGCGATGCACTCACGGCTGCAATCAAACCATGGATGTGAAACAACGGCATCACGTTCAAGCACCGGTCTTCCGGCCTGAGCGCAAGGGTTGTTTTGATGTTCTGAGCAGAGGCTGCGACATTGGACTGAAGCAACGGCACGATCTTGGGTCGTGATGTTGTCCCGGATGTATGGAGGATAAGGGCAATGTCATCGGGACAAGGGTCCGAGGCCGGCGCCGGCGCGCCGCTGCCTCCGGCGAGACGGAATAGCCCGGCCGGCGCATCTGGCGGGCTTGAAAGCCGCAGGATCGTCATGCCGAATTTTTCCGCGGCCGCGAGCGCGGGTCCGTCATAGTCCTCGGGAACGACAAGCGCCTTGGCCTTGAGGTCATCGAGATAGAATTCGAATTCTTCCTGACGATAGGCCGGATTGAGCGGCGCCGTGATCGCAGCCTGCGCGATGCAGACGAAGGCCGCGGCCATTTCCGGTCCGTTTGGCAAAACGATGGCCACGCGGTCGGCGCTGCCGATCCCTGCTGCGCGCAGTTGCGCCGACACGTCGATGGCGAGCGCGCGCAACCCGCCATAGGTGAGCCAGGACCGGCCCGGAGCGCCTATGGCGGGCGAATCTTCATCGTGATGCGCCAACAGCGATTTCAATGTTGTGGTCATGTCTTGCTACCCTATGAAATACGATGGCTACGCAACGTCCACGGAAATCGGCAAGGAAGTGGACGGTCGTCGGACGGCGAGGCCGGAGCCGGCAATCGGCCTCGGTTGGGTCTTTTCACCTCTTGGCCGCATAATAGGCGACGCGGCGTTCGAGATAGGCGAGGAACTCAGATATCGAGAACGCCATGGCAAACAGGACAATCAGAACCGCCCAGAAATGCCCCATCAGGAAGTTCGATGAGTAGAGTTCGAAGAGCGCCCCGAAACCGACAATTGAAATCAGCAACTGGCCGATGATCACGCCCTTGACGGCCCGGATGACGCCGATCCTTACGCCGCCGAGGATCTCCGGCAGCGCGGCCCAGAAATAGATCTTGAAGAACGCGTCGAGCGGCGAAGCCCCGAAGCTGCGGGCCATTTCCACGAGCGACCGGTTGATTTGCATGACGCCGGCACGCGAGTTCAGGATGATGATCCAGATTCCGAACAGCGTTGTGGTGATGATGATCGACGTCATTCCAAAGCCGAAAAGAACCATGAGCACTGGCACCAGCGCGGTCAGCGGAGCGCTGAGGAAAATATTCACCCATGGCAGGAGCAGTTCATCGAGCAACCGGCTCTTCCCCATCATGATGCCCACCGGTATGCCGATCGCGATGGCAAAGAAGACCCCGCTGCCAAAGGCGTAGGCTGTCTCCGTCATCGCCTTGACGAAGGCCGGCGTTCCGATCACGGAGAACAGCGTTGCGATCACCGTAGACAGCGGCGGGACGAAAAACGTCAGCTTCATCTGGCCGATGACTTCCCACAGCAAGCCCCAGACCAGGAGCGAAGACATGGCGGGCAGCTTGTATCCAAAGGCAGTCATGTCATCCCCTATTCGGCGTAGCTTCGAAGCGAGGCCCAGATCTCGTCGACAATGTCGAGATATTCGGGGTCGCGGCGGATGTTCTCGACATCCTTGTTGCGGAAACTCGTCGGTCGGATGATCTCCGATACCCGGCTGGGGCGCGGCAGCAGAATGGCGATCTGATCCGACACATAGACGGCTTCTTCGATCGAATGCGTGACGAAGATGAATGTCTTGTTCTCGTGCCGGACCAGTTCCAGGAGATCCTCCTGGAATTTGCGACGGTTCTGCTCGTCGACTGCCGAGAAGGGCTCGTCTAGCAGCAGCACCTGGGAGTCGACCGCCAGGGCGCGGGCAAGCCCGACGCGCTGGCGCATGCCGCCGGA
>NZ_JAUXOD010000054.1 GCF_030682515.1 Hoeflea sp. | reverse complement strand
ATGGACGGATCAAGCGGCGGGGAATCATCCTCGGTGAACTGGGGCTCGGCCGGAGACTTGGATGCGTCCCTGCCCGGACGGATGCGTGCGGCCAGTCCGGCGAGGAAGGATCTGTCGCCTGCATTTTCCCGCTGCACCAGGGCGTCGTCGCCGTCGGTCTCCGCTTCCTGGCTCGCTGCAAATGCGGCGGCAAGTGCGGCAGCCTCGGACGGCGTGCGCGCCGGCTGGCCTTGATGGCCCGCCCGGGCGCGCTCCGCGCGCGACGCATCGGCATAAGTGTCATCGTTCAGGTGCATCGCATCGTCGAGGGCTGCGATCGAGGCATGGGGCATCGCCGTCTCGATGGTGCTGCGCGCATCGGCAACGGCATTGCGCATGTCGCTGAGCCCGGCCTGATGCAGCGACGACGGGGTGACATCGAGGCGCTCGAGGCGATCGGCAATCTTCAGCAACGTGTCCTGCACGGCCTCGAAGGCGCGCATGGTGCGGTCATCGGTCTTGCGGCTCAAGCTTTCGAGCGCCTTCAGATCGTCGGCCAGCGCGGTGATGATTTCAATATTGGCGATCGACTGGGGAGACGGCGCGCCGCCCATCTGCCCGGTGTAGGCGCTCAGGGCCGCTTCGGCGGCCTGGCGCGCGGCTTCGACGACGAATTCGTCGCTCGAGGCAAGGTGCTCCTCAATGGAGGCGAAGCGTTCGTCGATGGCTTCAAAGCCGGCGCCGCCCTGGGGAGAGGCGCTGACGAGGCGAGACAGGTTGGCGATCTGGTCCTCAAGCCCGCGCAGGGCCTCGTCGCTGGGGCCGGACTGGACGCTGCTGGAGATGTCGAGGCGATGGGCGATATCGGCGAGCCGGGCTTCGAGACCTTCGATGCCGGGGATCATCATAGACGACGGGCCGGAGCGGTCGAGCCGGGCGGAAATGTCGGCCAGCTGCGCCTCGACATTTTCGAGCCCGCTCATCGGCTGCATGGCGATGCCCGCGGCGGTGAGTTCGGCCTGCTGGAGCTTGGAGGCGATGTCGGCGAGCTTGGCGTCCAGCGTTTCGAGACCCGGCAGCGGGTCGATGGCGCGCTGGGCGGTGGCTTCGGCACGGCCGATCAGCGCCTCGAGCCGCCCGATCACGGCCTCCGGCAGGCGCGCGGGTTCAGGGGCCGGACCGGCAAGACTGTCGATCTGGCGGGCAAGCTGGTCAAGCCGGGCAATCAGGCTTTCATCCACGCCGCGCGCGTCGAGCGCCTCGATCTTGCCCGAGATGTCGGTGAGATAATCGGTGAGCTCCGGCATGCGATCGCCATGGGCGCCGTCCTCGATCAGGGTCTGCAGACGCCCGATCCGGGCGTCGAGGCGGGCGACGGCTTCCTCATCGGCCAGCTGGGCGACGCGGGCGGCCAGGTGCTCGATCCGGCCGCCAAGGTCGAAGTGCGACGTCGCGGGGTCGAGATCGTCGATTTTCTGGGCGACCGACGCCAGGCGGGCCTCGAGCCGCTCGAAGGGCGCCTGGTCTACCGGGGGCGCCACGGGGGCGGGCATGGCCGCGATCGCGCGGGTGATTTCATCAAGCCGCGCGCCGAGCAGGTCGAACTGCTGCGGAAGCTCCTGGGCCGCCGATTCAGGCTGCCGTGTCATCGCCTCGATGGAGTGCGCAAGTTCTTCAATCTTGCTTTCGATCGCCTTGGCCTGGCCGTTGGCGGGCATTCCGGCCAGGACTTCGCGAATGTCGTCGACGCGGTAGGCCAGGTTCACCAGTTCGTCGCGCAGACCGGCCATGTCGAGGCTGGACACCTGGTCCTCCATCGACTGCCAGCGGGTTTCAAGCGCCCGGACGCTGTCCTCGCGCGCCAGCCGATCGACCATCGCGCGCATCGAATCGAGTTCCAGCCGCAGCGAATCGGCGCCCCCGTCATGGGACCCCAGCGCATCGATGGAGGCCGAGATGCCGGCCAGGTCGCGGCGCAGATCCTGCGGCAGCGCATGGTCGCGGGCCTCGGCGCGCAACTCGCCCATTTCGCGGCGGAGCGCCGCCATTTCCCGGATCAGGACCTGGCTCACATCGGCGGCCTGATCCTGCGGCGCGGCCATGCGGGCCGCTATTGTCTGAAGCGAAGGCTGATCCTGCCTGGCGCCGGCAGCCGTCCTGGCGGCAGGGTCCGGCACGCGACGGGCGCCTTCGAGCGCCTTCTGGCGCGCGCGGATCCCGTCGAGCAGACCTGCGCCGGGGACGGACGGTGCTGCTGGCGCCGGCGCCGGAGCCGGTGCATGCCGTCCCTGAGCGGCCTTGCCGCCCCTGCCGAGGATGTCCTCAATCCGCGCTTCCAGACCCTCGATCGTGCGATTGAGCGCATCCAGCGAGGATTCGCCCGCACCAGGCCGGTTTGAATAAGATCGCGATCCGTTCATTATCGTTTCCGCTTCGCGTTGTTGCCGGGAGCCTGCAGCTCCACCCCCATCCGCAGCCGGTCGGCAGCTCCTCAACGACGGCGACCAACGCCGCGTCTGGGAGAGCCAGACTTCAAACCGGAAACTACGAAAGACAAGGAGACCGGGCTTACTGCTCTTGATCCGCACATTCTGCGAAACGTGGTAAACAACCCGTTAACCAAGGTTACTTTTCTTCTCCGCAATGGCTGTATTTTGCAGCGACTTGACGTTTCGGAAAGTTTAATGTCAAACCGCGAACCTCATTTGAGGCGAAACCGATGCATGACGGCCCTGGCGAACAATGAATGACATGACCGACATCACCGAAAGCCACGACGAACCGGTCTACAGAATCGGCGACCTGGCCGAGGAATTCGGCGTCACGCTGAGGACGCTCAGGTTTTACGAGGACAAGGGCCTGCTCAAGCCGACCCGCGCCGGGGTCACGCGGCTTTTCACCAAGCGCGACAGGGCCCGGCTCAAGCTGATCCTGCTCGGCAAGCGCGTCGGGTTCTCGCTGACCGAAGTCAAGCGCATGATCGATCTCTATGATCCGCGCGGCAAGAATGTCGCGCAGCTCAAGGTGGCCCTGTCCAAGGGCGAGGCGCAGATGCGGGTGCTCGAGGAACAGCGCGCCAGCATCAACACCGCGATCGAGGAGCTTGAACGCACGATCTCGGTGGTCCGCGACATGCTGAGCGAATCCGAATAGCCCGCGCCTGCTCTGCTGCCGTGAAGCGACGCCGACACCCGCCCGCAAGGCGGGTTTTTTGTTGCCTGCTGCCTGGTCACGGACAGGGCCAACGCCCGGCAGACTCTCCGGACTCGAATCCGGGAAACAAATTTTTTGAAGTTTTTCCGGTGCCAATCATTGAAAATCATCGGTTTTCGACCAATTTCAACCTCTCATCGCTGCTCACACTGCGGTTTGCGTAATTTTTTACGTTTACGCGAACGTCAAAATTGAGTATGCAGTCTCGCGAGGATCGCCGGGTTATCGTGCCTGGCGCGAAAAATTTGAGGGATGAGGTTCCATGCCAGTTTTCAAGGCGCCGGTCGACGATACGCTTTTCATTCTCAATGATGTGCTCGGCTATGAGCGCCACATGAACCTGCCGGGCTTTGCCGACGCCAGCCCCGACATCGTCGAGGCGATCCTGCACGAAGGCGCCCGGCTTGCCGAGGAAGTCATGCTGCCGCTCAACCAGGTCGGCGACCAGGAAGGCTGCACGCGCCACGACGACGCCACGGTGTCGACGCCGAAGGGCTTCAAGGAAGCCTACAGGCAGTATTGCGAAGGCGGCTGGCTCGGCCTTGCCGCGCCCGCGGAATTCGGCGGCCAGGGCCTGCCCTATACGCTGCACACGGCGGTGTCCGAGTATCTCAGTTCGGCCAATCTGTCGCTGATGATGTATCCCGGCCTGACCCAGGGCGCGGTCGCGGCGATCCTCGAACACGGCACCGCCGCGCAGAAGGCCCTGTTCCTGCCGAAGATGATCGAAGGCATCTGGACCGGCACGATGAACCTGACCGAGCC
>NZ_JAUXOD010000034.1 GCF_030682515.1 Hoeflea sp. | reverse complement strand
TTGCATAGCGCAGGTCCCTCCGGTCATATTGCTCCCGAGTGATTTCAGTCCAGGCCATCCTATCCTCCGTCGTCTTCGCAAACCACAGAGAATCACAAGCCGCTGAAATCACACAATATAATTTTCGGTTGGGCTCTGAGGCTCAAGCTCAAGCACTTTGTCACGGGCAAGCATCTCGGAAATGAGGGCCTTTGTCATGAAGATCTCATAGTCTCTAAATCCGAGTTCGTTCAACCGCTTCAGCAGAACTTCGGCGCTTCTTGCGGGAGTCAATTCCACGTCTTTCTCGGCTTGGAGCAGGGTGCGGTATTCCTGCTGAACTCCGGCAAACAGCGCGCTGCTGGGCTTGAGCCGCACCGAGAGGTAGCCATCTTCGATCGGCGTTACAATGGCGAAGACCCAGTAATAGCTGCCATCCTTGGAGCGATTCTTGACATAGGCGCCTACCGGCAATCCCTTGCGGATCCGATCCCAAAGCAGCCAGAAGACGGCTCTCGGCATATCCGGATGACGAATGATGTTGTGCGGCTTTTCGAGGAGCTCATCCCACTCAAACTGACTGACGCGCTGGAAGACGGTGTTGCCCGATGTGATTTTTCCACGGCTGTCGGTCCGGGAAAAAAACAACTCGTCAAATCCAAAAGGAGACTCATGCTCAGTGGATATTTGCGGAGCTTTCGAAATCTTGGTACCCATCAGAACACCTGCATATTCATTGCCGAATTGAACCACAAAAGGACCCCTTCGGCCTGATCCAGTTCATATGCAAGTTTTTGCAGATAATAATATCCATTCCCTTAATCGGGATCGCGCGGATGGGCTTTTCGTAGCGTGCTGTGACCACTTGGCAAACAGTATGACCAGACCCATCCAATCCGACGCCCTCAATGGTTACCGTCGACCGCTCGACGTAACTGGCTTTATTGTCGCCATCCTATCCCGACGCGAAGGCGCGTTTTTGCCTCTTTGCGTTCAAGGTCCATCGCTTATCGCGCTTATCAAATTCCGCGTGTCGAAAGTCGAAGGAATGCTTCTTCAGTTCGGGCGGCGATTGTCCGATTCGGGAAAACTGCGGTCACGGCTTCGCCTGCCGGAAATGGCGGATTACCGCCCTTTCCGGCCAACGCTCGCCTTGCCCCCGAGCGCTCTCCGCATCTCTGCAGCGGTCACCGCCAAGACCAAGCCCCCTGTCACTCCGCCGCCTCCTGCGTCCCCCGTCGCCCCGCCTTCCGGTCCGCCGGCGCAGGCCCGGTGGAGGCCCGCACGATCAGCTCCACCGGCCAGATCTCGGCCACGGGTCCGGACTCCGCGCCAGAGATGATGTTGACCAGACGCTCGCAGATGCGCGCACCGGCCGCGCGGATCGAGGAGCGGGTGGTGGAAAGCTGCACCGAGAAGCTCTCGGGTTTCAAGAACGGGAACACGTCGTCATGGGTGATGATCGACACGTCCTGCGGCATCCTCAGCCCCAGCTGATTGAAGGCGCGGACGATCCCCAGCGTCGAGAACATCGAGGCGGAGAGCACCCCGGTCGGCCGCGCGAGCGGGTCGGCGTCGCGGAACAGCTCCATCGCCAGCCGGTAGCCGTTCTCCTCGTTCATCGCCGCCGAATGGTGCCGGAGGCTCTCGAACGGCAGCCCGTGCGCGGTCATCGCCCGGATCACGCCGTTCAATCGGTGGACGGCGAAGGTGAAGTCGGTGTCGCCGTTGATGAAGGCGAGCCGCCGGTGCCCCAGTTGCAGCAGCAGACGGGTGGCGTCGTGAAACGCCCCCTCGTTGTCGATGTCGAGAAAGGCGTATCCCTCGGCGGGCTTGAGCGCGCGGCCATGGGCCAGGAACGGAATGCCGAGACTTCGCACCAGGCCGATCCGCTGCTCGTCATTGCGCATCGACGACAGGTACACCCCGTCCACCGAGCGGCTGGCGGCAATGCGGCGATAGGCCTCGCTCTCGCGCTCGCGCGGCGCGGGCGTCAGCGACAGGTCGACCTCGCGCATGAGCGCGTGTTCGCCGAGCCCCGACAGGAACTCGACGAAATGCGGATCGAGATCGACATTGCGTCCCACCGGCAGCACGTAGCCGATCGAGCCGGCCCGTCCGGTGGCGAGCTTGCGGGCGTTGGAATTGGGCTTGTAGCCGTGGCGCTGGGCGGCTTCCAGAACCCGGTCGCGCGTCGGCTCGGCCACTTCCGGATAGCCGTTGAGCGCCCGGCTGACCGTGGTCTGCGACAATTGAAGAAGCTCTGCCAGCTGTTTCAGGTTCACGGGAGAGGGATCCAGTTCGTTCAAAGCGCTTTGGGAAACCGGTCGCCGGTCCGCGCCCGCCGCGCCTTCTCAAGACTGTCATCTAATCGTAACTTGACCGTCAAAAAAAGCAGAAATGTCGCTCACCGCAGCGCAAACCTGTGCTGCACTGCAGCGAGCACTTTCATTTCCGGCAATTGCAGTCCAAATTGCGGCGGCGGTTGCAACTTAAAGCTTGACTCGGCAAGGCTGTCGTAATCCTTTAAACGGAAGCCAAAGCGCTTTGATTTTGTCAGGGACTTGGCTGCGAAGATCAGTTCAGCTTCACTAAAAGGCCAGTGTTGGCCGGGAGGAAGATTCAATGAAAAAGCTATTTTTGATGAGCGTTGCAGCCGCTGCGCTGACCCTGGGGTCGGCACAGGCCCAGCAGCTCAAGTTCACCCCCGGCGAGGGCGATTTCAACTGGGAAAGCTACGAGGCGCTCAAGGCGACGCAGCTCAATGGCGAGGAAGTCACCGTGTTCGGTCCCTGGCTTGGCCCGGACCAGGCATTCGCCGAGTCGGTGCTGGCCTATTTCGCCGCGGCAACCGGCGCGAATGTCAAATATGTCGGCTCCGACAGTTTCGAACAGCAGATCATGATCGATGCGGAAGCGGGCTCCGCGCCCAACATCGCGGTCTTCCCGCAGCCCGGTCTCGCCTCCGACATGGCAAAGCGCGGCTTCCTCACGCCGCTGGTCGACGGCACCGGCGACTGGGTCAAGGAAAACTACGCCGCCGGCCAGTCCTGGGTCGATCTCGGCACCTATGCCGGCAAGGACGGCACTGATAATCTCTACGGCTTCTTCTACAAGGTCGATGTGAAGTCGCTGGTCTGGTACATCCCGGAAAACTTCGAGGATGCCGGCTATGAAATCCCCAACTCGATGGAAGAGCTCAAGGCGCTGACCGAGCAGATCGTTGCCGACGGCGGCACGCCCTGGTGCATCGGCCTGGGTTCGGGCGGCGCCACCGGCTGGCCCGCGACCGACTGGGTCGAGGACATGATGCTGCGGACGCAGCCGCCGGAAATCTACGACCAGTGGGTATCCAACGAGGTCAAGTTCACCGATCCGGCCGTCATCGGCGCCATCGAGGAATTCGGCTGGTTCGCCAAGAACGACGCCTTTGTCGCCGGCGGCGCGGGCACGGTCGCCACGACCGATTTCCGCGACAGCCCCAAGGGCCTCTTCTCCTCGCCGCCGCAGTGCTACATGCATCATCAGGCCTCCTTCATTCCGGCCTTCTTCCCGGAAGGCACCCAGGTCGGCACCGATGCGGATTTCTTCTACATGCCCGCCTATGCAAGCAAGGATCTCGGCACCCCGGTTCTGGGCGCCGGCACCGTCTGGGCCATCACCAAGGACAGCCCCGGCGCCCATGCGCTGATCGAGTTCCTGAAGTCGCCGATCGCCCATGAGCTGTGGATGGCCCAGAAGGGGTTCCTCACGCCCTACAAGGCGGTCAACACCGACGTGTTCAGCGATCCGACACTCAAGAAGATGAACGACGTGCTTCTGGGCGCCACCACCTTCCGCTTCGACGGATCCGACCTGATGCCGGGCGGCGTCGGCGCCGGCTCGTTCTGGACCGGCATGGTCGACTATGTCGGCGGTCAGTCCGCCGAGGACGTGGCCGATGCGATCCAGAAGTCCTGGGACGCACTCAAGTAAGTCATAATTTACGCAAAATCGGGAGATCCCGGCGTCTGGCCGGGATCCCCATTCGCACCGTCTTTCTGGGAGGAAAGGATGCATCCGGCATTTCAGGCTGTCATCACCATCATCGTCGGCGTCGGCGGATGCGTTGGGTATTTCTATTTCTCCAACCAGTTTCTCGATCGGGTCCTTTATCCCGCCACCGGCAAGAATGCCGGCCACAACATCAACCGGGCCAACCAGATCCGGCCCTGGCTGTTCCTGTTTCCCGCGCTCTTCGCGCTCGGCCTCTATCTCGCCTATCCGGTGTTCGCCACGCTCTGGCTGTCGCTGACCGACCGCGACCGGGGCGGTGCCTTCGTGGGCCTTGCCAATTACCGGCAGATGTTCGGCGAACCCAAGTTCTGGGAGGCCATGAGCAACAACATGCTCTGGCTGATCGTGGTTCCGGCCATGTCGACCGCTATCGGCCTGCTCGCCGCCCAGCTCACCGACCGCATCAAGTGGGGCAATATCGCCAAGTCGCTGATCTTCATGCCGATGGCGATCTCCTTCGTCGGCGCCGCGGTGATCTGGAAGCTGGTCTATGACACCAGGCCCGCCGACCAGGAACAGATCGGCGTGCTGAACGCCGTCTGGCTGCTGTTTGACGGCGGTGCCGGCTCTATCGTCTTCCTCCAGCTGCTGCCCGCGCTGCTGCTGGCCGTCTTTGCCGCCTTCCTCGCCTGGCTCGCCTATCAGGCGGTCCGGCCGCTGGTCAGGGCCGAGATCGGCCACCGCAAGGCGCCCTGGTGGTTCACGCCGCTGCGCCTCGCCTTCGCCGGTGTGGCGGTCTGGCTGATCTGGCTTTCGCTGGGCTCGATCCTGTCGCTGTTTTCCGCGCGGCTCCCCTATGGCCAGCCGCAGACCTGGCTGACCATGCCCTTCTGGAATTCCTTCTTCCTGATGGCCGTGCTGGTCTGGATCCAGACCGGTTTCGCCATGGTGATCCTGTCGGCGGCGATCCGCGGCATTCCCGAGGAGACCATCGAGGCCGCCGTCATCGACGGCGCCAACCCGTTCCAGATCTTCTTCAAGATCAAGGTGCCGCAGATCATGGGCACCATCGTCGTGGTCTGGACCACCATCACCATCGTCGTTCTCAAGGTGTTCGACATCGTCTTCGCCATGACCAACGGGCAATGGCAGACCCAGGTGCTGGCCAACTACATGTACGACAAGCTGTTCCGCGCCAATGACTGGGGCGTGGGCTCGGCCAGCGCCATGATCATCATGCTGCTGGTCACGCCGATTCTCGCCTGGAACGTCTACAACGCCCGTAAAGAAACACGCTGAGGGAGGCGAAGATGCAAGCAACATCATCGAAAAAGTCGCCTCTCGTCTGGGCCGTCCACATCTCGGTCGTGCTTCTGGTGGCGCTCTGGCTGTTCCCCACGGTCGGCCTGTTCGTCTCCTCCTTCCGCACTGCCGACCAGATCGCCGGCAGCGGCTGGTGGAACTCGCTCTTCACCCAGGAGCGCCAGCGCCCCGCCATCCGCCTGTCCGGCGACGAGACCCAGGATGGCGACCGGTTCGTCATCGAGGGCCGGCTTTTCGCGGCGGACAATGTCGTCATCAGCCGCTGGGGGATCAATTCGCGCGAGCCCGAGGCCTATGAACCAGGCGAGGAGGCGGACGCAGGCGGCGGCGCCACGCTCACGGTCGAGGCCGATGGAATCTTCCGCCTGTCATCGCCCGAAAGCTTCGGCGACGCCCGCCTGCCGCGGGTGTTCACCACCGCCGAGGCCCCGCCCGAATTCACCCTGCAGAACTACCGCTTCGTGCTGTTTGATCCGAACAACCGCGAGGGCATGGCCAAGGCCTTCTTCAACACCCTGACGGTGACCATCCCGGCCACCATCATCCCGATCGTGATTGCGGCGTTTGCGGCCTACGCGCTGGCCTGGATGCGCTTTCCGGGCAGGTCGCTGCTGATTGCCGCGGTTGTCGGCCTCTTGGTCGTGCCGCTGCAGCTGGCGCTGATCCCGCTTCTCAAGCTCCACAACGACATCGGCATCGGCAAGGGCTATCTCGGCGTCTGGCTGGCGCATACAGGCTTCGGCCTGCCGCTGGCGATCTATCTCTTGCGCAACTACATGGTCGGCCTGCCGCGCGACATCATCGAGAACGCCCGCGTCGACGGCGCCACGGATTTCCAGATCTTCGTCAAGATCATCCTGCCGCTGTCGTTCCCGGCGCTCGCCTCCTTCGCCATCTTCCAGTTCCTGTGGACCTGGA
>NZ_JAUXOD010000019.1 GCF_030682515.1 Hoeflea sp. | reverse complement strand
TGTTGGCGGGCGCGCTCGAAAACATGTTCCGGCCGGCCATCACCACGTTTTTCGCAACCATGGGAACAGCCCGCGCGGGCAAGACCCTGCCGGCAGGGGAATAGCGCCATGGAGTATTTCGACACGCTGATCGTCATCCTGCAGTCGACCGTGCGCGTTTCAGTGCCGCTGATCCTCGCGGCGCTCGCCGGGCTCTATTCCGAGCGCGCCGGGATCTTCGACATCGGCCTCGAGGGCAAGATGCTGGCCGCGGCCTTTGCCGGCGCCGCTGCCGCCTCGGTCGCCGGATCGGCGCTGGTCGGCCTTGGCGCCGCGGTCTTCGTCTCGGTCTGCCTGGCGCTGGTGCACGGCTTTGCCTCCATCACCCAGCGCGGCAACCAGATCGTCTCGGGCGTGGCGATCAACTTCATTGCGCTCGGCGCCACGGTGATCCTCGGCCAGGCCTGGTTCCGCCAGGGCGGCCGGACGCCGCAATTGAGCGGCGACGCGCGCTTCACCACGGTCGAACTGCCATTCGCGGCCGAACTCGCCGATGTCCCGATCCTGGGCTCGATCTACTCGAACCTGCTGTCGGGCCATTTCGTGCTCACCTATGTGGCCTTCGCGCTGGTGCCCTTCACCTGGTGGGTGCTCTACCGGACGCGGTTCGGCCTGAGGCTGCGCGCCGTGGGCGAGAACCCGGGCGCGGTCGACACCGCGGGCATTTCCGTGATCTGGCTCCGCTACCGGGCGGTGATCTGCTGCGGCATCCTCTGCGGCATCGCCGGCGCCTATCTGTCGATGGCGATGACGGCGGGCTTCGTCAAGGGCATGACCGCCGGCAAGGGCTTCATCGCGCTGGCAGCGTTGATCTTCGCCAAGTGGAAGCCGGTCAATGTGATGTTCGCCTGCCTGCTGTTCGGCTTCCTCGACGCCATGGCGATCCGGATGCAGGGCCAGCCGCTGCCGCTCATCGGCGAGGTGCCGGTGCAGTTCATGCAGGCCCTGCCCTACATGCTGACCGTGATCCTGCTGGCGGGCTTCATCGGCAAGGCGATCCCGCCGCGCGCCGGTGGCGTGCCCTATGTCAAGGAACGATAGAATGGCCCGTGATCTGTTTGAAGCCGCCCGCGACGCCATGGCCAAATGCCATGCGCCCTACTCGAAGTTTCCCGTCGGCGCCGCCATTCGCGCCGACGACGGGTCGATCCATGCCGGCGCCAATATCGAGGTGCTGTCATTCCCGGAGGGCTGGTGCGCCGAAACCACGGCGATCAGCCACATGATCATGGCGGGCCGCACGAAGATCCGCGAGGTCGCGGTGTTTGCCGAGAAGCTCGACCTGTGCCCGCCCTGCGGCGGCTGCCGGCAGCGGCTTTCGGAATTCTCGACGCCCGATACGCTGGTCTATCTGTGCGACGCCGGCGGCGTAAAGAAGACGCTCCGGATGGATGAACTGCTGCCTTACGCCTTTGTGACCGAGGTGATCGGATGAACGCCGTCGTCGATGTGCTGATCGAACGCTTGCACGGACGCATGCCGCGCCATGCCATCGTGCTGGGCTCGGGTCTGGGCTCGCTGGTCGAGACGGTGACCGACCCGGTGCGCATTGCCTACAGCGACCTGCCGGGATTCCCCGAAAGCGGCGTGTCGGGCCATGCCGGCGAGGTGGTGGCGGGCCATATCGGCTCGACCCCGGTGATCATGCTGTCGGGCCGGGTGCACTACTATGAGCACGGCCACGCCGACGCCATGCGCGTGCCGCTCGAGGCGCTGCAGGGCATCGGCGTGACCCATCTGATCCTGACCAACGCCGCAGGCTCGCTCCGCCAGGACATGCCGCCCGGATCGGTGATGCGGATCACCGACCACATCAATTTTTCGGGCTCCAACCCGCTGTTCGGTGAGCCCTCCGACCGCCGCTTCGTCGGCATGACCAATGCCTATGACGCGGATCTCGCCCGCCGCATGACGGCCGCCGCCGAGGCCACGGGCACGCCGATGCACGAAGGCGTCTACATGTGGTTCTCGGGCCCGAGCTTCGAGACGCCGGCGGAAATCCGCATGGCGCGGACAATGGGCGCCGACGCGGTCGGCATGTCGACGGTGCCGGAGGTGATTCTCGCGCGCTTTCTCGGCATGAAGGTGGCCGCCGCCTCGGTGATCACCAATTTCGGCGCCGGCATGACCGGCGGCGAGTTGAGCCACCAGGAAACCAAGGACATGGCGCCGATCGGCGGCAAGCGGCTCGCGGCCATCCTGACGCGCCTCATCGGAGATCTGGAATGAACACGAATACCGCCCAGGCGAAAGCCGGCGAACGGCAAGCAACCGGGTCCGAGCTGGTCGCGCTGGCCCCCGCCCGAAAGCGCAACCAGGGCACGGACTACCTGCCCGCCCTGTTCGAGACCATGTCGGTCAATCTGTCGGCGACCGAGCGCCGGGTGGCGACGCTTGCCACAAGGCGGACGGTCAAGAAGGCCTGGCAGGCCGCCTGGCTCGTCCGCGCCATCGAATGCATCGACCTGACCACGCTTGCAGGCGACGACACGCCCGGCAAGGTCGAGCGGCTGTGCGCCAAGGCGCGCAATCCATTGAGGGCCGACCTGGTCAAGGCCCTGGGGCTCGAGGATTACCGCCTGGCGACGGGCGCGGTCTGCGTCTATCCGATGATGGTGGCGACCGCGGTCCGGGCGCTTGAGGGCTCCGGCGTGCCGGTGGCGTCGGTGGCGACGGGCTTTCCCGCCGGCCTGACGCCGATGAAGGACCGCCTGGCCGAAATCCGCTACGCCGTCGGCCAAGGCGCCGACGAGATCGACATCGTCATTTCCCGCCGCCACGTGCTGACCGGAAACTGGACGGCGCTCTATGACGAGGTCAGGGAGATGCGCGAGGCCTGCGGCGAGGCCCACATGAAGGCGATCCTCGCCACCGGCGAGCTCAAGACCCTGTCGAATGTCTACAAGGCGTCGATGGTGTCGATGATGGCCGGCGCCGATTTCGTCAAGACCTCGACCGGCATGGAAGCGGTCAACGCGACGCTGCCGGTGAGCCTGACCATGGTCCGCTCCGTGCGCGACTATCTCGACGTCACCGGACAGGTCTGCGGCTTCAAGCCCGCCGGCGGCATCCGCACCACCAAGGATGCGATCTCCTGGCTGATCCTGATGAAGGAGGAACTGGGCCCCGACTGGCTCAAGCCCGACCTCTTCCGCTTCGGCGCCAGCGCGCTGCTCGGCGACATCGAACGCCAGATCGAACACAATCTGACCGGCCGCTATTCGTCGGCCGACCGCCACGGCATGGCGTGAGGAGCGCTGCATGAACAGCATCAGGGATATTTTGAACACCATGGATTACGGTCCCGCGCCCGAAGACGACACCGATGTCCGCGCCTGGCTCGCGAGCCACAAGGCGGGCTTCGGCCACTTCATCGGCGGCGCCTTCACCAAGGTCAGGGGAGAGACCTTCTCCGTCGCCAATCCCGCCAATGGCGAGAAGCTGGCCGACGTCGCCGTCGCCGATTCGTCGGATGTCGACAAGGCGGTGAACGAGGCCCAGAAGGCCTTGAAGAAATGGCGGGCGCTGTCGGGCAATCAGCGCGCGCGTCATCTTTATGCGCTGGCGCGGCACGTGCAGAAGCACGCCCGGTTCCTGGCGGTGCTCGAAACGCTCGACAACGGCAAGACCATCCGCGAGACGCGCGACATCGACGTGCCGCTGGTGGCCCGGCATTTCTACCATCATGCCGGATGGGCCGAGCTGCGCGACACCGCCTTTCCCGGCCATGAGCCCGCCGGCGTCTGCGGGCAGATCATCCCGTGGAACTTTCCGCTGCTGATGCTGGCCTGGAAGGTGGCGCCGGCGCTTGCCGCCGGCTGCACGGTGGTGCTCAAATCGGCCGAACACACGCCGCTGACGGCCATCGCCTTCGCCCAGATCTGCGCGGAAGCCGGACTTCCCGCGGGCGTGTTCAATCTCGTCAACGGCGCCGGCGAGACCGGCGCGCTGCTGGCCGGCCACACGGGCATCGCCAAGCTGGCCTTTACCGGCTCCACCGCGGTCGGCCGGCTGCTGCGCCGCCAGACGGCGGGCTCGGGCAAGAAGCTGTCGCTGGAACTGGGCGGCAAGTCGCCCTTCATCGTCTTCGAGAACGCCGATCTCGACGCTGCCATCGAAGGCGTCGTCGACGCCATCTGGTTCAATCAAGGCGAGGTCTGCTGCGCCGGATCGCGCGCCATCGTCCAGGAAGGCATCGCCGAGAGGTTCCACGACAAGCTGCGCGCCCGCATGGAGAAATTGAGGGTCGGCGATCCGCTCGACAAGTCGATGGACATGGGCGCCGTCGTGGCGCCGGTCCAGATCGCTGAGATCACCGCGAAGGTGAAGGCAGGCATCGCCGAGGGCGCGACGATGTGGCAGCCGAGCTGGGCCCACACCGTGTCCAATGCCGCGGGATGCTTCTTCCCGCCGACATTGTTCACCGGCGTGGCGCCGTCCTCGACGCTGGCGCAGGAGGAGATCTTTGGGCCGGTGCTGGCCTCGATGACCTTCCGCACGCCGGCCGAAGCTGTGCAGATCGCCAACAATTCGCGCTATGGCCTGGCGGCTTCCGTCTGGTCGCAGAACTTGGACGAGGCCTTCGATGCGGCGCGCACGCTGAAATCGGGCGTGGTGTGGATCAATTCGACCAATCTGTTTGACGCCTCGGCCGGGTTCGGCGGCTACAAGGAAAGCGGCTTCGGCCGCGAGGGCGGCCGGGAGGGCATGCTCGAATATCTGGTGCCCGACTTCCAGATCAAGGCGAAGCGGCTTCCCGAAAGCGTGGCCCTTGCCCCCCCGACGCCGGTTTCCGTGCCGGGCGCAGAGGCAGCCGGTCTCGACCGCACCGTCAAGCTCTATCTCGGCGGCAAGCAGGTGCGTCCCGATTCGGGCTACAGCTATCCCGTCGCGGGCAGGAACGGCAGGCACCTTGCGGAAGTGGGCCTGGGCAACCGGAAGGACATCCGCAATGCGGTGGAGGCGGCGCACAAGGCGTCGGCCTGGAGCGCCATGACCGGTCACGCAAGGGCGCAGGTGCTCTATTTCCTGGCCGAGAACCTCGAATTGCGCGCCACCGAATTTGCAGCCCGCCTGGCCGAGGCCGGCGCGTCGGCGTCCGCCGCCAGGCAGGAGGTGGAGGCGTCGGTGGCCCGCATCATGCATTACGCCGCCTGGGCCGACAAATATGACGGCGCGGTGCGCGCGCCCGACAAGCGCATGCTGGCGCTTGCGCTCAACGAGCCCTGGGAGGTGATGGGGATTTCCTGCCCCGACGAGGCGCCTCTATTGGGCTTCGTCTCGCTGGTCATGCCGGCGATCGCCATGGGCAACCGGGTGGTGGTGACACCCTCGCAACGCCAGCCGCTTTCGGCGTGCGATTTCTACCAGGTGCTCGACACCTCCGACGTGCCCGGCGGCGTGGTCAACATCGTCACCGGCGACCGCGACGTGCTTGCCGACACCATGGCCAAGCATGACGACATCGCGGCACTCTGGTATTTCGGCGGCGCGAAGGGGACCGAACTGGTCGAGCGCGAATCGGCCGGCAACCTCAAGGCGGTCTGGGCCAGCAACGGCAAGGCCCGCGACTGGTTTGACGCCCGACAGGGCCAGGGCGAGGAATTCCTGTTCCACGCCGTGCGCATCAAGACCGTATGGACGCCGTTCGGCGTGTAGGACACCATCATGCTGACCCAGGAATTCATCAGGACCAAGCGCGACGGCGGCGCGATCGATCCCGCCGACATCGCGGCTTTCGTCCGCGGATTGACCGACGGCAGCGTCACCGAGGGCCAGGTCGCGGCGCTGGCCATGGCCGTGTTCTTCCAGGGCATGAGCCGGGCGGAAGCCGTGGCGCTGACGCTGGCGATGCGCGATTCGGGCGAGGTCCTGTCCTGGCCCGAGCTTGACCGCCCGGTGGTCGACAAGCATTCGACCGGCGGCGTCGGCGACAATGTCTCGCTGATGCTGGCGCCGATCGCGGCCGCCTGCGGCCTGGCGGTGCCGATGATTTCGGGCCGCGGCCTCGGCCACACCGGCGGCACGCTCGACAAGATGGAGGCCATCCCCGGCTATCAGGCGATGCCGGACAACGCCCTGTTCCGCAAGGTGGTCAAATCCGCGGGCTGCGCCATCATCGGCCAGACCGGCGATCTCGCCCCCGCCGACAAGCGCTTCTACGCCATTCGCGACGTGACCGCGACGGTGGAATCGGTGCCGCTGATCACCGCCTCCATTCTCTCCAAGAAACTGGCCGCAGGCCTTGGCGCGCTGGTGCTCGATGTCAAATGCGGCAACGGCGCCTTCATGGACTCACCCGACCGGGCGCGGGAGCTTGCCCGCTCGCTGGTCGAGGTCGCCGTCGGCGCCGGCATGCCGACCACGGCGCTGGTGACCGACATGAACGAGCCGCTGGCGAGTGCGGCCGGCAACGCGGTCGAAGTCAGGAACGCGGCGGATTTCCTGACCGGCGCGTCCCGCGACGCACGGCTCGAGGCGGTGACGCTGGCTCTCGCTGCGGAAATGCTGGTCTCGGGCGGCCTGGCCCGGGACGCGGCCGACGGCATGGCCCGCGCGCGGCGCGCGCTCGAGGACGGACGCGCGGCCGAGATCTTCAACCGGATGGTGTTCGAGCTCGGCGGACCGGCGGATTTTCTGGAAAGTCCGGACCGGCACCTTGGCGCGGCGCCGCTTCAGACGGCCTGCACCGCCGACAGGGCAGGCTATGTCACGGGCTACGACACCCGCGGCGTCGGGCTCTGCGTGGTGGCGCTTGGCGGCGGCCGCACAAGGCCGGGCGATGCGGTCGACCATGCGGTCGGGCTCACCGGACTGTTGCCCGTCGGCACGCGGGTCGACAGGGACACGGAGCTGGCGCTGATCCATGCCAGGGACGAAAACCAGGCAGCATCGGCGCGCGCGCAGCTGCGCAAGGCGGTGATCATCGGGGAGGTTGCACCGGACAAGTCACCGGTCATCATGGGCCGTCAGGACTGACGCGGTTGCACGGCGCGGAGAGACCCCGCGTCCCGATCGCACCTCAATTGACCAGTTCGAGCCTGTTGTTGGCCACGCGGTAGGATTTGAGCTTGGACAGGAAGCTCATGCCGATCAGGGTCGACGACAGCGCCTCGTCGCCCAGCACGAAGGCTTCGACGCCGTTCACCGAGATCGAGCCCACATGGATGCGGTCGATGGTGACCAGCGCGGCGTTGGTCAGGCCGTTGGCGGTGCGCACCTGGTGCTTGAAATCGGTGGCCGAAAGCGCAATCCCGAGCGTGCGCGCCGTCGTCCGGTTGATGGCCACATAGGTGGCGCCGGTGTCGACAAGGCCGCGCACCGAGCGGCCGTTGAGCTGGAAATCTGCGCTGAACTGGCCGTTGTTCAGCGGGATGCTGGCGGCCCTGACCCCGGTCGCGTAATGGGCGACCGGCCTGGCGGGGGCGGGCTGCACGGAGGCTGCGACCTGCGGCGCGGTCGCCTCCTCGAGGCCGGCATTGGGTGACAGGAACGCCGAGATATCCTGGGCGTAATAGGGCAGGCCCGACACGGCCAGCACGGCGCAGCAGATGATGAAAAGGTTCTTGAACATGCCGGTACCTTTGGTTGGTCCTGCCGATTCAAGTTGCTCGAGACTAATACTCCGTGAATTGCCGATCTTTTCGATCGGGAATCGCCATGACTGGTTAACCGGATCCTACGGGGCGCGCGGTTTCGAAGGGGATGCAAGGCCAGCGCAAGGGAGGGTGTCATTTCGGGTGGGAACGGCCGCCGAGCGGGATCGCAACACCGGCCTTGGCTTTGCGAATTCTGCTTAACACTGTGATAATTTTTCTGCGCAATAATTCGTACCAGGACAAGCCAAGGTGTGCCGGCCAGATATGAGGGGCAGGTGTGACGACTGGAATGTCAGTATTTTGGAATTCAAGCTGATTTTGGTCTGTCGCCCAGAGTAAATCCGAGTTTTCATGACGAGTATTCACACCAATGTCGCGGCAACGGCCGCCCTGCAGACCCTTCGCAGCATCGCCAGCAGCATGGAGACCGTGCAGAACCGGGTCTCCAGCGGATTTCGCGTCGACTCCGCGGCGGACAACGCGGCCTACTGGTCGATTGCCACCACCATGCGCTCGGACAACAGGGCGTTGTCGGCCGTCGAGGATGCACTTTCCCTGAGCGCCGCCAAGGTCGACGTGGCCTACAATGGCATGGAAGCCTCCGTTGAGATCCTTGACGAGATCAAGTCCCGTTTCGTGGTCGCGCGCGAGCCGGGGGTCGACAGGAGCAAGGTCTGGAAGGAGATTTCCGAACTCAAGAACCAGCTCCTTAGCGTCGCCCAGTCGTCCAGCTTCAGTGGTCAGAACTGGCTTTATCTCGCCACGCCCTACGATGCCGCCAACAACACGCAGGACAAGTACCTGGTCGGCGGCTTCACCCGTGACAGCAACGGCCTGGTTTCGGTGCAGACCATCAAGCTCGACTTCCGTGACGAGACTCAGGTTGCCGAGCCGTCCGACACATGGGCCATGTTCGATTTCATGACCGGGCATATCGGCGACCTGGGAATAGCGACCAGCCCGAATTTCGCAGTTGATGCAGGTTTCACGAATTGGTGGGTGCTGTTCAAGAGTCCGAGCCCCACTGTGGCCGGCTATCCGGCGGTCACCGAAATGGAGATCACCAGTTCAACGACAGATACGGACCTGGACGAGATGATCGTGGTCGTCGACGCGATGCTGCAATACACCATCGAGAAGGCCGCCAATTACGGGGCGGTGAAGGGTCGGATCGACATGCAGTCCGATTTCGCGAAGAGCCTGTCTCAAAGCATCGACATGGGTGTCGGCCGCCTGGTTGACGCCAACATGAATGAGGAATCCTCCAGGCTGAAGGCGCTGCAGACGCAACAGCAACTGGGCCTGGAGTCACTCTCGATCGCCAATTCCAACGCTCAGACGCTGCTGACGCTGTTCTCCTGAACCGCGCTTCTGCCGGATCCTGCCAGCGAATTGGCCGGCTGAGGCCAGTCCACCGGCCGAATGGTCTACTTTGTGCCGTACATCCGGTCGCCGGCGTCGCCCAGGCCCGGCACGATATAGCCCTTCTCGTTGAGATGGCTGTCGATGGAGGCGGTGAAGATCGGCACGTCGGGATGCGCCTTCTGGAAGTTGCGGATGCCTTCGGGCGCCGCCAGCAGGCACAGGAATCGGATGTTGCGCGCGCCGCGTTCCTTGAGCTTCTCGATCGAGGCGATGGAGGAATTGCCGGTGGCGAGCATCGGGTCGACCACGATCACCAGCCGGTTGCTGATGTCTTCGGGCGCCTTGAAGTAATATTCGATCGCCTCCAGCGTCTCGTGGTCGCGGTAGACCCCGATATGGGCGACGCGGGCCGAGGGGACCAGGTCCAGCATGCCTTCGAGCAGCCCGTTGCCGGCCCGCAGGATCGAGGCAAAGACCAGCTTCTTGCCTTCCAGCACGGGCGATTCGATCTCGGCCAGCGGCGTTTCGATCCGCTCCATGGTCAGTTCCAGGTCGCGGGTGATCTCGTAGCACATCAGCGTCGAAATCTCCCGCAAGAGCCGCCGGAAGCCCGCCGTCGAGGTCTCCTTCTTGCGCATGAAGGTGAGTTTGTGCTGCACCAGCGGGTGCGAGATAACTGTGACGCCGTCCATGTTGCCCTGCCCTGAAGCTGTGACCGGACGCCGCGCTGATCGCCTCAAGCAATGCGCGGACAAAGTCCCGCCTGAAAAATCGCCGTCACCCTCTCCCGCTCGAAGAGCTGCGGAAGCGCAATGCCGGCCTGTCCCGAGTTAGACACCGAATGGCGGGTCCGGGCAACCGTCCAGAGCCGTTTCAGTCAAGCTGTCCCAAGAGAATTGCGCGGGTCGGCTCGTCGACAAAGGCCGCCTCGATCGATGTCCGGGTGATGCGGGTCAATTCGGCCGCATCGTAGCCCCAGGCCTCCGCCGCCATCCGGTACTCATGGCCGATCGAGGAAGCAAAATGCGGCGGGTCGTCGGAACTCAGCGTCACCTTGACACCCGCGCGCCGCAGCCGGTCGAACGGGTGGCTCAGGATGTCGGGGTAGAGCCTGAGCGCCAGGTTGGAGCCCGGACAGACCTCGAGAACGACGCCCTCGTCGGCAATCCTGCTGACCAGGCCTGCGTCCTCGCTGGCGCGCACGCCGTGGCCGATCCGGGCGGGGCGCACATGGTCGAGCGCGTCGCGCACGCTCTCGGCCCCGGCGAGCTCGCCGGCGTGGATGGTGATGCCGAGACCCGCGTCGCGGGCGATGTCGAAGGCCCGGGCGAAATCCGCGACGCGGCCGAAGCGCTCCTCGCCGGCCATGCCGAAGCCGGTGATCAGCGCGTGCGGCCGTGTCGCCGCCAGCCGCGCCGCCGCCTCGACCTTCTCCGCGCCCAGATGCCGGATGCCGACCAGGATCATCCGGCATTCGATGCCGGTCGACGCCCTGGCCGCCTCGATGCCCCGGGCGAGCCCTTCGAAATAGCTCTCCGGAGACAGCCCGGCTGCAGCCGCGTGATCCGGCGACACGAAGATCTCCGCATAGATGGCGTTCTCGGCGGCAATGCCCTCGAGATAGCTCTGCGCCAGAAGCGCATAGTCCTCCGGCGTGCGAAACAGCGCCGCCGCGCCGTCATAGGCTACGAGGAATTCGGTGAAATCGGACCAGACATAGGCGTCGCCGGCGAGAAACCCGGAGACATCGGCGCCATATTTGCGCGCCTGGGTCCTGACCAGCGCCGGAGAGGCCGCGCCCTCGATATGGCAGTGCAGCTCGGCTTTCCTGACGGCCCCGCTCACAGGAAGCTCGTCCCGCTGGCGGTTGCGGGCAGGCCCAGGTGCCCGCCGAGCGTCGCGCCGACATCGGCATAGGTCGAGCGGATGCCGATGTCGCGGGCCGCCACGCCGGGTCCGAAGCCCAGGATAGGCACCCGTTCCCGCGTGTGTTCCGTGCCCCGCCACGTCGGGTCGCATCCATGGTCGGCGGTCATCAGCACGAGGTCGCCCGGCTTGAGCAGCTTGGCGAAGCGCGGCAGCATGGCGTCGAGCGCTTCGAGAGCGGCGGCATAGCCGGCGACATCGCGGCGGTGGCCGTAGAGCATGTCGAAATCGACGAAATTGGTGAACACGAGATCGCCGTCGGAGGCGTCCTGCGCGGCCTTCAGCGTGGCTTCGAACAGGGCGGCATTGCCGCTGGCCTTGCGCATGTCGGTGACGCCCTGGTGGGCGAAGATGTCGCTGATCTTGCCGACCCCGAAGACGCGCCGCCCGCTCGCCTTGACCTGGTCGAGCAGGGTCGGCCCCGGGGGCGGGACGGAATAATCCCTCCGGTTGCCGGTGCGGTCGAAGCCTTTTTCCGGCGAGCCGACGAAGGGACGCGCGATCACCCGGCCGATATTGAGCGGGTCAACCAGCTTGCGCACGACCTGGCAGAGCTCGAGCAGCCGCTCGAGCCCGAAGCTCTGCTCATGGGCGGCGATCTGGAACACCGAATCAGCCGACGTGTAGCAGATCGGCTTGCCGGTGCGCATGTGCTCGGCGCCGAGACTGGCGATGATCTCGGTGCCCGACGCGTGGCAATTCCCCAGAATCCCGGGCACCTTGCCCTCAGCCATGATCGCGGCCACCAGTTCGGGGCCGAAGGCCGGCCCCTCGTCGGGGAAATACCCCCACTCGAACATCACCGGCTGCCCGGTCATCTCCCAGTGCCCCGATGGCGTGTCCTTGCCCCGCGAGACCTCGCTGGCGGCGCCGTGGATGCCGCGCGGCCGCGCTGCGCGCGCCCATCCCGCCGGCAGGTTGCCCGAGGCCGCCAGCGCGGCTTCGGCCAGTCCGAGCGACTGCATGTGCGGCAGCGACAGCGGACCCTGGCGCAGGCCCGGCCGGTTGGCGAGCCCGCCGGCGCACTGCTCGGCGATGTGGCCGAGCGTGTTGGCCCCCAGATCGCCATAGGCCTCTGCGTCCGGCGCCCCGCCGATACCGAAGGAATCAAGAACAAACAGGAATGCACGCGCCATCGAAATGTCTCCAACCGGCCCGCAAACTAGCCGGATTCGGCGGCCGCCGGAAGGGTGGCGTTGGCGCCCCGCCGGTAACCTTGTTTTCACCATGTTCACACAATCCGGCCCGGCCGTGATATCTCTCGGCCATGATGACGATCCCGCGTGCCGCCATGTCCGTGTCCCTGGTCCGGATGCTCTTCTGGGCAGGCCTCGGCGTGTCCCTGGTCCTGGGCTCGCCCGCCCGCGCCGACTACCGGGACACGGTTCCGGTGCTGCGCATCGGCGTCGTCGAAGCCCATGTCGCGGCGACAGGTCCGGTCAGGCTCGAGGCGGTCCGCGCGGCCTTTGCCTCGGCCTTGCTGATCCCGGTTGAGATCATCAGGCTCGGCAGCTACGCGGCCCTGATCGACGCGCAGGCCAGCGGACGCGTCGGCTACGCCATTCACTCGACCCGGTCCTTTGCCGCCACCGATGCGGTCTGCGGCTGCGTCACCGCGCTCAGAAGCCCGGTCGCCGCCGATGGTTCGACCGGGTTCCGGTCCGTGCTTGTGGTCCGCGACGGCGTCACCAGGCCGGTCGACGAGCTCAAGGTGGCCTATTCGGGGCAAGACTCTGTGTCCGGCTGGCAGATCCCGCAGCAGGCGATCAGGACCGGCGGTCTCGACGCGCCTGAGATGGTTCGCGCGGGCAGCGTCGGATCGGTGATCGAGCTCTACCGGTCCGGCGATGTCGACGGCTTCTTCGGCTGGATCCCCGACCGGCCGGGGGATGCCGGGTCCGACGTCACCCACCTGTTTGGCGGCTGGAACCGGCCCGTCATCGAGGCCGCCGATCCGTTGCGGATCGTCTGGTCGTCGCAGCGCATCCCCTATGGCCCGCATGCGGTGCTGCGCACGCTGCCGGACGATCTGGTTGCGGCGCTGGGGTCGTTTCTGGACCGGATGCCCGTATCCGCGCCGGGGCTTTTGGATATTTTCGAGCCGGTCCATGGCGGCGGCTATGCCATCCCGGGCCCGGAGGACTACCGCAACATAAGGGGTCTGGTCGACATGCTGCCCGGCAATGACGCGGCCGCGCTGGCGACGCGGTAGCGATCCGCGGAAACACGGCTCAGACCAGGCAAGCCGACCGCTCGAGCCCGGCTGCGCGGGCGCTCAGCAATCCGTGCAGGTGACGCTGCTGCCCACGCGCTGGCGCAGATGATAGGTCTTGCGCATCTGGATCTTGCGGATGTCGATATCCTGGATCCCGGGCATGACCATCAGCAGGTCGTGGTCGAATTCGATCTCGGTGCGCACCAGAAACGTATTGGGAATCGCCAGATCCGAGGGCAGGCTCTGGGTGGAGCCGACGGTGTAGGGCCTGGTGTTGTCCTGCTGCCAGGACCATGTCGCCTTGGCAAGGCCGGCGCCGTCGATCGTGATCCCGGTGATCTTGACCTTGATGCCGTCCGAGCGGAACGGCGTCATCACGCTTTGCGACACGTTGAGCATCGACTGAAGGAACGCCTTGTTGACGGTTTCGTCCTGGGTGACGAGGTCGGCCACGGTGCTGGCGGCGCGCGCCAGCTTCTTGTTGACCGACATGGCCACGGAGACTTCCAGCGAGCCCATGTAGAGAATGATCAGCACCGGTGCGATGAGGGCGAACTCGACGGCGCCGACGCCGTCGCGGTCGCCGCGAAGCTTCCGTATCCTGCGTTTCAGTCCGATCAGCAGTCCCGTCATGGCACTGGCCCCTTGTGGTTTGCCGCTGGCATTCAAGCCCGGTCCGTCGCTCACGGGTAGTTCTCGTTGCGGAACGCGGCGGTCGCCACCATCAGGTAGTCGCGCGGCATCTCGCCGTTCTTGCGGATATTGGTGATGAAGGGCCTGACCAGGTCGGTCGTCACCTCCCAGCGATAATAGGCCCGGACGATGTTGATGGTCTTGGGTCCGCCGGGCTTGTAGGCGAAGCCGGCGGGATCCAGATCCGAGAACTGGTCGTTGCTGACCTTGGGGATGTAGTTGGGAATGGCGGCGAAACTGGCGAATTCGCGCACGTCGAGATAGAGCTTCTGGTCCGACGGGTCTTCCTCGGCGACGCACTTGATCATCAGGCTGATCTCGCCGCAGAACTTCGTGCGGAACTGCGCCGCGGTCATGTCGGTGGAGCGGCCCATGCCGAAGGTGATCTGGCCGGTGCGGACCTGGCGGCTCATGGTGTCGACGGCGTTTTCCAGCAGCTGCTCGCCGGCGAAGGCGATGAAGGCCTCGATGGTGGCGAAGATCAGCAGGAAGAAGGGGAATGCCAGAAGCCCGAACTCGATCGCGGCGGTGCCGTCCTGCGATCGCCTCAACCGCGCGCAGAGCCGCCGCAGGCGGCGGGAGGGCGGCCGTTGAGGTGTGTGATCGTCGAGATTCATCATGGGACTCCCGGACATACAGTGTCAGGGAGGAGGCTAGATCAAACTAGTTGAATTTTCGTAACGCGGGCCGGGACAAACCGGTCGGCGTGGTTAACCAGATATCAACCAGGGCCTTGTGCGGTGACGGGCCGGAGCGCCAGCTTTCAGGGATTGGCCGCCGCCGGGGCAATCGTCACATGTTCCTCGCACGACGGCGAGCAGGAATAGACCGACCGGGCTGTCTGCTTGAAGACCCGCAGCGTATTGGCCTCGTCCACGGACACCAGGATGCGCTCGTCGACGATGGGGTCGCCGGCCTGGTCGAGAATGACGAGATTTGTCGTGCCATAGGATTTGCCGGTCAGCACGATGGTCTGCGGATCCGAGACCGTAACGTCGGCGACATTGGCGTTGCCGATGATCACCTTGGAGACCGTGCGGTCGAGCTTGAGGATGCGCGCATGGTCCATGAACACCCGGATCACGTCGTCGCTCGCCTGAAGCGGAGTTGACGACAACGCGGCCAGCGCCAGGCCGCAGGCGACCTGCGTGAACCGGCGTCGAACAGGGAAGGGGTGGGTCATGCCGTGTCCTCGGGATTGCGGATATGGCCCTTAAAATCGCGCGGATTGGTGAACGAAGCCTTAAGGATCGCCGGATGGCTGCAAAATCCGCTCCAGCAGGTCCGGAGCAGCTCTCGCTTACCCCGCATCAGGGACGCAGCCGGCCAGCCGTTGCACCGTCCAGAATGAAGACCGGCGAGCCGCGCAGAGCCCCACTCTGTTAACCACACGCGAAAGCCCGACACGACAAGACTTTGCTAACCACCTTCTTTAAGCAGATCGAAAAGACCTCCCTGTAGCTTCACCCCATCTGATCAACGGTAACGGTTGACGGAGTGCTGAAACCACTGTGTGGATCAAGGAGTATCCCATGAAGAACCTGATTGAACGCTTCGTCAAAGACGAATCCGGCGCCACCGCAATCGAGTACGGCCTCATTGCAGCGCTGATCTCTGTCGCGCTGATCACCGGCGCCACCACGCTCGGCAACACGCTGAACAGCCAGTTCCAGAGCCTGTCGGACAAGATGAACACGGCCAAGAACGCGAACTAACAAGTTCAAGCGTTATGGACAATCGAACTCGAAAGCCGCTCTTGAGGGCGGCTTTCGTTTTTTTGGCCCACCGGCAAGCCCGCGCCTCTTCGTTTTCACTTACAGTCGATTTACCATAAGCGGATCATCCGCGGTGCAACACATTGCTAACCTTGTTCGTTAAGCGGTTTGAAAAATCCCTCCTTTAGAGTTGTTGCATCCGACCGGCCGAAGCCGCTGGCGGAGTGCTGACAACCCGACGGAATGAAGGAGCAAACCCGTGAAGAACATTTTTGAACGCTTCGTCAAAGACGAATCCGGCGCCACCGCCATCGAGTACGGCCTCATCGCAGCGCTGATCTCTGTTGCGCTGATCACCGGCGCCACCACGCTCGGCAACACGCTGAACAGCCAGTTCCAGAGCCTGTCGAACAAGATGAACGCCGCCAAGAACGCCCAGGGCTCCTGATCGGAGCCCCACCCGGCTCGGTCCGGCCAAAAGCCGCCTTTCGGGGCGGCTTTTCTCGTGTGTCTGTTGCGGTTTTTTAAGGTCTTGCGCTTATCCTCGCGACACATTCAGGAGTGAACCCATGGTCGAGGCCGCCGTTTTTGTCATTCTCCCGCTGTGCATGGCGATGGCGGCGTTCTGCGATTTCATTTCCATGAAGATCCCGAACCGGGTGTCGGTCATCCTGGCGGCGTCCTTCTTCGCCATCGCGCCGTTCAGCGGCATGGACCTGGCGACCTTCGGCTGGTCGCTGGTCGCGGCGATGAGCGTCTTTGCCGGCTGCTTCGCCCTGTTCGCGCTCAATGTCATGGGCGGCGGCGACGCCAAGATCCTCAGCGCCGCCGCACTCTGGTACGGCTTCAACATCGATCTCGTGGCCCTTCTCGGCTTCACCGGCGTCTATGGCGGCTTCCTGGCGCTCATCGTGCTGATGGTCCGCGCCAACCAGAACGTGCTGCTGCTCGCGCCCCTTCCGATCCCGATGCATTTCTTCAAGGACCGCGCTGGAATTCCCTATGGCGTGGCCATCGGCGCGGCGGCCTTCTCCACCTATCCCGACACGGCGATCTTCACAGAGGCGCTTGCCCGCCTGCACTGACCACCCGGATCCGGGCTGAGGCAGACCCGCGCGCCGGATCCGGCGGGCGGGTCTGCTGCGTCGAAGGCACCCCTCCAGGATGGATCCCGGATCCGCCGCGCAGGCGCTGTTGGCCTTAATCCCGCATTAACCCTGTTTGGTTGCCGGTCATTAACCATAATTACACGATTGCGGATGCATCCTGCGCCGAGCCTATCCAATACTCGTTCGAGGAATAAGCATGAAACCCGCCCGCGTCGTCATCATGGCAGTGGCTGTCCTGGCAGCAGGACTTGCCGGGTATCTGGCCATGAACCTGACCTCACCCACGGTCCAGGTCAACGAGATCTCGTCCACGCCGATCATCGAGAAGATGCCGACCATCGACGTGCTGGTCACCACCGCCAGCCTGCCGGTGGGCGCGCGGCTGAACGAGGAAACAATGCAATGGAAGGGCTGGCCGGAGGACGGCGTGGTCGAAGGGCTGGTCCGCCGTGACGTCCGCCCCGAGGCGATCGCCGAGCTCACCGGCGCGGTCGTCCGCCTGCCGATCTTCGCCGGCGAGCCGCTCAGGCCCGAGAAGATCGTCGACTCGTCCTCCCGGATCATGTCGTCGCTGCTTCCCGCCGGCAAGCGCGCCGTCGCCACCGAGATCTCGGTGGCCACCAGCGCCGGCGGCTTCATCCTGCCCAATGACCGGGTGGACGTGATCATGGTGCGCCGGAAGACCGGCGAAGAAGGCTTCCTCACGGAAGTGGTCCTGTCCAACATCAGGATCCTGGCGATCGACCAGCGGATCGAGGAGGACGCCGAGGGCAACCGCACCGCGGTCGGCACCACGGCGACCCTCGAACTGACCCCGGACCAGACCAAGATCATCACCGTCGCCCAGCAGATGGCCGATCGGCTCACGCTTGCCCTGCGCAGCGTCGCCGATGTCCAGGAAGCCGAGGGCGACGGCGCGAAATATCTACTGAGCGGCGAAGACGGCTCCTCGGCCATCCAGCTGATCCGCTCCGGCACCATAACCAAAGTTGGCGCCACCAACTGAAGCGGAGAATGAACGTGCGTCACATTGCAAAATCGCTCCTGTCGTCCATGGCCGTCGTCGCGCTGGCAACCACCGCCATGATCGCGGGCATGGGTCTCGATCCGTCCAGCGGCCGGTTTCTGCCGACCGCCGCGGCCGCGGAAAGCATCATCAAGATCAAGCAGACCGGTCCCGGCGTCTCCAAGCGGGTCAAGCTGGGCCTGAACAAGGCGATCGTGATCGACCTGCCCACCGATGCCCGTGACATCCTGGTGGCCGACCCGAGCCTTGCCGATGCGGTCACCCGGACCTCGCGCAGGCTCTATCTGTTCGGCAAGACGGTGGGCCAGACCAACATCTTCATCTTCGGTCCCAGCGGCGAGGAGATCGTCGCCATCGATCTCGAGATCGAACGCGACGTCTCGGGCCTGCAGGGCCACCTGGCGCGGTTCCTGCCGGATTCCGACATCAAGGTGGAGATCATCTCCGACAACATCGTGCTCACCGGCTCGGTGCGCACCCCGCAGGACGCGGCCCAGGCGGCGCGGCTGGCGCAGATCTTCCTCACCGGCGGTGAAGCCACCACCCGCGTGACCACGGCGACCGGCGACGGCGGCGACGCCGCGATCAACGCCGAGGACCGCCAGGTCTCGCAGATCGTCAACATGCTCAAGATCGACGGCGAAGACCAGGTCATGCTCAAGGTCACCATCGCCGAGGTCAGTCGGCAGGTGCTCAAGCAGCTGGGCTTCAACTCGAGCATCACCGGCGATTCGGGCTCCATGGTCAATTCCAACCCGGCCAATCTCGGAACGCTGTCGACGGGCCTGAACTATGCCTCGCTCGCCAAGACCATCGGCGGGGCCAGCATCAGCAGCTACGTCAACGCCATGGAGCAGGCGGGCGTCATGCGCACCCTGGCCGAACCCAGCCTGACGGCGATTTCGGGCGAAAGCGCGAAATTCTATGTCGGCGGACAATTCCAGCTCAGGGACCAGGTCACCGTCGCCGAGAACGGCAGGGTCACCTACACCGACCGCGAGGTCGAATACGGCATCCGGCTCAACTTCACGCCGGTCGTGCTGTCGCCCGGGCGGATCTCGCTCAAGGTGCTGACCGAAGTGTCGGAGCCGAGCTTCGAGGGCTCGACCTCGATCCAGGGCGCCGGCGGCAGTCCGGGGATGACCCGGCTCTCGATCAAGCGCCGCGAGGCGGAAACCGCGGTCGAGCTCCCCTCGGGCGGATCCATCGTGCTCGCGGGCCTGGTCAAGGACGACATCCGCCAGGCGATGTCGGGCTATCCGGGCCTGTCCAAGGTGCCGGTCTTCGGCACGCTGTTCCGCAGCCGCGATTTCGTGCGCAACGAGACCGAACTGGTCATCATCGCCACGCCCTACATCGTCAAGCCGGTCGCCCGCAACGAGCTCGCCCGTCCGGACGACAATTTCAACGCGGCCGGCGATGGCGCGGGCTTCTTCCTGGGCCGGGTCAACCGCGTCTATGGCCGCATGGAAACCGAGCTGCCGCCAGGCCGTTACCACGGCGTCGTCGGCTTCATCTACAAATGATCAGGAATCTCACCATGTCGCGCAAGATCCCCGTTCCCGCCACGCCTGATCTCCACCCGCTCAAGGCGGCGGCCCCGCTGCTGCTGGCCGCGGCGCTCCTGTCGGGCTGTGCCGGATGGCCCGGCCGCAGCGTCACCGTGGGCGCGGTGCCGGACGACTACCGCACCAATCACCCGATCATCGTGGCGGACAAGGAGCGCACGGTCGACCTTCCGGTCTCGTCCGGCGACCGCAGCCTCACCACCTCGATGCGCGAGACCGTTCGCGGCGCGGCCACCAACTACCGGTCGAGCGCCTCGGGCGTCATCCGCATCATGGTTCCCGTGGGCTCGGCCAATGCGGGGGCGGCGTCGGTGCTGGCAGGCCAGGTCGCCGACGTGCTGCGCCAGGAAGGCATTCCGGGCGACCGCATCCTGTCCTCGCCGTATCACGTCTCCTCGCCCGATGACGCGGCGCCGATCCGCATCGCCTTCATGGCGATCACCGCGTCGACCGGCGAATGCGGCCGCTGGCCCGAGGACATGCTCGCCAACACCACCGACAACAAGCATTACGCCAATTTCGGGTGCGCCACGCAAAACAACCTGGCCGCCCAGATCGCCAATCCCGGGGATCTGATCGCACCGCGCGGCATGACCTCGATCGACGCCGAGCGGCGGTCCGCCGTGATCGAGACCTACAGAACCAGCGGCGCGGCCCTTGACGCTGACTGACCCGCAACGCGCCCTTGAAGCAGGACAATGGTAATGACCAACCTTGAATATGAGCTTGAGCAGGAAAAGCAGCCGGATGAGGCCGAACCCGCGTCCGAGCGCGGCGATTTCGACCGGATCCGCCCGCTGCCCAGGATTTCCGTGCATGCCTTCGTCGAATCCGAAGGCCTGGCCAAGACCATGGAGCGCTGTTCCCAGGACCGGCGCATGGCCAAGGTCAACCTGCGCATCAATTCCGGCGGCGTCTCGGCGGCCGCCAACATGTTCGCCGGCTCGCCGACGCCGAACCTGCTGATCCTGGAAACCCGCGCCGACGCCCGCACGCTGATCGACGAACTCGGCGATCTCGCCTCGGTCTGCGATCCGGACACGCGGGTGGTGGTGGTCGGCCACGTCAACGACGTGGCGCTCTACCGCGAACTGGTCCGCAACGGCGTGTCCGAATACATCGTCGCGCCGGTGTCGATGGCCGATGTGATCGGCGTGATCTCCACGATCTTCGTCGATCCGGATGCCGCGCCGCTCGGCCGCTCGATCGCCTTTGTCGGGGCCAAGGGCGGCGTCGGCTCGTCGACGCTCGCGCACAATTGCGCCTGGAGCATTTCCAGCCTGTTCTCGAGCGAAGTCATCCTGGCCGACATGGATCTTGCCTTCGGAACGGCAAATCTCAACTTCGACAACGACCCGACGCAGGGGATCGCCGAGGCTGTGTATTCGCCCGACCGGCTGGACGAGGTCTTCCTCGACCGCCTGCTGACCAAGTGTTCCGAACATCTGTCTATGCTCGCCGCCCCGTCGATGCTCGACCGGACCTATGATTTTTCCTCGGATGTGTTCCTGCCCATTCTCGACATCATCCAGCGCAACGCGCCGGTGTCGGTGCTGGACGTGCCGCATGTCTGGACCGACTGGACCCGCAAGGTGCTGTGCGCCGCCGACGAGATCGTCATCACCGCGACGCCGGATCTCGCCAACCTGCGCAACACCAAGAACCTGTTCGACACGCTGCGAAAACTGCGCCCCAACGACCGCCAGCCGCTGCTGATCCTCAACCAGGTGGGCATGGCCAAGCGGCCCGAGATCGCGCCCGACGTGTTCTGCGACCCGCTGGAGATCGAGCCGCTGGCGATCATTCCCTTCGACGCGCTGCTGTTCGGCGAAGCCGCCAATTCCGGGCTGATGATCGGTGAATCCTCGGCCAAGTCGCCGATCGCCGAAACCCTGTCGCAGATCGCCCATGTCGTCACCGGCCGGGCGGAAGTGAAGAAGCGCAAGCGTGCCGGATTGTCGTCCCTGATGGGCCTGCTGGGCCGCAAGTAAACTGGCCGCAAGTAAACTGTAAGTCTGGAGTGGAACGCACGATGTTCGGCAAACGCAGCAATGATGGATCAGGCAAGCCGCCAGCCGCGCCGGCGCCCCGGCCCGTGGTCCATGCCGACTCCCAGGCGAGCCATGCGCCTGAACCCAAGGCGCCCGCGCCCTTGGTCGCCGCGCCGGCTCCCCAGCCCGCACAGCAGGCGGCGCCGCGCCGGGAAGAACCGCCCGCCAAGCGCAAATCGTCGCGCAACGAGGCCTATTACGACACCAAGAGCCAGGTGTTCTCGGCGCTGATCGACACGATTGACCTGTCGCAGCTGGCCAAGCTCGACGCCGAAAGTGCGCGCGAGGAAATTCGCGACATCGTCAACGACATCATCACCATCAAGAACTTCGCCCTGTCGATCGCCGAACAGGAAGAACTGCTTGACGACATCTGCAACGATGTCCTGGGCTATGGCCCGCTGGAGCCGCTGCTGGCCCGCGACGACATCGCCGACATCATGGTCAATGGTGCGGGCAAGACCTATATCGAAGTCGCCGGCAAGGTCCAGGAAACCGATGTCCGGTTCCGCGACAACAGCCAGCTTCTGTCGATCTGCCAGCGCATCGTCAGCCAGGTCGGCCGCCGGGTCGACGAATCGAGCCCGATCTGCGACGCGCGTCTTCCCGACGGGTCCCGCGTCAACGTCATCGCCCCGCCGCTCGCCATCGACGGCACCGCGCTCACCATCCGCAAGTTCAAGAAGGACAAGCTGACGCTCGACCAGCTGGTCAAGTTCGGCGCGATCACGCCCGAGGGCGCAGCCGTGCTGCAGATCATAGGCCGGGTCCGCTGCAACGTGGTGATCTCGGGCGGCACCGGCTCGGGCAAGACCACGCTGCTCAACTGTCTCACCGCCTATATCGACACCGACGAGCGGGTCATCACCTGCGAGGACTCCGCCGAACTCCAGCTGCAGCAGCCACATGTGGTACGGCTTGAAACCCGCCCGCCCAACATCGAGGGCGAGGGCGAGATCACCATGCGCGACCTGGTCAAGAACTGCCTGCGCATGCGTCCCGAGCGGATCATCGTCGGCGAAGTCCGCGGCCCCGAGGTGTTCGACCTGTTGCAGGCCATGAACACCGGCCATGACGGCTCGATGGGCACGATCCACGCCAACTCCCCGCGCGAATGCCTGAGCCGCATGGAATCGATGATCGCCATGGGCGGATTCTCGCTGCCCGCCAAGACCGTGCGCGAGATCATCTCGGGCTCGATCGACGTCATCATCCAGGCCGCCCGCCTGCGCGACGGCTCCCGCCGCATCACCCACATCACCGAAGTCATCGGCATGGAGGGCGACGTCATCATCACCCAGGACCTGATGAAATACGACATGATGGGCGAGGACGCCAATGGCAACATCATCGGCGAACACCGCTCCACAGGCATCGGCCGACCGCATTTCTGGGATCGCGCCCGCTATTACGGCGAGGACAAGCGCCTCGCCGCCTCGCTCGACGCCATGGAAAAAATGACCTCGTAAGGAGAAGCCCCTCGTGTTTGGTCTCGATACAGTTGTGCTCGCCATCATCGGCCTTGCCGCGCTGTCGGCTGGCGCCCTGGGATATGGCGTGCTCTACAGCCGGATCGAGGGCGACCGGAAGGCGGAAAGCCGCGTCAAGCGGGTCAAGTCGGCCGAAACCGACCGGTCCAAGGCCACGGCGGCGCGCGACAGGCTCAATGAAGCCAACAAGCGGCGCAAGTCCGTGCAGGATTCCTTGAAGACGCTGGAAGAGAAGAACAAGGAAAACGACCGCCGCAAATCGCCCGCGCTCAAGGACCGGATCGCCCAGGCGGGCCTCGGCATCTCGGTGCGGCAGTTCCACACCTTCTCGCTGATCCTGGGCCTGGTTGCGGGCTTCATGGCCTTCGTCGCCTATGGCAGTCCGCTGGTGGCCCTGGGCGTGACCATCATCTTCGGCGCGGGAATGCCACGCTGGATCATCGGCTTTCTGCGCAGCCGGCGGATGAAGGCCTTCCTCAACGAATTCCCCAATGCGCTCGACATCATGGTCCGCTCGATCAAGTCGGGCCTGCCGCTCAATGACGCGATCCGGATGATCTCGGCCGAAGGCCAGGAGCCGGTCCGCACCGAGTTCAAGCGGATCGTCGAGGCCCAGCAGATGGGGCTGAACATTCCCGAGGCCTGCGCCAGGCTCTACAACCGCATCCCGCTGGCGGAGGCCAATTTCTTCGCCATCGTCATCGCCATCCAGGCGCAGGCCGGCGGCAACCTCTCGGAAGCGCTCGGCAACCTTTCCAAGGTGCTGCGCGAGCGCAAGAAGATGAAGGGCAAGATCAGCGCGATGTCGATGGAGGCCAAGGCCTCCGCCGCCATCATCGGCGCCCTGCCGTTCATCGTCGCGACCCTCGTCTACCTCACCTCGCCCGAATACATCATGATCCTGTTCACCGACAGCCGCGGCCATCTCATTCTCGGCGCCTCGGCGATCTGGATGTCCATCGGCATCATGGTGATGCGCAACATGATCAATTTCGACATCTAGGGACAGACGAACCATGCTCTCCGATATCGCGTCTTCCCTCACCGATCCGGCCTACCTGGTGCCGATCCTGGTTTCCGTGGCGGTGTTCGCCACCCTGTTCACGATCATGGCGCCCTATTTCGAGCGCGGCGATCTCGATGCGCGCATGAAATCGGCGGCGCTCGAGCGCGATGAGATCCGCGCCCGGGAACGCGCCCGGCTGAACGCCGAACAGGCCCGCGCCGGCGAAAAGAGCACCGGCCTCAGGTCCCACAACAATGCCTCCGTGCGCGGCATCGTCGAGCAGCTCAACCTCAAGAACGCGCTCGCCGACGACGCCACGGTCGCCAAGCTGCGCGCCGCCGGCTACCGCACCCAGAACGCGCTCAACATGTTCCTGCTGGCGCGGTTCGTGCTGCCTTTCGTGTTCCTGTCGGCATCGATCGTTTATGTCTTCGTGCTCGAGAACCTGACCGACAAGCCGTTCACGGTGCGCATGCTCGCCTGCATCGTCGGCGCCTATATCGGCTTCTACACGCCCAATTTGTTCGTCTCCAACCAGTCCAAGAAGCGCCAGACCTCGATCAAGCTTGCCTGGCCCGATGCGCTCGACCTGATGCTGATCTGCGTCGAATCCGGCGTCTCGATCGAAGCCGCGATGAAGCGCGTGGCCGAGGAAATCGCCGTGCAGTCGCCGCCGCTGGCCGAGGAATTCGTGCTGACGACGGCCGAACTGTCCTATCTCCAGGACCGCCGCGTGGCCTTCGAGAATCTCGGCAACCGGACCGGGCTCGAAGCGGTCAAATCGGTGACCCAGGCGCTGATCCAGTCCGAGCGCTACGGCACGCCGATCGCCCAGGCGCTGCGGGTGCTGGCCCAGGAAAGCCGCGACCAGCGCATGAACGAAGCCGAAAAGAAGGCCGCGGCGCTGCCGCCGAAGCTCACCGTGCCGATGATCCTGTTCTTCCTGCCGGTGCTCATCGGCGTGATCCTTGGACCGGCGGCGATCCAGGTCATGGACAATTTCTCGGGCGGCGCGCCGCAATAGCAGGATCCTCGCCGGCGGCATGAGCGGAATCGCCTGCCGTCCGGCCGCCCGCGGCCAGGCGCCCGCGGGAACGGGTTCAGAACTTCACAGATGAGATGGGATGACGCGACGCCTGGCCTGTCGGGCGTTGCCCTAGCTGCGCCGCCTGTGGCCAGCAGGTCGGCCGCGCGGCGCTGCTGGCGGACGATCGGCCAGCCGCGCCGCAAGACGCGGGCCAAGAGCCCCGGGGCCAGCGCCCCGGCGGGAGCGCAAGCGCGCCCCTCAACCTCAGTTGGTGTTGTTCTTGTCGGAGTCCTTGAGCTTGTTCCAGGCGTTCTGCTGGCTCAGCATCGCACGGAGATAGGCGATGTTGGCGCCAGCCTGCTCGGCCGACAATTCGGCGCTGGCGATCTTCTCGGCTTCCTCGAAGCGGCCCTGCAGGCCCACCACGAGCGCCAGGTTCTGGCGCACCCGGCTGTCGGCACCGGGCTGCCGCACGGCGGAGGCGAGATAGGTTTCGGCGGTTCTCAGGTCCCCCTGCAGCACATAGGACATGCCGAGATTGGACAGCACCGAGGGTTCGTTGGGCTGCATGTCGAGCGCCTTGCGGTAGCGCGACCGCGCCGTGGCGGGATCGCCAAGCTGGTCGTGGATCGCCCCTTCCGCCGACAGCAGCTGCCAGTCCGGCCGGTCGGGCGTCTGCGCCCGCTGAACGGCGTCGAGCGCCTTGTCGAACTGGCCCGCCCCGGCGAGCGCCTTGCCATAGGCCGCGAGCACCGAGCGGTCGGTCGGGTTGTGGATGGCGACCTGCTGCATCACCGCGAGCGCCTGCTCGCTTCGTCCGCTCATGGTCAGCACCGAGGCATATTGCATGCCCACCGCCGCGTCCTTGGGATTCTTGTCATAGGCCGTGCCGATCTGTGCTGCGGCGGAGCGCAGCTCGTTGGCGTTCATCGCCGCCAGCGGCTGGTTGGTCGAGGGCACCGACCCGGTGGTCAGGCGGCTCTTGGACGCGCATCCCGCGAGCGAAAGAGCAAGGGCGGCGATGCACACCGCGCCGAGCAGCTGCCGCGGGAGGGAGGAGCGTGTTTGGGTCGCTGACATAGGCCTGATCCCGGTAATTGGTTGTCATCACATCGCGGCTGGCGCCACAGTCTTCGCTCAAGCAATAATCTGTTAACCCTAATCAAGCGTTAACGACTGATTCTCCGCCGGAGCTTTGGCGGAGAATCCAAGGAGCCCCCATGCCGCCTTTTAGCTACATCGACCGGCCTTCCCCCTTCGCCGCCATGTCCGGCGAGACCCTGCCCGTCTGGGCCGTGTCGCGCGCGGATATCGACCGCGGCCATTTCGACAAGACAGCGCTCGCCTGGGCGAGGTCCGCCGGCTTCAAGGCCGCCGAAGGCGCGGTGCTGCTTGCGCCCAACCGCCACGGCAAGCTCGCCGGCGCGCTGTTCGGCCTGGGCGAGGAGGGCGAGTGCCATCCCTTCATCGGCGGCAAGCTGGCCCGCACCCTGCCCAGGGGAGACTGGCACATCGAGACCTCGCCGATCCCGGGGTCGGTGATGGCGCTGGCCTTCGGCATGGGCGCCTACCGCTTCGAGACCTATCGCAAGCTGGCCGCCGAAGGCCCGCGGCTGGTGATTCCCGCCGATGCCGACGCCGATGCGATCCAGCGGACGGTGGCCGCCGTCGGCCTCGCCCGCGACCTGGTCAACACGCCCGCCAACGACATGGGTCCCGATGCGCTCGAGGCGGCGTTCCGGGCGCTTGCCGCCCGCTACAAGGCCAAGGTCAGCGTGGTCGCGGGCGACGCGCTGCTGGAGAAGGGCTTCCCGATGATCCACGCGGTGGGCCGGGCCGCGGCCCAGGCGCCGCGCCTGCTCGAGTTTCGATGGGGCAGGAAGGGCGCGCCGAAGCTGACGCTCGTCGGCAAGGGCGTCTGCTTCGACACCGGCGGCCTCGACATCAAGCCGTCGGCCTCGATGCTCAACATGAAGAAGGACATGGGAGGCGCCGCCAATGTCATGGCGCTGGCCATGATGATCATGGACGCGCGGCTGCCCGTCGACCTGCGCGTGCTGGTTCCGGCGGTGGAGAACTCGATCTCCGCCTCCGCCTTCCGCCCCGGCGACGTGCTCATGAGCCGCAAGGGGCTGACGGTGCAGATCGACAACACCGACGCCGAAGGCCGGCTGGTGCTGGCCGATGCGCTGACCTTCGCCTGCGAGGACAAGCCGGATCTGCTCATCGACATGGCCACGCTCACGGGCGCGGCGCGGGTGGCGCTCGGACCCGACCTGCCGCCGTTCTACACCGACGACGAGGATCTCGCCCGCGATCTGGCCGCGGCCTCGGATGCGGTGGCTGATCCACTGTGGCGGATGCCGCTCTACCGTCCCTACGAGGCCGACGTCAAAGCCAGGATCGCCGACCTGACCAATGCACCCTCGGGCGGCTTCGCCGGCTCGATCACCGCGGCGCTGTTTCTCAAGCGCTTCGTGACGCCTCAGACCAGCTGGGCGCATTTCGACATCTTCGCCTGGTCGCCCAAGGACAAGCCCCATGCCCCGATCGGCGGCGAGGCGCAGGGCATCAGGGCCCTGTTCGAGGTGATCGGCAAGCGGCATTCCGCCTGAGGCAAGCCGGTGACTTGCGCGGCCCTTTTGTTTCGGTCAAGGTAGTCCGGCACCGAAATGAAAGATGCAGCTGATGAACCTTGATCTGAGGCCCTCCAACGCGCTCGGGTTGTGGCATGCCGCCACGCTCGAGCATGTTCGGGTCATCGGTCCGGATCTGACCATCAGGCAGCTGGCGATCCTGCTGCACATCTATCTCGCGCCGCCGCCGCACACCGTGCGCGGCCTGGCCGCGACGCTCGGCGTGACCAAGCCGGTGATCACCAGGGCGCTCGACACGATGGGGCACATGGGGCTCGTCCGCCGCGTCCGCGACGAGCGCGACCGGCGCAATGTCATCATCAAGCGCACGGTCGAGGGCGCACTCTTCGTCGAGAAGATCGGCGACATCATCATCGCCGAAGGGCGCAAACTGTCCTCAGCACAAGGCGCCCAGGCATGACCGGAACACTCGATCGCAGGTCCCACGCCTACAGGCCCGATCTTGCCGACATCCGGCTCAGGGACCGGGTTGCGGCCGACCGCTACACCGAAGGCGCACCCGCCCATGTGACCGTGCCGGTGGCGTCCGTCAGCCCCAGGCCCGATCCGGATTGCGGCATCGACACCCAGGTGCTCATGGGCGAGACGCTTCGGGTCTTCGACCAGTCCGACGGCTGGGCCTGGGTGCAGCTCGACGCCGATTTCTACGTGGGCTATGTGCGCCTCGACGCGATCGGGCAGGGCGCGGGCGCCGCCACCCATGTCGTCTCGGTGCCGCGCAGCTTCGTCTATCCGGGCCCCGACCTGCGCTTCCCCCACCGGGCCGCCGTGTCGATGGGCAGCCGCGTCAAGGTGACCGGGGCGGCCGAGACCAGGGGCACGCCCTATGCGCTGCTCGACGACGGCACCGCGATGATTGCCGCGCATCTGCGGCCGGTGGGCGAGACCGCGCCCGAAGACGCGGTGTCCGTGGCCCTGCGCTTCCTGCACACGCCCTATCTCTGGGGCGGACGCTCGGGCTTCGGCATTGATTGCTCGGGCCTGGTGCAGATGGCGCTTTCCATGACCGGCACGCCCGCGCCGCGCGATTCCGACCAGCAGGCGGCGAGCCTCGGATCGGTCATCGATCCCGCCCGCGACGGTCTCGCGCGCGGCGACCTGGTGTTCTGGAAGGGCCATGCAGGGTTCCTGGAAGACGCTGAAACCCTGCTGCATGCCTCGGGCGGGACCATGACCGTGACCCGCGAGCCGCTTGAGGACGCCATCGCCCGCATCGCCCGGCTCTATGGCCCGCCGACCGGATACCGCCGGCCGTGATCCGGAAATGAGCCGGTCCCGGTCGGGCCGGAAGATCGGCTGAAATCAGTATCCGGCCTTCCGGTCGACGAGATTGATCAGGGCCTCGCCGCGGTCATGGGCTTCCATCTGCGCGACCATCGGCCCGATCAGCGAGGAGGGCACCGAGGCGGCGGCCGCATGCGGGGTGATCGTGACCTTCGGATGGCTCCAGAACGGGCTATGCGGATCGAGCGGCTCCTGCTGGAACACGTCGAGCGTCACCGCCGACAGCAGACCCTCGTCGAGTGCAGCGAGAATATCGGCCTCGTTCTGCAACCCGCCGCGCCCGGCATTGATCAGCACCGGCGCGCCCAGCGGTCCGCGCTTGCTCATGCGCGCGAACAGCGAGCGATCGAGGATGTTCCGGGTCTCGGGCGTGAGCGGCAGCAGCACCACGAAAATGTCGGCCGAGGCCAGGAACGGGCCCAGCCCTTCGGCGCCCGCGTAACAGCTGACGCCGTCCACCTGTCGTGCGGTCCTCGACCATCCCGACACCGCAAAGCCCAGGACCTGGAGCTTGGCGGCGGCGTCGCGTCCGAGTTCCCCCAGGCCCATGATGCCGACGGTCACGTCGCGCGCCGCCTTCTGGCCGGGGTCCTCGTCCCAAATCCGGCCCGCCTGCTGCGCCCGGTAGCGCGGGCCGAGGCGATGGTGGTCGAGCACCTGCCAGACGACATATTCGCTCATCCGCGTCGTGAGGTCGGGCGAGACCACGCGCACGATCGGCACCTCGGGCAGATCCCTGTCGGCAAAGACATGGTCGACGCCGGCACCGAGCGAGAAGATGGCCTTGAGATTGGGCAGTCTCGACAGCAGCGACGGCCGCTGCTTCCACACCACCGCGTAATGGATGCTCGGGTCGGCCTCGCCGTCGGGCTCGAGCGCGACCTCCCGGTCGGGCGCCGCCATGCCGAATTCATCGATCCACACATCCGGCTCCCAGCCGGTCAGCGCCAGCAGGATGCGTCCCTTGTCGGCTCTTCCGGTCATGCCACCCGCCTATTCGCTGACGGCCCCGCCGGCCGCGGATTCGAGATTGAACGCCGCCGCCATCAGCGCCTTGGTGTAGTCGGTTTCCGGGCGGTCGAAGATCTGGTCGGCCGTGCCGTGCTCGACCACCTTGCCCGAGCGCATGACGATGACGTCGTTGGCGAGCGCCCGGACCACCTTCAGGTCGTGGCTGATGAACAGATAGGCCAGATCGTGCCGCGCCTGGAGATCGCGCAACAGGTCGACCACCTGCGCCTGGACACTCATGTCGAGCGCCGAGGTCGGCTCGTCGAGCATGACGAAGCGCGGCTTGAGCACCATTGCCCGCGCAATTGCGATGCGCTGGCGCTGGCCGCCGGAAAACTCGTGCGGGTAGCGCCAGCGGGTGGCGGCGTCGAGCCCGACTTCCTCGAGCGCTTCGGCAACGCGCTTGTCGCGCGCGCCCGCCGAAAGCTCGCGCGCATGGATGGCGAGCCCCTCGCCGACGATGTCGGCGATCGACATGCGCGGGCTCAGGGATCCGAACGGATCCTGGAACACCACCTGCATGGCGCTGCGGAGCGGCCGCATCTCCGTGAACGAGCGCGCATGCAGCGGCTGGTCCTCGAAATAGATCTGGCCCTCGCTGCGGATCAGCCGCATCAGCGCCAGGCCGAGCGTGGTCTTGCCGGATCCGGATTCGCCGACGACGCCCAGCGTCTGCCCGGCCTTCAGCGTCAGCGACAGGCCGTCCACCGCCTTGATGTGGTCGACGGTGCGCCTGAGGAAGCCCTTCTTGACCGGGAACCAGACCTTGATGTCCGTGGCCCGCATCACGTCGCGGGCGTCGGGCTTGCGCGCGGGCGGCTGGCCCTTGGGTTCGGCGGCGAGCAGGTGCTTGGTGTAGGCATGCTGCGGATTGGCGAAGATCTCCGCCGTGGCGCCGGTCTCGACGATCTTGCCGGCGGTCATCACGCAGACCCGGTCGGCGAACTTGCGCACGATGCCCAGATCATGGGTGATGAACAGCATCGCCATGCCATGCTGCTGCTTGAGGTCGCGCAGCAGTTCGAGGATCTGCGCCTGGACGGTGACGTCGAGCGCGGTCGTCGGCTCGTCGGCGATCAGCAGTTCGGGCCGGTTGGCGAGCGCCATGGCGATCATCACCCGCTGCCGCTGGCCGCCGGACAATTGATGCGGATAGGACGCCAGCCGCTTCTCGGGCTCGCGGATTCCCACCTGGTGGAGCAGCCCGAGCACTTGCCGCCGCGCCTCGTCGGGCTTGATCGCCTGGTGCAGGTGCAGGATCTCCGCGATCTGTTGCTCCACCGGCTGCAGCGGGTTGAGCGAGGTCATCGGCTCCTGGAAGATCATGGTGATGTCGTTGCCGCGCACGTCGCGGATCTCAGCCTCCGGCGCCGACATCAGATCCTGCCCCTTGAACAGCACCTGCCCGGAGGGGTGGCTTGCCGAAGGGTAGGGCAGGAGCTTCAGCACAGAGAGCGCGCAGACCGATTTGCCGGAGCCCGATTCGCCAACCAGCGCCACCGTCTCGCCGCGCCTGATGTCGAACGAGATGCGGTCGAGCGCCAACTGGCTCTCGCCGCCCTGGTGGAACGCCACCGACAGGTCGCGCACCGACAGGAGCACGTCGTCCGTCTGCGTCGCCACGCCGCTCCCCTGTCCCGCAGCGTTCATCGACCCCGCACTGCTCATCGACCCCGCACTGCTCATCGAAACGTCTTTCGCGGGTCGAAGGCGTCACGCGTCGCCTCGCCGATGAAGATCAGGAGCGACAGCATGATCGAGATGGTGAAGAACGCGGTGAGCCCGAGCCACGGCGCCTGCAGATTGCGCTTGCCCTGCGCGATCAGCTCGCCCAGCGACGCCGAGCCCGGCGGCAGGCCGAAGCCCAGGAAATCGAGCGAGGTCAGCGTCGTGATCGAGCCCGACAGGATAAAGGGCAGGAAGGTGAGCGTCGCCACCATGGCGTTGGGCAGGAGATGCCGGAACATGATGGTGCCATTGCCCACGCCGAGCGCGCGTGCCGCGTTGACATATTCGAAATTGCGGGCGCGCAGGAACTCGGCCCGGACGATGCCCACGAACGACACCCAGGAGAACAAGAGCATGATGCCGAGCAGGATCCAGAAGCCGGGCGGCAGCACCGCAGCGATGATCAGGAGGATGTAGAGCACCGGCATCGACGACCAGATCTCGATGAAGCGCTGCAGCAGGAGATCCGTCCAGCCGCCGAAATAGCCCTGCACCGCGCCGGCGGCGATGCCGATCAGCGCCGAGAAGATCGTCAGCGTCAGGCCGAACAGCACTGAGATGCGGAATCCGTAGATCATCCGCGCGGTGACGTCGCGGGCCTGGTCGTCGGTGCCGAGCCAGTTCATGTTGCCGAGCGTGCAGCCCGGATCCTCGGTCTTGAGCGGATAGGCCTGGCAGCGGGTTTCCTTGTCCAGCATCCAGAACGGCGCGGTCGGCGCCGAGTGCGGGATGTAGGAATTGGCGGTGGTGTAGGAGTAACGGATCGGCGGCCAGATCAGCCAGCCATTGGCCTCGATCTCGTCCTGGATGAACGGGTCGCGATAGTCCGTGCGGGCCAGGAACCCGCCGAACTTCTCCTCCGGATAATCCACCAGCACCGGATAGAGGATCTCGCCCTTGTAGGAGGCGAGGATCGGCCGGTCATTGGCGATGAATTCAGCCAGCAGGCTGGCCCCGAACAACGCCAGGAACAGCCACAGCGACCAGTAGCCGCGCCGGTTGGCCTTGAAATTGGCCCAGCGCCGCCGGTTGGTGGGCGACAGCCAGCCCTTCGGCCGGCCCTCCGCGTCAAAGCTCTGGGCGTTGCGGGCGGCGGCGGTGCTCATCCGACGTCCCTCTTCTCGAAGTCGATGCGCGGATCGACCCAGGTGTAGACGAGATCGGAGATCAGGCCGACCACCAGCCCCATCAGCGAGAAGATGAACAGCGTCGCAAACACCACCGGATAGTCGCGCTTGATCACCGATTCAAAGCCCAGCCGGCCGAGCCCGTCGAGCGAGAAGATCGTCTCGATCAAGAGCGACCCAGAGAAGAAGGCGGAAATGAACGCGCCGGGAAAGCCGGCGATGATGATCAGCATGGCGTTGCGGAACACATGCCGGTAGAGCACCTGGCTCTCGGTCAGCCCCTTGGCGCGCGCGGTGGTGACATATTGCTTGCGGATCTCGTCGATGAACGAGTTCTTGGTGAGCAGGGTCGTGGTGGCGAAGGCGGCGAGCGACAGCGCGATCAGCGGCAGAGTCAGGTGCCAGAAATAGTCGACGATCTTGCCGAAAAGGCTCAGTTCGGCGAAATTGTCCGAGGTCAGGCCGCGCAGCGGAAACCAGTCGAGAAACGACCCGCCCGCAAACATCACGATCAGCAGGATGCCGACCAGGAAGCCCGGCACCGCATAGGCGATGATGATGAGGCCCGAGGTCCAGACATCGAAGCGCGAGCCGTCCGACACCGCCTTCTTGATCCCGAGCGGGATCGAGATGATGTAGGACAGAAGCAGGATCCAGACGCCGAGCGAGATCGACACCGGCAGTTTCTCGGCGATCAGGTCGATCACGTCGATGCTGCGGAAATAGCTCTCGCCGAAGTCGAAGCGGATGTAGTCCCACATCATCTTCCCGAAGCGCTCGAGCGGCGGCTTGTCGAAGCCGAACTGGGCCTCGAGCTTGGCGATGAATTCGGGGTCGAGTCCCTGGGCGCCGCGATACTGCGACGAGGACGAATCGCCGAAATCCTGCTGGCCGCTGCCGAAGGAATCGCCGCCGCCGGCGATCCGGTCGATCGCCGAATCGCCCTCGCCGGTCAACTGCGCGATGACCTGCTCGACCGGCCCGCCGGGGGCGAACTGGATGACCGCGAACGAGATCGCCATGATGCCGACGACGGTCGGGATCATCAGGAGCAGTCGGCGAAGAATATAGGCGCCCATCAGGCCTCTATCTCCCCGCCGCGGGCCATCCGGCCGCCGATGATCGCATGTGATGTCGTCAAGCTCACGTCCTTCACGCCGGAAATCCCGGTCCGCGGCTGATTCGCCCGCATGTCATACAGAATCCAATGTCGCAGGCGGTGCAAGGCCCCAGCGCCTCATTGGCCCTGGTTCATCCACCAGACCTCGGGGAAGCCGGTGCTGTAATAGGGAAGCTCGGCGGGATGGGCGAGGCTCTTGCGGAAGGCGAGCTTGACCGCCTTGCTGTAGAACAGCGGCACCACGTAATGATGCGCGAGCAGCACCCGGTCGAGCGCCTTGATGGCGGCCACCTGCTCGTCGCGATCCCTGGCGAAGATCACCATCCGGACCAGCTCGTCGATCGCCGGGTCGGCGATGCCGGCATAGTTCCGCGACCCTTCGCGCTCGACCGCCTTGGAGCCCCAGTAGCCCGCCTGCTCGTTGCCTGGGTTGAGCGTCTGCGCCCACACCACCCAGATCATGTCGTAGTTGAAGCTTCGCACCCGGTTCTGGTATTGCGAGCCGTCGACGGTCCGGATCCGCGCATCGATGCCCAGGTCCTTGAGGCTGCTGATATAGGGAAGCACGGACCGCTCGAGCGAGGAGCTGGCCAACAGGATCTCGATCGACAGCTGTTCACCGGTCTCGGTCTTGACAAGCTTGCGGTCCTTCAGCTCGTAGCCCGCTTCCCGGAACAGCGTGAGCGCCTGCCGCAGGTTCTCGCGCGCCTTCGTGCCGCCGCCGACCGGATTGGTGTAGGGCGTGGTGAAGACCTCCGGCGGGACCTTGTCCCTCATCCCCTCGAGGATTTCCTTCTCCCGGCCTTCCGGCAGGCCCGAGGAGGCAAGCTCCGTGCCCCAGAAATAGCTGTCGACGCGCGTGAGCTGGTTGTGCGCCAGGGTGGTGTTCAGCCCTTCGAAATCGAAGGCAAAATTGAGCGCCCGGCGCACCCGGACGTCCTTGAACTTGTCCAGCCGCATATTGGGCACCAGCGCCTGCATGATGCCCACGGCGCGCAGCGGATTCTCGATCTCCTCGCGCACGACCTCGCCGGTCGCGATGGCGGGAAAGTCATAGGCCGTGGCCCAGTGGCTCGCCGAATTGTCCTGGTAATAGTCGACCGTTCCGGCCCGGAAGGCCTCGAACTCCACATTGCGATCGGAGAAATAGGTATACTCGATCGCGTCGAAATTGTGCTGCCCGACATTGACGTTGAGATCCCTGGCCCAGTAGTCGTCGCGCCGTTCGTAGCGGATCTTCGATCCGGCGGTGACCGAGGCGATCCGGTAGGGACCCGATCCCATCAGCGGCTCCAGCGTGGTCCGCCCGATGTCCCGCGTGGTGCCCGCCGCGTTCGTCCCTTCCCACCAGTGCTCAGGAAGGATGAGAAACTGGCCGAGGATCTGCGGCAGTTCGCGGTTGTTGATCTCGTCAAAGGTGAAGGTGACCTCGAGATCGCCGGTCTTCTCGGCCGAGACCACATGGGCGTAGTAGTTGGCCTGCAGCGGATTGAGCTCTTTGGCCTTGGTGAAGCTGAAGATCACGTCTTCCGGCGTGACCGGCACGCCATCCGCCCATTTTGCCTCGGCGCGCAGCCGGAACGTCGCCTGCGAGATGTCCTCGGGAAACGAGATGCTTTCGGCCAGCAATCCGTAGGACGAGGAAATCTCGTCGTCCGACGACTTCATCAGCGTGTCGAAGACGAGGCCGAGCCCGACCACCAGCTCGCCCTTGGCGAGAATCGGGTTCAGGCTGTCGAAGGTGCCGTCCTCCGAGAGCCGGAGCGTGCCGCCCTTGGGCGCGTCCGGGTTGACATAGTCGAAGCGCGCAAATCCTTGGGGATATTTGGGCTCGCCGATCATCGATGTCGCATGCCGCCAGCCCCCGTCCTGGGCCAGGGCCGGAGGCGAAAACGGGATCAGCGTGGCCAGGGCCAGGAGCAGGGGAGCGAGTCGGATGATCATGGCGGCAGGTCCTCCTGAGAAAAATCACTCGGGAAAGAATAGGACACTTCTGCGTCCCTTGCAGGGCAAGATCAAAAAAACCGGGCAATTTCCATAAAAAAGCCGGGCACTGGGCCCGGCTTTCTTGAGGGTCAGGGCAGGCAGCCTATTCGCTCGGGGCCGTGGCCGGCTCTGCGGCAGGTTCGGCTTCGGCCGGAGCGGCTTCCTCTGCAGGTGCAGCTTCCTCGGCAGCGGCGGCGGTTGCATCAGGCAGCGGCGCAGGCGTGTCCGCAATGGTGCGCAGATAGGCAATGAGATCGGCGCGCTCGTCGACCTTCTTGATGCCTGCGAAGCTCATGGCGGTACCGGGGATGTGGGCCTTCGGAGCCTCGATGAATTCGCTCAGGTGCTGGTAGTCCCAGACAACCGTGCCGCCCTGCGAGAAGGCGACCATGGCGGGCGAATAGTTGAAGCCCTCATGGGTGGCGACGGGTTTGTTCACGATGTTCCACAGGCCGGGTCCGACCTTGTTGGCATTGCCGGCGTCATTGGTGTGGCAGGCGGAGCATTTCCTGAACTGGCTCTCGCCGCGGGCCGCATCGGCGCTGGCCAGAAGCGGCGCGATGTCGACAGGCCCTGCCTCTTCGGCGGGCTCGGCCGTCTCCGTGGTGCCTTCGGCAACGGCGATCGCAAATCCCTGGGTTTCCGGGACCGGCGCGTGATAGATGCCGTCCGAAACTATCGAAAGGGTCATCACAACAAACAGGATGCCCAAAAGGGCGCCTGCCGCCGAGTTGAGATATGAAGAGTTCATTTTCCCTCGCTCCGTTTCGGTTCGGCGTCACGCCCGGTTTCCCGCAATATCCGAACCAGTCTTGAAATCGCGCGGAACCTATGTCTTTTGCAAGTCCGTTGCAACAGCGTTTGTAACGACGGCGGTGAGACTTTTGGTCACTTGCGCCGCGCAACCGAGGAAACGGGACCCCCATGGCAGACGGTCAAGAGCCCATGCTCGTCATCATACCGGCCCGGATGGCCTCCACCCGGCTGCCCGGAAAGCCGCTTGCCGATATTGGCGGCGTGCCGATGGTGGTCAGGGTGGCGCGCCAGGCGGTGCTGGCCGGGATCGGCCGCGTCGCCGTGGCGACGGATTCGCGCGAGATTGCCGAGGCCGTCGAGGCCGCGGGCCTCGAGGCGGTGATGACGCGCGATGACCATCAGTCGGGATCCGACCGGGTCTTCGAGGCGGCCCGCAAGATGGATCCGCACGGTCGGGCTGAGATCATCCTCAATGTCCAGGGAGACATCCCGGCCATCGAGCCGGAAACCATCCGCCGCGCGGCACTGCCGCTTCTTTCCTGCCCGGCCGATCTCGCCACGCTGGCGGTCGAGATTGCCGAGGAGGCGGAAAAGACCAACCCGAACATCGTCAAGGTGATCGGCACGCCGATCGGCGACCGGCTGTTGCGCGCGCTCTATTTCACCCGCGCCACCGCGCCCTATGGCGAGGGGCCGCTCTATCATCACATCGGCCTCTATGCCTGGCGCAGGCCGGCGCTCGAGCGCTTCGTCTCGCTTGAGCCCTCGACGCTCGAGAGGCGCGAATCGCTCGAGCAGCTGCGTGCGCTCGAGAACGGCATGCGCATCGATGTCGCCATCGTTGACTCGGTACCCCTCGGTGTCGATACTCCCGCCGATCTGGAGCGCGCCCGCCAGATCCTCGCGCCGTAACAGAGGCGCATCCTCAACACGGACATTCATGATGACAGCTTCCACCAACCGCATCGCCTTCCAGGGCGAGTTTGGCGCAAATTCCGACATGGCCTGCCGCGACATGTTTCCGCACATGGAGCCGCTGCCCTCGGCCACCTTCGAGGATGCGTTCAACGCGCTCGAGCAGGGCGAGGCGGACCTCGCCATGATCCCGATCGAGAACACCATCGCCGGCCGGGTGGCCGACATCCATCATCTGCTGCCCGAATCGCAGATGCACATCATCGGCGAATATTTCATGCCGATCCATTTCCAGCTGATGGCGCTGCCGGGCGTCGACCGCTCGGAGATCCGCACCGTGCACAGCCATGTCCACGCCGTGGGCCAGTGCCGCAAGGTGGTGCGCGCCAATGGCTGGAAGGCGGTGGTGGCGGGCGACACCGCCGGCGCCGCGCGGCTGGTCTCTCAGAGCAACGACCGCTCCATGGCGGCGCTGGCGCCGCGGCTCGCGGCCGAACTCTACGGCCTCAACATCCTTGAGGAAAACGTCGAGGACACCGAAACCAATGTCACCCGCTTCGTGGTGCTGTCGCGCGAGGCCAGGATCCCGCCGCGCCCGGTGGCCGGCGAAGTGGTGGTGACCACCTTCGTCTTCCGGGTGCGCAACATTCCCGCGGCGCTCTACAAGGCGATGGGCGGGTTCGCCACCAACGGCGTCAACATGACCAAGCTCGAAAGCTACCAGATCGGCGGCCGGTTCTTCGCCACCCAGTTCTATGCCGACATCCAGGGCCATCCCGACGAGGCGCCGGTGGCGCGCGCCATGAACGAGCTCGCCTTCTTCTCCAAGGAGCTGAGGATCCTCGGCGTCTATCCGGCCCACCCGTTCCGGCTGGAGCAGAACGGCTCGCACGCCGACGAGGCCGAGGGTTGACAGCCCCCGGGCAATCCGAACCTCACCGGCGCCAGTCCAGCCAGTCGCGCATCAGCCGGTGCGCGATGGCGCCGGGCGGCGGCGCCGAGGCCTTGTCCTGCCCGAGCACATTGGCGAGTATCGCCTCGGTCTCGCTGCGGTCGAACCAGCGGCAATCCTCGAGCTCGGCCGTGTCCGGGACGATCGTCAGGCTCTTGGCTTCCGCGTAGACGCCGATCATCAGCGAATGCGGCATCGGCCAGGGCTGGCTGGCGTGATAGCGCACGCGGCCGATGCTGATGCCCGATTCCTCCAGCGTCTCCCGCCGAACCGCGTCCTCCATGGTCTCGCCCGGCTCGATAAACCCTGCCAGGCAGGAATACATGCCGGGTGGGAAATGCGGGCTGCGGCCCAGAAGGCAGCGGTCGCCCGCCTCGTCGATGGTCAGCATGATGGCGACGGGATCGGTCCGCGGAAACGCCACATGCGGGCATGCGGTGCAGCGCCGCCGGTAGCCGCCCGCCTCGGGCGACATCGCTGCACCGCAGGCGCCACAGAACCGGTTGGCGAGGGCCCAGGTGACAAGGCTCGTGCCCAGCGCATAGGCGCCGAGCGTTTCCTCGTCCATCAGCGCCTGGCGGTAGACCGAGCGGGTGTCGATGGCCTTGAACGGTTCCGGCAGATCGTCGGGCGTGGTTCCGACCGGAATCGCGATATGGGCCGCGTCGGCCGCATCCCAGCCGATCAGCACCGCGTCGGCGGCCTGCGGCTGCATCACAGCGATGTCGTCAGCCCAGAGCAATCCTTCCGGGGCGCTTCCATTGATGCGCATCGCTAGCCGACCCTGCGTTATGGCGAAATAGCGTGTCCTCGGATCCTTGAGCGCCTCGCCCAGCTCGCTCTCCTTGCGGTATTCGGAGCGGCGTTCCAGCCGGTTGGAGGAAAAGGCAACCAGACGGCTGGCTTCGCCATGAGGGGCGTCATGGTCAAACAGGGAGAATGTCATGGATCAGAGGGCCTCGAGAAGTCTTTCGGTAAAGTCGGAGCGGGCATCCCGGCTCCAGGGGCTGGCCTGGCCATGACCCCAGACCGGTCCGGGCCAGGCCGGATCGCCCTCGTCGCGCGCGATGATGTGAAGATGGAACTGGCGCACCTGGTTGCCAAGGGCGCCGATATTGATCTTGAGGCAGGACGTGGCCTGCTTGACCGCCTTGGCGGCGATCGCGGTCTCAAAGGTCAGCATGGTCTGGTCGAGTGGCGTCATGTCGAAGATTTCCGAAATGCCGCTCCTCTGCGGCACCAGCAGCACCCAGGGCCAGCGGCTGTCCTCGATCAGCCTGAGCTGGCACAGGCCCAGTTTCATCAGCAGTGTGGAATCGCGCTCAAGACGCGGATCAAGAACAAAATCGGACATGGGCAGGACCGCTGGCGATGGTTGGAGACAGACCCTAGCAGTTTTTTTCGGCCTTGGCTTGCTTTTGCCGGTCCGATTGACGATATGTGCTGTCGGGAGGTTGGTGGTGGACGAGCCACTCGCCAACCGGGTCAGGTCCGGAAGGAAGCAGCCCTAACGAGCCAGGCACGGGTCACCGTGCCAGCCTCCCACCCTTTCGCCCGCGCCCGAAATGGCAGGCCTGTCATTGACTGGTTTCAACCGGGGTGCAAATTTGATGCGAACGGCCATCGGGCCAGCGCAAGGGCGGCACGCGAATCATGGAAGAACTGACCGGCACCACCACAGCGTCATCGGGCTCCACGCCCGAAGCCAAGGCGCCGTACCGGGTGCTCGCGCGCAAGTACCGTCCCAGGGATTTCACCGATCTCATCGGCCAGGAGCCGATGGTGCGCACGCTCACCAATGCCTTTTCCACCGGACGCATCGCCCAGGCCTGGATGCTGACTGGCGTGCGCGGCGTGGGCAAGACCACCACGGCGCGCATCCTCGCCCGGGCGCTGAACTACAAGACCGCCGAGATCGACCAGCCGACCATCGATCTCACCGTCCCGGGCGATCATTGCCAGGCGATCATGGAAGGCCGCCATGTCGACGTCATCGAGATGGACGCCGCCTCCCACACCGGCATCGACGACATCCGCGAGATCATCGAGCAGGTGCGCTACCGCCCGGTCTCGGCGCGCTACAAGGTCTACATCATCGACGAAGTGCACATGCTCTCCAACCAGGCCTTCAACGGCCTGCTCAAGACGCTTGAAGAGCCGCCGTCGCATGTGAAGTTCATCTTCGCCACCACCGAGATCCGCAAGGTTCCGATCACGGTCCTGTCGCGCTGCCAGCGCTTCGACCTGCGTCGCATCGATTCGGGCCTGCTGGTCAGGCATTTCCGCAGTGTCTCCGCTCAGGAAGGCATCCCGATCGACGACGAATCGCTCGCCATGATCGCCCGCGCCGCCGAGGGCTCGGTGCGCGACGGCCTGTCGCTGCTCGACCAGGCCATCGCCCATGGCGGCGGCACTGTGGACGCCGAGGCGGTGCGCTCGATGCTGGGCCTGGCCGACCGGTCGCGCATCGTCGGCCTGTTCGCATCTCTGATGGGCGGCGACGTCGCCGAGGCGCTCGAAAATTTCCGCGACCAGTATGATTCGGGCGCAAGCCCCGCGGTGATCCTCACCGACCTGGCCGAGTTCACCCACCTGGTCACGCGGCTCAAATTCGTGCCGCAGGCGGGCGAGGACCCCTCGCTCACCCAGACCGAGCGCGAAAGCGGCGCAGAGTTTGCGGGCAGGCTGTCGACCGCCATTCTCTCCCGGGTCTGGCAGATGCTGCTCAAGGGCATCACCGAGACCGACACCGCGAGCAGGCCCGCCGCCGCAGCCGAGATGGCGCTGATCCGGATCGCCCATGCCGCGAGCCTGCCCTCGCCCGAAGACGCGCTGAAGGCGTTCCAGGCCGGCGGCGGAGCGTCGGCCGGGGCCGCGGCTTCCTCCTCCGGCACGAGCCCCTCGGGCGGCGCCACGGCGCGTGCGGTCGGCGACCGGCGGATGCCGCAGGGCTCCTCAGGCGGCGGCCAGCCCTCGATGCGGCTCGCCCATTCCGCCGAACCCACCGTCACCGCGCCCGCCATTGCCGAACCGGTCGAGCAAATTGCCATCGCCTCGCTCGAGGACATGGTGGCGCTCGCCGAGAAATTCCGCGACATCGCCATGAAGGTGCAGATCCGCACCAATGTGCGCCTGGTGCGGATCGAGCCGGGCCGTCTCGAGATCAGCCTGACGCCGGACGCGAGCCCGAGCCTGCCCGGCGAACTGATCAAGAAGCTCACCGACTGGACCGGGACCAAGTGGAGCGTGGCGCTGAGCCGCGAGGAGGGCGCCCCGACGCTGTCCGAACGCGAGACTGCCAAGCGCGACGCGCTGGTCAGCGACGCCCGCCAGGATCCCGATGTCGCCGCCATCCTGGCGCGGTTCCCCGGCGCCCGAATCACCGACGTGCGCATTGCGGTCACCGAGGAGAGCCTGGCGGACGCGGCGCTCACGCCCTCCGAGGAGGGCGACATCCTCCCCGACGACACCGAACCCGGCGACGAGCCGGACTAGTTTTCCTGTTGGAAAGCCGGTCCCCGCCCCGAGCCGTCAACCGCCACCCGAGAAGGAGACACCCCGATGAAAGACATCATGGGCATGATGGGCAAGCTCAAGGACATGCAGGCCAAGATGGAACGCATGCAGGAAGAGATCGCCGAGCTTGAATGCGAGGGCACCGCCGGCGGCGGCATGGTCACCGTCAGGCTGTCCGGCAAGGGCGTCATGCTGGGCATGCATGTCGACCCGTCGATGTTCAAGGAAGACGATGTCGAGATCCTCGAGGACCTCGTCGTCGCCGCCCACAACGACGCCAAGGGCAAGGTCGAGGCGCTGGTCGCCGCGCGCACCCGCGAACTCACCGCCGGCCTGCCGATTCCCCCCGGCATGAAACTGCCGTTCTAAGCGAGCCGCCTGCCACCGGAGATCAAGATGCAGAAACGTGTAACCGGGCCGGAGATCGAGCGCCTGATCCAGCTTCTGGCCCGCGTGCCGGGGCTTGGGCCGCGCTCGGCGCGGCGCGCCGCGCTGCATCTGATCAAGAAGAAGGACCAGCTGATGGGTCCCTTGGCGCTGGCGATGAACGAGGCCTTCGACAAGGTCCGCATCTGCTCGACCTGCGGCAATGCCGACACGTCCGATCCCTGCGCGGTCTGCACCGATGCCACCCGCGACCAGAGCGTCATCATCGTCGTCGAGGACGTGGCCGACCTCTGGGCGCTCGAGCGCGCCGCGGCGATGAACGCCGGCTACCATGTGCTGGGCGGCACGCTGTCGCCGCTCGACGGCGTCGGCCCCGATGACCTGTCGATTGCCAAGCTGGTCGACCGCGTCGCCAGAGGCGGAGTCCGGGAGGTGCTGATCGCCGTCAACGCCACCGTCGAAGGCCAGACCACCGCGCACTACATCACCGAACAGCTGTCCGGCTTCGAGATCAAGATCACCCGGCTCGCCCATGGCGTGCCGGTCGGCGGCGAACTCGATTATCTCGATGAAGGCACGCTGGCCGCCGCCATCCGCGCCCGCACTGCTTTTTGAGGTGCGATCCTGACAGATGTCTCATCTGTAAGGACATATCGCCCCGCCAGATTTGGTGCGATCCTGACGATGTTTCATCTGTCAGGACACCCCCCCGCCAGACCACCAGGAGCTTGCCATGCCGCGTTTCTTCAACCCCGAGACCATGCCGAAGCCCGCGTCGAACTATGTCCAGGCGGTGGAGATGACCGCCCCGGGCCGCCGTCTCGTCGTCTCGGGCCAGATCGGCGTGACGCCGCAGGGCGAGGTGCTGGAGGGCTACCGCGCCCAGGCCGAACAGGCCTGGCTCAACGCGCTGTCGGCCGTGGCCGCCTGCGGCATGAAGACCGCCGACATCGTCGCCATCCGCGTCTACGATGTGGCGCCGGGCGATGTGGGCGCCTACCGCGAGATCCGCGACCGCATGCTCGAAGGCCATGCGCCGGCCTCGACCTATGTGATCGTCGCGGGGCTTGCCCATCCCGCCCTGCTCACGGAAATCGAGATTGAGGCCTTTTGCGAGAGCTGAGTTCATCCGAACCGATCTCCGCCGTTTTCCTGCCATGCCGCTCGGGTTAGTCTTGCGCCATGATTCGCACCCTGATCCTGACCGCATTCTGCCTCGCCGCTGCCGCCATCCTTGCGGTCCAGTCCTCCCATGCGGCCACCAAGGCCGGCGTTGAAACGCAGTTCCGGCAATGGCTTGAGGCTGATCTCTGGCCGGAAGCCAAACGCGCAGGCGTCTCCAAACCGGTGTTCGACCGCGCCTTCTCCGGCGTCAGCCTCGACTGGGACCTGCCGGATCTGGCGCCGCCCGGCTTCCCCAAGCCCAAGCAACGCGCCCAGAGCCAGGCCGAATTCCGCGAGCCCGGCGCCTATTTCAGCGAGAAGAGCCTCCAGGGTCTGGCCGCCACCGGGCGCTCGCTGATGCAGCAACATGCCCGCACACTGGCCGCGATCGAACAGCGCTATGGCGTGCCGGCCTCCATCATCGTCGCCATATGGGGCAGGGAATCGGGCTTCGGCCGCGCCAAGATCCCCCATTCCGCGGTCAGGGTTCTCGTCACCAAGGCCTTCATGTCGACCCGGACCGACCTGTTCCGCCGGGAGATCCTGGCGGCGCTCAAGATCCTCGAGCGCGGCGACATTCCCGCGTCGGCGATGAAGAGCTCCTGGGCCGGCGCCATGGGGCAGCCGCAGTTCCTGCCCTCGAGCTATCTCGAGCATGCGGTCGATTTCGATGGCGACGGCAAGCGCGACATCTGGAATTCCGTGCCCGATTCGCTGGCCTCCATCGCCAATTATCTGGCCCAGTCCGGCTGGGTGCGCGGCCGCGACTGGGGCTTCGAGGCCGTCATCCCGGACGGCGTGACCTGCGCGCTCGAAGGTCCCGACCGCGCCCGGCCGATCGCCGCGCTCACCGACATGGGCATCATCCGCATCTCCGGCCGGCCGTTTCCGGAGCGGGAACGCAAAGCGCCCGGCATGGTGCTGGTGCCTGCCGGAACCCTGGGGCCGGAATTCGTGGTGACGCCGAATTTCTACGTCATCAAGGAATACAACAATTCCGATCTCTACGCGCTGTTCATCGGCAACCTCGCCGACCGCATCGCCCATGGCGGCGGCGCCTTCGTCACGCCCTGGGCCAATACCGGGTCGATGTTGCGTTCCGACATCGCCCGGCTTCAGGCCTCTCTGGAGCGGCAGGGCTATGATGTCGGCGGCGCCGACGGCCTGCCCGGCTACAAGACCAGGCGCTCGATCGGCGAATGGCAGGGCAAGAACGGCCAGAAGCCGACCTGCTTTCCGACGCCGGCGCTGCTCAAGGCGCTCCCGTGAGAGCTTGCCGCGCCGCGCCTGATCGATAGACTATCGCGAAGTAAGGGGACCTCCAGCTGCTTCTGCCGGGCGGTTCCGGCAAGCGAGGGGGACCTGTCATGACACATATGCGCGCACTTCTGGGCTGGTCCCTGGCGCTGCTGGTAAGCACCGCGGCCACGGCCTTGGCGGCGCAGATCGATGTCAATCTGCGCATCGTTGAAAAGACCGGCCAGCCGATTGCCGGCATGGATGTCCGTGTCGTGGTCGGCAGCGAGAAGGCTTCGCGGGGCCCGGACGCAGGCAAGCGCCTGCGCACGGATGGCGGCGGGCGCGTCGTCTACCGCGTGGACGCCCCGATCGTCACGCGCAAGGTCAAGCTTGACAATGTCTTTGCCCGTCACTCCTCGCAACTCATCGAGGTCGGGGTGGAGATGGACCTGCTCGGCCGCCGCGCGCTCTACTGGATCGAGCTCGACCTCGTCAGCGCCGGCGTGCTGGGCGGCATGGGCGTCTTTCTGCAGCGCCGCGGCGGCAAGTTCGACCTGCCGCCGAAATATGACCGCAGCGGCCACAGCTGGAGCTTTCCGGATCAGCCGAACGGCATGATGATGTCGGGCATCGGTGCGAAACTCAGGTCCCACGACATGAAGCAGGCTGCATCCGGCGCCTGGACTGTCGATCTGGTGCTGGAGAAGGAAAGCTTCAAGATGATGCGCTGACCGCCGGCAGGTCAGCGGAGCCGGCCATGGAAGTCCCGGATTCCATCGGCCGGGCCGGGCCGCGGGCGTCCTCGCGGCCGGAAATGAAGTGAGGTCGGGGGTTGCATTTCTGCCTCTCGCGCCCCTAAGGATCGGGCGTGCAGCGCACCGGCGGACCGATTGGCCTTCAAGTGGATGGCGTTTTGGACCTTGCATGGGTCGGGGAACTGCATATGTGCAGTCTGGAACATAAAACGCCCTCGCGGTCGGCCCACAGCCTTGGCGACCGCGTCAGTTTTGGAGAATGAGATGATCGAGAAGCGCAAGTTCTACATCAACGGTGAATGGGTGGCGCCGCTTGCCGGCCGCGATTGTGAGGTCATCAATCCCTCGACCGAGGAAACCTGCGCGGTGATCTCGCTCGGCGGCACCGCCGACACCAATGCCGCCGTCAGCGCCGCCAAGGCCGCCTTCGAGTCCTGGTCGCATACCGATCCGGCGGCGCGGCTCGATTATGTCAAGAAGATCCGCGAGGTCTATCTCGAGCGCGCCGAGGACATGGCGCAGGCGATCAGCCTCGAGATGGGCGCGCCGATCGACATGTCGCGCGACGACCAGGTGACGTCGGGAACCTGGCACATCGACAATTTCATCACCGCTTTCCAGCACATCGAATTCATTCGTCCGCTCGGGCCCCACGCCCCCGATGACCGCATCGCGCTCGAGCCGATCGGCGTCGTCGGCCTGATCACGCCCTGGAACTGGCCGATGAACCAGGTGGCGCTGAAGGTGATCCCGGCGTTGCTCGCGGGCTGCACCATGGTGCTCAAGCCCTCCGAAATCGCGCCGCTTTCCTCCATCGTCTTTGCCGAGATCGTGCATGAAGCGGGCCTGCCCAAGGGCGTGTTCAACCTGGTCAATGGCGACGGCGTGGGCGTGGGCACGGATCTGTCGACCCACAAGGATGTCGAGATGATCAGCTTCACCGGCTCGGCCCGGGCCGGCGCCGCCATCTCCAAGGCGGCCGCCGACACCTTCAAGCGGGTCTGCCTCGAACTCGGCGGCAAGGGCGCCAATGTGATCTTCGCCGACGCCGACGCCAAGGCGGTCGAGCGCGGCGTGCGCCGCTGCTTCAACAACACCGGCCAGAGCTGCAACGCGCCGACCCGCATGCTGGTCGAGCGCACGATCTACGACCAGGCCGTGGAAAAGGCCGTCGAGGTCGCAGCCACCGTCAAGGTCGGCCCGGCGCACGAGCAGGGCAGGCACATCGGCCCGGTCGTCTCCGCCGCCCAGTACGAGAAGATCCAGGGCCTGATCCAGAAGGGCATCGACGAGGGCGCGCGGCTGGTCGCGGGCGGCGTCGGACGGCCGGACGGCCTCAACCGCGGCTATTTCGTCCGCCCCACCATCTTCGCCGACGTGACCAACGACATGACCATCGCCCGCGAGGAGATCTTCGGGCCTGTCCTGTCGATTATCCCGTTCGACGACGAGGACAACGCGGTTGCGATCGCCAACGACACGATCTACGGCCTGACCAACTACGTCCAGAGTCAGGACGGCGCGAAGCGCAACCGCATGGCGCGGCGGCTGCGCTCCGGCATGGTCGAGATGAACGGCAAGTCGCGCGGCGCGGGCGCGCCCTTCGGCGGCGTCAAGGCCTCGGGCCGGGCGCGCGAAGGCGGTGTCTGGGGCATCGAGGAGTTCCTCGAGGTCAAGGCGATCTCCGGCTGGGCCAGCGACGCCGAATAGGCCTCGTTGGCGGCTGCGAAAGCTTTGCGGCTCGCCCCTCGTTGGGCGGGCCGCTTTGGGTTCGACCTGGCCTCCCCGCCGCGCAACCCCGCTCGGCGAAGCGCTTTGACAGGGCCTGCAAGGCAGCGTAAGGCCGGGCCGGCAGGCGTCGGCGATGCCCTGCGATCGGATCGCCGGCAGCGGCCTGAAAAGGATACCACCACCCATGACCTGGCTTTATCTCATTCTCGCGATCGTCGGCGAAGTCATCGGCACGACCGCGCTCAAGGCGTCCGACGGCTTCACCAAATGGGGCTATGGCGGCGTTTCGATCCTGGCCTACGGCTTCGCCTTCTATCTGCTGTCGATCGTGCTCAAGACCATGTCCGTGGGCGTGGCCTATGCCATCTGGTCCGGCGTGGGCGTGGCTTTCGTCACCGTTATCGGCATCGTGCTGTTCGGCCAGAAACTGGACTTCTTCGGCTATCTCGGCATTGCCCTGATCGTCTCGGGCGTGGCCGTGCTCAATCTCCTGTCCGGATCCGCCACCCACTGACGCGCCGGCCGCGCGCCCGCCGCCGCAAGGCGCGAGGGAAGCCCACTCCGGCGGCCGGACCTGGCTACACGGGAGAGGCGCCGGCCCACTGGTGCACGCGCTCGGCCGTCCGCGCGATCAGCGCCCCGGCGAGCTCCGCGCTCGCCGCCTCGCTGTAGATCCGCATTTCCGGCGCATTGCCCGAGGGCCTGAGATGCACCGTGCATCCGTCGGCGAGGCTCATCCTCAAGCCGTCGGTGAGATCGACAGCCACGGCCTGCCCGATGGGTTCGAGGAACCGGTCGCGCGCGACTGCATCGCTTGACAGTTCGGCCACGAGCGCCCGGCTGATGGCTGTGGGGAAATTCTCGATCCGGTCGCTCGCAGCCACCGGCAGGTCAAGGCCCGCGACATGGGCCGACAGGCTCTGGCCCGCCATCCGCGCCGCCGCGAAGGCGCAGAGGATCGGCAGCACGCTGTCGCGCGTGGGCAGCGCCGCGAGCCGGCACGATCCGGCCTCGATCGGGTTTCCGGTGAGCACGCCGCCATTGGCCTCGAAGCCGATGACGCGGCCCCTGCCCCTGGCGATCGCCTCTTCCATGCCGGCAATCACGAAGGGCGAGCCCACCCGCGTGCGCAGGACCTCGGCCCCGCAGCGTCGTTCGATGCCCGAATTGGAGGTGACCGGCGTGACCACGGCGTCGGCGCCGAGATGCCGCGCCACGATCAGGCCCAGCGCATCGCCCCGGATCACCGCGCCGGTCTCGTCCACGACCAGCGGCCGGTCACCGTCGCCATCGGCGGAGACCAGCCCGTCGAGACGGTGCTGGCTCACCCATTCCGCCGCCATTCTCCTTGTGTCTTCCGACACGGCCTCGGTATCGACCGGGATGAAGCGCTCCGACGTTCCGAGCCGGACGATGTCGGCGCCCGCCTCCCCGAGAATGGCGGCCAGGGCATCGCGCGCCGCCGAACTGTGCTCGTAGAGCCCGAGGCGCAGTCCGGCCAACAATCCGTCCGGACAGAACCCGCGATAGCGGGCGATGAAGGCGGACGCGGCGGGACCGGACTCGTCGCTCATCTCGGGCGCGCCCGCCGGCGGCGCGGCCCGGAAGTCCGGCGCGAGGCGGGAAATCGCCGCCTCGTCCTCTTTGTCGATCTCGCCGTCGGGGCGATAGAACTTGACCCCGTTGCGGTCGTCGGGGATGTGCGACCCGGTGATCATCAGCGCCGCCGCCCCGCGGGTCATGGCATGAAGCGCCAGCGCCGGCGTGGGCAGCACGCCGCAGTCGACCGGCACCAGCCCTTGGGCCTTCAGGGCGGTGGCGCACTGCGCGGCAATCTCTGGACTTGAGGCGCGCATGTCGCGGCCGAGATAGATCGTCGCTCCGGTCGGCACGATGCCGTTCCCGACGAGATGGCGGCCGAAGGCGCTGGCATGGGCGGCAGCGGTGCCGTCGGTCAGGTCGCCGACCAGGCCGCGAAGCCCGCTGGTGCCGAATTGTGCCGCCATGGTCCTGTCTCTCCCCCTGGTCCGGGATAAAACTGCCGCCGCTCAGGGCGAGGGCAGCATGTCCTCGTGTCTCAGATACTCCACCAGCGCGCAGAACACATGGTAAAACGTGCTGGCCGGCATGTCCTTCGAGATCACCCGACCGTTGGGATCGATCTGATCGTACCAGCCGCCCGGCGCGGGCGTCGTCAGATAGCGGTTGAAGATGACGTCGAGCATCCGGATGAACAGCGTCTCGTCGCCGGGCAGGCCTTCGGCGCGGGCGAGCAGCCCGGCCTTGAGCGCCTCCGTCTGGCACCACAACCGGGCCGTGCCGACCATCGCCGAGCCGTCGGGCGCCATCGAATCGCACACCGCATCGGTGCCGCGGGCGTGGCCGAAGGCGTGGCTGGTGGCGTAGAGCTTGCGGCAATATTCCTTGAGCTCCGGCTGGTTTGCGAAACGCGCCTGCCGCAGGAGCAGCCAGACCCATTCGTAATGGTGCCCCGGTTCGACCCGGGACGGCTTGTCGGTGCGCACCGACCAGTCGCGCTCGAAATGCTCGGTCACGCTCCAGCTTTCGGGGTCGAAGAACACCGTCTTGAACAGGTCGACGGCGGTCTGGGCGCGGTCGAGGAAGGCCTGCTCGCCGGTCACCTCGTACCAAGCCTGCATCGCCTCGAGATAATGCATGTGCGGATTGGCCCGGCGGTAACCCAGGCGCAGGCTCGATTCGTAGAAGCCGCCATTGGCGTGATCGATCAGGTTCTGGTCCATATAGGCGATCGTCCGGTCGGCCCACATACGCACCTCGGGCCATTTCGTCGCGCGCCACAGCCAGGCCAGCGCCAGCAGCACGAAGCACTGGTCGTAGGTGTCGCGCTGCGGGTCCCTGACCGTCCCGTCCGTGTTCCACAAATGGATCCAGCCGCCGTCCTTGTGCCAGCCGGTGGCGGTCAGGGTGAGGAAGCAATGGGTGAGCACGTCGCGCGCGCCGCCGTCCCAGCCCATGAGCTCGGCATTGGCGAAGCAGTAGATCTGCCTTGCCAGAACCCGGAGCCGCTTGAAGCCGAGATCGGCGGGCGTGCCGTCATGGTTGAGCGCCTCGTGGACGCCGCCATGCACGCGGTCGATGCCGGCGCCGGCCCACAGCGGCAGCGCGGTGTCGAACAGCCATTTGCGGATCACCCGGGTTGAGGGCACCGGGCGGCCGGAATGGGCGACCGCCAGGGGCGGCCATTCGCCGGTCTGCTTGACCCGCGTGGCAATGTCCTTGACCAGATGCGACTTGTCGCGATGCACGATCAGCAGCGCATCGGGCTGCGAGACGACGATGATGTTGTCGAGCCCCGCGACCGCGAGCAGCCTGTCCTCGGACCGGAGATAGGAGTTGCTGACATCGATCGCCAGCACGTCGCCGAAGCGCGCATTGCCCGCCTCGTCCAGCACCGAGCCGTCATGCAGCTGGTTCCAGGACCCCAGATCGTTCCAGTCGAAGCTGGCCTCGACCACGCCGATGCGGCTTGCATTCTCCATCACCGCATAGTCGATCGAGACCTTCGGGCTCGCGGCGAAGGCTTCCGGGTCGAGCCGGTGGCACTTGCCCTCGACTTCGGCCCGCGCTACGGCAAGCCTTGCCTGGGCCCAGACCGCGGGCTGCTGCCGCTCGAGTTCCGCGCCCATTTCGCCGGCGCGGAACATGAAGATGCCTCCGTTCCAGAAGAAGCGGCCGGATTGAAGGAAGGTCTCGGCCGTCGCGAGATCGGGTTTCTCGCGGAACCGCAGCACGTCGTAGACCGGGCCGTTGCCTGGCCCGCGCTCGATATAGCCATACTGGGTCTCGGGCCGCGTCGGCGTGATGCCGATGGTCATGATGCCGCCGCGCTGGGCCAGCGCCTCCGCGCCGGTGCGGATCACGTCGAAGAAGGCCGCCACGTCGGAAATCTGGTGGTCCGACGGCAGCACCAGCACCATCCGCTCCGGCTCGGTCTCGGCGAGATCGGCGATCGCCGCGGCGATGGCGGCCGCCGTGTCGCGGATGGCGGGCTCGAGCACGTAGCGCTCGACCTCGACGGCGCCGGTCTCGCCCTGTTCGGTCAGCAGCGATTCAAAGCCGATCCCGCCGACGATCCGTGTCGGAAGATAGCGCAGGCCCTCGCCCCTGTAGTCGACGCGTTCGAGCGTGTTGGTGAGCAGGGTCTTGTCGTTGACCAGCTTGTGAAACTGCTTGGGCTTGGAATCCCGCGACATCGGCCAGAGCCGCGATCCCGCGCCGCCGCACAGGATGACAGGCGTGATGGTGTGGTGTGTGCCCATGTACTGTTCCGATCCGCGCCGCCGATTGGCGGTTTTTCTGGGTTTGGCGATTAGAGCGGAAAAACATGAAAAAAACGCTCACGCGACCCATGACCTCCGCCGAATGGGTCCGGAACGCCGCAGACCCTCGCGATCCGCCCCCGGCCGGACGGGTCTCAATCCCGCGGGTCCGGGCTTTCCGCCTTGACCGGCCGGGACATCAGCGCCACGCGCGCCTCCTCCGCCGACATCCTCCCCGACAGCACCAGGTCCGCCGTCTTCATGATCGGGCAGGAGATGCCATGCTTCTCCGCGATCTCATTGGCGATGGTGACGGTATAGACGCCTTCGGCCAGCTTCAGCCCCGATAAATCCCGCCCGCTGCCGACCGCGATGCCATAGGAGAAATTGCGCGACAGCTCGGACGAGCAGGTGAGCACGAGATCGCCCAGCCCCGACAGGCCCATCAGGGTCTCGGGGCGGGCACCCATCGCGGCGCTCAGCCGCATCAGTTCGGCATAGCCCCTCGTGATCAGCGCGGCCTCGGCGCTCGCGCCCATGCCGCCGCCCCGGCAGATGCCCACCGCGATCGCCATGACGTTCTTGAGAGAGCCGCCGATCTGCACGCCCACGACATCGTCGGAGGCATAGAGCCGGATGGCGTCGCCCGACAGCGATTCCGCCAGGGCATGGGCCTGGGCGAGCTGCGGCATCGCCAGCGTCACGGCGGTGGGCAGTCCGCGCACCACATCGGCGGCGAAACTCGGCCCCGACAGCACGCCCACGGCGTGGTCGGTCAGATGGTCCGCGATCACCTCGCTCTGCATCCGGCCGCTGCGGTTGTCGATGCCTTTGGCGCAGGCAATCAGGTTGGCCGCGGCGGGAAGATGCGACGAGGCCATAGCGGCCACCTCGCCCGTCGACTGCGCGGGCGCGGCAAACAGCACGATGTCGGCATTTTCGAGCGCCCGGGCCATATCGGCTGTCGCCTCAAGTCCATCTGGAAGGCGTGCGTCGCCGAGATAGGTGCGATTGGTGCGGGCGCCGTTGATTTCGTCGCAGGTGCTGCGATTGCGGCCCCAGATCCGCACCTCATGGCCCTGCCGCACGAAGGCCGCGGCGAGCGCCGTTCCCCAGGCGCCGGCGCCGAGAATGGAGATGCGGGACATGGGATGGCAGTCCTTCATGGTTTGTGTCGGGCCGGATCCGGCCCCAAGGATGAGGCCCACCCAATACCGGCAGGCTGGCATGGTGGCAAGCCGGGCGGCCGTCAGCGGGCCGCGGCGGCCTCGCGCGCGACATGCGGGGCCTTGCCGAGCGCCATTGCGGTGCGCCGCCAGAAATCCGACATCAGCGCCGGGTCGCGCAAGCCTTCGAGCTCGCGCCACTGCGGGAACGAGGCCTCGAACATGGCGGGCGCCATGCGCTGGTCCTTGTAGGGATTGAGCGCGCCGCCGGCCTTGAGCACGATCTCGTCCAGCGCATCGAGCATGCGGAGCGTCTCGGCGCCGGAATTGGCGAAGTCGAGCGTCAGCGTGAAGCCCGGCCGAGGAAACGACATCAGGCCCGGCGAGCGTGTGTCGCCGAAGCGCTTGAGCACCGTGAGAAACGAGGCCGCGCCGTGCTTCTGGGCGCATTCGATAAGCGCGATCGTGGTCTCCCGCGCGGTCCGGGTCGGAAACACGCTCTGGTGCTGGAACAGGCCCTTCGGACCGTAAAGCCGGTTCCAGCCCGAAATCGCGTCGAGCGGATGGAAATAGGAGGCCCAGCCGACGATCCCGGTCGCGGGCTGCCGGGGCGCGCGGCCGAAATAGAGCCCGTTGAAGGCGGTGAGCGTCAGCCGGTTGAGCAGGTTGACCGGCGGCGAGAAGGGCACAGCGAGTTTCGGCGCCGAGGGAGTCCGCGCCGGCCCGCCATTCTCGGCATGATCCCCGGCCATCATCACCCCGCGCCCGAGCCGGGCGCCGCGCGCCAGCTGGTCGATCCAGGCGACCGAATATTCATGGGACGCGTCGATGGCGTCGATGGCGTCGAAATAGCCGTCGATGGAGGAAAACCGGAACGCGGTCTGGCGCACATTGGCCGACGGGACCCGCATCAGCCTGATGGTGGCGGACTCGATCAGTCCGGTCAGTCCCATGCCGCCGATGGTGGCTTCAAACAGCGCCGTGTGGGCCTGCGGCGAGCAGGTCCGGCTTGCGCCGTCGCTGGTCAGCAGCTCGAAGGAGATCACCGACCCGCCGAAGGTGCCGCGCCGGTGGTGGTTCTTGCCGTGCACGTCATTGGCGATGGCGCCGCCGAGCGTGACCTGCGCGGTGCCTGGTGTGACCTCGAGGAAGAAGCCGTGCGGCATCACCAGCGCCAGGATCTCCGACAGCAGCACGCCCGCGTCAGCCGTGAGGATACCGGTGTCGGGATCGAAGGCGCGGATGGCGGCGCCCGGCCGCATCGGGATCAGCCGTCCGCGGTCATTGTGGCAGCTGTCGCCATAGGAGCGGCCATTGCCGAAAGGCAGGAAGGCTGCTTCCGCGCCGCCTGCAAGCGCCTCCGCCCTGGCCTCCTGGCGCGGATGGCGCACCACCCGGCCCCAGCTGTCATGTCTGGCCCCGCCCGTCATCAGATCTGCCAGGCGGCCATGATCACCAGGCAGGCGCCGGCGACCGTGGTGAGCTGACTGCGCCAGTCGCGCATGATGAACACCACCGGGTCCTCATGCATCTGCGAGCGGCGGGCGAGGATCCAGATCCTGAGCAGCATGTAGAGGATCAGCGGGCAGAGCGGCCACAACAGCGCCGGCTGGTGATACATCGAGGCCACTTCCTTGCTGTCGACATAGAGCGCCAGAACCATGGCGGCCGAGAAGGCCGAGGCGACGCCCGCCTGTCCGATCATGTCCTTGTCGGAGCCGACATAGCTGCGGCCCTTGAGCCGCGTTCCGGCGTCTTCGGCCAGCTCGTCGAGTTCGACATAGCGCTTGACCAGGGCGAGGCTGAGGAAAAAGAAGATCGAGAAGGCGAGCAGCCAGAAGGAGAGCTCGACCCCGGTCGCCGCCGCTCCCGCCACGATCCGCACGGTGTAGAGGGTGGCCAGCGTGAAGACGTCGACCAGCAGCTTGCGCTTGAGCACGAAGGTGTAGACCGTCGTGATCACGGCATAGAACCCCAGGACCGCCCAGAACAGCGGCGGCAGCAGGCTCGCCAGTCCGACCGAGGCCAGCACCAGCGCCGCCGCGGTGAAACAGGCCACGGGGATGGAAACCGCTCCGCTGGCGAGCGGCCTCAGCCGCTTGCGCGGGTGATGCCGGTCATTGGCCAGATCGGCGATGTCGTTGACGACATAGACCGCCGAGGCGAGGAAGCTGAAGGAGAAGAAGGCGGCGACTGCGGCCAGCACCAGCGCCGCATCCGCATATTCGTGGTTCAGGATCAACGGAACCGCGATCAGCACGTTCTTGAGCCATTGATGCACGCGGATCGACTTGAGGATCGCCAGCGGCGAGGGTTTGGCCAGCGTCAGCATTTCCGCCTCGTGGCGGGCGCCCCAGCGCCGGGCGGCCCGGTCGGGCGCCACGATGATGGCGCGCCGCGCCGCGTCGAACACCTTCAAGTCGTCGCGGCTGTTGCCGGCATAGTCGAAGCCGCCATCGCCGCAGAGTGCGACGAGCCTGTCGCGCTTGCGGCGCGAGGTGAGGTTTTCGGTTCCGGTGGAATGCAGCACCCGGTCGAACAGGCCGAGATGATCGGCAATCGTCCGCGCGGTGGATTCGGCGGCGCCCGTGACCAGCCAGACCGGCTGGCCCGTCTGGCGGGCGAGCTTGATCCGCTCGATCACTTCGGCGCGGTAGGGCCAGTCTCCGCCCTGGCTCTGGTAGCGGGCGGCGATCTCGCGCTTGAGCACCGCCTTGCCGGCGATCGCCCAGGCAAGGACGGCGAAGATCAGCCACGGCCGCCTGAGCAGCACCGAGGCCACCCCTTCCCACAGCGTGTCGGTGGCGACCAGGGTCCCGTCAAGGTCGATACAAAGCGGCACGTGCCGGTTGTCGCTCACAGCGTCCATGATTGCGTTCCTGCCTCTGTCAGACGAGACATCTGAGGCAAAAACATTTCAATTCAGGTAAAATGCGATGGTTAAGCCGGGAGAAGCGGCGCCCTAAGCCCCTGTTTTGCCCTGCGTGGTTATCAAAATCTTGCCTGTTCCGGCCCGGCCGCGCGCCGGGAAGGCTGGCCGCGGCAACCAGCCCGATTGCGAAAGGCTTGTATCACACGTCCTCTTCCCAGTTCTGCCCGCCGTAAAACAGGCGGAGAATGGTGACGGTTTGATCTGAGACCGTGAAGGCGATGGTGACGCGCCTTTCAAAGCCGATAACGCGCAAGCCGGTCCGGATGTCGTCGCGGGCGCGACCGCGCTCGGACGCGAGATCAAAACCGTTCAAATAGCGTTCGATCCGCCCGATGTAAGCCAGGGCGGTCTCGGGGCCGGCCTTGGCGCTGATCCACTCATAAAGCGCCAGCACATCCGCGCGCGCTTCCGGCGCAAAGACGACGTCCCGCCGGTTCACACGGAGCCCTTTGTCCTTTGCGCGTGCCGGGCGCGAACATCATCGAAGACGGAGTTTGCGGGAATGCCGCGCGACGGGTCGGCAAGCATGGCATCATAGGTCGGGGCAACCTGGTTGCGCAGCCAGTCGTCCACTGCACGATCCCGCTCCTGCAGAGCGCGAAGCCCTGCACGGATGACCTCGCTCGCCGACGCGTAGTCGCCCGAGCTGACTTTCTCATCGATGTAGCGGGCATGCTCATCGGGAAGGCTGATCGTTCTCTTGTCCAAGATTGATCCTTTCGTTTCAAAAGGAGACCGCTGGGTATGATCAAATCATACCAGAGCTTGACGGGTCATGGAACGCGTTTCCCGAAATCCTGGCGGCGCTGGGGTTCTGGTGGTTGCTACAGTCCTCGTTTGGGCTGCCGTTTCACGTATTGCCGGCCCCTTACCGCGTTGTGTATGGGACTCTTGTCGGCTCGCATCGGCACTACGACAAGGTGGATGCGCAGACCGTATAGGAGTGAACGATGACTATTCGTCCGATCAAGACCGAGAAAGACCACGCCCAGGCCCTCAAGCGCATCGAAGCGTTGATGACCGCCAGGGCAGACACACCGGAGGGCGATGAGCTGGACGTGCTGGTCACGCTGGTGGAGGCCTACGAGGCGAAGCATTACGCCATCGATGCGCCTGACCCCATCGCTGCCATCCATCACCGCATGGAAGCCATGGGCATGGCGCGTAAGGATCTGGAACCATTGCTTGGCTCGAAAAGCCGTGTTTCCGAAGTGCTGAACCGCAAGCGCAAGCTGACGATGGAAATGGTCAGGAACCTGCATGAGGGAATGCAGTTGCCTGCCGAGGCGTTGATTCAGGATTATACGTTGCGGGTATAAAATATGAAGAATTCAAAAGGTGTCCTGCAAAAAACGGAGGAGGCGAGAGGACATTCCCGAGGTGGCCCAAGGCCGCGACCGCGGCCCGGGCTTTCGCCCGCCCCATCGGAGGCGTGAGCGAAGCGAACTGCCGTGAGATAGAAAATGGTGGAGCCAAGCGGGATCGAACCGCTGACCTCCTGCATGCCATGCAGGCGCTCTCCCAGCTGAGCTATGGCCCCGGGACGCTGGAGATCGATGCTTGCGCGCAATCCCCGCGAGAAACAGCCGGACGATTTTGGCCGGCAGGTGCGGCTTCATACTTCTGCCGCCCGACAAGATCAAGGCGAAAATTCAATCTTTTGCAGTTCCGCCCCTGAGCGGTTTCCGGCAGGACCGAACTTGCTCCGCGGCGACTCATCCGACCGGATGGGCAAGGGCCGCCGCAGACCCTTCATATACCGCCTGATCCCCATCGCCCGAATGACCTCATTCGGGCGCGACAGGCCTCAATGGTCGTCGTCGTCGTCATTGACGCCGATGATGTCGCTCACGTCGTCGTCGTCATCATCGTCGTCATCGGCCAGGAAAGCGTCGTCGTCATCGTCGTCGATTTCGACATCATCGTCGATATCGGGCAGATCGTCCGACTTGCCGGTGCTCGTGACATCCTCGTCGGCCTCTTCCAGCGACACGATTTCCACGTCGACCGAATCACCGTCGATCTCGGCGACTTCTTCTTCTTCCTCTTTCACCTTCTCGATGATGGCGACTTTCGCCGTCTCTTCGAAATAGGAGATCGGATATTGCTTGCCCGTGTAGGGCGAGACGATGGGATCTTTGTTCAGATCATAGAATTTGCGCCCGGTTTCGGGGCAAACGCGTTTTGTTCCAAGTTCCGGTTTTGCCACTGTCGAAGCCTCTTGAACTGGCAGGAAGGGTGGGGCAGATGCGCCCGACTTCCCGCTTCGGCGGGTCCGGTCCCCATAATGATGTTGAACGCGGCTGTCAAAGCCATTCTCACCGAAAATTCAACCAATGCGGATGACGTAGCCCCCGCGGCTGTGCTAGTCACCCAGTCGCATCCGCCGGGCCTCCGGCCAATCCCGACCAGACCAGCCGGAAAACGCTCCATGGGCCACGCCACAACGCCACTTCGTCCCGCCACCGCCTCCAAGAGCCAGTCGCTCAGGGGCGACATCCGCATTCCCGGCGACAAGTCGATCTCGCACCGCTCCTTCATGTTCGGCGGCCTGGCCGAGGGCGAGACGAAGATCACCGGCCTGCTCGAAGGCGAGGATGTCATCAACACCGGCAAGGCCATGCAGGCCATGGGCGCTTCCATCCGCAAGGACGGCGCCACCTGGATCATCAACGGCGTCGGCAATGGCTGCCTGCTCGCGCCCGAGGCGCCGCTCGATTTCGGCAATGCGGGCACCGGCTGCCGGCTGACCATGGGCCTGATGGGCCCCTATGATTTCGACACCACCTTCTTGGGCGACGCCTCGCTGTCGCGCCGGCCGATGGGCCGGGTGCTCGATCCGCTCAGGCTGATGGGCGTTCAGGTCAGCTCCGAGGCCGGCGACCGGCTGCCGGTCACGCTCAGGGGTCCCCGAGCGCCGGCGCCGATCAGCTACCGGGTTCCGATGGCCTCTGCCCAGGTCAAGTCGGCCGTGCTGCTGGCCGGCCTCAACATCCCGGGCGTCACCACGGTGATCGAGCCGGTGATGACCCGTGACCACACCGAGAAGATGCTCCGTGGCTTCGGCGCGGCGCTTGAGGTTGAGACCGATTCCGATGGCGTGCGCACCATAAGCCTCGAGGGCCGCGGCGTGCTCAAAGGCCAGACCATCGATGTGCCCGGCGACCCGTCGTCGACGGCCTTCCCGCTGGTGGCGGCGCTGATCGTGCCCGGCTCGGACGTCATCATCCGCAACGTGCTGATGAACCCGACCCGCACCGGACTGATCCAGACGCTTGCCGAGATGGGCGCCGACATCGAGATTCTCGATCCGCGCCAGGCGGGCGGCGAGGACGTGGCCGACCTGAGGGTCCGCGCCTCCGAGCTCAGGGGCGTGACCGTGCCCGCCGACCGCGCGCCCTCGATGATCGACGAATATCCGGTGCTGGCGATCGCCGCCAGTTTCGCCACGGGCGAGACCATGATGCCCGGCCTCGAGGAACTCAGGGTCAAGGAGAGCGACCGGCTCGCAGCCGTCGCCCGCGGGCTCGAGCTCAACGGCGTCGACTGCACCGAGGGCGAGGACTGGCTGTCCGTGCGCGGCCGCCCCGACGGCAAGGGCCTCGGCGCCCGGTCGAAGGAGGCGATCGTCGCCACCTGGCTCGATCACCGCATTGCCATGAGCTTCCTCGTCATGGGCCTTGCCAGCGAACACCCCGTCCATGTCGACGACAGCGCCATCATCGCCACCAGCTTTCCCGAATTCATGGACATGATGACGGGCATGGGCGCGGAGATCGTCCAGTCATGACCGGCCGGACGCTCGACTTCCATTACGACCTGCTCTCGCCCTTCGCCCATGTGGCGCTGAAGCGGCTCGGGGAACTGCCTGGCGACGTGACCGTCCGGCCGGTTCCGGTGCTGCTCGGCGCGATCCTTGCCCATTGGGGCCAGCGCGGGCCGGCCGAGATTTCGGCCAAGCGGCTGCACACCTACCGGCTGTCGGTGTTCCTGGGCGTAAAATATGGCCTCGCCATGCGGTTTCCGCCCCGCCATCCGTTCAATCCCCTGAAGGCGCTGAGGCTGCTCGCCGGATCGGACGCCGATCTCGCCACCGTCGGGCGCGCCTTCGATTTTGTCTTTGGCGAAGGCCGGGCGCCGGACACCGACGATGAGCTCGCAGCCTTTGCTGACGTGACCGGACTTCCGATGGCGCTCGCCGACGATCCGGCCGCCAAGGCGGCGCTCCGCGCCAACACCGAACAGGCGATCGCGCGAGGCGTCTTCGGCGTCCCGAGCTTCGTCTTGGAGACGGCGTCCGGGCACGTGGTGTTCTGGGGCGTCGACGCCGTCGACATGCTGCTCGCCTGGCTCGAAGACGAAACGCTGTTCGAACGCGAGCCCTATTGCCATCTTGAAGACGTGACCGTCGGGATCGAGCGCAAATGACCCGCCGCCCCGTCGCCCCCATCTCATCCTCAGCCGGGATCTAGGCATCATGTATCTGCCACCGCAGTTTGCCGAGACCGACGAGACCGTGCTCAGGGCGCTGATCGCGGCGCACCCGCTGGGCCTCTTGATCTCCGCCTCCGCCACGGGCCTGCTTGCCAATCCCGTGCCGTTCCTCGTTTCGGTCAGGGATGGCGTCACCACCCTTCGCGCCCATCTGTCGAAAGCCAACGAGCAGTGGCGCCATATCGGCGACGGCGCCCGGGTGCTGGTGGTGTTCCAGGGCGCGGACACCTATGTGACGCCGTCCTGGTATGCCTCCAAGGCCGAGCACGGCAAGGTCGTGCCCACCTGGAACTACGCCATGGTGCAGGCGCGGGGGTCCGCGCGGGTGCAGGAGAGCTCCGACTGGCTCCGCCCGCAGGTCAGCGAGCTGACCGACGCCCACGAGGCGGGCAGGGCCGAACCCTGGAAAGTCGAGGATGCCCCGGACGCCTTCGTGGCGGCGCAGCTGCGCGGCATCGTCGGCATCGAGATCGAAGTCCAGGAGCTGACCGGCAAATGGAAGATGAGCCAGAACCGGCCCGAGGCGGACCGGCGCGGCGTCCATGCGGGCCTCGGCCGCGACGGCAAGGACGCGGTGGCGGATCTGGTGGCGCTCTATGGCGGGCTCGCCGATGACTGAGGCGGACAAGGGCTTCAGCCGCCGCCACATCGTGATCGCGGTCGACGGTCCGGCGGCGGCGGGAAAGGGCACCCTGTCACGCAGGCTGGCCGAGCATTACGGGCTCCACCATCTCGACACCGGGCTCACCTACCGCGCCACCGCCAGGGCGCTCGCCGATCGCGGCCTGCCGCTCGATGACGAAGCCCTGGCGGCCGAAGTCGCAGCCACGCTGGACCTGTCCGGTCTCGACCGGGCGGTGCTCTCGGCCCACGAGACCGGCGAGGCGGCCTCCAGGGTCGCCGTTATGCCCGCGGTCCGCAGGGCGCTGGTCGAGGCGCAGCGCCGCTTTGCCCTGACCCCGCCCGGCGCGGTGCTCGACGGCCGCGACATCGGCACGGTCGTCTGTCCCGACGCGCTGATCAAGTTCTACGTGACCGCCACACCCGCGACGCGCGCCCGAAGGCGCCATGACGAGATCCTCGCCAATGGCGGCCGGGCCGATCTCGCGGAAATCCTGGCCGACATCGAGAGGCGCGATGCGCGCGACACCGGACGCACGGATTCGCCGCTGCGCCCCGCAGCCGATGCGCACTTGCTAGATACGACCGAAATGGGTATAGAAACCGCGTTCGAAGCCGCCCGCACCCTTGTGGATGCTGCGCTCGGACGCTGAACTGACGCCAGCGAGCCTGTCCCGCGCCGTACTTGTCCCGCCTCCGAGAGGTCAGGGACAGACAGGCATCGCCGGTCCGATCAACACCAACAAGGCGCATCCGACCGCACGATGACTTCGCGGTCGCCAGGAGAATTCATGTCACAAACTGCTTCCATGACAGAGGATTTCGCATCCCTGTTTGCCGAATCCCTTGCCACGCAGGACCTCGCCGAAGGCTATGTCGCCAAGGGCATCGTCATCGCCATCGAGAAGGACGTCGCCATCATCGACGTCGGCCTCAAGGTCGAAGGCCGCGTGCCGCTCAAGGAATTCGGCGCCAAGGCCAAGGACGGCACGCTCAAGGTCGGCGATGAAGTCGAGGTCTATGTCGAGCGCATCGAGAATGCGCTGGGCGAGGCCATGCTGTCGCGCGAGAAGGCTCGCCGCGAGGAAAGTTGGGTCCGTCTCGAAGAGAAGTTCAATGCGCAGGAGCGCGTCGAAGGCGTCATCTTCAACCAGGTCAAGGGTGGCTTCACCGTCGACCTCGACGGCGCCGTGGCCTTCCTGCCGCGCAGCCAGGTCGACATCCGCCCGATCCGCGACGTCTCGCCGCTGATGCACATCCCGCAGCCGTTTGAAATCCTCAAGATGGACAAGCGCCGCGGCAACATCGTCGTCTCGCGCCGCACCGTTCTGGAAGAAAGCCGCGCCGAGCAGCGCTCGGAAATCGTCCAGAACCTCGAAGAGGGCCAGACGGTCGAAGGCATGGTCAAGAACATCACCGATTACGGTGCGTTCGTTGACCTGGGCGGCATCGACGGCCTGCTGCACGTCACCGACATGGCCTGGCGCCGCGTCAACCATCCGTCCGAGATCCTGTCGATCGGCCAGACCGTCAAGATCCAGATCATCCGCATCAACCAGGACACCCACCGCATCTCGCTGGGCATGAAGCAGCTGGAAAGCGATCCGTGGGATGGCATCGGCGTCAAGTACCCGGCCGGCAAGCGCATCACCGGCACCGTGACCAACATCACCGACTACGGCGCCTTCGTCGAGCTGGAGCCGGGCATCGAAGGCCTGATCCACGTCTCGGAAATGTCCTGGACCAAGAAGAACGTGCATCCCGGCAAGATCCTGTCGACCTCCCAGGAAGTCGACGTGGTCGTGCTCGAGGTCGACCCCAACAAGCGCCGCATTTCCTTGGGTCTCAAGCAGACGCTTGAAAATCCGTGGGAAGTCTTCGCCCAGAGCCACCCTGCCGGCACCGAAGTCGAAGGCGAAGTCAAGAACAAGACCGAATTCGGCCTGTTCATCGGCCTCGAAGGCGATGTCGACGGCATGGTTCACCTCTCCGACCTCGACTGGAACCGTCCGGGCGAACAGGTCATCGAGGAGTTCAACAAGGGCGACATGGTCAAGGCCGTGGTGCTCGACGTCGATGTCGACAAGGAACGCATCTCGCTCGGCATCAAGCAGCTCGGCAAGGATTCGATCGGCGACGCCGCCGCTTCGGGCGACCTGCGCAAGAACTCGGTCGTCTCGGTCAAGGTGACCGCGGTCAATGACGGCGGCATTGAGGTGGTTCTGGTCGATCACGAAGACCTCACCTCGTTCATCCGCCGCTCGGATCTGTCGCGTGACCGCGACGAGCAGCGCCCCGAGCGCTTCTCGGTCGGCCAGGTGCTCGACGCCCGCGTGACCAACTTCTCCAAGAAGGACCGCAAGGTCGGCCTGTCGATCAAGGCCCTGGAGATCGCCGAAGAGAAGGAAGCCGTGGCACAGTTCGGCTCGTCCGACTCGGGTGCCTCGCTCGGCGACATCCTCGGTGCAGCACTCAAGAAGCAGAGCGGCGACGAATAGTCAGCCCTCTTCTCAGGAGCCTGAAACTATCAACCCGCCGGAGCGATCCGGCGGGTTTTTTGATGCCGTTTCCTCTGCGCTTGCGGGAGCCGCTTTGGAACGGCGGCCGTCTTTCCCGAGTCGGTCCTTTCCTCAATGCCGCAATGCAGACACCCTGTCCGGTCTATTCTTTTAGCAACCTATCCGGTCTGGACAGTTCCGAACCCGCTGCTCCATAAAGTGGACAAACGGCGCCTGGCGACTCAATGAATCCAGTTCTTTGGCCAGATATCTGGGGTGTTTCATCCCCGCCTTCCGCCGTCGTGAAGGCAAAGCCCGCGTGCGGCCCTCCGGACCTGATTCTTCTCTCCATCACCCCGGCGGAATTCGGCGCGGGGGTATCGGCGCATGCGGATTCATCCTGTCCCGCGGCAGGCATCGGCGCACCTGGGGGCACCGGATCCCCACCTCCGCCTTGAGGGGAGGTCGGAGAGACAAGCGCTGCGCAGGCGATCCAGGTGGGGGCTGTTCCGCTTCGCTGCGCTCACGACCCCCACCCTCAATCCAGGCGGGGCGAGCCACAGGTCTCGCCCGTCCTTCGGACCCCCTCAAGGGGGAGGGAGGGGAGAGCGCAGCGCCCGCGGGTTTCTCCCTTCTCCCTCAGGGAGAAGGTGCCGGCAAAGCCGGCGGATGAGGGTGCGCCCCACCCGGTGAATCCGCCCTCAGCTGTGGGCGAAGATGTCGGTCTCTTCCCAGCCGAGCAGGTCGAGCTTGGCGCGGGTCGGCAGGAAATCGAAGCAGGCCTCGGCATGGGCCTCGCGCCCGTCGCGCGTGAGCCGCTCGGTGAGCTTGGCGACGAGCGCGTGCAGGTAGAGCACGTCCGAGGCGGCATAGTCGAGCTGCGCCGGCGTCAGCGTCTCGGCGGCCCAGTCGGAGGACTGCTGCAGCTTGGACAGGTCGATGTCGAGCAGTTCCTTGGTCACGTCCTTGAGCCCGTGGCGATCGGTGTAGGTGCGGCAGAGCCGCGAGGCGATCTTGGTGCAGAACACCGGCGTGGTGGTCACGCCGAAGGCAGTGTAGAGCACCGCGATGTCGAACCGTCCGTAATGGAACAGCTTGCGCCGCTTGGGATCGCCGAGCAGGGCGACCAGATTGGGGGCCTCTGTCTGGCCGGCGGCGATCTGGATCACGTCGGCGGAGCCGTCGCCCGGCGACAGCTGCACCACGCACAGCCGGTCGCGCCGCGGCACCAGGCCCAGCGTCTCGGTGTCGATGGCGATGTCGCCGGTGTAGCGCGCCATCGCGCCCTTGGAAATGTCGCCCTTGTGGGTCCGGATCTCGGCCATGATCATCTGTCCTGTTTATCAAGTCCCGCCGGCTATAGACCGGGGACGCGGTGTCGCGCAAGGAAACGGCCGGGCAATCCCTCGCCCGGCCGTCCCGATGGTTCACCCGGCCCGAAGGCCTTGCCGCCTCTCAGTAGGGGCAGGCGTTGTCCGACATGTAGTCGTGCACGGTGATCTTGCCACCGATGATGTCAGCCTTGGCGGCTTCGACCGCGGCCTTCATCTCGTCGCTGACCAGCGGCGCATTGTTGTCGTCCATGGCGTAGTCGACGCCGCCTTCGGCCAGGCCCAGCACGTTGAAGCCGTAGCTGAAGCTGTCGTTCTTGGCGTCCATGAAGGCATTGTAGACGGCGACGTCGACGCGCTTGAGCATCGAGGTCAGCACCTTGCCCGGCTGCAGGCCGTTCTGGTTGGAATCCACGCCGATGCCGAGCTTGCCGGCGTCGGCTGCGGTCTGCAGCACGCCGATGCCGGTGCCGCCGGCGGCCGCATAGATCACGTCCGAGCCCTGGTCGATCTGCGACTTGGCGATCTCGCCGCCCTTGACCGGGTCGTTCCAGGCGTCCGGCGTCGTGCCGGTCATGGCTTCAAGAACCTTGGCTCCCGCATTGGTGGCCATCACGCCGCCCTTGTAGCCGCAGGCGAACTTGCGGATCAGCGGGATGTCCATGCCGCCGATGAAGCTCACGGTGCCGGTTTGCGACGCCTTGGCGGCCATCACGCCGACCAGATAGGAGCCTTCCTGTTCCTTGTAGACCACCGACCGCACATTGGGCTTGTCGACCACCATGTCGATGATGGCGAAATTGGTGTCCGGATATTCCGCGGCGATCTTCTCGAGCGCCGAGGCCCAGGAGAAACCGGCCATGACGATCGGGTTGTTGCCGTCCTTGGCGAAGCGGCGCAGCGCCTGCTCGCGCTGGGCGTCATTGGCGATTTCGAAATCGCGGTATTCGATCCCGGTCTCGGTCTTGAACTTCTCGGCGCCGTTGAAGGCGGCCTCGTTGAAGGATTTGTCGAACTTGCCGCCGAGGTCATAGATGATTGCCGGCTTGATGTCGGCTGCCATGGCGGTCGCCGACATGGCGGCCATAGCGAGGAAGCTCAAAAGCGTGCGTTTCATGATGTGCAGCCCTGTAGGTTGTCTGTTGATCTTTATGGGTCCTCCCGCATGCCCGGATGGGCAGACCTGCGGAAATTGCCGGCCGAGCAAGGCCGGAAGGGCGCATCCTCGCATGGCTTTGAAGAGAATCCAACGCTGATTTTCAAGCCTTGCGCGACAAACTGCCTGCCCTAACGTCACCCTCGGGCGATGCGTCGAGGCTCAGGTCACCCCTCGCCGGGGAAGGCCACGCCGGTGCCCTTCAGGCCGTTTCGGGCGCTGGGATTGCGCGCCGCATGCTGCTGGTGGCTGGCTTCGGCATAGTAGAACGCCGCGAGCGGCACGATCTCCGTGACAATCCGGCCGCCGTGACCGGCGGCGGTGAGCGCGTCCTGATAGAGCTCGCGAGCCGCCAAGGCCTGCTCGAGCTGTGTCGGGCTGGTCGCAAAGACGGCCGAGCGGAAGAAGGTGCCGATATCGCTGCCCTGGCGCATCGCCTGGGTCGGGTCATGGGATTGGAAGAAGATCCCGAGCAGCGCGCGGTAGCTGATCTCGGCCGGGTCGAAGACGACCATCACCGTCTCGGCATGCCCGGTCAGGCTTGTCATCAGTTCCTGGTAGGTCGGATTGGGCGTGAACCCGCCCGCATAGCCGGCGGCGGTGACATGAACCCCCCTGAGCGGCCAGAACAGCCGTTCCGCGGCGGAAAACCGCCCCATGGCGAAACAGGCGGTCTCGAGGCCATCCGCGAACGGGCCCTTCAGCGGCCGTCCGTTGACGGCATGCTCGGCCGCCGTCTCGATCGGTTGGGCGCGCCCCGGCAGCGCTTCCGCTTCGGTCGGCATCCTGGTCTTGCGCTCGAACATCTCGACGAGAAACACGGCAATTCCTCCTGTCGCGGCGAAACGACCGCGCGTCTTCGCTCAGCCGGCCGGTACGCGAGCCCCCAACCCTAGTCCATCCGCGGGCGGCGGGCAAAGCCGCCCGGGCTTCATGCGCTCAGGCCGCAAACCGCCCCGCCGGCTTCACCCGGCGATGCCCCGCCAGATGGAAGAGCAGCGACAGCACCAGGAACACGGCGATCGCGGGCTGCGCCAGCACCCAGGTGACGCCGATGTCCCAGACCCAGGACGGCAGGTAGGTCGCAAACAGGTTGTCGACGAGCGCCAGGCTGGCGGGACTGTTGGCCATCCAGCTGTCCATGAGGGCGGTGAGCACAAGCTTTCCCGCGGCGACGGACTGGATCGAATCGACCAGCCCGGCGATCACGGCGAACACCAGAAACACCATGCTCGCCACCCGTGCCACAAACCGCATGCAATCCTCCGCCACGGCCGGCACAAGGGCGGCCGTCCTGACATCCACGCCCTTGACATAAAGCCCCGGCAGCAAACGTGCAATGGCTGGCCCGCGCCGCCGCCGCCGGGCCGACGGCGTCGCAAACGCCGGCGCGACAGCGGGCCCGCCGCGCGCCGCGCGCGATCCTCCGGGCGTCCGCTGCGCGCCGGAGAGGCCCCGCCACGCGTCCTGCCGACATTGTTGCCGCCGAAGACAAATAACGGTTGCCAAGAAGAGCGTCTTGGCTATAGTCCCGCCCGATCCGGACCGGGGATTTGCGGCGTCACGCCGCCTGTTTCTCCGGCAGGGCGACCGCCTTGACAGCGGCCGGCATGTCCGGGTACTTGCCCGTCAGACGGATATGCGGAGAGGTGGCCGAGTGGTCGAAGGCGCACGCCTGGAAAGTGTGTAGGCGGGGAACCGTCTCGAGGGTTCGAATCCCTCTCTCTCCGCCAGCTCCTTATGAGCAGCTTAAAGTCCCATGTTTTCAAGAGCTTGGCGAGAATGATGGCGAAGCCTCTACCCCCGACTTCTACCCCCTGAGTTAGACTAAAGTATTAGACCTCAGGGCTTCCCGCTCATCGGCAAGACGCAAGGCAAGGCGCATGAGGCGCTCGTAACGCTCGCGGGAGACCAGCGGCTTGTGCTTTTGGTGATGGTAATCGTAGCCACGTAGGGCGGCCCGCAACGCGACGTTCCGGCCCTGCTCTCCCGGCTTGTATTCTGGTCGGGCTTTGGTCCCAGTCCGTAGGTTACGCCTGCGGAAGTCATAGTGACCAGCGGCCCCCATTCGGGCGTGACGGTTACCGGGAGTGTCCAGGACCACGCGGCCCACCTTCATGTTCGTATACGCTCCGGGCCTTCCCAACTGCATCTTTGGGTAATATTGGCCGCGCTCCTCTATCGCCACGCCTTCCGCGTCCTTTTTCTCCCTTACCTTTTCATGTGACATGCTCCCCCGGAACGCTAGAGCAATGCGCATGAAGGCCACGATAGCGGGATCAAAGAGGCGGGCGGATTGGCCGGGTAGGTCGGCGTTTGGTCCATCCCCGTAGCGGATCAATAGGCCAATGCAGTCGCCCGACAGCTTGGCGGGATCATGCGGCCACCCTTGAAGAATTGGGAGAGGATCGGGAGGGGGCGCACCCTCTTGAATATGCTTCTCCTCAGCCTCTAACCAAGCCTCGATCTCATCATAGCCTTTTGGCGTAAGCGGATAAGCTTTGGCCTCAATGCGCATTCTTTTCTCAGAAGTCATTTTCTGCGCTCCAATCAAGTCTTTTCAGGATGGTCTCCCCGGCGTTAGTGATCGCATACACGCGCTCTTTATAGGATGCGTTAGGGTTCGCCGCGTCCCATTCCATCAGCATCACCTCAAGGTCCCTGATGGCGGCTAGACCCTCATCCGATAGGCCGCCCGGATCGAACATGCCGGTTATGTCATCAGGCATTGTCCGCTCGCGAATGGTGGCTGTGAAGCGTCTGGCCACGTGATGCGTTAGGATGCCGGTTCCCTCTCGCAATGCAGCTTGGCGGCGCTCTACGCGGTCAATGAGGGCCTTCAGGGTGTCCGGGTCTCGGATGATGCCATCCCTCACCATGTCGAGAATGTCGGCGGTGGTTGCCCCGTCTTGGATCATCCGCTCAGCGTTTAGGAGGTCTCTGGGGTCCTCGGCTTCGGTGGCGTCAACCAGCGTCTTGCGGGCGGCTTCAAGCTTGGTGCGGGCGGTGCCGTCATACCTCTCCCATTCCCTGACCAGCGCCTCGGGGACCTCGGCCATCGGATTTTCTGCCAGCCCCCGCATGACGTTGACCTGTATCTCACGCTCTCGGGCCTTGTCCTGCTCCAACTGCTCCTTGTCGCGGTCCATCATGCGCTGACGGTTCATCCGCTCAAGCTCATCCATGCCGCTGGTCTTCATGTCCCGAAATTCGGGGAGGGATGAGAGCTTGACCTCAGCCCCCGGCAAAGTCCGGTCCAGAAGCTCTAGGAGCATGGGGTCACCGTGTTCAACTGCCTTGTCCACGATGGTGTCAACAAGCTGCTTGTCATAGTCACTCTGGCGGATACCAGACCCGATGGCCTCCTCTCGGCTGGTAACCAAATCAGTCCAAAGCGCATCATAGTCAGTGCCCCGCTCAGTGGAGAGGCCCACGGTGCTGGCGTAATCGATTGTCTCCCCGGCCACGGCGGCCCGCGTGGAGACGGAACCGGAATAGGCGGCCTCAGCCCCCTCTCGGCCCCAGACGCTCATTGCATCGTTTGTCAGGGCGTCTACATGCGGCACTAGTCCCCGGAGAATGTCAGGGTCTTCGGTCCCCACGTTCTCGGCTATGAAGGTGCTGAGGAAGCTTTGGAACAATGCCGGGTCATCCGCATTTCGGCCCTCCCATTGGAGATAAGCCTGATTGAATTGCTCCCTGAGGCGTATCCCGGCGAGATTGCCTTGCGCTTTCTTGTAGCTCTCCATGAAGACCGGCGAGGTGTTGGCCGGAATGAGCCCCTGCTTGACGGCCTCGGCGTATTCCGTCTGATTGCTCCTGTAGAAGGCCGCCTGTCCACGGATGCGGTCTGCCTCATCTTGATCCTTCTGGCGCTTCTCCATGAAGGCGCTGAGGCCACTGTCTACTGAGGCCAGCCCCTTGGCGAGGTCATGAAGGGAGGAGGGTGCCGGATCGGCGGTCCTTACGAATGTGTCCACGGGGGCGGCTTGCGGTATGATGGCCCGTGCGGGGCCTACTGGTTGCACCTTGGCTCTGGTCATGCGGTTCTCCGTTCTGTAGGTCCGCCCTCAGGATGACGGCGAATTGGTTTGCCAGACGGTCAAGGCCTTGGCGGCCTCGGCAGGGTCTGACTTGATGCGATAGATGGTCTGCCGGGACAGGGCGGTGATGGTGGCGATCTCGCTCACCCCCTTCCCCTGAGCGGTCAACTCTAGGACGGCTTCAAGCTGCTCCTCAGTGAAGCTCGGCTTGCGGCCCCTGTACTTGTCGGGCTTGGCCTTTGCCGCGTCTATTCCGGCCCGCTGAGCGGCTTTGGTTGCCTCGGCTTGCGCCTGAGCGGTGGCGGCCATGAACGCTATCAGGGCGTCCCTCACGGCCTTTTGCACGGGGTCCTGCGTTGCCCCGTCAAAGGTCATGCTGTTGATGATGGTGCGGATGATCACTCCCCGCCTCATCAATTCCCGGAGCGTGTCCGTAACGTCTTCATAGTTTCGGCCTAGGCGATCCACCCAACGGACTACCAGCGTGTCCCCGGCCCTGAGCATGTCAAATAGGCGCTTGCCTTCTGGTCTGTCCCTGAGGTTCTTGTGGCCAGACACGCCATCGTCTGACAGGACTTGATCGAACTTGAAGCCCGCCTTCTCAGCCTGTGTCTGCTGATGGTCTAGGTTCTGGTCTGCGGTTGATACGCGGGCATAAAGGATGGTGGCCATAGCGGGTTCTCTCAGTGTCCGTTTAACTACTGTCCGTATAGATAGCTGTCCGAATGTGAAATGTCAACCCATACGGACACTCTTTCGATCTCCTTTCCGGTGTCCGTATACCTATACCCTGCGGACACCCCCCGGCCTCCTTTTATTGGGTCCCATACCCCGCCACGGGGGGAAAGTCGCCGCGCCGCCACGTTTATTCGAGATAGCGCGTGAGTGACCCCCTGTAGCCTTCCGGGGGTTCCCTTGGCGCGGCCCGTCCTGAAGCCATTACTGATTCTATGTCACGGGTCCGCATACCCTGGGGTGGGTATCTTGGCGGGTTCCCTAGGCCCTTGCTGGCCTCATGCAGAACGCCCGGCTCTAGACCCCTGCTAGTCTCTAGGCTTGCCCTAAGGTGAAGAGGCGGGGATATTCATCCTCCCCCCATTAGCGGAGACACTTGATGAATGTTGCCGGGGAGGCAGTCACATTGAACACCCTTGATGTGTATACCTAAAGGACACCCCTTATCTTATGGCAGGGTAATTCAACAAGCTGGCTTCTGGTTGTCTTGAAGTCGGTCTTTAAGAGCTGAAGGAGGGGGAGATGATTAAACATCCCCTCCTCTCTCAATGACCTACTCTAACCCGACCTATTCATGAGGCTTCGGTTTCGGCGTGTTTCGGAGGACGGCAGATACATTTCTTGTGAGTTGGACAAGCAGTGATCTGTTGCGCCTTTTTCATCGCAGGGGGGTCGGGGCTTGGCGGGTTGAAGGATGGG
>NZ_JAUXOD010000015.1 GCF_030682515.1 Hoeflea sp. | reverse complement strand
CCCATCCTTCAACCCGCCAAGCCCCGACCCCCCTGCGATGAAAAAGGCGCAACAGATCACTGCTTGTCCAACTCACAAGAAATGTATCTGCCGTCCTCCGAAACACGCCGAAACCGAAGCCTCATGAATAGGTCGGGTTAGCAATTTGTTACTGATAAATTTTGGGGACTCCCCAAGTAACGGCAGTTGGAGAGGCGCACGACCGGGGGCGTGCCCGGTCCTTAAGGCTTGCACCGGGCGCAAGTAAATCCGTGCCGGACCGGCAGTCGAGAGAGCATCTCCTGCACCCGACACTGTAGACCCCGAAGACCCGGGATTGATTGCTGTTGGCGCGGACGCAACGGCGAGGCGTCGCCGGAATGGCAGACGGGCGTCATCCGGCGGAGACAACGCCCGTCAAGCGACAGCAGGAACATCCCTGCCATGCCGCCGGTCGCAGTCCACAGTGCCCATGTAAACTTGCTCCGACCTTGCGCCGGTCGTTCGCCGGCTTGCGGCGCCAGTCGTGCCGTGGCATTGCTGGGTCGGTTCAGGGGCAGCTCATGCAGCAGAAGATGATCGAAGACACCGGCCAGCGCCCGTCAGGGCGGGCGGCCTGATGCGCGGCACCCGCCACCTGGCAAGGCACGAAGAAATCCAGACCGGAGGCCGCGCGGCATGGACAGTCTGACCCGCGGCGGACTGGCCCTTGTCGTCGGCGCCACCGGCGGCATCGGCGAAGCCGTGGTCGAGGCGCTCAAGCAATCCGGCGCCTTCGCCAGGGTGATCGGCCTGTCCCGCGTCTCGGAGCCCGACATCGATCTGCTCGACGAACAAACCATCATCCGCGCGGCGGCTGCCATGGGCGAAAGCGGGCTTGAGCTCCGGCTGGTGTTCGACGCGACCGGCTTCCTGCATGGCTGCGGCTTCAAGCCCGAAAAGACGCTGGCCGCGATCACGCCCGCCCACATGGCCCATGCCTTTGCGATCAATGCGATCGGCCCCGCGCTTCTCATGAAGCATTTCCTGCCGCTGCTGGCGAAAGACGGGAAGACCGTGTTCGCCACGCTGTCGGCCAAGGTCGGCTCGATCGGCGACAATGCGCTCGGCGGCTGGTACAGCTACCGCGCCTCCAAGGCGGCGCTCAACCAGCTGGTCCACAGTGCCGCGATCGAACTGGCGCGCAGGCGGCCAGACGCGGTGTGCGTGGCGCTGCATCCGGGCACGGTCGACACCGGTCTGTCCTCGGGCTTTGCCAAGAACGGGCTCAAGGTCCGCACCGCTGCGGACGCCGCGCCGCTGCTGCTCGGCGTCCTTGACCGGCTTGGCCCGGCCCAGACGGGCGGGTTCTTCGATTACAAGGGCGACGCCCTTCCCTGGTGATCCTGCGGAGCTAACCCGGCCTTTACCGATGACCTGCATAGTCAGGCCATGACACAGCCAAAAACTATCCGTTGGGGCATCGCAGGCACCGGAGCCATCGCCCGGCAATTCGCCTCCGACATGCAGCATGCCAGGGGCGCTTCGTTGGCAGCGGTGTGTTCGCGCGATCCCGCCAGGGCGCAAGGCTTCGCGCGGGAACAGTCCGATGCTGTCGCGTCCTACGGTTCTCTCACCGCCATGATCGACGCGGGGGCCGTCGACGCCGTCTATATCGCCACCCCGAACATGGTCCATCGCGCCCAGACGCTGGAGTGCATTGCCACGCGCATGCCGGTGATGGTCGAAAAGCCGCTCACCGCCAGTCTCGCTGACGCGCTGGAGATCCAGGCCGCGGCACGGGCCGCCGGAACTCTTGTCATGGAGGCGATGTGGAGCCGCTACCTGCCCGCGATAAGGGCCGCGCGCATGGCGCTTGCCCAGGGCGTCATCGGCGACATCCGCAGACTGGAGGCGGAGATCGCCTGGACCCACGCCTACGATCCGCGGAGCCGCTTCTTCGACACCGCGCAGGGCGGCGGATCGCTCCATGATCTCGGCGTCTACCCGGTCTCGCTTGCGCGCTTCTTCCTGGGCGACCCCGACGCCGTCGAAGGATCTTGGACGGCCGCGCCCTCGGGCGTCGACATGGCGGCCTCGCTTCGCCTGCGATTCGGGACGATTGAGGCGGACATCCGCTGCGGTTTCGACCGCGTCGGCTCCAACCGCCTGATCATCGAGGGCAGCCGGGGTCTCCTGGTGCTCGACGCACCCTTCATCAAGGCCTCGGGCTATGGGATCTACCCCTCGCGCCGCATCGCCGACCTGGCTGCGCCCGGCGAGACGGCGGGCCGGATCCGCCGCAGACTGGCACGCAGCCTTCCGCTTCCCGGTGTCACGCGCCACGATTTCCGCTTCGACGGCTCGGGGCTCCAGTTCGAGATCGAGGCCGCCTCCGACGCCATCCGCCAGGGCCTGGGCGAAGAGGCCGACAACACGCTCGACGACACCGTCGCCACGCTGCGCATCATCAAGACCGTGCTGTCATCGCCGCCGTCGGCCCATTGGAAACCTTGAGGCTCAGAAGCCCGACCGCGGCGTGAAGCTGCCCGCGCCGTCATTGAGCGCCAGCGCCAGTTCGGTCAGATGCAAAGCCCGCTCGCCCGAGAAGAACGGCGCCTCGCCCGCATCGATCGCCCGGGCCATCACCGCGATGCCGCGGGCAAAGTCGATCCGCGACGGAAACGCCGAGAGGCTGCGCGCTTTGGCGGGTGCCTTGTAGGCGACCGGCCTTCCATGGGTCAGCCTCAGCGGCAGCACGCGTCCGCGCTGGCGCTCGAACAGCGCCGCCAGGCGCTGGAGAAGCGGCGGCTTGCCATCGAACCGGCTTAGATGCACCGGCGACCGGTCGTCCCACAGGTCGCGCACGACGAGCGTGCCCTCATCGCCGATGATTGTGAGCGACCGGTCTCGTGGTGCGGCCAGTCCGCAGGTCAGCCGCGCGGTCACGCCCGAGCGGAAGCTCAAGCAGCCCACCGAGAAATCCGGCGCCAGCGCCAGTCCGGATGTGCCCGGCCCCTTGTCGGGGAATGTCAGCGCCGAGAACACCTGCCCCTTCTCGACCGGACCAAACAGCGCCACCAGCCAGGACAGGCCGTAGCCTGAATGCTCGAGCGTGCAGCCGATCTCGAACTCGTGCAGCCCCGGCCATTTCGCGCCGGAGCGGGAGCGCCACTTGCTCCAGTTGTCCCTGAACACCGGACCGTCTTCCATCTCGGCATAGGCGAGCCGCGGCGTCCCGATCCCTCCGGCGGCGATCAGGCTCCGGGTGAGCTCCAGCGCGTCAGACAGGCCATTGGCCGGCGCGCCGCAGACCACGAGGTCCTTGCGCGCGGCGAGCTCCACCACTTCGCGCGCTTCATCAAAACTCATCCCCAGCGGCTTTTCGCAATAGACATGCTTGCCCGCGGTGAGCGCCGCGCGATTGAGCGCGTAATGGCTTTCTGGCGAGGTCAGATTGACGATGATCTCGACGGCCGGATCGGCCAGGCACTCCTCGAGCGAGCCATAGGCGCGCGCGTCGTGAAACCGGCAGAATTCACCGAGCCGGCCGGAGTCGCGGTCCCACGCCCCGGCCAGTCTGAGTTCGGGATAGTTGGCCAGCGTCGTCATGTAGTAGTCGGCGACGAAGCCTGTGCCGATCAGGGCGATCTTGGTCATGGGTCTCGGGTCCCGGCAAACTGTTGCCCCGGACCCTACCCTGCCCGCGTTAAGATGCGGTTGCCTGCACCGTCCGCCGTTGGCTAGCGCGCGTCCGCCAGGAACGAGGCGATCCAGGCGAGCGGCGCGTTCCAGTTGATGGCGATCTCGTTGGTCGAGAACGAGCGCGAATCGTCGACATAGCAGGCCTGCGGGGCGCATCCCTCGAGCTTGCGGATCGCATAGTCGTCGGCCAGCCCGCTGTTGGGCCCGCCCGCGAGCGCGCCCTTGGGCACCGGCGGATAGGAGGGATCTGTCGAGGCCGAGAACATGTAGGAGAACTGGTTCTTCGAATAGGTCGTACCGTAGCCGGTCACATAGGAATTCCCCAGAGCGTTGCGCCCGAGGATGTAATCCATGCTCTCGCGCACCGCCTGCAGGTAGCGCCTGTCGCCCGTGATGTCATAGGCGGTGGCCACGACGATCATGTTCTGGATCAGCGACTGGTTCGAGCCCCAGCCGAAACCGGCGTCGGGCCTGTACATGAAGCCGAAGGCCTCCTGCGCCTGCACCTTGAGATAGGCGTCGGCGGCGTCCCTGACCGAGGCGCGGACAGCCGTGAGATCGCGCTCGGGCAGCCTCGACGGCACCGCGGCCAAGTGGATGCGGGCGAGCCCGGCGACAGAGCGCCAGCTGAACCCGTCGGGATGGAACACCGGGCCGGACCAGTGCGGCGAGGCCTTGGCACGCTTGAGCCAGGCCTCGTCACCGGTGGTGAGAAAGAGCTCGCTCGCCGCCCAGTAGAATTCATCCGAGACATTGTCGTCCTGATAGTCGCCGCCGCCATGGCTGCCGTCGCTGTAGGGCGCAAACAGCGCCGGATTGGCTTCCGCCGCCCGATAGGCGCGGACGGCGGCCGCCAGCAGCCGGTCCGCATAGGCGGCGTCGATCGGCGCGAACAGCCGGGCGCCCTGCGCCGCGGCCGCCGCCAGGTTGAGCGTCGCCGCGGTCGAGGGCCGGTGCAGCACCCGCGCCTTGTCGTCCCGATGCGGCATGAGCGGACCCGACGGCCAGCTCGCGCCATGCACCTTGTGATGCGCCATGCCGGCCAGGGGTTCTCCCTCGGGCACGGTCATGGACATCAGGAAATCGAGCTCCCAGCGCGCCTCATCGAGAATGTCGGGAACGCCGTTTCCGGCTTCGGGGATGCTGAGCAGGCTGTCGGTCAGCGCCGGCGACGCGCGGCGGCTGAAATTCAGCGCCCGCTCGTAGACGCCGAGCAGCTGCGCAGTGGCGATGCCGCCATTGACCACGTATTTGCCGAAATCGCCCGCATCGTACCAGCCGCCCGCGACATCGAGCCTGTAGCCGCAACTCCAGGCCTCGCTGTAGATCTTGCGCGCGGTTCTGGCATCGAGGCAGCCGACCGAAGTGTCGCCGCGGTTGGGCGAGACGCCCAGATGCCCGGCCGGTCGCCCGTAGCCCTCGCCCGCCAGGTCCTCCCGGATCTCGATGCCGCTGCGGACCTTGTAGAAATAGGAAAGCGCGTCGGTGCGAAGGGGGGCATAAGCGTCGGACGAGATCGAAAACGGCGGGCTGGTCTCGCCGCCGACGAGCAGGCGGTAGCCATCGCCTGCCTGGGCAAAGTCACTGAAGTCGATGCTCTGCACCTTGAGGCCCGAGGATGGGTCGAGCCCATGGGGCCGGGTCTGGCCCGCGGCCACCCTCTCGCCGGTGGAGGAAACGAGTGTCCAGTCGAGCGGGGCGTCCGCCTTGTGCACCAGCGTCGCGCGCTTGGGCCCGTCCGGGAAATAGGCGGTCTGGTTAACCCGGATCGCCGGAACGCCGCCCGCCTCCGCTGCCGCGGCCGGGCCTGCAAGCAGGGACGCCGAGTGCAAACAGAACCGCCAGGCAGCGGGCGATCCGCCGAGCTGGAACACGAGCTGCGCCGCTTTCTGGTTTTCGCCGGCAACGAAGTCTTCGCTCAACACCTGCTTGTCGGAAGAAAGCCTGCGGCTGATCTCGCCTTCCGGCGTCCAGGGCTCGCTTGCCTTCTGCACGAGAGCGCGCATCGGCCCCTCCGGATTGCCCGAAGCGCTGATCGACAACCGGTAGGCCTCGCCCCGTGTGAGGCCGAGGCCATTGAACCCGACGAGAGCGTCCCACGGCTCCTTCGTGCCGCCCTCCACGACACCGCACAGCGCGCCGGCCTTGTAGTCGACTTTGATGTTGGGAGTGGCCCACCAGTCGCCGGCAAGCGCAGACTTCGCGAAGGCGGGGTCAGGCAGCAGTTCCGTGGCTGAAGCAGCGGTCTCAAGTGCGGGCAAGGCCAGCAATGCAAGGAGGCCGATCATGGCCCTGGGGTGCGTCATGGCTGTTTTCCGGATTCGGGGATCGGGAACGGACGGCCCTGATGGCCGCAATGCAGAAGCTGTGGGCGTCAGACTAGGTCTTCGCCGTGAACATTTGCTTAATCCGGTCGCGAACGGGCCTTCCCGACGGCCCAGCTTCAGCCTGCCTGCGGGTCCAGCCCGACGAAAGCCCGGCACAGCGGATGCTCGGGTTCGGCCAGGCCGTCGATCACATCGAAATGATGCCTGCCCGGTTCCTCATGCATGGACATGGGCGTCGCCAATCCGCGCCACATCTCGTAGAGTGCTCGGTTCTGGCGGACGAATTCCGGCCGCTCCTGAGCGCCCACCCAGGCCATCACCGGAACGGGCGCGAGCGGGGCGAGCAGCACCGGGCTCTCCGTGACCGCTTCCTCGGCATCGATGTGCAGGATGTCGTTCATCTGGGTCTTCATGATCGGACGCAGGTCGTGAACGCCGGAGATCGAGGTAACTCCGACGATGCGGGCCAGAACCGCCTCGGGCAGAAGCGCCCTGCCGCTGATCATCCGCGTGACCAGTTGCCCGCCGGCCGAATGGCCGGTCAGCCGGATCGGCCCGGCGACCTGCTCCGCCGCCAGGCTGATGGCGGCCGCGATCTCTAGGCCGATGCCGGCAATACGGTTGTCCGGACAGAGCGTGTAGCCCGGCATCGCCACCGCGAGGCCATGCGCCAGCGGACCGGTGGCCAGGTGTGACCAGACCGACTTGTCGAAGGCCTTCCAGTAGCCGCCATGGACGAACACCGCGAGACCCTTGGGGTCACCTTCCGGCAGGAACAGGTCGAGCCGGTTGCGCGCCCCTTCCCCGTAGGCGAGATCCAGCCTCGCCCGCCCCGATGCGGCCAGTCCGTCGCGAAAGTCCTGCGCCAGCGCCGCCCATCGCGGCGGATAGTCCGCAGCGCCCTCGATATAGGCCCCATTGGCATAGGCGTCGTCATAATCGGTTATCGGGTAATCGGTCACAGCCTGTCTCCGGTCTTTGAAGCATCAATACCGGACCCGCAAGGAAGTGCAATCCGCGGCCGTCGGGTTGAATATTTATCATCCGATAAAAAATTTGACCTTTTGATAAAACCGCTTCATTCTCCCCCTATCGCGGCGATGGCGACACTGAGGAGTTGCGCCACACCAGTCCGCACAAGAAGATCTCGAAACGAGGGGTCCAGAGGATGACAGCAACCCAATCCGCCGATGTGAAGGCGCAACGTCTTTCCAGCGCCGACTATGCCGACAATTTTTCCGACATCCACCCGCCGCTGACGCCGCACGAAGCGCTGGTGGAGGCGGACAGATGCTATTTCTGTTACGACGCGCCGTGCATGACGGCGTGCCCGACCTCCATCGACATTCCGATGTTCATCCGCAAGATCCAGGCCGGCAATCCCGTGGGCGCCGCCAAGACCATCTTCGACCAGAACATCCTGGGCGGCATGTGCGCCCGCGTCTGCCCCACGGAAACCTTGTGCGAGGAAGTCTGCGTGCGGGAAGTGGCCGAAGGCAAGCCGGTCAAGATCGGCCTGTTGCAGCGCTACGCCACCGACACCTTCATGGAGCGCGAGCAGCCGCATCCGTTCACCCGCGCGGCCGCCACCGGCAAGAAGATCGCCGTTGTCGGCGCCGGGCCCGCGGGCCTGTCCTGCGCCCACCGGCTGGCGAGCCTCGGTCACGACGTCACGATCTACGAAGCGCGCGAGAAGGCTGGCGGCCTCAACGAATATGGCATCGCCGCCTACAAGACGACCAATGACTTTGCCCAGGACGAGGTCGGCTTCATTCTCGAGGTCGGCGGGATTGCCATCGAGACCGGAAAGGCGCTCGGCCGCGACATCACGCTCGACCAGTTGCCCCAGGACTTCGACGCCGTGTTTCTCGGCCTCGGCCTGCCCGGCGTCAACGCGCTCGGCCTCGAGGGCGAATCCGCCGCGGGCGTCATCGACGCGGTCGATTTCATCGGCGTGCTGCGCCAGGCCGAGGATCTGTCGCTGCTGGAAGTGGGCCGGCGGATTGTCGTCATCGGCGGCGGCATGACCGCCATCGATGCAGCGGTCCAGTCGAAACTGCTCGGCGCCGAGGAGGTGACCATCGCCTACCGGCGCGGCCAGGAGCACATGAACGCCTCGCTCTATGAGCAGGAACTGGCCCAGACCCACGGCGTCGTCATCCGCCACTGGCTGGCGCCCAGGAGCCTGCACGTGACCGATGGCGCGGTATCCGCAATCACGCTCGAGAAGACCGCGCTCGATGCCGCAGGCAAGCTTTCAGGCACCGGAGAGCTGGTGACGCTTGAAGCCGACCAGGTGTTCAAGGCCATCGGCCAGACGCCGGATTCAGGACCTCTGGCCGGTTCGGTCGAACTCGACAAGGGCCGCATCCGGGTCAGCGACGACCGCCGCACCTCGCACCCCAAGATCTGGGCCGGCGGCGACTGCGTCGCAGGCGGCGAAGACCTGACCGTGGTCTCCGTCGAGGACGGCAAGATCGCAGCTCAGAGCATTCACAAAGCCCTGATGGCTTGACGGAGGAAAAGATATCATGGCTGACCTTTCCACCAATTTCATCGGCATCAAGTCGCCCAACCCGTTCTGGCTGGCCTCGGCCCCGCCCACCGACAAGGCCTACAATGTCGAGCGCGCCTTCGAGGCGGGCTGGGGCGGCGTGGTCTGGAAGACGCTCGGCGAGGCAGGCCCGCCGGTCGTCAACGTCAACGGCCCACGCTATGGCGCGATCTGGGGTCCCGATCGCCGGCTGCTGGGCCTCAACAACATCGAGCTGATCACCGACCGCGATCTCGAGGTGAACCTCAGGGAAATCGCCGAGGTCAAGCGGCGCTGGCCCGACCGGGCGATGGTCGTCTCGATCATGGTGCCCTGCGAGGAGCAAAGCTGGAAGGCGATCCTGCCGCGCGTCGAGGACACCGGCGCCGACGGCATCGAGCTGAATTTCGGCTGCCCGCACGGCATGAGCGAGCGCGGCATGGGCGCCGCCGTCGGCCAGGTGCCCGAATACATCCAGATGGTGGCCGAATGGTGCAAGCATTATTCGAAGATGCCGGTGATCGTGAAACTCACCCCCAACATCACCGACATCCGCTATCCGGCGCGGGCGGCCAAGGCGGGCGGCGCCGACGCAGTGTCGCTGATCAACACCATCTCCTCGATCGTCTCGGTCGATCTCGACAACTTCGCCCCCGTGCCGACCATTGACGGCAAGGGCTCCCATGGCGGCTATTGCGGCCCGGCGGTCAAGCCGATCGCGCTCAACATGGTAGCCGAGATCGCCCGCGACGGCGAGACCCGCGGCCTGCCGATCTCCGGCATCGGCGGCGTCCAGACCTGGCGCGACGCCGCCGAGTTCATCGCGCTCGGCTGCGGCACGGTGCAGGTCTGCACTGCGGCCATGACCTATGGCTTCAAGATCGTGCAGGAGATGACCCAGGGCCTGTCGGACTGGATGGACGAGAAGGGCTATGCCACGATCGCCGACTTCCAGGGCCGCGCGGTGCCCAATGTCACCGACTGGCAGTATCTCAATCTCAACTACATCACCAAGGCCAGGATCGACCAGGACCTGTGCATCAAGTGCGGCCGCTGCCACATCGCCTGCGAAGACACGTCGCACCAGGCCATCACCTCGATGGTCGACGGCGTCAGGCATTTCGAGGTGATGGACGACGAATGCGTCGGCTGCAACCTCTGCGTCAATGTCTGCCCGGTCGATGACTGCATCACCATGGTGGAGATGACCGTGGGCTCCGACCCGCGCACCGGCAAGCCGATTGATCCGCGCTACGCCAACTGGACCACGCACCCCAACAACCCGATGGCCAAAGAGGCCGCGGAATAGAACAACAACGCATCCCAAACCAAGGACCCCGTTGACAAAACGGGGTCCTTGTCTTTTTTAAGGGTTTGCTTGCGATGGGTTGTTTCGAGGTATTTCGGAGATCAAAATGAAGGTGCGTGTCTTCCTGATCATCGCGCTGTGCGCGCTCATCTCCTCCTGCCAGACGATGTCGAAGGAGGAATGCGCCGTCGCCGACTGGCGGGTGATCGGCGAGCAGGACGGTGCGGCCGGCTACAACCCGCAGGACCGTTTTGCCCGGCACGTCCAGGCCTGCACCAAGGCAGGTGTTAACGCCGACCAGACGCTCTGGTACCAGGGCTACCAGCAGGGCCTGCCGCGCTACTGCACGCCGCTGAACGGCCTGTCCGTCGGCAGCCAGGGCGGCTCCTACGCCAATGTCTGCCCGATCGATCTCGATGCCGGCTTCCGCGAGGGCTACGATCTCGGGCGCTTCCACCATCAGAAGAAAAGCGAGATCAGCAGCCTGGAATCGCGCATCCGCGGCGTCGAGCAGGAAATCCGGACCGACGAGGAACTGATCCGCGCCGGCACACCCGATCCGCGTGCGGCACAGAGCAGGATCGATTCCAACCGCTGGAAGATCCGCGACATGGAGCGCGACATAGGTCGCCTGCAATCCGAGCTCAGCCGGATCGAGGCCGACATGGACAATTTCCGCTACAGCCGGGCGTCGCGGAGCTGATGCAGGGAGACAGGATCCCGGCGCTCGCGGTGCTGGCGACCCAGACGGTCGAGATCTACGAGCGCAACGCCGCCCGCTTCGATGCCGAGCGAACCCGGGCGCTGATGGAAAAACCCTGGCTCGACCGGTTTGCCGCACTGCTGCCGCAAGGCGGATCGGTGCTCGATGCGGGCTGCGGGTCGGGCGACCCGATCGCCGCATATCTCGCGAATCTGGGCCTTCGCGTCACCGGCGTCGACGCGGCCCAGGCGATGATTGATCTGGCGCGCGAAGCCTTCCCCCATGGCGACTGGCGGCAGGCCGATCTGCGCCGCATCGATCTGGGGCAGACCTTCGACGGCGTGATCGGCTGGGACAGCTTCTTTCATCTCACACCGGAGGAACAGCGCGCGACCCTGGTGCGCCTGGACGCCCATCTTGCGCCGCAGGGCGCGCTGATGCTGACGGTCGGCCCCGAAGCCGGCGAAGTGGCGGGCCATGTCGGCGATGATCCCGTCTATCATGCGAGCCTCTCGCTCGAGGATTACGATGCCGCGCTCGCAAGCCTCGGACTGCGCATCCTTGAGTTCGTCAGGCAAGATCCGGATTGCGGATGTCACACCGTCCTGCTGGCCCGGAAGCTATGAGGTCCATCCTCAGTCCGCTCCTGCTCGTGGCCTTGCTTGGGCTGACGCTCGCCGCGCAAGGCTGCATGCGGTCCGCTCCGGCACCGACCGCCGCCGCGCCGTCGCAGGCCACGCTTGCCCGGTGCTGCACCGACATGGAGGACTATCCACGCTGGTTTGTCGACATGGCGCGCACGGTTGCCCCGGTGCTGGGTACGGTCTTGAGCCATGCGGCCTGGCGCAGCGGTCACCTCAAGTCCAAGCAGGCCGCGCAGGACGCGGTCATGGATGTCCTGCAGCCGCTTGATATCGTTCTGGTCAGTTCCAAGGGCAGAGGCTCGGGCCGGTTGATACCCGGACTGTTCGGACATGCCGCAATCTATCTCGGCACGGAACAGGACCTGCAACGTCTCGGCATCTCGGCATCTCCTGAGGTCAAGCCACACCTGGCCAGGATCCGAAGCGGTCATGTCTTCATCGAGGCCGATGCCAAGGGCGTGCACCTGTCACCGTCTTCCATCGTACTCAACACCGACGCGGTCGCGATCCTGCGACCGCACTTCGACAGTCTCCAGCAGCGGCGCAGGACGGCGCTCGACTTTGTCGCCACCCTTGGGATGAGGTTCGACTTCCTGTTCAACGTGGATTCGACCGACTGCACATTCTGCGCCGAACTGATCCACCGCGTCATGCCGCAACTCGACCTGCCGATCACCGAGATCTACGGCGTGCGCACGATCATGCCCGACAGCCTTGCCGTTTCGGCGATCCGCAAGCAGCATGGCCTCGTCCTTGTCGGCTACGTCAAGGGTGACCGCAAAGGCTGGCGGCAAGCGTCGATGGCCGATCTGATAAGGGACATCGGCAGGGACTGGGCCCGGCGCCAGCCTTAGAGCAATTCCAGCGAAAGTAGGAACCGGTTTCGCGCCCGGAATTGCGTGAAACAATAAGCTACCCGGCAGCCGGACCAGTCTGTCGAATGCCGCGCATCTCGAGCGGCTTCTGCCCGTACCGCTGCCTGAAAGCGCGCGCGAAGCCGTCCGGTGATCGATAGCCATAGCGTCGCGCCACAGCCTCGACCCGGTCCCCGTTCTGAAGATCCCGGCGCGCCAGCAACAGCCGCCACCGGCGCAGATAGGCCGCCGGTGCTTCGCCGACGACCGAGACGAATGTCTCCGCAAAGCGGCTGAGCGAGAGACCTGCGATCCCGGCGAGGTCTTCATTGCGCCACTTGCGCCCGGGGTTGCCGTGAATGGCGACGATCACCCGGTTGAGCCTCGCATCCGAAAGCCCGGAGAGCAATCCCGGTTCGGTCGAGCCTGCCTCGATCTGCGCCCGCAGCAAGCGCACGACCATCACCTCGCCAAGACGGTTGACCACCGACGCAGATCCGCATCGGGCCTTCGCGAGTTCCGAAAGCATCAGATCGATGAGACTTGCCGCCTCGGGGTCCCGCGACAGATCGAAACAGATCCTGTCCGGCAGTGCCGCCAGCAGCGGATTGAAAGCCCCGCCCCACTCGACTTCGGCTGAAAACCGGACCGTTTCGGCCGGCAACTGCGATCCGAGCCCGGCACGCCCGAACCAGACCTGGCTCGGCGAGCCATCGCTGTCCGACGTCACCACAAGCGTGGCGGCCTTCAAGGTCGTGGGCTTCACCTGCAGGGTGAACCGCTCCATCAGCGTTGTCAGTCTGTCCATGTCGCCCATTTCGGTGTTTTCATCGGTTAAATCGGATTTTTCAGACCCTAGTTCCGATAGAGTGCGTCCACAACCCCGATGGAAAGGCTTTCCCATGCTCCTCCCCCGCCAGAAAACCCCGGATCTGAAACTGCCGACGCTTGACCACGGCGATTTCGACCTGACCACCGACGCCTCGGACCGCGGAACGGTGATCTGCTTCTACCGCGGACTGCACTGCCCGATCTGCGCCACCTATCTCACTGAACTCCAAAAGCGCGTCGCCGACTTCGCCGAACGCGGCGTGGCGACCATTGCCGTCAGTTCGGACGGTCAGGATCGCACCCGCCAGATGGCAGAGAAGATCGGCGCCGACAGCCTTCGCTTCGGCTACGATCTGCCATTGGCCAAGGCGCGGGAATGGGGGCTCTACATCTCGACATCGCGCGGCAAGACCTCGATCGGCATCGAGGAGCCGGCGCTGTTCTCCGAGCCCGGCCTGTTCATGGTGACGCCGCAGCAGACGCTTTACTACGGCTCGGTCCAGACCATGCCGTTTGTCCGCCCGCATTTTTCGGAACTGGTCAGCGCGCTCGATTTTGCCATCAAGAACGACTATCCGGCACGCGGCGAATACACCGGCGCGGTATAGTCCCGGTCCCGGGAAAGACGGCTGCGCTAGATCGAGCGGATATTGACCCGCCTGGAAAGTTCCTCGGCGCTCTCCACCCGTTCGGAATAGCGGTCCACCAGATAGGCCGAGCGCCCCCGCGTGAGCAGCGTGAACTTCATCAGTTCCTCCATCACGTCGACCATGCGATTGTAGTAGGGCGACGGCTTCATCCGGCCGTCGTCGTCGAACTCGGCAAAGGCCTTGGCGACCGAGGACTGGTTGGGAATGGTGATCATCCGCATCCAGCGGCCGAGAATGCGCATCTGGTTGAGCGTGTTGAAGCTTTGCGACCCGCCGCAGACCTGCATCAGGGCGAGCGTCCGCCCCTGCGTCGGGCGCACGCCGCCGATCGGCGCTAAGGGCAGCCAGTCGATCTGCGTCTTCATCACCCCGGTCATGGCGCCGTGACGCTCGGGCGAGCACCACACTTGGGCTTCCGACCAGAGCGACAGCTCCCGCAACTCGAGAACCTTGGGATGTTTTTCCGCTTCGTCCGAAACCAGCGGCAACCCGGACGGATCGAACACCCGCACCTCGGCGCCCAGCGCTTCGAGCACCCGCTGGGCTTCGAGCGTGAGGAAGCGCGAGTAGGACCGCCCGCGCAGCGACCCGTAAAGCATCAGCACCCGGGGCGGATGCCCCGCCTCGCCGGGCAAGGCCAGGCTGTCCACATCCGGCAGGCGGAAGCTCTCCGCATCAATGTTCGGCATCTTGTCCTTCATGGCGCGGTGATAACCTCTCCGTCTTCCTTGGTGTAGGTCGTACCCGGGGCAACATCGAGGAGCGCGAAGACGGCCTCCGACGGCCGGCACAGCTTAACGCCCTTCGGCGTGCAGACGATCGGCCGGTTGACCAGCACCGGGTGCTCGACCATCGCATCGAGGATGGCCTCGTCGCTGACAGCAGGGTCGGTCAGCCCCAACTCCTCGGCCGGCGTCTTGGACTGCCGCAACGCCTCGCGCGGCGTCAGGCCGGCTGCGGCAAACAGGCCCTGCAGCTGCGGCCGGGTCCAGCCGGTCTTGAGATACTCGATCACGACCGGCTCTCCGGCAAAGGCGCGAATGATCTCCAGGACATTGCGCGACGTGCCGCATCCCGGATTGTGGTGAATGACAATGCTCATGATCGCTCCCATACCCTTGGCGTTCGACGAACCCGACTTAGCGCACCAGGCCCGCCAGGTCCAGTGATCTATCAAGATTTCTTGATTTATCCCCGTGGCACCGCAACCCGCCGCGCATTTTTTGGCGGACACATGCAAGTTTGTTGATGTTTATCAATGCCGGATCCGGCGACCCTTGATCTGATGTTTTAGCAGATCGCGATAGACGCGGATGCCGAATGCACGGCGTCTCCAGGCTGCCAGTTTCAGGACAGGCGAATGGAGCGCACAGATCGATATTTTCTGAGAGGAGAGACTCGCCATGCAAGAAGATCAGGACACCAAGGTCGACCGTTCGCGGCTCACGCTGCTGCTCGGACTGACCTCCACCGCGGCCGCGGCCGGATGTGGAGGAACCCCCACATCGCAGAGGCGGGACCCCTATTCCACCTTCAACCGGCGCAACACCGACGCAGTCGATGACGAACGTCCGGGCGGTGAAGGCGAAGGCGGCGGTGGCGGAAGCCACTGACCCTATCCTGTCGGATCGGCCCGGACCCCTGCGGGTCGATCCGGTCGCCCGCGCACTTTCGGGCCCGGCGCTCTTGATTGCTCGTCCCATCCGCGCCAGAAAGGGCGGCATCAAAACGAGGATGAGACATGAGCATCGACCTGAGCGGCAAGACGGCCCTGATCACCGGCGCGAGCCGCGGCATCGGCGAGGCGGCGGCCCGCATCATGGCGGGATACGGCGCCAATGTCGTCCTGGCGGCGCGCTCGACCCGCGACACCGCGCGGATAGCCGCGGAAATCGGTGACAAGGCCTTGGCCGTCACCTGCGACGTTGCCCAGTACGTTGATGTCGAGAATGCAGTCAATCAGGCCCTGGAGAGCTTTGGCAGTCTCGATATCCTGGTCAACAATGCTGGCGTGATCGACCCGATCGCCCGCCTTGAGGACTCCGACCCGGAAGCCTGGGACCAGGTGGTCGACATCAATTTCAAGGGCGTCTATCACGGCCTGCGCTCGGCCATTCCGGTGATGAAGCGGCAGGGCGGCGGCGTCATCATCAACATCTCCTCGGGCGCCGCCTCGTCCGCGCTGGAAGGCTGGAGCCATTATTGCGCCACCAAGGCCGCCGTGCTCTCGCTCACCCGCTGCGCCCACGCCGAATGCGCCGCCGACAATATCCGCGTCGTCGGCCTCTCGCCGGGAACGGTGGCCACCGACATGCAGCGCGCGATCAAGACCTCCGGCGTCAATCCGATCAGCCAGCTAGACTGGTCCATGCACATCTCGCCCGACTGGGTCGGAGAGACGATCGCCTGGCTGACAACGGACGCGGCGCGCCCCTATGACGGCGGTGATTTCTCGCTCAAGACCGAGGAAGGCCGCCGCGCTGTGGGCCTGATCGCCTAGGTCAGTGCCTGGCGCTCACAAGGTGCGAATGCGCGGCCCGTCGCCGGCTGCGTTTTTTGGCCGCAAACCGTCGAGGAACAGCGTCTCGAGATAGCGCGCAGCGTCCTCGAAGCGGCCGTCGGCGCCCCGGTCCGGCCCGAGGATGACCTGCACCTGGACATCGAAATCGGCATAGTGCTGCGTGGTCGACCAGATCGAGAAGATCAGGTGCCTGGGATCCACCGGGTTGATCCTGCCTGCCTTCATCCAGCCTTTCAGAACCTCGGCCTTCTCATCCACCAGCGGCTTGAGCTCGCTCTGCAGGAGCCGCTTGATTCGTGGAGCGCCCTGCAGCATCTCGTTGGCGAACAGACGGCTCTCGCGCGGAAAGTCGCGCGCCATCTCGAGCTTGCGGCGGATATAGGACTGCAGCTCCGGCAGCGGGTCGCCGATGGCGTCAAGCTCTCTGAGCGGCTCGAGCCAGGTGTCGAGCAGCCGCGCGATCAGCGCCTCGTAGATGTCCTGCTTGCGCCGGAAATAATAGAGCAGGTTCGGCTTGGACATGCCCGCGTGCTGGGCGATCCGGTCGATGGTGGCGCCGCGAAACCCGTGGGCGGAGAATTCCTCCAGCGCCGCATCGAGGATCTTCTCCTCGTTCTCGGTCTGGATGCGCGTCTTGCGCTGGGTTTCCGTGGCCCGTGCCTTCACCTGCTGCGTTCCCTTTGCACCCGCATTCAGCCGTCCTTGCCTGTGGGCGCCTTGGGCCAGGCGCGGCGAATTGGCCTTGACCGGCTCATTGGCCCTGTTAGAGTTTTATCAAACAGTCAAGATTTCGTACCACAGCTTCTGTGCGGAAACAAAGCCTTCAAAATGGCATTTGACTGGAGGATCGGGAAACCCCTGCGTCAGGAGGCGCAACCAGCCATGTCAAACCGGCTCAACACAACCCCCAACGACCTGCGCGCCTTCTGGATGCCGTTCACCGCAAACCGGCAGTTCAAGCAGAACCCCCGCATGCTGGTCGGCGCCAGGGACATGCATTTCACCACCTCCGACGGCCGCAAGATCCTGGACGGCACGGCGGGCCTGTGGTGCGTCAATGCCGGCCACTGCCGCCCCAAGATCACCGAGGCGATCGCGCAGCAGGCGGGCGAACTCGACTATGCGCCGGCCTTCCAGATGGGGCACCCGAAAGCGTTCGAGCTGGCCAACCGGCTGGTCGACATCGCACCCGAGGGCATGAACCATGTCCTGTTCACCAATTCCGGCTCGGAAGCCGTCGAGACGGCGCTGAAAGTTGCCCTCGCCTATCACCGCGCCAAGGGCAATGGCGGCCGCTTCCGCCTGATCGGCCGCGAGCGCGGCTATCACGGCGTCAATTTCGGCGGCATCTCGGTGGGCGGCATCGTCTCCAACCGCAAGATGTTCGGCACGCTGCTGACCGGCGTCGACCACATGCCGCACACGCACCTGCCCGCCCAGAACGCCTTCACCAAGGGCCAGCCCGAGCATGGCGGCGACATCGCCTCCGAACTCGAGCGCATCGTCACCCTGCATGACGCCTCCACCATCGCCGCCGTCATCGTCGAGCCGGTCGCGGGCTCCACCGGCGTGCTGATCCCGCCGAAAGGATATCTCAAGAAACTGCGCGAGATCTGCACCAGGCACGGCATCCTCTTGGTCTTCGACGAGGTCATCACCGGTTACGGCCGTCTTGGATCACCCTTCGCTGCGCAGCATTACGACGTCATGCCCGACATGATCACCTCGGCCAAGGGCCTGACCAACGGCGTCATCCCGATGGGCGCGGTGTTCGTCACCTCCGAGATCCATGACACCTTCATGACCGGCCCGGAGCACCTGATCGAGTTCTTCCACGGCTACACCTATTCGGGCAACCCGATCGCCTCGGCCGCAGCACTCGCCACGCTCGACACCTACAAGGAGGAAGGCCTGCTTACCCGCGCCGCCGAACTTGCGCCCTATTGGGAAGAGCAGCTTCATTCGCTAAGAGACTGCCCGCATGTCATCGACATCCGCAACACCGGCCTGATCGGCGCCATCGAGCTCGAGCCGATCGCCGGTGAGCCGACCAAGCGCGCCTTCTCGGCCTTCCTCAAGGCCTATGAGGACGGATTGCTGATCCGCACCACCGGCGACATCATCGCGCTGTCGCCGCCCCTGATCATCTCGAAGGACCAGATCGACGAGCTGTTCGAAAAACTCCGCAAAGTGCTCAAAGGACTGGCATGACCATGCAGATCATCGAAAACGCCATTGGCGGCAAACTCGTCATTTCAGGCTCCGACCGCCGCTCCCCGGTGTTCAACCCCGCCACCGGCGAACAGATCGCCGAACTGCCGCTGTCGACAGTCGACGAGATCAACGCCGCTGTCGCTTCTGCCAAGGCCGCCCAGCCCGCCTGGGGCGCCATGCCGCCGTTGAAGCGCGCGCGGTTCATGTTCAAGTTCAAGGAACTGCTCGACCGCCATGCGGCCGATATCGCCCGCGAGATCAGCCGCGAACACGGCAAGACTCATGACGACGCGCTGGGCGAGGTCACCCGCGGCATTGAGGTGGTGGAGTTCGCCTGCGGCATCCCCAACCTGCTCAAGGGCGACTTCTCCCGCAATGTGGGGCCGGGCGTCGATTCCATCGCCGACCGCCAGCCGCTGGGCGTGGTTGCCGGCATCACCCCGTTCAACTTCCCGGCCATGGTGCCGATGTGGATGTACCCGATCGCAGTCGCCTGCGGAAACACCTTCGTGCTGAAGCCCTCCGAGCGCGATCCCTCTGCGCCGATGCTGGCCTGGAAACTGTTCCAGGAAGCGGGCTTCCCCGAAGGTGTGCTCAACGTCGTCCATGGCGACAAGCTGGCCGTCGACACGCTGCTCGACCACCCGGACGTCAAGGCTGTGAGCTTCGTCGGCTCCACGCCCATCGCCCAGTATGTCTATTCGCGCGGCACCGCCAACGGCAAGCGCGTGCAGGCGCTGGGCGGCGCCAAGAACCACATGGTGATCATGCCCGACGCCGACATGGACCAGGCCGCCGACGCGCTGATGGGCGCGGGCTACGGCTCGGCCGGCGAGCGCTGCATGGCGATTTCTGTCGCCGTTCCGGTGGGCGAAAACACCGCCGACGCGCTGGTGGCCAAGTTGAAGCCTCGGGTCGAGGCGCTGAAGATCGGCCCCGCCACCGACGAGGCCGCAGAGATGGGCCCGGTGGTCACCAAGCAGCATCAGCAGAAGGTGCTGGGTTACATCGACCAGGGCGTGAGCGAAGGCGCCGAGTTGGTGGTCGACGGCCGCGGCTTCTCGCTGCAGGGCTACGAGAACGGCTATTTTGTCGGCGGCACGCTGTTCGACCGCGTCACCACCGACATGACCATCTACAAGGAAGAGATCTTCGGCCCTGTGCTCTCGGTGGTCCGCGCCGGAACCTTCGACGAAGCCGTCAAGATGATCAACGACCATGAATATGGCAACGGCACCGCGATCTTCACCCGCGACGGCGACGCCGCCCGCGCCTTCTCCGATTCCATCGAGGTCGGAATGGTCGGCATCAACGTGCCGATCCCGGTGCCGGTGGCCTATCATTCCTTCGGCGGCTGGAAGCGCTCACTGTTCGGCGATCATTCGATCTACGGTCCCGAAGGCGTGCGTTTCTACACGCGCCTGAAGACCATCACCTCGCGCTGGCCGAACGGCATCAAGTCCGGCGCCGTGTTCACCTTCCCGAGCTGACCGAGACGACCGAGACGACCGAAAGAAGGAGACGACCATGTCCGCACCCGCAGCAAATCTTCGCATCAACGCCGACCGGCTGTGGGACTCGCTCATGGAAATGGCGAAGATCGGACCGGGCGTGGCTGGCGGCAACAACCGCCAGACCTTGACCGACGAGGACGGCGAAGGCCGCAAGCTGTTCCAGCGCTGGTGCGAGGACGCCGGCATGACCATGGGCGTCGACACCATGGGCAACATGTTCATGACCAGGCCGGGAACCGATCCGGACGCGCTGCCAGTCTATGTCGGCTCCCATCTCGACACCCAGCCGACGGGCGGCAAGTATGACGGCGTGCTGGGCGTGCTGGGCGGCCTCGAGCTCGTCCGGACCCTGAACGACCTCGACATCAAGACGAAGCACCCGATCGTGGTGGTCAACTGGACCAACGAGGAAGGCACGCGCTTTGCCCCGGCCATGCTGGCATCGGGCGTCTTCGCCGGCATCCACGAGCAGGACTGGGCCTATGACCGCGTCGACGCCAAGGGCAAGCGCTTCGGCGACGAGCTGGAACGCATCGGCTGGAAGGGCGACGAGCAGGTCGGCGCGCGGAAGATGCACGCGCTGTTCGAACTCCACATCGAGCAGGGCCCGATCCTGGAAGCGCAAGGCAAGGACATCGGCGTCGTCACCCATGGCCAGGGCCTGCGCTGGATCCAGTGCACCGTCACCGGCAAGGAAAGCCACACCGGCTCGACGCCGATGCCGATGCGCAAGAACGCCGGCCGCGGCCTCGCCCAGATCACCGAGCTGGTGCATGCGATCGCCATCGACAACGCGCCCAATGCCGTGGGCGCCATCGGCCATGTCGACGTCTATCCCAACTCCCGCAACATCATCCCCGGCAAGGTGGTCTTTACCATCGATTTCCGCAGCCACGAGATCGATACGCTGAACGGCATGGTCGAGCGGCTGATGGACGAAGCGCCGAAACTCTGCGAGGCGCTGGGCCTGGGTTTCGAGGCCGAGATCGTCGGCCAGTTCAACCCGCCGGAATTCGACAAGACTTGCGTCAAGGCGATCCGCGACGCCGCCGAGCGGCTCGGCTACTCGCACATGGACATCATCTCCGGCGCCGGCCATGACGCCTGCTGGATCAACCGCGTGGCGCCGACCGCCATGGTCATGTGCCCCTGCGTCGACGGGCTCAGCCACAACGAGGCCGAGGAAATCTCCAAGGAATGGGCCGCCGCGGGCTGCGACGTGCTGATGCATGCGGTGGTGGAAACCGCCGGGGTGGTGGAATAACAATTCAGGAAGTCTGGATGTCATGGACATAGACGCGCTGCTGCACAGCGTCATCCGATTCTCGAATTTCATGACCTCGCGTCTCATCGTGGCGGGGGTGTTCTTCTACGTCATGACCGGATTCACCGACATCGGCTCGGCCGCCGAGGGCTTCCTGCCCGACATGGAGCTGATCAACCAGGTCGTCGCCAACTACCAGACCATCTTCGATCTGCTGGGCGTGTCCGATTTCGCGCTGCTGTTCATCCTCTTCGTCTTCCTCACCACCATTCACATCGTCCATGTCGGCTTCGACCGCATCGGCGCCTATCTGCCGCCGGGCATCATTCCGCTGAGGGGCTGGGATGCGATCGAGGACCTGATCCACCCGGCCTTCGAGATCCTGCGCGACGCGCGCGGAGCGGAGCATTCGGACGAGGAAAACCAGAGGCTCTACGAGTTCGACAAGAAACTGCGCGAGATCGACGCGGCCAACGAGGAGAGCTACCGGGAGGAACTGGAGGGCGTGAGCACCGCATTCCGGATCGCCAAGTCCTTCATCCTGTTTTCCGTGCTGGTCTGGATCTACGCCGCGCTCAGCGGCGCCTATCGCGGCGACATGATCCTGCTCCTGGTGATCCTGGCGACCTCCATCCTGATGGCGCTCTACGCCGCCTTCCGCATCTTCAGGGCGCACGGGCTCAGGATCGAGGACCTGCGCCACGAGGTCTCGTCCCAGTTCATCGGCTTCGCCCGCATCTGGACTCCGCCGGAGCACCAGGAGCGCGTGGTCAAGGCCTGCGTGGCGACGCAGAATCTCAGATCGGCCACTTTTGCGATCCTGGTTCCGGTTTTCGGCACGCTCGAGAGCCTGCTGCTGGAATATCGCCAGTGGTCGAAAAAGAAATCACGGATCGGCGGGAGGGGCCAATGATTTCAAGTGCAAAGCCCGTTGCAGCATGTGAGAATGGATCCTCGGGGAGCCCGCTCGCACCGCGCCTTTCGAGGTCATTGCGGCAGAGGTTCATCGAAAGCTCGACCCCCAGCAACAGGATTTTGATGTCATGAACGCCACTTCAAACATCTTGCCCATCGACCGCACCGACGAACGCCAGCTGCGCATCGATCTCGCCGCCGCCCTGAGGCTCGCCGCCCATTACGACTGGCACGAGGGCGTCGCCAACCATTTCTCCGCCGCCGTCTCGCCCGACGGCAAGACCTTCCTGGTCAACCCGCGCTGGCGGCACTTTTCCCGCGCCAAGGCGAGCGAGCTGCTGCTGGTCGACGCTGATGATCCCGAGACGATGAAGCGGCCCGACGCGCCCGATCCCTCCGCCTGGTCGATCCATTCGGCCATCCACCGCCGGGTGCCGCATGCCCGCGTGGCGCTGCACCTGCATCCGCCCTATGCCACCACGCTCGCGACGCTGAAGGACCCGTCGATCAAGCCGATCGACCAGGTCACCGCGCGGTTCTTCAACCGCTTGGCGATGGACATGAGCTTCGGCGGCATCGCCACGGAAGAAGCCGAGGGCGAGCGCATCGCCGCCTGCATCGGCAATCATTCCGTGATGATGATGGCCAACCACGGCGTCACCACCGTGGCGCCCACGGTGGCCGAGGCGTTTGACGCAATGTACCACCTCGAACGCGCCGCCCGCACCATGGTTCTGGCATATTCGACCGGCCAGGAGCTCAACGTCATGAGCGACGAACTGGCCGAATCGGTGGCGCGCGAATGGGATGTCTACAAGGACGCCGAATACTCCCATTTCGAGGAAATGAAGATCGTGCTCGATCGGGAGAATCCGGGCTATGCGGAGTGAGTGGGTTGCATGATTGAGGAAAGCCACAGTGTCGGAGGCGATGTACCTCTCCCCCCCGGGGAGAGGTCGGGCGCCGCCGTGCGGCGACCGGGTGAGGGGGTCTTGGCCGCAAAGCCGATGCCCGCGACCAAAACGCTGGCGCGCCAGATGCGCAAACAGCCCACCGACGCCGAACATTTGCTCTGGCGAGAACTTCGCAATCGTCTCCTTAACGGCTTCCGCTTCTCCCGGCAGGTCCGTGTAGGACCCTACATCTGCGATTTCTGCTGCCGGAGCGAGAAGCTGGTCGTGGAACTCGATGGCAGCCAGCATGCCTTGAACGAAAGCGGCGATCAGCGACGTACGGAATGGCTCAAACGGAACGGCTACAGCGTGCTCCGGTTCTGGCATGATGAGATTGTCTTCGAGCGCGGCGCCGTTCTCGACACCATTCTCGCAGCCCTCGAGGGGCGCCTTGAGCCCCCTCACCCAACTCAGGCATCTGCTCAGCTTCGCTTCGCAGTGCCTTCCTATCCCTCTCCCCGGCGGGGAGAGGGAGCAAACCATCGCCTTCACCGGGGAGACCAGCCATGAGCACCACAGTCATCAAGAACGGAACCATCGTCACCGCCGACCTGACCTACAAGGCCGATGTGATGATCGAGAACGGCGTCATCACCGCGATCGGCCCGAACCTGGTGGGCGACACCGCGCTCGACGCCACCGGCTGCTATGTCATGCCCGGCGGCATCGACCCGCACACCCATCTCGAAATGCCGTTCATGGGCACCTATTCGGCCGATGATTTCGAAAGCGGGACGCGCGCAGCATTGTCGGGCGGCACCACCATGGTGGTGGATTTCGCGCTCCCCGCCCCCGGCCAGTCGCTGCTGGAAGCGCTCACCATGTGGGACAACAAGTCGACACGGGCCAATTGCGACTACTCCTTCCACATGGCGATCACCTGGTGGGGCGAGCAGGTGTTTGACGAGATGGAAACCGTGGTCCGCGACAAGGGCATCACCACCTTCAAGCACTTCATGGCCTACAAGGGCGCGCTGATGGTCGATGACGACGAGATGTATGCCTCCTTCAGCCGCGTCGGCGAATTGGGCGGCATCGCCATGGTCCACGCCGAGAACGGCGACGTGGTGGCGCAGCTCCAGCAGAAGCTTCTCTCCGAAGGCAACAATGGCCCCGAGGCGCATGCCTATTCGCGCCCCGCCGAAGTCGAGGGCGAAGCCACCAACCGCGCCATCATGATCGCCGACATGACCGGAACCCCGCTCTATGTCGTGCACACCTCCTGCGAGCAGGCCCACGAGGCCATCCGCCGCGCCCGCCAGAAGGGCATGCGCGTCTGGGGCGAGCCGCTGATCCAGCACCTGACGCTCGACGAGAGCGAATACGCCCATCCCGACTGGGACCACGCCGCCCGCCGGGTGATGAGCCCGCCCTTCCGCAACAAGCTGCATCAGGACTCACTCTGGGCCGGCCTGGCAGCAGGCTCGCTGCAGGTGGTGGCCACCGACCACTGCGCCTTCACCACCGAGCAGAAGCGCTTCGGTGTCGGCGATTTCACCAAGATCCCCAACGGCACCGGCGGGCTCGAGGACCGCATGCCGATGCTCTGGACCCATGGCGTGGCGACCGGGCGGCTGACCATGAACGAGTTCGTGGCCGTGACTTCGACCAACATCGCCAAGATCCTGAACTGCTATCCCAAGAAGGGCGCGGTGCTGGTCGGCGCCGACGCCGATCTCGTGGTCTGGGACCCGGAGAAGTCCAAGACCATCACCGCCTCGACTCAGCAGTCGGCGATCGACTACAACGTCTTCGAGGGCAAGCACGTCAAGGGCCTGCCGCGCTACACGCTCACCCGCGGCCACGTGGCCGTGCATGACGGCGAGATCCGGACCCAGGAAGGCCACGGCAAGTTCATCAAGCGCGAACCGGTGACGCCCACCAACACCGCGCTGTCGACCTGGAAGGAGCTGACCTCGCCGCGCAGGGTCGAACGCTCCGGCATTCCGGCAAGCGGGGTGTGACGGTCGTGTGCGCTTTCGTTCCTGACCGCCTGCTGGGCACGGCCTTGCTTGCCGTGACCGCTGCCGCTCCGGCATTTGCCGAGAGGCTGCCGATTGACGGCGCCTATGGCAATGCGGAGGGCTGCGAATTTCACAGGACCGGCAGGATCGTCTCCGACATGCAATTGCTGCTGACGCCCGACGAGGTGTCGAGCTTTGCAAGCGCCTGCGACGGCTTGACCCTGGCGGGCGACAAGGACGGGGTTCTTGAAGTGGACGGGCTGTGCCGCGAAGAAGGCGAGAGCGGCGCGGTCAAGACCCGGTTCACGATCTCGCGCAATCCGGATGCGACCTATATGGTCAACTTCGACGAGCTCAGCGTCTGGGGTCCGCTGGGGAAATGCCCATGACCGAACCGGGGGTGATGCGGCACAAAACTTGCCAAGGAAGACAAGGGCAGGCATGACGAACATAATGGGGAACGCAATGAAACAAAAAGCAGCACTTCATGCCTGAGACAGTCATTTCCGCCCAAAATCTGGACTTGACCTTCGAGACCAATGACGGGCCCGTCCACGCGCTGAAAGACATCACGCTCGACATTGCCGAGGGCGAGTTCATCTCGCTGATCGGCCCGTCGGGCTGCGGCAAGACCACGCTCCTGAGGGTGATCGCCGACCTGGAGCAACCCACCGGCGGCACCATGAGCGTCAACGGCATGACGCCGGAACAGGCCCGGCTGGCGCGCGCCTATGGCTATGTGTTCCAGCAGGCGGCGCTGCTGCCGTGGCGCACCATCGAGAAGAATGTCGGCCTGCCGCTCGAGGTGATGGGGCTGGATGCCGCCACTCGCAGCGAACGCGTCAGGAGCAATCTCGAACTGGTGAACCTGGCGGGCTTCGAGAAGAAATTCCCCTGGCAGCTGTCGGGCGGCATGCAGCAGCGCGCCTCCATCGCCCGCGCGCTCGCCGTGGAACCGGCGATGCTGTTGATGGACGAACCCTTCGGCGCGCTCGACGAGATCGTCCGTGATCATCTGAACGAGCAGCTCCTGAAACTCTGGGCCAAGACGAAGAAGACCGTGGTCTTCGTCACCCACTCGATCCCCGAGGCCGTGTTCCTGTCGACACGGATCGTGGTGATGAGCCCCCGGCCCGGCCGCATCCACGAGATCATCGACTGCGATCTCGGGCCCGACCGGCCGCTCGACATCCGCGAGACGCCGGAGTTCCTGAAGATCGCCCACCAGGTGCGTGAAGGCCTCAAGGCGGGACACAGCTATGATGAATAGCGCCGCCCGCAAAGCGCCTGCGATGCCTGTCGTCCGCCGCGCGGCCGCCCGTGATCTGCCCGCCTGCGCGGCGATCATCAATGCCTATATCGATGCCACGGACTGGCTGCCGCGGACGATCGACAAAGACGCCCTCGAAGCGGTGTTTGTCCCGGCATTGCTCGACAGCCGGACCATCTTCGTCGCCGAGAATGACGGCGCCATCGAGGGCTACCTGTCGATGGATGAGGAAGCCGGTTTCATTCACGCGCTCTATCTCAGCCCCTCCGCCCGCGGCGCGGGCCTCGGCAAGGCCCTGCTCGACGCGGCCAAGCACGCGCGTCCGCAGGGGTTTGAGCTGACAGTGTTCGAGCCCAACCGCGATGCCGTGCGCTTTTACGCGCGCGAAGGGCTGGTGGAAGTCCCGGAAGGGCGCAACGAGGCGACAGAGGAAGGTGTTCAGACCTTGCTGATGCGCTGGCCGGGAGCCGCAGCATGATGAGCGCGTCGCTGATGATCTGGCTCGCAGGCGCCATGGTGATCTTCCTCGCCGCAGCCAGCAGCCTGAGGATCTATGTCGACCGGCCGTCGATCTGGCTGCTGGCGCTCGCCATCGGGCTCTATTCGGTCGGCAATCTGATGATGGTGCGGCTGATGAAGGAAAGCGGGCTCGCGGTCGCCATGTCGCTGTCGGCCGTGCTGCAACTGGTGCTGATCAACATCGTCGGGCTTTTGATCTTCGGCGAGCGGCCGACCAACATGCAGATCGGCGGCATCACGCTCGGCATCGTCGCCGTGACGCTGATCGTCTGGCCGCAGGGGAGGCAGGGATGAGCGGCGGAAGCTTTCTCAGGGACCGGCTGGCGCCGGTCGGCTCCATTCTGCTGGTGATCCTCATTGCCTGGTACATCGCCGCCTATGCGTTGAATGCCCCGTTCCAGCGCGATTTCGACCGCCGCACCGACGTGACCCGCACCGGCGCCGAATTCCTGCTGGCGACCATGAGCCAGCCCAAGCCCACCATGCCCGCGCCGCACCAGGTGGCCGAGAACCTGTGGACCAACACGCTGACGGTCAAGCCGTGGTCGAAGCGCAGCCTCGTCTATCATTCCTGGATCACGCTGTCGGCCACGCTTCTGGGCTTCGCCATGGGCACGGCGCTGGGCGTCGCCATCGCCATCGGCATCGTCCACGTTCCCGCACTCGACCGGTCGCTCCTGCCCTGGATCATCACCTCGCAGACCATTCCCATCCTGGCGGTCGCGCCGATGATCATCGTGCTGCTGTCGGCCGTCGGCGTCACCGGGCTTCTGCCCAAGGCGCTGATCTCGACCTACCTGTCGTTCTTCCCGGTCGCCGTCGGCATGGTCAAGGGGCTGCGCTCGCCCGACGTGCTGCATCTCGACCTGATGCGGACCTATTCGGCGAGCAAAATGCAGCTGCTTTGGAAACTCAGGATCCCGGCCTCGGTGCCGTTCTTCTTCACCTCGATGAAGGTGGCGATCGCAGCCTCCCTGATCGGCGCCATCGTCGGCGAACTGCCGACCGGCGCCGTGGCCGGCATCGGCTCCAAGCTTCTGGCCGGCTCCTATTACAGCCAGACCATCGACATCTTCGCGGCCCTCATCGCCGGCTCGATTGTCGCCATCCTGCTCGTGAGCCTCGTGGGCATTCTCGGCCGGCTGGTCAATGCAAGGATGGGAGCGAGACAGGCATGAGCGCGCTCCGTCCCAACTGGCAGGCGCTCGCAGCGCTCGTCGCCACACTCTACAGTCTCACCGCCCTGCCCTTTACCGCCGGCATGAGCGCCCCCTACTCCCTCGCCGTGGCGGCGATCCTCATCGCGGGCGCATGCCTGTCGATGCTGCGCCTGCCGTCGGGCGTGGAGGCGCTGGTGCTGATGGTGGCGAGTTTCGCGGCGGCGGCCCTGCTGATTGCCGGTCTCGCGGAAGCCACCGGCACGGCAACGGCCGGGTATTTCGCAAGCCTCACTGCTGCCTGGCTTCTGGCCTGGCGGCTGGTCACCGTGCTGTCGGGCGACGGCAGAAGCAAAGGCCAGGGATTCGGACTTGTCTCGATCACCGTGCCGGTGCTGTTCGGCATCTGGGTCCTGATCCTGTGGGAGTGCATTGTCCGGGGCGCGGGAATTCCCTTCGTGCTGCTGCCGCCCCCCTCCGCCATCGGCGTGCGGATCGGCAATTCGCTGCCGATCCTGGCGGCGGACTTCCGCCAGACCGTGCTCAAGGCGGTTCTGTTCGGCTATGTGGTGGGCTCGCTTTCGGGCTTCCTCGTCGCCATTCTCGCCGACCGGTTCCGCTTCTTCGCCAATGGCCTGCTTCCCATCGGCAACATGGTCTCGGCGCTGCCGATGATCGGCATCGCGCCGATCATGGTGATCTGGTTCGGCTTCGACTGGCAGTCCAAGGCCGCCGTCGTCGTCGTCATGACCTTCTTCCCGATGCTGGTGAACACGCTCGCGGGCCTGGCCGCCAGCGGCGACATGGAGCGCGACCTGATGCGCACCTATGGCGCCAGCCACTGGCAGGTGCTCATGAAACTGCGGCTACAGGCCGCAATGCCTTTCATCTTCAATGCCCTCAAGATCAACTCGACCTTGGCGCTGATCGGCGCCATCGTGGCCGAGTTCTTCGGAACGCCGGTCGTCGGCATGGGCTTTCGCATTTCGACCGAAGTGGGTCGGATGAACCTCGACATGGTCTGGGCGGAAATTGCCCTTGCAGCCGTTGTCGGGTCTTTGTTTTATGGGGCGCTTGCACTTCTCGAGCGAACCGTCACATTCTGGCATCCGAGCTATCGCAGATGATCGACCGGGGCCTTAACCAGAGGAGAACGTCAATGAAAAAAACAATTGGACTGACACTGGCGCTTGCCATGACCCTGATGGCGGGTGCGGCACACGCCGCCGACAAGGTGACCCTGCAGCTCAAGTGGGTCGCTCAGGCCCAGTTCGCGGGCTACTTCGTCGCAAAGGACAAGGGGTTCTACGAGGAAGCCGGCCTTGATGTGGAAATCAAGCCGGGCGGACCGGACATTGCGCCCGAGCAGGTGATTGCCGGCGGCGGCGCCGACGTCATCGTCAACTGGATGGGCGGCGCCCTGTCGGCGCGCGAGAAGGGCGTGGGCCTCGTCAACATCGCCCAGCCCTACAAGAAGGCCGGCATGCAGCTCGTCTGCCCCGCCGACGGTCCGATCAAGACCGAAGCCGACTTCAAGGGTCACACGCTCGGCGTCTGGTTCTTCGGCAATGAATATCCGTTCTATGCCTGGATGAACAAGCTCGGCCTGTCCACCGAAGGCGGCCCCGATGGCGTGACCGTGCTCAAGCAGAGCTTCGACGTGCAGCCGCTGATCCAGAAGCAGGCCGACTGCATCTCGGTCATGACCTACAACGAGTACTGGCAGCTGATCGACGCCGGCTACAAGCCGGAAGACCTGATCGTCTTCAACTACTCCGAGATGGGCAACGACCTGCTCGAGGACGGCCTCTACGCGATGGAAGACAAGCTCGCCGATCCGGCCTTCGCCGAAAAGATGGTCAAGTTCGTCAAGGCCTCGATGAAGGGCTGGGAATACGCCATCGCCAACCCGGATGAAGCAGCCTCGATCGTCATGGACAATGGCGGCCAGGACGAGAACCACCAGAAGCGGATGATGGGCGAAGTGGCCAAGCTGATCGGTGAACCCGATGCCAAGCTGATCCCGGAAGCCTATGAGCGGACCGCCCAGGCGCTGCTCGACCAGAAGATCATCACCAAGCAGCCGGAAGGCGCCTGGACGTCGGCCATCACCGACGCGATGTGATCGCCCGTTTGAGGTAGACTTGACCGGCCGGCTCCCAAGCCGGCCGGTTTTGATTCGAGCACACAGCAAGGGAACCAGCCATGACCCACAAACTCGGCGACATGATTGACCAGGGCCAGGGCAAGGCGCCCGCCGATCTCGTGCTCAAGGGCGGCAGGCTGTTTGATCTCACCACCGGCGCCTTGCGCGAGGGCGACATCGCCATCTGTGGTGACCGGATCGTCGGCACGCTGGAGAGCTACTCCGGCCTTAAGGAGATCGACATCTCCGGCCGGATCGTCGTCCCGGGCTTCATCGACACCCATCTGCACATCGAGAGCTCGCTGGTCACGCCGCACGAATTCGACCGCTGCGTCCTGCCGCGCGGCGTCACCACCGCGATCTGCGACCCGCACGAGATCGCCAATGTTCTGGGTGCGCCCGGCATCCGTTATTTTCTCGACTGCGCGGTCCAGACCATCATGGACATCCGCGTGCAACTCTCGAGCTGCGTGCCCGCCACCCATCTCGAAACCGCCGGCGCCCGCCTCGATATCGAGGACCTCCTCCCCTTCCGCGATCACCCCCAGGTGATCGGCCTTGCCGAGTTCATGAACTTCCCCGGCGTGCTCGCCCGCGATCCTGCCTGCATGGCCAAGCTCGAGGCCTTCCAGGGCGGCCACATCGACGGCCATGCGCCGCTGTTGCGCGGGCTGGGGCTGAACGGCTATCTCTCAGCCGGTATCCGCACCGAGCACGAATCCACGACCGCCGAGGAAGCGCTCGAGAAGATGTCGAAGGGCATGCATGTGCTGGTCCGCGAGGGCTCGGTCAGCCGCGACCTCGACGCGCTGATCCCGATCATCACCGAGCGCAATTCGCCGTTCCTGGCGCTGTGCACCGACGACCGCAATCCGCTCGACATATACGAGCACGGCCATCTCGACTACATGATCCGCCACGCCATTGCGAAGGGCGTCGAGCCGCTGGCGATCTACCGCGCCGCCTCGATCTCGGCTGCCCGCGCCTTCGGGCTCAGGGACCGCGGCCTGGTGGCGCCGGGCTGGCGCGCCGACCTGGTGGTGCTCGACAGCCTGGAGGAGTGCAATGCTAAGATGGTGTTTTCCGCCGGCCGCCGCGTCACCGACGACCTGTTCGCCACGCGCGCGGTGACCGCGCTTGTCGGCACCGACAGCGTGCGCGCGCCGAAGGTCGAGGCTTCCTCCTTCACCGTGCGCAAGAATTCGAGCCGGACGCCGGTGATCGGCATCATTCCCGGCAAGATCATCACCGAGCGGCGCGATCTCGATCTCGCCATCGACAATGGCGAGAAGCAGGTCGATCTCACCCGCGATATCCTCAAGATTTAGCTGAGCGAACGCCACGGCAAGAACGGAAACATCGCCACCGGCTTTGTCCAGGGTTTTGGGCTCCAGCGCGGCGCCATCGCCTCGACCGTCGGCCATGACAGCCACAATATCTGTGTCGTCGGCGCGACCGAGGCTGACATGGCGGTGGCCGCCAACCGGCTGAGCGAGATCCGCGGCGGCTTCGTCGTGGCCGAGCATGGCAAGGTCGTGGCCGAGATCGCCCTGCCGGTGGCCGGGCTGATGAGCGACCGGCCCTATGAATGGGTGCGCGAAACGCTGATCCCGTTGCGCGCCGCCGCCAAATCGCTGGGCGGCACGCTCGACGAGCCCTTCCTGCAACTGGCCTTCCTGCCGCTGCCGGTGATCCCGCATCTCAAGATCTCCGACCGCGGCATGATCGACGTCGACGCCTTCGAGATCATCGATCCCTGAGGGAGGCAGCCCTCAGGCGAGCCGGGCGCAGAAGGCGTCGAGCCCGGCGAGATGAACCGTGCGGCCGTCATGACCGGGCGCGAAGCCCGGCAGCCGGACAATTTCGGCGATCTCGAGATCGGACGGCGCCGTCCACTCGACCCCGGTGCGGGCGAGATTGAAGACGAACAGGAACCGCTCCGCGCCCTCGCCCCGGGTGAAGGCCAGCAGATCGCCATTGGTTTCGAGAAACATCATCTGCCCGTCGATCAGGCTTTCATGCGACCGGCGAAATTCCAGCATGTGGCGGTAGTGGCTCAGGGTCGACCCGCTCAGATGTTCCTGCTGGTCCACCGCGTGCTGGCGATGGCTGTCCGGTATCGGCAGCCAGGTCCGCGGCGCGTCGGAGAAGCCGGCATTGTGCGCATCGCGGTTCCACACCATCGGCGTCCGGCATCCGTCACGTCCCTTGTAGGCCGGCCAGAACCGGATGCCGTAGGGGTCGGTCAGATCCTCGAACGCGAGCTCGGCTTCCTCCAGTCCCAATTCTTCCCCTTGGTAGAGACAGATCGAGCCGCGGAACGAGGTCAGCAGCGTGATGGCGAAGCGGGCCATGTGCCGCGGATCGTCGCCCGGCTGCTTCCAGCGCGAGACATGCCGTTCGACGTCGTGGTTGGAAAACGACCAGCAGACCCAGCCGTCCTGCACCACGGACTGGAAATTGGCGATGCTGCGGCGGAAATGCTCGGCGGAAAACTCCGCGCCGAGCATGTCGAAGGTGTAGCACATGTGCAGCTTGTCGCCGCCGTTTGTGTAAGCGGCCGCGGTCTTGAGCGAGCGGCGGCCGTCGCCGACCTCGCCCACCGTGGTGCGTCCCTCATACGCGTCGAGCAGGGCGCGCAGCCGCTGCAGGAACACGATGTTCTCGGGTTGGGACTTGTCGTAGAGATGGTCCTGGAAGCCGTAGGGATTGGTGTCGGGCGCATCCACGCCCATGAAGTTGCCGTCCTCCGCCGACAGCGCCAGCGGCGGGTTGTCGCGCAGAAGGGCGTCGTGGAAATAGAAGTTCACCGTGTCGAGCCGGAACCCGTCGACGCCCCGGTCGAGCCAGAAGCGGACGGTGTCGAGGATGGCGTTCTGCGCCTCTTCATTGTGGAAATTGATGTCCGGCTGCGAGGCCAGGAAATTGTGCATGTAGTACTGGCGCCGTGTGCTGTCCCACTCCCAGGCCGGTCCGCCGAAGATCGACAGCCAATTGTTGGGCGCGGTGCCGTCGGGCTTGGGATCGGCCCAGATGTACCAGTCGGCCTTGGCATTGTCCCGGCTCGACCGGCTCTCCTTGAACCAGGCATGCTGGTCCGAGGAATGCGAGATCACCTGGTCGATGATGATCTTGAGCCCCTTCGCATGGGCCTTCTCGATCAGCTCGTCGAAATCGGACAACATGCCGAACATCGGGTCGATATCGCAGTAGTCTGACACGTCGTAGCCGAAATCGGCCATGGGCGACTTGAAGAAGGGCGACAGCCAGATCGCGTCAACGCCGAGCGAGGCGATGTGATCGAGCCGCCGGATGATGCCGCGGATATCGCCCACGCCGTCACCGGACGTGTCCTGGTAGGAGCGCGGATAGACCTGGTAGATGACGCAGCCGCGCCACCAGTCCCGAGTGAGTGTGTTCACGGCGCGCTCCAGTTCAGGCTCAACATCTGGGATCTTGCGTATTTCTAATCGTTTAAAACAGCATGTTTCCCCTGACAACCCCGAGCCTCACGGGTTCTTCCGCAACGGGACCGGCAGGACCGGTTTGAGCGCGAAGCGCAATAAGGCCACAACGCTTCGCAGGCGGCACAGCATCCGGGACTTGAGCTGTTATCATGATTTTCAGCATGGGTCCTGGGAGGGACATGGATGACCGGCCACCGCTTCACCAGACTGTTCTCGCCGGTGGACCTGCGCGGCCACGCCTTGCGCAACCGCATCGTCTTCGGCGCCCACACCACCAACATGGCCGTCGAAGGCCTGCCGACCGAGCGCCACGCCGCCTACTATGCCGAGCGCGCCATGGGCGGTGCGGCCATGGTGGTGGTCGAGCCGATGCCGGTGCATGCGGCCGCCGTGCTCACGCGCGGCAATTTCCGCCATGGCGACGACGCGGTGATCCCGCATTTCCGCAAGGTCACCGACGCCATCAAGGAGCACGGCGCGGTCGCCATCCAGCAGCTCTATCATATCGGCAGCCATGGCGATCAGGACAACGCCTTCCATCCCGCCTGGTCGCCCTCGGGCATGCCGAGCTACCACGACAGCGACGGCTCCCACGCCATGAGCGAGGCGGAGATCGAGGAGACCATCACCGGCTTTGTCGAGGCCGCCCGGCGCTGCCATGAAGCGGGGTTTGACGGCGTCGAGGTCTGGGCCGCCTATCACGGCCTGGTCGACCAGTTCTGGACGCCCTGGTCCAATCACAGGGACGACAGATGGGGCGGCAGCCTCGAGAACCGCACCAGATTCTCCCGCGAGATCATCGCCCGCATCCGCAAGACCTGCGGCGAGGGCTTCATCATCGGTCTCGCCGTCAATGACGAACCCGAGGTCGAGGTGGCGCTGCAGCGCGAGGCCATATCGGAGATTGTCGAGCGCCACGACCGCGACCAGATGATCGACTATGTCACCTGCGGCACCGGCAGCTATTTCGATTTCTACAAGCTGATGCCGACCTTCCTCTATCCCGAAAAGCTCGGCGCCGATCTGGCGGCCACGCTCAAGGGCGTGGTCCGGCACGCGCTGGTCACAGCCGAAAGCCATATCCGTACGCCCGAAAACGCCGAGACCGTGCTCGGCCAGGGGCAGGCCGACCTGGTCTCGATCGTGCGCGGCCAGATCGCCGATCCGCATCTCGCCAACAAGGCGCGCGTGGGACGAGCCGAGGACATCCGCGGCTGCCTGTCCTGCAACCAGATGTGCTGGGGCCGGCGCTCGCGCGACTACTGGATCTCCTGCGTGGTCAATCCGTCGACCGGCCGCGAGGCCGAATGGGGCGGCGACCGGTTCACGCCCGCCCCAAGCCGCAAGTCCGTGCTGGTCGTGGGCGGCGGCCCGGCAGGGCTCGAAGCCGCCCGCGTCAGCGCCGAGCGCGGCCACCGGGTGGTGCTGGCGGAGGCCTCGAGCCATTTGGGCGGCGCGTACCGGCTGGCCGGCCTGCAGCCACGCCGCGCCCAGATCACCGATCTGATCGACTGGTACGAGCGGCAGTTGATGAAGCTCCAGGTCGAGGTGCGGCTCAACGCCTACATGGACGCCGACGACGTCATCGCCGAAGCGGTCGACGCGGTGATCCTGGCCACGGGATCACTGCCGCCCGAGACCGGGTTCCAGAAGGCCATGCCGCATCTCGCGACGCTTCCCGGGCTCGAAAACGGCGGCGTGCACTCGACCGAGGAGATCATGGCGCGGCAGGCAAGGCCCGGAAAGCACGTCATCGTGCTCGACGAGGGCGGCAACTGGAAGGGCTGTGGCACCGCCTGGAAACTGGCCGAGGACGGCCACGAGGTGACCCTTGTGACGCCTGACCCGATGGTGGGCAAGGAACTGCAGCGCACCGCGGCCGATTTCCCGCTGCGCCGGACGCTCGCGAGGCTGGGCGTCAGGTTCATCGTCGAAAGCGCCATCACAAGGTGGACCGGAACATCGGCCACCGTGCAGTCGTTTCTGGACGGAACGGAGATGGACATCGAGGCCGAGACGCTGGTCTTCGCCACCGCCAACCGGGCGGAGAACAGTCTGGCGCTTGCACTTCAGGAGCGTGGCATCAGTTTCAGCGAGATCGGCGACGGCGCGGCGCCAAGGCAGGCGCCCTATGCGATCCACGAGGGCCGGCAGATCGGCCTGCGGCTGTAGAGGCGGTTTACGCCGCGGGCTTCTCTTCGAGCCCGAGCAGGAAATTGATCGACGGCCGCGCCTTGACCAGATCGTCGATAGAATAGGTCGACAGCACTTCGAAGAAGGCGCCAAGGGCTTTCCGAAGCGCCGAGTTCAATGCGCACGAATCAACCAGCGGGCACTCGGTCGCGTCATTCTCGAAACACTCGGCCATGGCGAAATTGTCCTCGGTCACCTTGACCACGTCGAGGAGCGTGATCTTCTCGGCCGCGCGTCCAAGCCGGATCCCGCCATTGCGTCCGCGCACCGATTCGATCAGGCCGGATTTTGTCAATGGCTGCAGGATCTTGAACAGGAACAGTTCGGACACCGAATAGGCCCTGGCGATGTCGCCGATGCGGCTCAGCGGCGCATCGTTGGCAGCGCAATACATCAGGATGCGCACCGCGTAGTTGGTTTGGCGTGTCAACCGCATTTTCTTGCTCCGGTCCTCAGGCTGCCCTTCCAATCGGAAGTCTTACCAGTTTAGAATGCTTCCAGAAAAAGGAAACCCTTTCATTCATGTTTTTTCGGCGGCTCCCTCCATCGCCGCCAATACGAGGCAAATTATGGCATTGACCAGAGAATTCGAGACCCTGAACGGTTTTGCGCGCGAGGACATCAACCTCGCCAACTGGCGCACCCGTCCGTTTAGCTTCTGGTCCTTCCGCCACGTTTCCGAAATGGTGCGCTCCGCCCGGATCAAGGCCGGCGACGGCGCGTCCCTCCCCGCAGAGGTCAGCAATCCGGATCTCCTGTCCCGTTCGGCCGCAGCGGGCGCCAGCCAGTCCATCGCCGATCTGCTCGTGCAGCTTGAAGCCGACAGCTTCCTTCTGTCAAGAAACGGCAAGCCGGTCTGCGAATGGCACGCGCCGGGCGTCGATCGAACCGACCCGCATCTGGTGTTCTCGATCTCGAAATCCATCACCGCCCTGGTTGCGGGCATCCTTGAGGACCAGGGGGTTCTCGATCCCTCCACCGCGGTCGGCTCGATCGTTCCCGAGGCGGGCAGCAGCGCCTATGCCGACGCCACGGTGCAGGATCTGCTCGACATGCGGGTGAGCCTAGACTTCGACGAATCCTACCTCTCCCAGGAAGCCTATGCCCGCTACCGCCGGGCGATGTCCTGGAATCCGCCCTCATGCGCGGGCGATGACGAAGCCATGCTGTCCTTCCTGTGCGGCCTGCAAAAGAAGCCGGGCCACCCCCATGGCGGCGTTCATGACTATCTGTCGCCCAACTCCGACATGCTCGGCATCGTGCTCGAGCGGGCCTCGGGCGTGCGCTTCCCGGATCTCTGCGCGAAGCTGCTCTGGCAGCCGCTCGGCGCCACCGCCGACGCCTTCATCACGGTCGACCCCGAGGGCGCGCCGCGCACCGCAGGCGGCATCTCCTGCCGCCCGCACGATCTCTTGGCGCTCGGCCAGATGCTGGTCGATGGCGGGATTGCAAACGGACGGCGGATCGTCTCCCAGCGCTGGATCGACGACATGCAGACGAATGGCGATGCCGATGTCTGGGCCCGCGGCTCGCAGGCGGTATTTCTCACGCATGGCCGTTACCGCAACAACTGGTACCAGGTGGGCGGCGGGTCGAACGCCTTCCTCGCCGCGGGCATTCACGGCCAGTTCCTCTATTGCGATCCCGACACCGGCACGGTCATCGCCTGCACGTCCTCGCAGAACGAACCGCAGGACGATTCGCGCGACCGGGCCCTGCTCGGCCTGTTCGCGCAGCTGTGCCGGGAAGGCTGATCGCCCTATTCGAACACGATCTCCGGCATCACCCGCGCCCCGTCCCCGGACAGCTCTTCCAGCCGGGCGCGGACCCGGGCCGCGATCTCGAGATAGACCTTGGCATGCGGCCCGTCCGGGGCCGTGGCCACCACCGGCCGGCCCGAATCGGACGTCTCGCGAATAGGCATCGCCAGCGGCACTTCGCCAAGAAACGGCACGCCGATCCGCGTGGCCTCGTCGCGGGCGCCGCCATGGCCGAAGATGTCATGCCTTCCGCCGCAGTCGGGGCAGATGAAGTAGCTCATGTTCTCGACGATGCCGAGCACCGGCACATTGACCTTGTTGAACATGTTGAGACCCTTGCGCGCATCGATCAGCGCCAGATCCTGCGGCGTCGACACGATCACCGCGCCGGCGAGCGGCACGTTCTGCGCCATGGTCAGCTGCGCGTCGCCGGTGCCGGGCGGCATGTCGACCACCAGCACGTCGAGCTCGCCCCAGGCCACTTCGCGCAGCATCTGGTTGAGCGCCGACATCACCATCGGCCCGCGCCAGATCATCGGCGTGTCTTCCTCGACCATGAAGCCCATCGACATGACCTTGATGCCGTAATTCTCCATGGGCTTGAGCATCCGCCCCTCGAGCTGCTCCGGCCGGCCGGAAATCCCGAGCAGACGCGGCATCGACGGCCCGTAGATATCGGCGTCGAGCACGCCCACCTTCAGTCCCGTTGCCTGAAGCCCGAGCGCCAGGTTGACCGCGGTCGTCGACTTGCCGACACCGCCCTTGCCCGAGGCCACCGCGATGATGGTGGTGATCCCCGGAACCCCGATCTTCGCCCGGCCCTGCGGCTGGGCGGGTTGCGCCGGCGCGTGCGAATGCCCGTGGGCATGGGAATGGGCCGCCCGCGGCGGCTCCGGCCGTGGCGGGGCGGCTGGTGCGGCGCCAGCATCGCGGCTCGCCGTCAGCGCCACCATGGCGCCCTTGACGCCGGTAATGGTCTTGGTGGCGCGCTCGGCAGCCTCGCGTAGCGGCTCCAGCTCCTGGGCGCGCGCGGCGGGGACGGTCAGCGAGAAATAGACCTTCGCATCGGCGATGAATATCTCCGAGACCAGCCCGAGATCGACAATATTGCCTTCGAGATCCGGTCCCTTGACCGTTCTCAGCTTGGCCAGGACGTCTTCTTTGCTAACGCTCACATCGCACTCCGCAGTTTGTCGTTCGACACCCTCCACATAGGGCAAGCGGCGATGTAATAAAATGCCGAAAGCCGGAAAAAGCGGCGGGCCGGGATCAATCGCGCCGGCCAGCCAGCAGGAACACCGGCACGATCGCCGTCAGCATCAGCAGTCGCGCCACGTGATGGGAGGCCACGAAGGTCGGGTCGATGCCGAGGATCACCGCCATCGCCGCCATGGTTTCGAGCCCGCCCGGCGCAAACGCGATCAGAATCACCATCAGGTCCATGCCGGTGATCCAGTGCGCGACCAGTCCGAAGCCGCCGGCCAGGATGACGCCCAGCACCGTGACCATGATCCCGGCGCTGAAGGCGCGGCGCAGTTCGGGCCAGGTGACGCCTGAAAACCGCGAGCCGATCAGCCCGCCGAGCGCGACGAAAGCGGCCGCCGCCAGCCAGAACGACATCACCCCGCCGACCAGCCCGGTGACGTGGGCCACGATCGAGACCAGCATCCCGCCGATCAGATAGGCTGCGGGCAGCTTGAGACGCTGCAGCAGATAGCCCGCGACCCCGGCGACGAGAATCATGGCGACAAGCGGGACCAATTCGGTTTCGGCCGGACCGACGGCCGCTTTCTCGGGGATCTGTCCGGTGACGGTCACCGCAACCGGCACAAGCAGCGTCAGGGCCAGGACTCGGATCGACTGGACGATGCTGACCGTCTTGAGATCCGCCTTGACCCCTTCGGAAAGCCCCAGCACATAGCTCAGATGCCCGGGCGAGGACGACAGGAACGCCGTGAGCGGATCCATCGCCCAGAACCGCATCAGCGCCGCCCGGGTCAGGAAGATAATGGCGAACAGACTTGCGGCCAGCGCGGCAAGGGTCACCGGCCAGGCCCGCATGGCGTCAAACACGTCCGGCGTCACCCCCTGCCCGATGGTCAGGCCGAGAATGACGAAGACTGCGTCGCGGGCCCTTTGCGGCGGCGCGGCAGTCCGCAGTCCCACCAGTCCCGCGAGCGTCACCGCCATGGCCGGCCCGGTCAGGAACGGCGCGGGAAAACCAAGCGCATAGGTCGCCCCGGCGCCGAGTATGGCAATGCCGAATGTGAGCAGGGGGATCTGCCACGAACCCGTCGCCATGCTGTAAATCTCCCCTTCATGCTTGCGCAGACACCGGCCGCGGGAGTCACCCCCGCGGCCGCAAGCCTAGTCAGCGGCCAGCGGCCTGGCCAGCCGCCCCGCCATCAATCCGGATCGGCCTCGCTGTCCGTCCGCGGCAGCTTGGAGCGGAAGAACCGCCCGGCGATGATCGGCAGGATGAAGCCGAAGAAGGCGAACAGCCACAGCCCGATCGACAGGGGCGAAGCAAACAGTGCGCTCCACTCGCCGTCCGAAATGGTCATGGCGCGCCGCATGTTGGCTTCCATCTGGTTCCCCAGCAGCACGCCCAGGATCACCGGCACCAGCGGCACCTCGAGCTTGCGCAGAAGCCAGCCGAGCACGCCGAAACCCACCATCACCATCAGGTCGAAGGTCGAGCCGGAGATGCCGTAGATGCCGACGAACGAGATCATCGCCACCGCCGGCATCAGATAGCGCGGCGGCACCAGAAGCACCCGCACGAACAGGCCGACCATCGGGATGTTCATGATCAGAAGCATCACGTTGCCGATGAACAGGGCGGCGATCAGCCCCCAGACCACATCCGGATTGTTGGTGAACAGCAGCGGACCGGGGGTGATGTTGAGCGCCAGCAGCATGGCCAGCAGCACCGCCGTGGTGCCTGATCCAGGCACGCCCAGCGCCAGCATCGGCACGAGAGCGCCGCCCGCGGCGGCGTTGTTGCCGGCCTCGGGCGCCGCCAGGCCGCGCGGATCGCCGGTGCCGAAGGTCTTGTTCTTGTCGACCAGCCGCTTTTCCACGGAATAGGCGATGAATGAGCCGAGCGAAGCGCCCGCGCCCGGAAGCACGCCGGCGATGAAACCCAGCACCGTCGAGCGCGCCATGGTCGGCGCTGTCTGCTTGAGCATCGAGAGCGGCGGCGTCAGACGGCCGAGCTTGATGCCGGACGCGTCGCCCGTGGCCTTGGTCGTGCCGCGGTGCTCGAGAAAGATGAACACCTCCGAGAGCGCGAACAGGCCGACAATGGCCACCAGGAAGTCGATCCCGTCATAAAGGTGCACCTCGCCAAAGGTGAACCGCGGCACACCGGTCTGCCCGTCCACGCCGATCATGGCGATGCCGAGGCCAAGCCCCGCGGCCAGCGCCGCCTTGGCCTGGTTGCGGCTGGCGATACCGCCGAGCGTGGCGAAGGCCAGCGCGAACAGGGCGAAATATTCCGCCGGGCCGAACAGGAGTGCCACCTTGACCAGCTGCGGCGCCAGGAACACCAGGCCCCAGGTCGCGAAGAAGGCGCCGACGAAAGAGGCGATGCCCGACAGAGCCAGCGCTTCCCCGGCCATGCCCTTCTTGGCCATCGGATAGCCATCCAGCGTCGTCATCAGCGCCGGTTCGTCGCCGGGAATGTTGAGCAGAATCGACGAGATGCGGCCGCCATACATCGCGCCGTAATAGACGCTGGTGAGCAGGATCAGCGCCGGCGTCGCCGGTAGGCCGAGGGTGAAGGCGAGCGGAATGAGGATCGCCACGCCGTTTGAGGGCCCCAGACCCGGCAGCGCGCCGATGATGGTGCCCAGAAAACAGCCAATCAGCGCCAGGCCGAGATTCTGGAACGTCAGCGCAATGGAGAACCCGTGTGCAAGTGCGTTAAGTGTATCCATGACCCTGCCTCAAAATCCCCATGGGCCGCGCGCGAGCGACAGACCCAGGATGAGATGGAAAATGACATAAATGCCGATGGCGATGGCGGCTCCGGCCATCACCGCCTTGAGCGGCGGCGTCCCCAGCCGCCAGGACAGATAGGCTGCGGCCACGGCCGTGGAGACGACGAAGCCCGCGGTCGGCAGCGCATAGGCATAGGCGATCATCACCGCGATGGTCAGGCCGACCTCGAACAGGCGGCTGAACTCGGGCCATTCCGGCTCCTCGTCCGGCTTGAGGAAGATCGCCAGGCTCGACAGGCCGACCAGGACCCCGATGATGATCGGAAAGACCTTCGGGCCGACCGGATCGGAAATGAAGCTTTCCTTGATCAGTGTCGCCTGCCAGATGAAAAAGACTGTGAGCAGGAGGCCCAGGCCTCCCAGAATCCGGTCGCTCATGGCGCCCTCTCCCTTGATGGTCCGGCAGACAGTGCCGGACGTGGAAATGTCCCCGCCCGTCGACCGGGCGGGGACGAAACGCCCGGCCTTACTGGATCAGGCCGATTTCCTTGGAGATATCCGTGATCGAAGCGACGGACTCGGCGACAAAAGCCTGGAATTCAGCGCCGCGAAGGCCGAGCGGAGCGATCCCGTTCTGCGCCATCACGGCTTTCCATTCTTCGCTGTCGTAGACCGTGCCGAGGGCATTGACCCAGTATTCATAGGCTTCGTCCGACATGCCGCCCGGAGCATAGAACCCGCGCCAGTTGGCGCCGAGCACGTCGATGCCCTGCTCCTTGGCGGTGGGGAACGAGGCGAAATCGCCTTCAAGCCGGTCCGGCGCAAGCACGGCGAGCACCTTGATGTCGCCCGAATCGACGAAGCCCTTGGCTTCCGAGGCATCGCCTGTGAAGGCCTGCACGGATCCGCCGAGCAGCTGGGTGACGGCCTCGCCGCCGCCGTCGAAGGCAACGTACTTGATGCTGCGGACATCCTCGATGCCCGCCTTCTTGGCGACCATCAGCACCTTCAGATGGTCCCAGCCGCCAACCGCGGAACCGCCGGCGATGGACACCGAAGTCGGATCGTTCTTGATCATCTCCATCAGCTCGGGAAGCGTGTTGATGGGGGAGTCCTTGGCGACGGCGACAATGCCGTAGTCAGCCCCAACCGCAGCCACCCAGCGGACCTGGTCCATGGTGTTGCCCGGAAAGGCGCCCTGCGCCAGGCGCGTGGAGGTGGCCGACGAGGCCGCCACGATGAGGTTGTTGGCGTCGTTGCGCTTGTTGATGACTTCGGCGTAGGCCACGCCGCCGCCGCCGCCGGCCATGTTGGTCACCTGCATGGTGCCGGAAACGAGCTTGAGGTCCTGCAAAGTCTTGCCGGCCTGGCGGCAGGTGAAATCCCAGCCGCCGCCGGGATTGGCCGGCGCGATGCACTCGGTCGCGCCCGGATCGAACGCGTGGGCGGCAGCTGTCAGGGAGACAACGGCGATAGCGGTCGCGGCAAGCCGCGTGACAAAGTTCTTCATGATTTCCTCCACAATGATCAAGCCGCCTTTCCTCAAAGGCGGAATGGTGGCTATGCTAGCGCAAAAAGCTGTCAACCAACTGTCAACCATGTGCATGGCGGAGGTTGGCAAGCGGGAGGGTTGCCCATGCACTTTCTGGTCGTCGAGGACACCGCCGACGTCGCCGAAGCCATCATGGAACGGCTGGGGCGCGGCGGGCATGTGTGCGACCGCGCGCCGTCGGTGGAGGACGCCAGGCACTTCGCCGCCACGTCGGTCTATGATCTGGTCATCCTCGACATCAATCTTCCCGACGGCTCCGGGCTCGATTTCCTCAGATGGCTCAGGCAGCGCAAGGATGCCGTGCCGGTGCTGGTGCTGACCGCGCGGCTGGCCGTCGACGACAAGATCGGCGCGCTCGATTTCGGCGCCGACGATTACATGGTCAAGCCCTTCGATCTGGGCGAGCTGGAAGCCCGGGTGCGCGCCATCGTGCGCAGACGCAGCGGCGAAGCGGGCGCGACCCTTTCGGCGGGCAATCTGGAATTCGACATGGCCACGCGGCTGACGACCGTGGCCGGAGAGAGACTGCTGCTCACCCCGCGCGAGCAACTGCTGCTGGAGATCTTCCTGGTCAACAAGGGGCGCGTGCTCGAGAAGGACGAACTGGTCATCCGCCTGTTCGGCATGGACGCGGATGCCGGGCCCAATGCCGTCGAGCTCTATGTCGGCAGGCTGCGGCGAAAACTGTCCGGCGCGGGTCTCGAAATCCGCACCCTGCGCGGCCTTGGCTATCAGGCTCAGGTGACCGGGCCGGACAGGGTCGCCCCGTGAGCCTGGCGACGTCCTTCCCCTCGTCCGGCCGCTCCCGGTCCATCGCCTGGCGGCTCACCCTGCTGCTGACGCTGCTTCTGACCATTGCGGCGGCGGGAACGCTTGCCGCGGCGCTGAGCTACGGCCAGACGGCCGCTACCCGCGCCTTCGACCGGCTGTTGACCGGCGCGGCCCTGCAGATCGCCGAGCGGATCACTGTCGAGGAGGGCGAGACGGTGATCGACATTCCGCTCTCGGCCTTCGGCCTCCTGTCGCTGGCATCGGAAGACCGGATCTTCTACCGGATCATCGGACTTGCCGGCGAGACGCTGACCGGGGATGAGAGCTTCCCGCTGCCGGACGCGAGCGGCGATGGGATGGCGCCGCTGCTCTACGACACGGTGTTTTCGGGCGAACCGGTCCGCGCCATCCGCATGCAGCGGTTCCTCGCCGAGCGCGCCGTGCGCGGACAGGTAACCGTCATCGTGGCGCAGACCCTGCGCGCCCGCTCCGAGCTCGCCGAAGAGATTGTCACCCGCGCGGTGATCGGCGTGGTGATCGCCGGCGGCGTCACCCTGGCGCTGGCGCTGCTGGCGATGCACCTGGCGCTGAGCCCGTTGCGGCGGGTGGAGCGCGCGATCCTCGCCCGCGATCCCAAGGATCTGACGCCATTTTCGACGGCGACCCCGCGCGAGGTCGAGGCGCTGGTCGCCGCCATCAACCGCTTCATGGCGCGGCTCGACAAGCGCGTCGGCGCCATGCAGGACTTTGTCGCCGACGCGGCGCATCAGATGCGCACGCCGATCACCGCGCTCCGGGCCCAGACCGAGTTGGCGCTGGAAGAGGACAATCCGCGAAAGCTCAAGACGCTGCAGCGGCGCATCCGCGACCGCGCCATCGGCGTGAGCCGCCTGACCGATCAGTTGCTGTCGCACGCCCTGGTGACGCACCGGGCGGATGCGGCGACGCTTGAGCTCATCGACCTCAGGCGGGTGGCGGTGGAGGCCGAGCGAGAGGCGCGGCGAACCGGCGGCGCCGAAGGCATCGAACTCGACCTGCCGGCCGACCCCGTGATGGTGAGCGGCGATGCCTTCAGCCTGCGGGAAGCCGCGCGCAACCTGATCACCAACGCGCTGGCGCACGGAAAGCCGCCCGTCATCCTGCGCGTCAGCATCACCCCCGACGGCACGGCCCTGATCGCCGCCCATGACAGGGGTCCCGGCATGAACCCGGCCCAGGTGCAGCGGATCGGCGAACGCTTCGCCCGCGACGCCTCCAATCCGCAGAGCGCCGGACTTGGCCTGGCGATCGTCGCCGAGGTGGCCGAGTTCCATCAGGGCTCGATCCGCACCGCGACGGGTCCGGCCGGAGGCTTTTGGGTCGGCGTCGAATTGCCGCTCGCCGGCGCATTCCCCTCCCTTTCACCGAAGGCCGAGACCCCGTGAACCGCATTGCAACAAGCCTGGCGATGGCCGCCGCAATCCTGATCCTGTCCGGTGGCGCGGGCACGGCTGAGACCATCACACACTTCCCGGCCGCAGAGAACGAGGCCGGCGAGGGCGAAACCGGCGACCTGGTGATTGCCAGCGTCACCGACCTCGACTTCATGCGGCCGCTGATTGCCGCGTTCCAGGACACCAACCCCGGAATGTCCGTGACCTATATCGAGGACACGTCCAACATCCTTGATGCAAGCGTGTCGCGCGCCTGCGCCGACCGCCGTTTCTTCGCCGATCTGGTGATCTCCTCGTCGATCGCCCAGCAGGTGCGCCTGGTCAACAGCGGCTGTGCCCGCGAGATCGAGAGCCCGGTGCTGGAAAGCCTGCCGGATTGGGCGCAATGGCGCGGCGAACTAATCGGCCTGACCTACGAACCCGCCGTCATGGTCTACAACAAGGCGGCCTTCGCAACGGCCGGACCGCCGCGCAGCCGCTTCGACCTCATCGATCTGATGCGGCAGTCGGGCAGTCTCAACGCCCGCATCGCCACCTATGACATCGAGGATTCCGGCGTCGGCTATCTCTTCGCCTTTCAGGATTCCACGGAAGCCAGCACCTGGGGCCGATTGATCGAGGGCTTTGGGCGCAACAGCGTCGCCACATTCTGCTGCAGCGCCGACATCATCGACCGGGTCGCCGACGGACGCGCCCATATCGGCTACAATGTGCTGGGTTCCTATGCGCAGTCGCGCGCCGACAAGGACCCCCGCATCGGCGTGATCCTGCCGACCGACTACACCCTGGTGCTGGCGCGCGCCGGCTATATTCCGCGCGAGGCCCGAGACGCGAACGCCGCCCGGGCCTTCCTGGAACTGGCCCTGTCGGACCGAGGCCGGACAATCCTTGACGGCGAAACCCGTCTGCTCACGCCGCTGAGCGGCGCGGACGCGCTGGCCCGCTTGGGCGGAGATGAAGAGCCGGCGTTCCGGCCAATTCCGCTGACGCCGGCGCTTCTCGTCTCGCTCGACCAGGCCAAGCGCGCACGCTTCCTGTCCCAATGGCGAAAATCCGTGACATTGCCCTTGCCGTAGGCCGGGTCCGGAGAGCGCTGTCGCCCGGTCGCCTGGACAGTGCATCCGGCGCCACAGCAAGCCGGGCGAGTTGGTGGCGTTCATCGCAATCCGTGCCTTTCTGCAACAGCAACCCGGAACACATGCCTGCGCGTCAGGCAGCGCTCTGCTTCGCAAAAACTTGTGTCGCGACGCCTTCCGATAGGACCGGGTTGGCGCTCAGGTCTTGCAGAAATTCAGGTTTGCCGAACAGATATCCTTGAAATCCGTGGCAGCCGTAGGCCAGCGCACGCAACCGGTCATCCTCGGTTTCAATGCCTTCGGCTACGACCAGCTTGCCGGACCTGCGCGCGATCTCGACAACCGCGTTGACAAAAACGTCGGTCACCACATCGGTGCCGAGCGCGCGGATGTAGCTCTTGTCGATCTTGATCACGTCGAAGGGCAGCGCCCGCAGCTGGTTGAACTCCGAGTACCCCATGCCGAAATCATCGAGCGCGATCCGGAACCCGCTGTTCTGCAGCGCCTTCAGGTTCCGGGCGTTGGTGTCACTGGCGGCAAGCGAGGCGCTTTCCGTGATTTCAATCACGATCCGCGCGGGATCGGTTCCGGTTTCATTGAGGATTTCAAGCATCCTGTCGAGCAAGTCGGCCGATGCGATCTGGTTGGCCGAAAGATTGACATTGACCAGAACCGGCGGCAGCTTCGGCATGTCCCGGCACACCTGGCGCAGGACATAATAGCCGATCTCCGCGATCAGCGAGGACCGTTCGGCTACCGGAATGAATACGTCCGGCGGAATGACGCCCCTGAGCGCATGATGCCAGCGCAGCAGCGCCTCATAGGCGACAAGTTCGCCCTTGCCATTTACGATCGGCTGGTAGGCGACATTGAGATGCCTGAGCAGGATCGCCGCGCGCAATTCCCGCACAAGCGCCCGCTCATTGCGAACATCGCTCATCATGTCTTCCTCAAAGATGGTCGAGCAGGCCCGGCCGCGCTTTTTCGAAGCGTAAAGCGCCATGTCGGCATTGGCGAACAGCGAGCTCCACGTCTTGCCGTGGGACGGCGCCAGCGCGATGCCGATGGAAGCGGAGACGGACAGCCGCGCTGCGCCGAAGCCGACGCCCTCCCTCAGCCCGTCGATCAATTGCGTGCAAAGCCCGTTTGCATAGGCTGCCGTGATCGGATCGGTATGTTCGATCAGCACGCCGAACTCGTCGCCGCCCAGCCGTCCGACAAGCGCATCGCTGAAATGCAGGCGCAATTGCTTGGCGCAGAACATCAGCACCTCGTCGCCCGCCGGGTGCCCATGCGTGTCGTTGACCTGTTTGAAGTGATCGATGTCGACCAGCAGCAAGGCCGCATAGTCCCGCTTCGCGCGCCCTTTCAAGGCGGTCTGGGCTTCGGCAAGAAATGTTTCCCGGTTCCGAACACCCGTCAGGGCATCGCGCTCGAATTGCTGAAGGACAATCCGGTGCTTGCGCTTCAAAGTGAGGATCTGGTCGCGCAGGGCCAGGACCAGGATCCCGAGAACGGCGACGAGAGGCACGGCCAGTCCGAGCAAGGCCACGCCTGTAAACTCGGACCATGCAGTGCCGTCAGGGCTGTTCGAGCTGCCAATGTAGCTCAACAGCACCAGAAACGCGGCCAGGCCAAGAACGAGTGCCGTGAATTTGAGCTCCACGCCATCGCCCGGCAATTGTCTTTGAAGGTGCTTGTGCATAATCAGTTCCGCTAATTGCAAATATCTAGACTGAATGAACTTGTGGCCTCGCCGCAGCAGGACCCGAATACAGCATTGAAACAGGCCGCCATGGGAAACCGGCTGAAAACTGGAGCCGGCTGGCGGACCCGGGACACATTTCCCGGAGTGGTCGTGGCATCATGCTGCAGCGCAGAATGCGCGGACCGTGTTAATGTTGAATGAATAAGTCATTGCAATCACTTGATAACTTCTCATTACCCGCAGTGCGTGCGCGGGGATCGGCCACCCAGCAACCGGGCATTTCACCCAAGGCGGGGATCACCGGTTCCGGCGCCCGCCGTAGCTCTCGTGGATCGCATCCATGAACTGGACGGCGCAGGCCTGCCAGGAAAAATCCATGGCCCGGGCGCGGGCCTTTTCCGAAGGCACCTCAAGACAGGCCAATGCCGCCTTGCGCAGGTCGAGATCAAGCGCCCCTGCCCCGCTCTGGCCGAGAATGTCCTTTGGGCCGGTCACGGGATAGGCGGCGATCGGCACGCCCGAGGCCAGCGCCTCGAGCAACACCAGCCCGAAGGTGTCGGTGAGCGACGGAAACACGAAGACATCCCCCATCGCGTAGAGCGCGGCGAGCTCCGCCCCGGTCCTGGCGCCGGTGAAGGTGACGTCCGGATAGCGCGCACTGAAGTCATCGAGCTGCGGCCCGCCGCCAACCACCAGCTTGGATCCGGGCAGGTCCATGGCGAGGAAGGTCTCGACATTCTTCTCCACCGCCATGCGCCCGACATGCAGGAACACGGGCTTGGGCAGATCGAAGGGTGCGGGGTAATCCGGACGGAAAAGTTCGGTGTCGACGCCGCGCGACCAGATGTGAAGATTGCGAAAGCCCTTGGATGCAAGTTCGTCTCTGAGGCTCTCGGTGGCCACCAGGCAGCCCCGCCCGGCATTGTGAAACCAGCGCATGAACGCATAGAGCCAGCTTTCGGGCACGGGGTAGCGCGCCGAGACATATTCGGGAAAGCGGGTGTGGTAGCTGGTGGTGAACCCGCCGCGCCTGAGTGCGGCGCGGCGCGCGAGCAACCCGAGCGGTCCTTCGGTGGCGATCTGGATGAAGTCGGGATTGGACCGGGCGATGCGGCGGGACACACTCCAGGGCGTGGCCAGCGCCAGGCGGATTTCGGGATAGACCGGCAAGGGCACGGTGCGGTATTCGGCCGGTGACAGGATGTCGACCTCGACGCCGAGCGGCTTGAGCTCGCGCACCAGGTTTTCGATCGACCGCACGACCCCGTTGATCTGAGGGCGCCAGGCGTCGGTGACAATCAGCAGTTTGGGCATGCACCGGTCCGTCTGGCGATTTGGCCTGGTTCAGTCTCCCCTCACCTGATAACCGCGCAACGCAACCGGATCAACTCCGGCAGCCTCCGCCCGATCAGGCAGTCCTGCGCGCAGGGGGTCCTCACTTTTGCGGCTTCCCGCGCAGGATCGCTTCGGCATCGCCCTCGGCCGCGTCCATTCCGCTGCGCACGATGTCCTCCATCTGGGGGATCCCGGCCTCTGAATCGAGCCGCGACAGGTCAATCATGTCGCCCACGGCAATCACGACGCGCGAGAACGGCAGCGGCACCACCTGCCGGTCCCAGCGCGACGTGAGTTCCAGCTTGTGCGAGCTCGCCACGCCGATGGGCACAAGCTTCACGCCGTGATGCGAACTCAGCTTGAGCGCGCCCGAGCGGATACGCTGTAACGGGCCGGTCGGGCCGTCGAGCGCCAGCGCAATCAGCTTGGCATTGCTCTCCACCTGCTCCACCAGCGCCGGAAATCCCCTTGTCTTCACCTCCGCCGGCAGCAGGACCGGCCGGTAGCCGAACCATCGGCTGATCTTGCCGATCACCTGGCCGCGAAAGGAATCGACCGTGATGACCACCGCCTGCCTGCCACTCGCCAGGGCAAACAGCGGCGCGTATTTGCCATGCCAGAACACCGCCAGCACCTGATGGCCCTCGGCGATGTACCGGTCGAGCCTCTCGAGCTGCCGTGTCTGCTTGCGAAGCGTCGCGCTCCAGGCCGACAGGAGCGCGATCAGGGTTCCGGCGACGACGCGGACAGCAAGGGAGACCGCGATCCGCCGCCAGGACTCACCCATGCCTGTCCCCCTTGTCCCGTTCCTCCGGGACGCC
>NZ_JAUXOD010000012.1 GCF_030682515.1 Hoeflea sp. | reverse complement strand
CAAGGACGACATGGTCATTCCGGACACCAAGGCCAAGATCGTCGGCGACACCGACAGCCTGGTGAAGGAATACGAACAGCAGTACAATGAGGGCCTCATCACCCAGGGCGAAAAGTACAACAAGGTTGTCGACGCCTGGGGCAAGGCGACCGAAAAGGTCGCCGACGAAATGATGGCGCGCATCAAGGCGGTGGAGTACCACGAGAACGGCCGCCAGAAGCAGATGAACTCGATCTACATGATGAGCCATTCCGGCGCCCGCGGCTCGCCGAGCCAGATGCGTCAGCTGGGCGGCATGCGCGGCCTGATGGCCAAGCCCTCGGGCGAAATCATCGAGACGCCGATCATCTCGAACTTCAAGGAAGGCCTGACCGTGAACGAGTACTTCAACTCGACTCACGGCGCCCGCAAGGGTCTCGCCGACACCGCGCTCAAGACCGCCAACTCCGGTTACCTGACCCGCCGTCTCGTCGACGTGGCCCAGGACTGCATCGTCACCCATGTCGATTGCGGCACCACCGAAGGCCTGACCATGACGGCCATCGTCGACGCCGGTCAGGTTGTGGCATCGATCGGGCAGCGGATTCTCGGCCGCACCACGCTCGATGACATCAATCATCCGCTCACCGGCGAGATGATGGTGAAGGCCGGCTCGATGATCGATGAGGCCCAGGTGGTCGAGATCGAGGCCGCGGGCATCCAGTCCGTGCGCATCCGTTCGCCGCTGACCTGCGAGATCCAGACCGGGATCTGCGGCACCTGCTACGGTCGCGACCTGGCGCGCGGCACGCCCGTCAACATCGGTGAAGCTGTCGGCGTCATTGCCGCGCAGTCGATCGGTGAGCCGGGCACCCAGCTGACCATGCGTACCTTCCACCTTGGCGGCACCGCCACCGTGGTCGACCAGTCGTTCCTGGAAGCCTCCTACGAGGGCACGGTCCGCATCAAGAACCGCAACATGCTGCGCAACTCCGATGGCAACCTGATTGCCATGGGCCGCAGCATGGCTGTCCAGATCCTGGACGAGAAGGGCGCCGAGCGCTCGTCGCAGCGTGTGGCCTACGGCTCCAAGATCTTTGTCGATGACGGCGATGCGGTGAAACGCGGCCAGCGTCTGGCCGAGTGGGATCCCTACACACGCCCGATGCTGACGGAAGTCGAAGGCACCGTGGAGTTCGAGGATGTCGTCGACGGCATCTCGGTTCTCGAAGCCACCGACGAGGCCACCGGGATCACCAAGCGTCAGGTCATCGACTGGCGCTCGACGCCGCGCGGTACCGATCTCAAGCCGTCGGTCGTCATCAAGGGCAAGGATGGCGAGATCGCCAAGCTCGCCCGTGGCGGCGAAGCCCGGTTCCAGCTCTCGGTCGACGCCATTCTGTCGGTCGAGCCCGGCGCCAAGGTCAGCCAGGGCGATGTTCTCGCCCGTGTGCCGCTCGAAAGCGCCAAGACCAAGGACATCACCGGCGGTCTGCCGCGGGTGGCTGAACTGTTCGAGGCCCGTCGTCCGAAGGATCACGCCATCATCGCCGAGATCGATGGCACGATCCGCTTCGGCCGCGACTACAAGAACAAGCGCCGCATCCTGATCGAGCCGGCGGAAGATGGCGTCGAGCCTGTCGAATATCTCATTCCGAAGGGGAAGCCTTTCCACCTTCAGGATGGCGATTTCATCGAAAAGGGCGACTACATCCTCGACGGCAACCCTGCACCGCATGACATCCTGGCGATCAAGGGCGTGGAGGCTCTGGCCTCCTACCTCGTCAACGAGATCCAGGAAGTCTACCGCCTGCAGGGCGTTCTGATCAACGACAAGCACATCGAGGTGATTGTCAGGCAGATGCTGCAGAAGGTCGAGATCACCGACTCGGGCGATTCCGTCTACATCGTCGGCGACAATGTCGACCAGATCGAACTCGACAACGCCAACGACCGCCTGGTCGAGGAAGGCAAGAAGCCTGCCTATGGCGTACCGGTTCTGCTCGGCATCACCAAGGCCTCGCTGCAGACGCCGTCCTTCATCTCCGCGGCCTCGTTCCAGGAGACCACGAAGGTGCTCACCGAAGCGGCTGTTGCCGGCAAGGTCGACACGCTGCAGGGTCTCAAGGAGAACGTCATCGTCGGCCGTCTGGTGCCTGCGGGCACCGGAGGCACCATGACGCTGATCCGTCGCATCGCCACCTCGCGCGACGATCTGATCCTCGACGAACGCCGCAAGACATCGGGCGCCCAGACGGCCGCCCCGATGTTGACCAACATGACCAAGGAAGAGCCGACGCCGGCCGAATAAGGCTTGGCGGGACTGCCGCGACGAGGTCGTCGGCACTCGGTTCGGACAACAAGAACGCCCGGTTTTTACCGGGCGTTTTTTGTGCCGCAGCAAGACAAAACGAAAGATCTGTTGATCTGGAACAATATTGCCAATTGGAGGCGTTCTAATGTGGCCTCGTTCAATCCGAACGGAGGTTATTATGAAAACGATGCTCACATCGATCGCACTGGTGCTCCTGGCCGGTTCAGCCTTTGCTGCTGATCAAACGCCGGCTGAGTTGCGCGAGAGTGCCTTGGAGCTGTTTAAACCACTGCCATCGACCATACCGGCGGTGAAAGACAATTTGATCACTCCCGAAAAGATCGCGCTTGGCAAGGCGTTGTTCTTCGATCCGCGCGTCTCAGCGTCGGGCGTCTTCTCCTGCAACTCGTGCCACAATGTCGGCACCGGCGGCGATGACAACCTCGAGACCTCTATCGGCCACGGCTGGCAGAAGGGCCCGAGAAACTCGCCGACGGTGTTCAACGCGGTCTTCAACAGCGCCCAGTTCTGGGATGGCCGGGCCGATGACCTTGCCGCGCAGGCAAAGGGTCCGGTGCAGGCCGGCGTCGAAATGGCCAACACGCCCGACCAGGTGATCGCCACGCTGAAGTCGATGCCCGATTACGTGACATGGTTCAACGCGTCCTTCCCGGGCGAGGAAGATCCGGCCACCTTCGACAATTTCGCAAAGGCGATCGAGGCTTTTGAGGCGACGCTGATCACGCCGGCGCCATTCGATGCCTTCTTGAATGGCGATGACGCCGCCATGACCCCGGAGCAGCAGATGGGTCTGGCCTTGTTCATGGACAAGGGATGTTCCGCCTGCCACGCCGGCATCAATCTTGGCGGGGAGGGGTATTATCCCTTCGGCCTGATCGAAAAGCCCGGCGCCGAAGTGCTTCCGGAAAACGACAAGGGACGGTTCGAGGTTACCAAGACGGCCGACGACTCCTACGTCTTCCGTGCGGCACCCCTTCGCAACGTCGCTGTCACCGCGCCCTATTTCCACTCCGGCAAGGTCTGGGATCTCAAGCAGGCGGTTGGCATCATGGGCGTGTCGCAGTTGGGTGAGGAGATCAACGACGCGGAAGCCGACCTGATCGTGGCGTTCCTCGAATCGCTGACCGGTACGGTGCCGCAGATCATCTACCCGATCCTGCCCGCCGAAACGGCCACGACCCCGCGGCCGAGCGGCGAGATCAGGAACTGAGGCCCGAACAGGGGCATCCGCTCGGCTGACCCGAGCGGCGCCGAGCAACCGGCCGCCCGGCAATCCGGGCGGCCTTTTTCGTCGGATCGGTTGCCGCAGACGTCAGTTCGTGGCGGCGTCGGTGAGCTTTTCGAGCGCTCCGGCCATGACGTCAAACGCCGCGTCCGCGCCCTCCACCTTGTGGCGCTGCTTCAGGACGGCAGGGTCCAGATAGCCGACCCGCGTCTGGCCCGCATCGTCCCAGACCAGAACCCGGTTGGGCAGGTCAAGACCTGCGGAGGGAGCGGCCTGCAGGATCGGCGTGCCGATTTTCGGATTGCCGAACATCACGAGCGTCATGTCGGCGAGATCCGCATCGATGCTTTTGGCGCCGGCGGCATGGTCGACGCGGGCAAAGACCGTTGCGCCGGCGTTTTCGATTGCGGCCACCAGCCTGTCGGCGGTCTCCGTCACGGAGGCAGCGCTGGACTTGACGATCCAGCCGGCTTCCGCGCGGGCGGAGATGCTGGTTGCTACAAGCAGCGCTGCAGTCGCGGCCACAAGTTTCAGTCCTCTGGTGAATGCCATATCCGATGGGTCCTTTGACTGTTGGGGGCGGCGTCAACGGTTCGGCCAGACCCGTGGTCGTCCACGGTGTCGCGCGCCTTTCGCCTTCAAACTGCCCTTTGGCGCCACGCGCCTGGGCTTCGGGTCTGCCGCCTCGCAGTCAAACACGGCCCGCAAGGGAGACGAAATCACCTTTGCCCCGATGCGGGCACGATTATGTGACCGGCATCGCTGGCAAGCCATCCTGGGCAGAGTCCGGGACCCTCAATCGAAGGCGATCACGGCGACTTCGCCACCCAAGGCCCCCTGATAGGCCGAGGCATGGGGTTCCTCGTTCGGCGCGCCGTCCATCAGGCCGATCTGGTCGAGGTCCGCCTCGGCGAAGCCCTTCGAGGACAGTGCTTCAAGGCACAGTCGCACAGCGGTGTCCTCGTCTGGGGCGGCCAGCATCACATGCACCGGGCGCATCTTGCCGCCCTTGCGCCGGTTGGTCTGGCCGATGATGATGAAGATGGCCGGGGCGTCGCCGCCATCGTGCTGATTGTCGTTGTCGGGGTCCATGGGCCCTCCTTTCCGCGTCTTGATCATATCGTTGCGCCGCGATGCCGTGATCCTGTGGCGCAGCGGGGAAGGGCCTTCCTCCCATGGAGCCGGCGCGAAGGCAACGCGACCTGCCTGCAAAAAACCGCGTGTACCGGTTCTTTCCGCCCTTCGGACCCGGTGTTGTCCCGCAAAGCAGGGAGGATCGCGGCCGGCCTTGCCGTCATGGCCGTTCCGTGTTTGTTTGAAACGCCAATCTTGGCAAAGGCGGCCCGCCGCTGAAGCAAGCCAGGGCCGCCCGTAACGACAGAGGGAATAATGGACATGGAACCTCAGGGTCTTCTGATTTTTCTTCTCATCGGCGCCATTGCGGGCTGGCTCGCCGGCGTGATCATAAAAGGCTATGGCTTCGGCCTGATCGGCAACATCATCGTCGGCATCGTCGGCGCCTTCGTCGCCGGTCTGGTGCTGCCGATGATCGGGGTCGCGATCGGCGGCGGCATTCCTGGAGCTATTATCCACGCCACCATCGGCGCCGTGATTCTGCTGTTCCTCATCGGGCTTGTGCGAAGAGGCTGATTCCTTTTCTCAACGTCTGAGTCGCCCGGTTCGGGGCTGCTTGCGCCGGTTTCGGTTTGTCTTCCTTGCCCCGGCGGCCGAAATGCCGGGGCAGGGCAACTAAACACCCGCAAAGGTCCGTGGGACGCAACAATATGTCTCAACCCGCGTGAGCCCTGGCCCGTGACCGCCCCCGGGAACGATTATTTCCACCATGGCCTTGACGGCATGGGGGGAAATCAGTAGTTACCGGCCACCGAGACCGATGTGAGGCGCTTTTCTTCGGGACGACACGTCCTGGAACTTGCCTCAAACAAGGTTTCTGACTGCACTGTGAACTGACAATGCTGCACGCATGACGCATTCATCTGTGTCCTCTGCTTTCATGGGCCTTCCGGCAAAACCGGATCCGGCCCTTGTTTTGCGCATATGGTTCACAAGCAAGGTGCCCGAGAGGGCGAAACATGAATTCTAAAGGGATGGTTACATGCCAACTGTAAACCAGCTGATCCGCAAGCCGCGCCAGGCGCCGGTAAAGCGCAACAAGGTTCCCGCGCTGGAGCAGAATCCGCAGAAGCGCGGCGTATGCACCCGTGTGTATACGACGACCCCGAAGAAGCCGAACTCGGCTCTTCGTAAGGTTGCCAAGATCCGTTTGACCAACGGCTATGAAGTGATCGGTTACATCCCCGGTGAGGGCCATAACCTGCAGGAGCACTCCGTGGTCATGATCCGCGGCGGCCGCGTCAAGGATTTGCCCGGCGTGCGCTACCACGTCATCCGCGGCGTTCTCGACACCCAGGGCGTCAAGAACCGCAAGCAGCGCCGTTCGAAGTACGGCGCCAAGCGTCCGAAGTAATTGTGTTGGCCGGTTGCACCTTGCGGTGCGGCCGGTCATTTCGACCCATCAGTTGAAAGACGAAAAGCATGTCACGACGTCACAGTGCAGAAAAGCGTGAGATCAACCCGGACCCGAAGTTCGGCGACCTGGTCATCACCAAGTTCATGAACGCCATTATGATGCACGGCAAGAAATCTGTTGCCGAGCAGATCGTCTACGGCGCCCTGGACCAGGTTCAGACGCGTTCCAAGTCGGAGCCGGTGGCCATGTTCCACCAGGCGCTCGACAATGTCGCGCCGCATCTGGAAGTGCGTTCGCGCCGCGTCGGCGGTGCCACCTACCAGGTTCCGGTCGATGTGCGTCCCGAGCGCCGTCAGGCGCTTGCCATTCGCTGGCTGATCGCCGCTGCGCGCAAGCGCAACGAAACCACCATGATCGAGCGCCTGTCGGGTGAACTCATGGATGCGGCCAACAATCGCGGAAGCGCTGTCAAGAAGCGGGAAGACACCCACAAGATGGCCGACGCTAACCGTGCATTCTCGCATTACCGCTGGTAATCAACGAACCGTTCTCGAAAGGCATTCAAGATGGCCCGCGAATACGCAATCGAAGACTACCGTAATTTCGGTATCATGGCGCACATCGACGCCGGCAAGACCACGACCACGGAGCGCGTGCTCTACTACACCGGCAAGTCGCACAAGATCGGCGAAGTCCATGATGGCGCGGCCACCATGGACTGGATGGAGCAGGAGCAGGAGCGCGGCATCACCATCACGTCCGCTGCGACCACGACCTTCTGGAAGGGCCGTACCGGCAAGATGTGCCGCTTCAACATCATCGACACCCCCGGCCACGTCGACTTCACCATCGAGGTGGAGCGTTCGCTGCGGGTGCTCGACGGTGCGGTCACGGTGTTCGACGGGGTGGCCGGCGTGGAGCCGCAGTCCGAGACCGTGTGGCGCCAG
>NZ_JAUXOD010000002.1 GCF_030682515.1 Hoeflea sp. | reverse complement strand
TCCATGAACACCGTACACAAGTGGACGGTGTTATCTACCCGTCTCGGCTCAACGGCCACACGAACCTTGCAGTTTTCGACCGAGCCATCGGAAAACTGAAGGCGGTCAGGACGAAAAAGCTGATCCTTACTCCCGGTCTGGCTGATGTACTCAACGACCTCAATGTCGCAATTATCGTACCGGATCCCTGATGTCTTACCTGTCTTCGAAGTAGAATCCAGCGCTATTTCTGCCCACCGATCCGGGACAAATCGACCCGAATTCCAGCAGCCCCAATCTCTTTCTCGTCTGAGCGCTCCGCTTCGCTCTGGGAAGGCGTAGCTCCAGCCGGTGCGTCCGTGATGTCCGGAACAGATTCTTTTCGATCGACGATTGCTCTGCCTGGATCCTCAGCCTGAAACACGCTCTGCCCCTCGAACTGGCCTGAGTTCCAAGCGTAAATGGCATCCTCGAACATCAGGGGAAACACCTCCTTGCTCGTCGGGTTGCCATACCATTTCGCGACAATGCGCATGATTTTGGTGAACATCTTCGTCCCGATACGAAGGTTTTCGCAAGGATCGACCAGATCTGGTTTCAGCTCGGATATGTCCTTTACGCCCACACCCGCCGGAAACTGTGTCAGACCCACACGCACGACAGCTTGTCCTACATACTGGCGTATGATTTCCATCGCCTCGTCGGGTGTTTTCGATTTAGGTACGAGGATGAGCCGCCCTCCGGATTTCACCGTGACGGCCAGCGGGTCGCCAGGACCGACCGCGGATACGAACTGCTCAACAATCGCGGGTTCCAACGAGGGATCAGCACATTGTTCGATAAAGGCGGCATCCATGACTATGGCTCCAAAGTTCAGGTGTTGAAGGAAATCACAAGAGGGACGCCAAACAAGTCGGACCAGGCCTTCGCGCTCGCGCGCTGGATCGCAACGATGTTGCCGCCTGCTGTCCACCAGCCATTGCCGATCAGAACCAGCATGTCGGGCCGATAAATCATCGAGTGGAGAATGGGCCAGAGCACGAGCTGCTCGTCGCAGATGAGAGGCGCGATCTTCTTGCCAGCGATCTCGACAACGGGATTTGCGAAAAAGCTGGCATGGGCGCCACCGCTCTCCCCGGTCCACTGCTCCCACGGACGCCACATCGAAACAGGTACAGGCATGCGCTCGCGATAGAGGACATTTCCACCATCGGAATCGATGGCCATCATGACGTTGTCGTAGCCCTCAGCGTCGATCACCGCCGCGCCGGCGACGACCGTCACCTGGGTGCCGCGCAATCCTTCCCGCCAGAGACGTTCAAGAGTAGGCGTCCAGAAGCCGAGTGCGCTTTCAGGCAGAACCACGACCGATTGGCCAGATCCCGCAGCCTCCTGAACGAGGACGATCAGGTCACGTTGACGTTGTAGTGAGCGGTCGCGGCCAAGGCTCGAACCCATCTCGAGGTCGACACCACGCCACCCCTCCGGTAGAATCTGACTTGTCCCCGATGCGGCGGACCAAAGCCATAGACCTGTCAGGGCAATGGCGATAGCCGGCCCGATCCGGATTACGAGACCGATCAGGCCGGCTGTCAACGCGAGAAGCCCCCACAATCCCCATTCTGGAAACAGTATGCCGGCCGCCGTCAGCGGATGTGCCCAACCCGTAATGCCGAGCGGGGGCAAACCGGTGAGACACAGGACCATGATATAGCGCGCGGGCTTTACCCACCCGCGCCGCGCCGTCCATAGCGCCGCATGGATGAGGACAAAGGACGATGCCGCCGCGACCCAAAAGCAGAGCCCGACCCAGAGATCCGCTGAAAAGAACCGGCCGACGCCGACAGGCAATCCTCGTGACGCCGCCAGGAAATAGCCGGCCGCGACGAGGGCCGCGGCGATCCGCGTAGGAGATCTGGACCACAGAAGCGGAAAGAAGGCTGCCGCAGGGAGCAGGGGCGCCTGGCCGCTCCAGCCGATCACCCCGGCAACAACGGCGAGGGGGACGAGAACGGCAGTCATCATGGCGTCACGGCGCATAGCTCAACACCTCTTGCGCCAGACCGAGAACACCGGAATCCGGGACCGGCCCGAAATACCGGGAATCCCATGAGCCAATGAAATCGGAATGCAAATACACCTCTCCGGGTCGCACCACTCCGCTCTGATCGTGCAGAAGAGATCGCCCCCTTCCATCAACCCCGATGATGCGGGAATTGGGGATTGTTACACCATCAATTGCGACACGATCGGTGACATCCACCCGCTGTCCCGCCACCGCGATGACGGTCTTGATCAACGGCCCGAACCCGCCAGGACAAAGTCCCTTACGGATATATCCACGTTGCCGCGCCTCGCGCATGGCGGCGTTGTCCGGCGGGCAGACGAACACCATTTCGCCGGGCCGGACCGAGCGGGCGAGCGGAACGATGCGCCAGAGTCCGAGCGGCTCACTCTGCGTCGTGTTGATCCGCAGACCACCAATCCAACCGGCAGCAAAGAGGAGGCTCAACAGGCCGACGGCCACGGATAACATTACGAAAGCGGAGCATCTTTGACGGGACTTCGCACCGCCTTCAAGCATCATCATGATCATTTCAGGGAAAGCCCCTTGGTCTGGGTTTGCCGCGCTGATTCAGCCTGCTTCAACGCTAGCGTGGTGCGTTCATGCGCGGCGAGCTGCTGCACAGTGCGCATACTGTTCCAGGCCGCCTGGACTTCTTTCTTCTGGGACGTGTTCATCCCGGCCGTCAGTTTGTGGAAGGTCTCGCCGTTTGCATCCTTTGCCGAAAACGGCAGCAAGCTTCTCTCTCCGAAACGCTCGGATACGGCCTTGGCGAAGCCTTCGAGTTCGGCCTTAACCATCTTGTCGGCCAGCGCATATTCGAGACCGGCGGGAAGATCGTTGCGATCGATTGCGTCGCGGACCCGTTCGAGCGTTTGCCTGGCCGATGGAGAGAGGGCAGGGATGTCGACAGAGACCTTGAGACGGATCGCTCGTTCCTCGGTTTCGTGTTTGCGCTCTGCCTCGGCCCGCGCGGTAACGTAGCGCTTGAGGTTTCGCGCCAAGGCAGGCGCATTGACAAGCGCCGTGTCGCGCGCCGCCCTCTCCGTACGGCTGGCGAACATGCCAGTCTTGCCTTTGAGTGTTCCAAAACTTTCCGGCTCTGCTGCGATCCTTGCGAGCGTCGACTGGACGCTTACCGGATCCTTCAGCATGGCATCGACATTCGCCGCCCTGAACGCGGTTTCCGGCTCGGCGTAGACCCGATGGAAGCGTGTCGTGACCTCCTGCCATTGCTTCTTGAGCCCGGGATCGGCGGCGAGCTTATCCTCGACAGCCTGATCGATCGATTTGGGATATGTGGTGATGCCAGCCACCATCGGTTTTACCTCCATGACAGGTTTCGGGGTCGTCTGGGTATTCGAGCGCTTGAGCCCGAACTGTGCGCCAAACGTTGCCAGGCGAGCGGCGAGATTGATGAGCTTCTGTTTCTGCCGAACGGTCCAATCGAGGCGGTCGCGAACGAGGGTGCGGGCGACGTTCACCAGATGCAGTCCGCGCGCGTCGGCAAAACGAAGAGCCGCGCGGTAGAAAGCGCCCTTCGCATAATCGAGCGTTGTCTCTTTCGAGTTCTTGCGCGAGAGAAGTTCGACGAGGCCACCAGCCTTTGCGAAGGATCGCGTGCCGTAATAGACGCCGAGATCCTCGCGATGACGGGTCATCGCCACATAGGTGAGATGACGATCGAGAGAGAGCGAGGCGAGCACCTTGACCCGGTCGACGGTCGCGCCCTGGCTCTTATGGATCGTGGTCGCGTATCCATGATCGACGTTGTTATAGAAGCGCTGCTCTACGCTGATCAATCGCCGGTGCCCGCCATCACCAATCTCGGCCACGATGCGCCCCGGAGCAGCTTCCAAGACCTTTGCCAGCATACCGTTCTTGACGCCAAGCGAGCCTTCGTTCTTGAGGAAGACGATCTGATCGCCGGAGGCAAAATGACGGATGCCGTCGTCCGTTTTGAAAGCGTGACCGGCATCGACAAGCCCGCGCTCGACCAGCTTGCCGCGCGCCATCGTGTTTAACATCCGGACATCACGGCGAAGATGGGCGAGGATCAGCGAGGACCTGGCGGGATCGTATTCACGGTTCCAATCGGCGATAAGGTTTTCGACGGCTTGGGACTTCAAGGGCGATCCCATCATGCGGCCATTCGCCATGTATGACGCGACGGCCTTGGCGATGTTGCCGCGAGCGAGATCGAGCGAGGCGTCGCGCATCCACTGCTCGCGCTGGCGATAGATGGTCTCGAGTTCTGCGTAACCGATGCGATCGGCAATGGCGCGGAAGGCGGCTCCCGCTTCGATCGGCTGCAGCTGCTCAGGATCGCCGACGAGAACGAGCTTTGCGCCGCGCAGCGTTGCCGCTTCGACGAAGAGTGCCATCTGTTTCGACGATACCATGCCGGCTTCGTCCAGGACCATGACAGTCTTGTCGTCGAGATGGTCACGCTCCTGGCTCCAGCGCAGCTCCCAGGACGACAATGTGCGGGAAAGAATGCCTGCTTCCTTTTCCAAGCCTTCGGCAGCTTTGCCGGCGAGCGCGGCGCCGACGACGCGAAAGCCGGCCGCCTCCCATGCCTCGCGCGCAGCCTTCATCATCGTGGTCTTGCCGGCGCCGGCACGGCCGATCACGGCCGCAATCCGCTCAGGACCTGCGACATGCTCGATCGCGGCCTTCTGCTCATCCGACAGATGGGTGTGACGCGCAAAAGTCGCCTTGAGGACGGCTGCGCGGACGTCATGGAAATCGCGCCCGGACAACCAGATCGCCCGGTTGGCCATCTCTGCCTCGAGCCAGATCATCTCGCGCGTCGTGAAGCGCGCCGGTGTCCGGACGCCGGAGCTAAAGTCGATCCGCTCCCGGTCGAGGCGGAGCACATCGGGGTCCTGCATAATCCGCGCCATCAAGCTCTGGAAGAGGGCGGCGGCATCAACATAGCGGTGGAGTATCTTCGCCACGTCGAGTTCGTCGAAGACGCTCTTTTCGCGGGTGATCAAATCGAGCACGATGCCTGGATTGCGCTGAATGCGCCTGACATTCTCAGTGCGCCGCTCCTCCTGCAGCTCAATCCGCTCGAGTTTCGGTGACCAAGTCGAGGCTGACGCTTTCTCCGTCTCCGATTTGCGTTCGATCGCGGTGGCGCCGACGCCGATATGGATCGTTGGCGTCAGGTCGATGCCCTGCTTTTCGAACGACCGGCCGTCGATGCGGATATCGAGGCCGGCAAGGGCGAGATGCCTGTTCTGGGTGGCAAACCATCCATCACGAAAGGCCTTGAAGTCCTCGGCGCCACCGGCCCAAAGTTCGTAAACGATCTTGCCGGCGTCATTGCGCATGGGCTGGCCGTTTGGCCCGAGAACGGCGACCTTCTTGGCGCCGAACCCATCCTCGCTCAGGGGCCGCAGCGTGGTCATCAAGTGAACATGCGGATTGCCGGGCGCGTCGTGATAAACCCAGTCGGCGACCATACCTTTCGAGGTGATGTGCTCGACAATGAAGTCGCGCATCAGCGAAATATTCTGCTGGGCTGAGAGTTCGATCGGCAGCGCGATGGTGATGTCCTTGGCGAGTTGCGCGTCGATACGCTTCTCGAACGCCTCGACCCTGTTCCAGAACGCTTCCGAGGCTCCGGCGACCGAGCGCTCTGCGATCATCGTCCGCAGCCATTCCGGCGCATCCGCTGGGATGACGAACTCCTCATGCAGAAGATCCTGCTTGCGGGTGTAGTCGATCGTCCTCGCTTCGCGCTCGTAGTCCATCCTGGCGCAGTGCCGGTAGGCCGCAGACAGCACAGCGCTGCGGCCGGAACCGCGGGCGACGATGCTGACTGAGAAATGCGGGACGGGCACGAGCAAGGCGCTCCTTCTTCCGAACGAAATCAACAAGTTGATCGCAAGAGGTGGCCCCGCCAAGGGGCAAAAGCAGAACGTCGCGTCAGCGACGTATAATTGCGCCCTTGGATCCGCTCTTGTCGAGCGGCGGGATCATTCGCCAAATGCTGGCGCTTTGGCGAGGTACAAATTTGTACCTGTCCTGCCGGTAGAAAATCGAGGACCCTAATCCCGGTATTCCACGACAGTCACTGGAGATTGCATCCCGATGAAGAAGCCCACGTCGAAGATCCGCGAAGAACTTGCCCGTCTGCAGGAACAGCTAAAGCAAGCCGAAACACGCGATGCCGAGCGCATCGGCCGCATCGCCTTGAAGGCGGGGCTTGGCGAAATCGACATCGAAGACACCGATCTTCAGGCGGCATTCGAGGACGTGGCGAAACGGTTTCGCGGAGGGAAAGCCGGATCGGTCGGAAAGGAGAGGGCGATCGCTGGAATGGCCGGAGCCTCGGAAACCACGCCGGTCGGTGCTGGCGCGGCTGCGAGCCAGGCTGGCAAGGCTTGAGCGGATGCAGCGGCTGACGACGGCTGAGGCCAGGAAGAAGGACGCGAGAGAGAAGATCGAGCTGGGTGGCCTGATCGTCAAGGCCGGGCTGCGTTATGAAAAGCGCGCGCTCCTGCTCGGTCTTCTGATCGAAGCGGGGAAGAGGATCAAGGGCGACGAGGCGGAGCGATCCCGCCTGATCGCAATCGGGGCGGAGGCATTCGGTAATGACCGCGAATAGGATCCTGCTCGCCGTCATCCCACCGCTGATGATGATTGCCCTCGCTCTGGCATTGCCCGGGATCGAACATTGGCTCGCGACGTTCGGAAAGACGACCCAGGCGAAAATGTCGCTCGGCAGGATCGGCTTGGCACTACCCTATGTGGCGGGAGCTGCCATTGGCCTGATTTTTCTCATCAATGCCAACGGATCGCTCCACATCAAGACGGCAGGGTGGGGCGTGGTGGCTGGATCGGCCGTCGTCATTGTGCTTGCCGTCATTCGGGAAGGGATGCGGCTTTCGCAATTCGCTGGGCGGCTTCCTGCCGAAAAATCGATTCTGTCCTATATCGACCCGGCAACGATGGGAGGCGCGGCGGCAGCTCTGTTCTCCGGCATCTTCGCCCTGCGCGTCGCGATGATCGGCAATGCCGCCTTCGCGCGCTCCGAGCCGAAACGCATTCGCGGTAAGCGCGCGCTCCACGGCGCGGCGGAATGGATGAAGTTGCCCGACGCCGAAAAGCTCTTCGGGGAGGACGGCGGCATCGTCATCGGCGAGCGCTATCGTGTCGACCGCGACAGCACGGCGGCACTCTCTTTTCGGGCCGACCGCGCCGAGACATGGGGCGCCGGAGGCAAATCACCGCTGCTTTGCTTCGACGGCTCGTTTGGATCATCGCATGGGATCGTCTTCGCGGGTTCGGGCGGTTTCAAGACAACGTCAGTCACGATCCCGACTGCACTCAAATGGGGAGGCACGCTTGTCGTGCTCGATCCATCCAACGAGGTGGCGCCGATGGTCAAGGCGCATCGAAGCGAGGCCGGTCGTGATGTGATCGTGTTCGACCCGAAGCATCCGGACGTCGGGTTCAATGCGCTCGACTGGATCGGTCAGCATGGTGGGACGAAGGAAGAGGACATTGCCGCAGTCGCCTCCTGGATCATGAGCGAGAGCGGCCGTGCCAGCGGCTTGCGGGACGACTTCTTCCGTGCCTCGGGCCTGCAGCTGCTGACAGCGATCATCGCCGATGTTTGCCTCTCCGGTCATACGGAAAAGGAGGATCAGACCTTGCGGACGGTGCGCATGAACCTCTCGGAACCAGAGCCGAAACTGCGAGCCCGGCTTCAGGAAATCTATGACAACTCCGAATCCGTTTTCGTGAAGGAGAACGTGGCTGCCTTCGTCAATATGACGCCCGAAACCTTTTCCGGCGTTTATGCCAATGCGATCAAGGAAACGCATTGGCTGAGCTATCCGAACTATGCCGGTCTGGTGTCGGGATCGACCTTTTCGACCGACGACATCGCGTCGGGCAAAACCGATGTGTTCATCAATATCGACCTCAAGACGCTGGAAACCCATGGAGGTCTGGCGCGGGTGATCATCGGTTCATTCCTGAACGCCATCTACAATCGTGACGGGGCGATCCCGGGACGCGCTCTGTTCCTTCTCGACGAGGTCGCGCGACTGGGTTTCATGCGCATTCTTGAAACCGCGCGGGACGCCGGACGCAAGTATGGCATCGCGCTGGTCATGATCTATCAGTCGATCGGTCAGCTGCGAGAATCCTATGGTGGGCGCGACGCGTCCAGCAAATGGTTCGAGAGTGCGAGCTGGATCTCGTTCGCTGCAATCAATGATCCGGAGACAGCTGAGTATATTTCCCGCCGCTGCGGCATGACGACGGTCGAAATCGACCAGATCAGCCGCAGCTTCCAGGCGAGAGGTACGTCACGAACCCGATCGAAGCAGCTGGCCGCGCGACCACTGATCCAGCCACATGAAGTGCTGCGCATGCGTGCCGATGAGCAGATTGTGTTCACCGGGGGAAATGCGCCGCTTCGATGCGGGCGCGCGATCTGGTTCCGGCGCAACGACATGAAGACAGGTGTCGGGCAAAACCGTTTCCATCGATCAGCCGCTCCAATGGAAGCGACGCGTGATTCGAAGCAGGCAGAGTGAGAATGAAAAAGCAAAGAATGCAGAATTGGTTGCATCATCCCGCCAGCCGAACGATGGCGTTTGCCGCTGTCTGCGCGATCACGCTCGGGTTTGACGTCACAGGCGTTCGTTCCGAGACCCGCTCACCGGACAGTTTGACTGCCGAGTTTACGATATGCGGTGAACGGCGTCGCGTCAGCTGTGTCGTTGACGGTGATACCTTCTGGTTTGAGAGGCAAAAGATCAGAATCGCGGATATCGATGCGCCCGAACTCAGTCCGCCGCAATGCGCCTACGAACGGGAAAAGGGAGAGACT
>NZ_JAUXOD010000127.1 GCF_030682515.1 Hoeflea sp. | reverse complement strand
CTGAGGATCCTCATGACCCAGGGCCGCTGAAGATCGGGGACGGTTCACTTTACGTGTTCCTTCGTCAAACTAATGGCTTATCGGAAAAGCAAACTGTCCCCTAGCTCGGCTCTGTTGCCTTGGCCCGTTCGCTCGGCAGCCAGCGGCCGGCCGAGCGGCCGACGAGAAGCCAGTAGACCGAGGCGCCGATGATGGCGCAGGCGGTGTGGATGGCGATGATCGGTCCCGGCTCGAAGGACGTTTCGCCCATGCGGGACACGCCCGCGGCCAGGGCCAGCACGGCGCCCGCGAGCGCGTGAGACAGCCAGTCGCGCCGCCTCGCGAACTCGAAGACGGCGATGAGGGCGAAGGCCGGCAGCAGCACGGCACGGGCGAACAGGCCCGCCACGCCGAGCACGCCCACGACCAGGGTCACGGTCATCTCGAGATCGCTGAAGCGGCCGAAATCCTCGGGCACCACCAGCCGCGCCAGGAAGGCATAGGCCAGGCCCGCCGCAATGCAGCCCGCGAAGAAGCCGAAGACAATCATGAACATGCGGACCAGAAGGCGGAGAATGTCGCTCATCTGTCGCTGTCAGTCGGCGCCATGGCCGGCGATCATCATGGCTTCCAGCGCCAGCCGGTCGGTCTTGCGCATGCGCTCGGATTCACTCTTGAGCTGGCCGCAGGCCGCCAGGATGTCGCGGCCGCGCGGCGTGCGGATCGGCGAGGCGTAGCCATTGGCGTTGACGAAATCGGCAAATGTCTCGATCGTCTCCCAGTCCGAGCACTCATAGGCCGATCCCGGCCAGGGATTGAACGGAATGAGGTTGATCTTGGCGGGGATGCCCTTGAGCAGCCGCACCAGCTCCTTGGCGTCCGACAGGCTGTCGTTGACGCCCTTGAGCATCACATATTCGAACGTGATGCGGCGGGCGTTCGACACGCCGGGGTAGGTGCGGCAGGCGTCGAGGAGCATCTTCAGCGGATATTTCTTGTTGATCGGCACCAGTTCGTCGCGCAACTCGTCGCGCACGGCATGCAGCGAGATCGCCAGCATGACGCCGATCTCCTCGCCCGTGCGGGCAATTTCCGGCACGACACCGGAGGTCGAGAGTGTGATGCGTCGCCTCGACAGCGCCAGCCCGTCGCCGTCGGCGGCAATCAAGAGCGCCTGCTTGACGTTGTCGAAATTGTAGAGCGGCTCGCCCATGCCCATCATGACGATGTTGGTGACCTTGCGGCCCTCCGCCGGCACGATCGCGCCCTGCGGCGTGTCCTTGTGGGGAAAATCGCCAAGCCGGTCGCGAGCGACCAGCAGCTGCGACAGGATTTCCTCGGCGGTCAGGTTGCGCACCAGCATCTGGGTGCCGGTGTGGCAGAAGGTGCAGGTGAGCGTGCAGCCGACCTGGCTCGAGATGCACTGCGTGCCGCGGCCTTCCTCGGGGATGTAGACGGTCTCGACCTCGACCGGCCGGCCGGCGCCACGCGGCGGAAACCGCATCAGCCATTTGCGGGTGCCGTCGCCCGAGATCTGCTCCTCGACGATTTCCGGGCGGGCGATGGTATAGCGCTCGGCCAGCGCCTCGCGCAGCTCGCGCGAGATCGTGTGCATGTCGGCAAAGTCGGAGACGCCGCGGATGTAGAGCCAGTGCCAGATCTGGTTGACGCGCATCTTGCGCTGCCGCTCGGGCACGCCGGCGCCGGCCATCGCCTCGACCATCTCGTCACGGCTCATGCCGATCAGCGTCGGCTTGCCGTCCGCCACTCTGGGGGCGTTGGGCCGGGCGGGGCGCGCGGCAGGGTTTGTCAGGTCGATCGTGGCTGGCATCGGAGATAAGCGCTCTTGTTGGCGAAGTCCGGGCCTTTACCAGCTTTTGCGCGGCGCGTCACCCTCGGTGGCCGGGTCGGCCATCGGGATGGGCTCGCTGGCGTCGCGGCGGCCTCGACCAGGTACCCGCAGCCCGAGCGCCCCGCGCATCCGGTCCATGACCTGTCTCCCCGGAAAGCGCGGGGGTTTGCCGGTTCGCCCGGTTTCGCCCTCTCCTTCGCCCCGGTCGCCGGCCCAGGGTCCAAGCCTCAAGGCCATCATCGTCGCATGATCATAGTAGCTCATGGCCTGCCCTCGTTTCCTGATACCTGGATAGAGGGACACTGCTGACAGACCGGTGTCAGCAGATGGTGGTAGAGTGTCAGCAGTGCCCTGAAGGAACCAGCCGATGCGCCGCTCCAACCGCCTGTTCGAGATCATCCAGATCCTGCGCTCGGCAGCCAGGCCGATGACGGCGGAGGCGCTGGCGAAGACGCTCGAGGTGTCGACACGGACGATCTATCGCGACATCTCTGCGCTGCAGATGATGAACACGCCGATCGAGGGCGAACCCGGCATCGGCTATGTCATGCGCCGGGGCTACGACCTGCCGCCCTTGAATTTCGATCTCGAGGAGATCGAGGCGCTCCGGGTGGGACTGGCGCTTCTGTCGCGCACCGGCGACAGCGCGCTGCAGCGGGCGGCACGGCGGATCCACGGCAAGGTCGAGGCGCTGCACGGCCCGGCCGACTGGCTGCTGGTGGCGCCCTGGGGGGCGCCGCAGGATGATCCGGCCAAGGGCTGCGTCTCGGTCTCGATGCTTCGCGACGCGATCCGCCAGGAACGCAAGCTCGAGCTCACCTACCGGGACGAGCACGGCTGCCGCACGCTGCGCACCGTGCGGCCGCTCGCGCTGGTCTATCATCTCGAATGCGTGATGCTTGCCTCCTGGTGCGAGCTGCGCGCCGGATTCCGGCATTTCCGCACCGACCGGATCTATGGATGCGCGGTTCTCGATGAACGCTTTGTCGGGGAGGGCGCGGTGCTCCGGGCGCTGTGGCCCGATCAGAACCGCTGGGACGCGGCGGCCGGGGCCATCGCCGCGCCAGCGTGATGCGGCGGCCGGGTCGGTCCGGTCCAGGCTGGGTCGCTTCAATCCCGGGCAGACGTCAGCATGGCGTCGATGAAACCCGCGACATCGAGCCGCGGCAGCGCCGGCTCTCCCGCCAGCTGCTCGAGGCCGATGAGGGTCGCCGAGAGAAAGGCCGCGCGTGACCGGGCTTCGGGGCCGCTCAGGCCAGCGCCGCGCAGGTGCAGGGTGAGGAAGGCCAACCGCTCGGCATCGGCGGTACGCACTCCCGCCTCAACCGCCGTGTCGCCTCCCGCCCACTGGCGCATCGCGGCCTCGGTCACCGAGCCGCCCTGGTCGCGTTCGGGCCGGGACAGCACATGCTCGAACAACCTGATCAGGAGGTCGCGCGGCGTTAGCTCGGAGGATGTCATCGCGGCGATCACGTCGCCGGTCGCATCCCGCCGCCACTGCGCCGCCATGGCGGCCCTCAGCGCCGCCAGGTCGGTGAAATGCCAGTAGAACGAGCCCTTGGTGACGCCAAGCTCCCGGCACAGGACATCGACCCGCACCGCCTTGGGGCCGGATTGGCCGAGCAGCCGGAAGCCGGCCTTGATCCAGTCTGTTCGCGTGAGTGTGTTTGCCATGCCCCACCATACCCGAAGTATGGGCAGGAACAAGACGCAGCCAAAGCCGGATCAGGACCCGGTCCTGCCCCGCAAAGGCAAGAAAGGCCGGTGTCCCGGCCTGTCTCAGGTCTGGTGCGTGAGGCGTCTCAGCGGCAGTTGGCGATCTGGTTCAACGCCGCGGTGATGCCCTTGAGCGAATAGCTGTAGGAGGTGTCGGTGCCGCGCCGCGAGACCGCCTTGACGGTCATCGACGTGCCGGCCTTCATCGCCGCCACCAGCTGCGGCTCCTGGGCGGCGTTCTCGACCCAGGCCGAACTGCCGCGGGTGAAAAAGGTGAAGTTCCGCCCGTCCACGGTGACGGTCACCTTCGAGGTCTCCTGCAAGGGATAGCCCATCATGGCGTGGGGCTCGTAGCTGACATTCTGGCCCGGCCGTTGCGAGACCAGGAAAAAGATGTCGCCGTGGTCGACATTGGTCGGCGCCGAGCTGATCGGTATCGACAGCACGTAGCAGACCTTGCCGCCGTTCGAATCATATGAATAGGCTCCCCAGGAATCAAACTGCTGGATCCTGGTGGGCGATTGCGCCGCCGCGGCGGCGGTCAAAGCGAAGAGCGCCGTCACTGCGGTTGCGATTGTCTTCCCAAACATGGCTTTCCTACCGGTTCGTTGTCCTGTGTCCCGACCGGCTGGCCGGGACGGTTCCCGCTCAATGCGAGGTGATTGGTTCATTTTGACTTAATCCTGGTTACCAAACCGTCAATGTTTCCCCCAACGGGCCGTCATTCGGTGTCTGGTGCGGCGTGTTGTCCCTTGCTCACCTTTTGTAACAACGTGAATCCGGCAACAGTTTGACCTTTGCTGAATCCTGTGTAGGTGTTGGCGTGGTAACGGTGTGGTGGCGACGGGTCGCATCATGCATGCGGGGTTCTGCACAACTGATGTCGGATGACTTGAAAGAGCGGTTTGCCCGCCTTGCCGCGGCGGTGTCCGTCAGGCGAGACCAGGCGGCCTTTGCCGAACTTTTCGATTATTTTGCGCCTCGGCTCAAATCCTACCTGCAGCGGCTCGGCATGGAGCCCTCCCAGGCGGAGGAAATGGTGCAGGAGGTGATGATCGTGCTGTGGCACAAGGCCGGGCTGTTCGATCCGACCAAATCCTCACTCGCCACCTGGCTGTTCCGGGTTGCGCGCAATCGCCGCATCGACGCCCTGAGGCGCGACCGCAGCGCGCTGCTCGATCCCGAGGATCCGGCGCTGCAGCCCTCGCAGCCCGAGGCCGCCGACGACATCGTCGAGGCCGAGGAGCGCGACGAACGGGTGCGCAAGGCGATGCTCGACCTGCCCGAGGAGCAGGCCATCTTGGTGCGCCAGGCCTTCTTTCTCGGAAAATCCCACAGCCAGATCGCCGAGGACACCGGATTGCCGCTGGGCACGGTCAAGTCCCGGATCCGGCTCGCCTTCTCGCGGCTCCGCCGCAGCCTCGAAAACGACGACGGCGACATGACGCTGCACTGACGGTGCACGCATCAGGCATCCGCTGCGCATGCGCGCCAGCGGACGGGCTCCGCCGTGATCGTGGCGCGGCCGTGCTGCTGCCTCAGCCGCGGTTCAGGCCGGAGCGCGGGTCTTCTTAGGCTCGGGGTCGTTGCCGGCGGCGAAGTCGGCCAGCGAACGGCGCGCGGCGATCCGGTGCGCCTCGGTCAGGTTTGACCGCACCGTGGCGAAGGCGAGCGTCAGCACGGCGATGTCATCGGAAAACCCGACAAAGGCGAGGACGTCCGGAATGGCGTCCACCGGCATGATGAAATAGGCAAGCGCGCCCAGCAGCACAGCCCTGGACTTGCCCGGCGTCTGCGGGTCGAGCGCACAGTAATAGGCCGCCACCAGATCCTCGGCGAAGGGGATCTGCCCGGCCGCCTTGCGAAAGGTGCGCCAGAACCCGGCGCGCACCGACGATTCGTCCGCGCCCCTGGTCTTGCTGCCGGACTCCTGGTCCGGTTCGAGAATTTCGCCTTCGAGAGTGCTCATGGGATACCCTCCGGTTGTCATTGACGATTATATGGTCACGCATCCCGCCCGCTTCAACAATGCCGCGTCAGGCCGCGCCGGCGATCTTGTCCATGGCGATGGCCAGGTCGAAGTCGAGCCCCGTCAGCCCGCCGGAATCATGGGTGGTCAGGCGCACATCGACCGTGCGGTAGACATTTTTCCATTCGGGGTGATGATCGAGCTTTTCGGCCACGAGTGCTGCGCGCGCCATGAAACCGAAGGCCTCGCTGAAGTCCTTGAACTTGAACTGCCGGGTCAGGGCGGTTTCGCCGGCGTCGATCTCCCAGCTGGAAACCGCGGCAAGCTTTTCGGAAATGGCTGTGCTATCGAGTTTCGGGTGTTTCATGGTGGTCTCCGTGTGCTTTATCAGGTCGCGTTCGACTTGCCTGGTGTCAACGACATCGTACATGGATTGTTCAATGGGTTACAGCGTCGCTCGCGCATCCGGGTGGAAGCGTGGCGCTCTTAAGGGGGACATCATGGAGGAATCGGGCGCGGCCGACAGCGCGGACGGGACGCAGCTTTCGGTGCTGTTCGTCTGCATGGGCAATATCTGCCGCTCGCCGCTGGCGGAAGGGATCTTTCGCGCGGTGCTGTCGGAGGCGGGGCTTGGCGGGCGTGTCGCCATTGATTCGGCCGGCACCGGCAGCTGGCACCAGGGCGATGCGCCCGACCCGCGCTCGGTGGAGACCGCCGCACGCCACGGCATCGACATTTCCGCCCAGCGGGCGCGGCAGCTGGCGCCCGAGGATTTCGACCGCTTCGACCTGATCTTCGCGATGGACCGGTCGAACGAGGCAACCCTCAAGGCGCGGTCGCCGTCGTCGCGGCATGGCCGGATCTTCCTGTTTCTCGACTACACGCTGGATCGCCGCGCCGATGTGCCCGATCCCTATTATGGCGGCGCCGACGGGTTCGAGGATGTGTTTCAGCTGTTGCGCGAGGGCTGCGCCGCGCTGGCCTCGAGGCTCGGCGGCGAGCCGCGCCAGCCCAGCGGATAGGCCTCCTCGACCAGATAGGGGCCGCCGCCCACCGAATCGCGCGACGACATCACCACGAACCGGCCGACCGTGAAGGGCATCGTGCGGAAATTGCCGCGGGCGCCCAGATATTCGACCACATCTCCCACCCGCGCATTGCGCAGCCGGGCCAGCGACACATGCGGCGAAAACCGGCGCGGATCGGGACCGAAACCCAGCCGCTGGCAGATCCGCTCGATCTCCGCCTGCAGCGCCCTGAGCTCCTGGGAGGCAGAGACGCCGGCCCAGATCGAATGCGGCTTCTTCGAGCCGAAGGATCCCATGCCGGCCAGCGCCAGCGAAAACGACGGCCGGTCGATGCGGTCGAAGGCGCCGATCAGCTCATCGGCGGCGGGGCCGTCGATGTCGCCGATGAATCTCAGGGTGATGTGGTAGTTCTCGACGTCGATCCAGCGTGCGCCGGGCAGGCCACCCCGCAAAAGGGAGAGCGACATGGCAGCCTCCCGCGGGATCTCGAGAGCGGTAAAAAGCCTTGGCATCGCGCTATCCCCCGAATCGTTGGATGACCTGAACGAATCACGACATGCGCCCCCAGGCAAGCGCCTAGATTTGGGGTCAGGCCCGGTTTGCGCCTTTAGCGGGCCTTTATGCGGTCGATGAACTGCTCGGCAACCGGCACGAAGCCTTCCGCCATCCTGTTGATTCCCTTGGCGTTTGGATGCATGCCGTCACTCAGCACCATGCCCGGCACGCCGGTGACGCCGTCGAGAAAAAAAGGATAGAGCAGCAGGTCATATTTGGCGGCGAGGTCGGGATAGATGGCGTTGAAGGCTGCTTCGTAGTCGGCGCCGAGGTTGGGCGGGGCCAGCATTCCGGCGAGCAGCACCTCGATGCCGCGCTCCTGGAGCCGCACGATCATCGCCTCGAGATTGGCGCGGGCCTCCTGGGGCGGCACGCCGCGCAGCGCGTCATTGGCGCCAAGTTCGAGAATGACGCCGTCGGTGCCGTCGGGGATCGACCAGTCGAGCCGCGCCAGCCCGCCCGACGTGGTGTCGCCCGACACCCCGGCATCGACGATGCTGACAGCATGGCCACGCGCCTTGAGTTCCGCTTCCAGCCGCGCCGGGAAGCCCTCGCCGTTCTCAAGCTCGTAGCCCGCCATCAGGCTGTCGCCGAAGCCGACAATCGTCATCTGGGCCTGCGCGAATGTCGTGCCGAAACCGGCCGCGCCGACGGCCGCGAGAAACAAGGTGATCGCCAAACCTTTAAAACCCATGGAAAGTCTCCTAAGTGCTCGTGATCAAGCGGTTACCGCGCCCCCGCAGTTCCATATAGGATTCTCATCCCGTGACTCAATCCAAAGCCGAACCCATCGTCACTCTCAGGCAGGCCAATCTGACGCTGGGGGCCGGCGCCTCTTCGGTGCATGTGCTCAAGGGCATCGACATCGACATCGCCGCGGGGCAGTCGGTGGGGATCGTCGGACCCTCGGGATCGGGCAAGTCGACGCTGCTGATGGTGGTGGCAGGCCTGGAGCGGCTCGATTCGGGCGAGGTTCACGTGGCGGGCAATGCGCTGCACGGCCTCAGCGAGGATGCGGTCGCCGCCGTGCGCGGCCGCTCGATCGGCATTGTTTTCCAATCCTTCCACCTCATTCCCAACATGACGGCGCTCGAAAACGTCGCCGTGCCGCTCGAACTCGCCGGCCGCGCCAATGCCTTCGACCGGGCGCGTCAGGAGCTGATCGCCGTAGGCCTCGGCGACCGGCTCACCCATTATCCGGGACAGTTGTCGGGCGGCGAGCAGCAGCGGGTGGCGATCGCCCGGGCGCTCGCGCCCGATCCGGTGCTGATCGTGGCCGACGAGCCCACCGGCAATCTCGATGGCGAGACCGGACGCCAGATCGCCGATCTGCTGTTCGCCAAGCAGTCCGAGCGCGGCGCGACGCTGCTGCTCGTCACCCATGACGTGACGCTTGCCGACCGCTGCGACCGGCAGATCGCCGTGCGCTCGGGCCGGATCGTCACCGAAGAAGCCGCTGCCCACAAGGTGGTCGCCTGATGGCCGCGCCGGCGGTGCCCGGGGCGGCTCCTGCGGCCAACGGCCTCAGGCTCGGGCTGGCGGCCCGCCTGGCGCTGCGCGAGTTGCGCGGCGGCCTGTCGGGGTTCTACATCTTTCTCGCCTGCGTGGCGCTCGGCACCGGCGCCATCGCCGGGGTCAACTCGGTCTCGCAGATGATGACCGGCTCGATTTCGTCGGAAGGCAAGACGATCCTGGGCGGCGATATCCGCTTCGAGATCGAAAACCGCGATCTGGGCGAGGCCGAACGCGCTTATGTGGAAAGTCTCGGCGCAGTGTCCGCCGGGGCGACCATGCGCACCATGGCGCGAAAGCCCGACGGCTCCGACCAGTCGCTGGTCGAACTGCGCGCCGTGGATGGCGCCTATCCGCTCTATGGCGCGTTCGAGACAGCGCCGGCGATGCCGGTTGACGAGGCCTTTGCCGAGCGGGACGGTGTCCTTGGGGCGGTCGCGGCGCAGATCCTGCTCGACCGGCTCGGCCTCGAGGTCGGCGACAGGCTGCTGGTCGGCCAGGCCGAATTTGAGCTGCGCGGCGTCATTGTGGCCGAACCGGACGCCCTGTCGGAAGGCTTCGGCTTCGCGCCGCGGCTGATGGTGTCGCGTGAGGGACTTGACCAGGCCGGGCTGATCCGGCCGGGAAGCCTGGTGGAATACGGCTACCGGGTGCGGCTTGACGAGGCGTCGGGCAGCCGCGATCTCGCCGCCCTGCAGGCGCGGTCCAACGAGCGCTTTCCCGACGCCGGCTGGCAGGTCCGCACCAGCCGCAACGCGGCGCCGGCGCTGACCCGCAACATCGAACGCTTCTCCCAGTTCCTCACCCTGGTCGGGCTCACGGCGCTGATCGTCGGCGGCGTCGGCATCGCCAATTCGGTGCGCGCCTGGCTCGAGGGCAAGCGCGGCGTCATCGCCACGCTCAAATGCGTCGGCGCGCCATCAAGGCTGGTGGTGGCGATCTATCTCATCCAGGTGATGCTGATCGCGGCTTTCGGCGTGCTGCTGGGCCTGATCTTCGGCGCGCTCATGCCGTTCTTCGCCGCCAGCGCGCTCTCGGGCATCATCCCGGTCGCGGTCACCGCCTCGTTCTACCCGGCCTCGCTGGCGATCGCGGCGGGCTTCGGCCTGATGACGGCATTTGCCTTCGCGGTGCTGCCGCTCGGCCGGGCCGGCGAAGTGCCGGCGACCGCGCTGTTCCGCCAGCAGGGGTTCGAGGCAAGCGGCTTGCCGCGCTGGCCCTATCTGCTGACGGCCGGCCTGACGCTCGCGGCGCTGTGCGCGGCCGCGATCTGGTTTGCCGATGACCGCCGCATCGCCGGCACCTTCGTCGCGGCCGTCATGGTGGCCTTCGCCGTGCTCCGGCTTGTCGGCCACGGCGTGCAGGCCATCGCCCGGCGCTGGCCCGCCGTGCGCTCGACGCCGCTCCGGCTCGCCATCGGCAATATCCACCGGCCCGGCGCGCTGACGCCGTCGGTGGTGCTGTCGCTCGGACTCGGGCTTGCGCTTCTGGTCACTCTCGCCTTAATCGACACCAATCTGAGGCGCGAACTGTCGGGCAACCTGCCGGACCGGGCGCCGAACTTCTTCTTTGTCGACATCCAGTCGAGCGAGATCGACGGGTTCGACCGCGTCGTCTCCGAGATCGCCCCCGAGGGCAAGATCATCAAGGTGCCGATGCTGCGCGGGCGGATCACCGAGCTGAACGGCCAGGCGGTCAACGCCGAGAATGTTCCGTCGGAAGCCCGCTGGGTGCTGCGCGGCGACCGCGGCATCACTTATGCGAAAAACCTGCCGGAGAATTCGCGGATGTCCGCGGGCCAGTGGTGGGCGCCCGACTACGAGGGCGAGCCTCTGGTGTCGTTCTCCGCCGAGGAGGCGGGCGAGATCGGGCTCAAGGTCGGCGACACCATCACCGTCTCGGTGCTCGGGCGATCGATCACGGCGCGGATCGCCAATCTGCGCGATGTCGAGTGGGAATCGCTGTCGATCAATTTCGTCATGGTGTTCTCGCCCAACACATTCGCCGGCGCACCGCATTCCTGGATGGCGACACTGACCGATCCGAACGCCGATGCGGGCCTCGAGGGCGAGATCCTGCGCGGCGTGACGCAAGCCTATCCGACCATCACCAGCGTGCGGGTCAAGGATGCGCTCGAACTCGCCAACCGGCTGGTGGGCCAGATCGGCATCGCCATCCGCGCCGCCGCGGTGGTGGCGCTGATCGCCTCGGTGCTGGTGCTTGCCGGCGCGCTGGCGGCCGGCAACCGCTCGCGCATCCATGACGCGGTGGTGCTCAAGACGCTCGGCGCCACGCGGGCGACACTGATCCGCGCCTATGTCTTTGAATACGGCCTGCTGGGGCTCGCCACGGCGATTTTCGCGCTCGCCTTCGGCGGCGTGGCGTCCTGGTTCGTGGTCAGCCGGATCATGACGCTGCCGTCGGAATTCATGCCTGATATCGCGTTGGCGACGCTTGTGGGCGCTCTGATTCTCACCGTCGGCATCGGACTCATGGGGACCTGGCGCGTACTGGGGCAGAAAGCCGCACCTGTTTTACGCGAGCTTTAGGACCCTCTCGGCAGGGTTATTAAGCAAAAGCAGAGGTTTCGGTTCAATTTCGAATCCGAAAGGCCTTGTCGCGGCCGCGGTTCATCCTCATATTAGAAGCAGGCATGCTGGAGCCCCGCAGCGGCGCCTGGGTCTATACCCGACACCGTAATTCACACCGGGGCTTATAAAGAGGAAAACATGGCTGACTTTCGCAATTCGAATGTCCGCGTAGCGGGTGGCGCCCAGGCGGGCGTCGCGATTGATGAAGGCCTTCGCGCCTACATGCTGCGCGTCTACAACATCATGGCAATGGGTCTGGGCATCACCGGTGTGGCTGCCCTCGTTGTCGCGATGTATGCAACCACCAACGATCCGGCCAATGCCGTGGCGACGCTGGGCAATGGCAAGATGCTGACCGGTCTTGGCGCCGTGCTTTACGGCTCGCCGCTCAAATGGGTTGTCATGCTGGCGCCGCTGGCGATGGTGTTCTTCCTGAGCTTCCGCATCGAGAAGATGAGCGTCTCGGCCGCCCAGACCACCTTCTGGATCTATGCGGCGATGATGGGCGTCTCGCTGTCGTCGATCTTCCTGGTCTTCACCGGCTCGTCGATCACGCAGACCTTCTTCGTCACCGCCGCCTCGTTCGGCGCGCTGTCGCTCTATGGCTACACCACCAAGAAGGACCTGTCCGGCATGGGCTCGTTCCTGATCATGGGCGTGTTCGGCCTGATCATCGCGATGGTGGTCAACATCTTCCTGCAGTCGTCCGCGCTTGAATTCGCCATCTCCGGCATCGGCGTTCTGGTGTTTGCCGGCCTCACCGCCTACGACACCCAGCAGATCAAGGAAATGTATTACGAAGGCGATGCCGACGCGACCGCCGGCCGCAAGGCGATCATCGGCGCGCTGCGTCTGTATCTCGACTTCATCAACCTGTTCATGTTCATGCTGCAGTTCCTCGGCAACCGCGAGTAACAGCCTGACGCACTGACACGGAGAAAGGCGGCTCCCGGGCCGCCTTTTTTGTTGGCCGCAGGTCGGCTTGGCGCTACACCATCGGCCGAGCTTTCAAGACCTGGACCCCCACGCCGATGATCATCCGCGACGCCACCCCAGCCGACCTGCCCGAAATCACCCGCATCTATGCCGACAGTGTGCAGAACGGCGTGGCGAGCTATGAGCTGGTGACGCCCGACGCGACCGAGATGGGGCGTCGGATGGCGTCGATCCTTGGCGACGGCTACCCCTATCTGGCGGCCGAGGACGGGGACGGCGCGCTTCTTGGCTACGCCTATGCCTCGGCGTTCCGTACACGGCCCGCCTATCGCTGGCTGGTCGAGGATTCGATCTATCTGGCGCCCGAAGCCCGCGGCAAGGGCGTGGGCGGAGCGCTGCTTGCGGCACTGATCGACCGCTGCGAGGCGCTCGGCTTCCGGCAGATGGTGGCGGTGATCGGCGGGGCGCACCCGGCCTCGATCGCGGTCCACCAGAAGGCGGGCTTTGCGAGCGCCGGCATGATCCGCGGCTCCGGCCACAAGCACGGTCGCTGGCTCGACACTGTCTTCATGCAGCGCCCGCTCGGCGAAGGAACCGCCACGGATCCCGACCCGGATAGCTATCCGGGCACATTGTTTGCTGGCTAAGTTCGGGGACAATCTGCTTTTCGGGCATCGTCCGAAAAAGTAGACTGCCCCGAGGGAGAAGGGAGAGTGCACGCCCCACAAAGCAAAAAGCGCCGGTTGCCCGGCGCTTCTGGCAGGTGACCCCGAGGGGCCATCCAAATCATGCCGGAGCGGATTACTCGCTCTTGGCGTCTTCGGCCGGTGCGGCGGCAGCGGCTTCCGCAGCTGCGGCCTCGTCGGCGGCTGCCTTTGCGGCTGCGGCTTCAGCTGCCTCGGCAGCGGCCTTCTCGGCGGCGAGCGCCTGGGCTGCTGCGACCTTCTCGGCCTCGAGGCGGACCTTTTCCTCGGCCAGCGCTGCGCGCTCGGCGTCGTTGAGCTTGCGGGCGCGGGTGCCGGTGTCCTCGACGATACGGGCGGACTTACCGCGACGGTCGCGCATGTAGTAGAGCTTGGCGCGGCGAACCTTGCCGCGGCGGACCACTTCGACGGCTTCGACGATCGGCGAGTACATCGGGAACACGCGTTCCACGCCTTCGCCGTAGGAGATCTTGCGGACGGTGAAGCTTTCGTTGAGGCCTGCGCCCGAGCGGGCGATGCAGACACCTTCGAAGGCCTGGAGACGGGTCCGCTTGCCTTCCGTCACGCGCACCTGGACGCGCAATGTGTCGCCGGCGGAGAATTCGGGAAGCTTGCGGGAGGCTTCGATCCTGGCAACCTGTTCGGCGTCCAGCTGGGCAATAATGTTCATGGTCCTTGACCTTTCGTTTTTCTCAAACGGTCAGAGCGCTCTCAACTCGCCACTTTGGCATCCCTTGCGGGGATCCTAGAGGCTATGCCGGTGAAGGCAGGAGCGGGTTCACCATTCATTGTTTGGCAGGCGCCGTTCTTGACGGCTCTCGGACATTGCCGAATGGGCGGTGCGATACACCATCGGCAGGGCTTTGTCACGCCTGCCCGGTCAATTTTGTTGCGCACCTTGCGGCAAAGCGCCGGCGATGCTCTAAAACCGGTCCCTGATGCCATCCGGCGAGTGCCCATGCCCCTCTTCGATATCGTGCTTCTGTTTTCGGCCGGCTTCCTGTCGAGCGTCGTCAACGCCATCGCCGGGGGCGGCACCTTCCTCACCTTCGGCGCCATGACGCTCACCGGCGTGCCGCCGATCATGGCCAACGCCACCTCCTCGGTCACGCAGTTCCCGGGCTACGTGACCTCGGCGCTGGCCTACCGCAAGGAGATCCGGCAAGCCGGGCGCGAGGTCTGGGTCATCGCTGCGGTGTCCTTCGCGGGCAGCCTCGCCGGCGCGCTGATCCTGGTGTCGATGTCCAATCCCTCGTTCCGGACGCTGGTGCCCTGGCTGTTGCTGGCGGCGACGCTGATCTTTGCCGCCGGACCCTACCTCAAGCCGAAATCGCTGCACCCGGAACAGCCCATCACCCGGCTCGGGCTGCTGGCGCAGGGCGTCACCTCGATCTATGGCGGGTTCTTCGGCGCCGGCATGGGCATCATGATGCTGGCCGTGCTGGGCCTGACCAAGGGCGGCGACTACCACAAGCTCAATGCGCTCAAGAACGTCACTGCGGTGGTCATCGCCTTCGTCGCCATCCTGGTGTTTTCCTCGGGCGGCGTGGTGGCCTGGCTGCCGGCGCTGATCATGATCCCGGCCGGTGCGCTCGGCGGCCATTTCGGCGTCTGGGCGGCGCGGCGGGTGCCGCAGGCGATGATCAGGGGCGTGGTGGTGGCGGTCGGCCTGCTCTTGAGCTGGTATTACTTCGCCGTCTGATCCTTGCCGGATCGCTCCGCCAAGGGCAACAGATCCGGCCGTCTCCGCCGCGTGAGTTCCAGCGCCTCGGCCTGCCGCCAGGCCTCGATCGCCTTGTGATTGCCCGAAATCAACACCTGGGGGATCTCGCGGCCCTCGAAATCCTGCGGCCTTGTGTAGTGCGGATGCTCCAAGAGCCCGGTCTCGAAGCTTTCATGGGTACCGGACTGGGCATTGCCCATGACGCCCGGCAGCACCCGTATCACCGCGTCGAGCAGGACCAGCGCCGCGGGCTCGCCGCCCGACAGCACATAGTCGCCGATGGAAATCTCCTCGAGGTCGCGCGTCTCGATCACCCGCTGGTCGACGCCCTCGAACCGGCCGCAGACGATCACGGCGCCAGGACCCGCGGCCAGTTCGCGCACGCGAGCCTGAGTAAGAGGTGCGCCGCGCGGGCTCATCAAGAGCCGCGGTCGCGGGTCGCCCGCAGGGCTCACCGCATCGATGCTCGCGGCCAGCACATCGGGCCGGAGCACCATGCCGGCGCCGCCGCCCGCCGGCGTGTCGTCGACCGAGCGGTGCCTGTCGGTGGCGTAATCGCGGATATTGACGGCCTCGATCACGGCATCGCCGCGCTCCAGCGCCCGGCCCGCCAGCGACTGGCCGAGATGGCCAGGAAACATCTCCGGATAGAGCGTGAGCACGGTGGCGCGGAAGCTCATTGGCCGTCCCTGCTCCGATCTTCGCCCTCTTCGCCGTCCTCATCGCCGCCCTGATCACCGGTGTCGATCAGGCCTGCCGCGACCGGATCGACCAGGATGCGCCCGGCGGCGAGATCGACCTTGGGGACGGCCGCCAGCGTGAACGGGATCACCACCGGCTTCATGTCCTCCTTGCGCAGCTCCAGCAGGTCGCCCCCGCCGAAATCGAGCACGCCCGAAATCCGGCCCCAGAATGTCCCCTCGGAATCCCAGGCTTCGAGCCCCTCGAGATCGGCGTGGAAATATTCGTCCTCCTCCAGCTCGTCATCGGGCAGGCTGGAGCGGTCGATATAGAGCTCGAGCCCCTTGAGCGCCTCGGCGGCGGTGCGATCGTTGACGCCGCGGAAGCGCACCACCACGACGGTCTTGGCGAAGCGATGGTCGAGGATCTCGAAGCGGCGGCCGTCGGCGGTATAGAGCGCGCCGTAGTCGGCCAGCCCCATCGGATCCTCGGTGAACGGCTTGACCCGCACCTCGCCGCGCAGGCCCTGGGCCGCGCCGATGATTCCGACGAGAATGGGGTGGGCAAGCTTGGTCATGGACATCTCCGGATGGTCTCCCAACGTGAAACGGGCGGCCTTGAGCCGCCCGTACCATTGCTCCGAACTTGCGGGCAATGCTTATTCTGCGGCGGCTTCTTCGGCAGGCGCTTCGGCCGGAGCTGCCGCGGCTGCGGCTGCGTCGGCCTTGGCCTGTTCGGCAGCGGCTGCGGCATCCTCTTCCTTCTGCTTCTTCTCGGCCACGCGTTCCTGCGCCTTCTTGCCGGGCAGGCCCTTGGTCGGGTTGGAGCGGGCTTCGCGGGTCATCATACCGGCTTCGGCCATGAAGCGGGCGACGCGGTCGGTCGGCAGCGCGCCATTGTCGAGCCAATGCTGGATGCGCTCCTGGTTGAGGTTGACGCGGGTGGCGTCGTCCTTGGCCAGCATCGGGTTCCAGTAGCCCAGACGCTCGATGAAGCGGCCGTCGCGGGGCGAGCGCACATCGGCGACCACCACGTGGTAATAGGGACGCTTCTTGGAGCCGCCGCGGGCGAGACGAATTTTCAATGCCATTTTCTTGTCCTTCGAGTGTGCAGTTTGTTGACTGTGGGGTTGGTCTGTGTCGGGCGCCGGAGGGCGCCAGATCGGGGTGATTATTTCGAAGCCGCCTGCTTGTGGTGCTGGATGACTTCGCGGATGACGAATTCGAGAAATTTCTCGGCGAAATCCGGATCAAGATCGGCGGATTTGGCGAGAGCCCTGAGCCGAGCAACCTGCTCGGCCTCGCGGTTCGGGTCGGACGGCGGCAGGTCGGCCGAGGCCTTCAGCGCGCCGACGGCCTTGGTCACGCGGAACCGTTCGGCCAGGATATGGATCAGCGCCGCATCGAAATTGTCGATCGAGCGGCGGTAGTCCTGCAATCTGGCCAGCGCCTCGCTGTTGGTGCTCATGTCCGCCCTCACTTCTTCTTCGGCAGGCCGGGAAGGCCGCCGCCAAGGCCTGGCAGCTTGGGGCCGCCCAGACCAGGCAAGCCGCCGGGCAGGCCGCCGCCCATGCCGGGGAAACCGCCCTTTCCGAGACCGGCGGCCTCGGCCTGCTTCTGCAGCGCCTCGAGCTGTTTCGAATCCATCTTCGACAGGTCCGGCATGCCGCCGCCCATCATGCCGCCCGGCAGGCCCATCTTGGAGGCAAGCCCGCCCATGGCCGCGCGCATCATGCCGCCGCCCTTGCCCTTGCCGCCCATGGCTTTCATCATGTCGGCCATCTGCCGGTGCTGCTTCAGGAGCTTGTTGATCGCCGCCGCGTCCGTGCCCGAGCCCGAAGCGATGCGCTTCTTGCGCGAATGCTTGAGCAGGTCCGGATTGGCGCGTTCGCCCTTGGTCATCGAGCCGATGATGGCGAGCTGGCGGGCAAACGTCTTGTCGTCCATGCCGGCGGCGGCCATCTGGTCCTTCATCTTGCCCATGCCGGGCATCATGCCCATGATGCCGCCCAT
>NZ_JAUXOD010000123.1 GCF_030682515.1 Hoeflea sp. | reverse complement strand
GTGGGGAAATCGGGACCCGGGATGATGCTCATCAGCTCGATCAGGTCGATCGCCGGATTGTCCATGATGGCGACGCAGCCATTGACCACCTCGACCAGATTGTGCGGCGGGATGTTGGTGGCCATGCCCACCGCGATACCGCCGGCGCCATTGACCAGCAGGTTCGGGAACCGGGCCGGGATCACCTTGGGCTCGCGGCCGGAGGAATCATAGGTGTCCTGGAAATCGACCGTTTCCTTGTCGATGTCCTCGAGCATCTCGTGGGCGAGCTTGGCCAGGCGCGATTCGGTGTAGCGCATCGCGGCCGGCGGATCGCCGTCGATCGAGCCGAAATTGCCCTGCCCGTCGATCAGCATCGCGCTCATCGACCAGTGCTGCGCCATGCGCACCATGGCGTCATAGATCGACTGGTCGCCATGCGGATGGTACTTACCCATCACGTCACCGATGATGCGGGACGATTTCACATATTTGCGGTTCCAGTGGTAGCCACCCTCATGCATGGCGTAGAGGATGCGGCGGTGCACGGGCTTGAGCCCGTCGCGCACGTCCGGCAGCGCACGGCTGACGATCACGCTCATGGCGTAATCGAGATAGGAACGCTGCATTTCCTCGATGATGGAAACCGGTTGGATGCCTGGCGTCAGCGGTCCGGCGGGTGTTTTTTGATCTGTCAAAGCGGTCCACGAATATTGGATGGAATCATCTGGGCGTTATAGCGGAAAGCCGCGGCGGTCGCCAATTTTCAGCACAGGATTCGGCATTGCCGGCAAGTTTCTCCACCGTTGCCGCCCTTTGCGGGGTTCCGCTCGCCGCTCAGCTGTCGTAGGCAGGATATCAGAGCCTTTTTCAGGCCCCGGGGGGTTCGTCATGAGTGTCGATCTGTTCGTCAACGCCTTTGTCACCATCATCGTGATGTTCGACCCGCCGGGGCTGGCCGCCATTTTCCTCGGGCTCACCACCGGCATGACCCGCAGCCAGCGCCTGCAGGTGGCGCTGCGCGGCACGATCACGGCGGCGGGCATCCTCATCGTCTTCGCCATTGCCGGCGCGAGCCTGCTCGGCCTGCTGGGCATCTCGCTCGGCGCCTTCCGCATCGCCGGAGGGCTTCTGCTGTTCTGGATCGCCTTCGAGATGATCTTCGAGAAGCGCCACGAGCGTCAGGAGAAGAGCGCCGAGCGGGCGATCACCAAGGACCATATTTCCAATGTCTCGGTGTTTCCGCTGGCGATCCCGCTGATCGCCGGCCCCGGCGCCATCTCGGCGGTGATCCTGCTGGCGGGCTCCTTCTATGCACCGGTCGAGCGCGCCGGCCTGATCGGCGTCATCATCGTCGCCTCCGTGGTGCTGTTCGCCTTCCTGGTGATCGCCGACCGCATCGACCAGTTCCTGGGCGACACCGGCCGCACCATCCTGACCCGGCTCCTGGGCGTGATCCTGGCGGCGCTGTCGGTGCAGTTCGTGGTCGACGGCGTCAAGCAGGCCTTCGTGGTGGGCTGAGACGAGCTTGTCCGGGCGCAGCCTGAAGGCATCCTTGGTCGTCTTTGGGGTGTCGTCCCCTACGGGGCCGTCAGCGGCCCGGGAGTCCCAGAGCATCGAGCAGTCCCAGAATGGTCTGCGTCGCCATCTCAGGCTCGCTGTCCATGCTTTCCAATCCGATGACAGCCGCATAGAGTATCGTGGCGGCATCATCGCGCCGGAGTCCGCAGGACCGGCACAGACTATCAAGATAGGCCAGCCGCCTTTGATCCATCTGGCGCACGGCTTCCGAGACATTTCCATCTTCCCGCGCCCAGGCCCTCAGTGCCGGCTCTGCAGCTGAACTGCCATAGGCTGGATCGCGGAAGCTCACGGCCAGAATGCAAAGCTGACGCAGTCGCTCCACAGGATCGGCCGTGGTCTCGAGCTTGTCGACGATGTCGCTGAAAGCGCGGGCTTCCCAATGCGCCAGCAGCCGGGCCTTGAAGTCGCCCAGATCGGCAAAATGCCAGTAGAAAGACCCCTTGGTGGTTCCGATCTGGCGGGCCAATGCTTCCGCCTTGAGAGCCGATGGGCCCTTGGTTGCCAAGGCGCGGAATCCAGCCTGGATCCAGTCGTCGGCAGTCTGGCGTCCGGAGGTCTTTGTCATGATCGAACCATACGGTTCCGTATTGACTTGGGCAAGACAAAAGTCCAAAACATACGCAACCGTATGTTTTGGAGATGACAATGCAAACCTCGCCCAGCCTGTCCCCGATCACCGCCATAGCTGCAGCGCTGATGGCCGCCACCGTCGCGATCCACGTCTTCCTGGGCGGGCAGGAAGTGCACGACCCGATGCTGGCGGTGGTCGCAGATGCCAAGCTGAATGCCTTCGTTTCGGTTCTCTGGCATGCAGTGACCGTCGTGCTGATCGCCCTAACAGGAGGTCTTGCCGTGCTTTCCTTCCGCCGCGATCTGGCGATGGAAGCAATCCTGTCCGGCCTCCAAATCGGCTTTGCAGCGCTCTTTGTCGCCTACGGCCTGATCCGCCTCGGCAATTTGACGGATATGCCACAGTGGATCATCTTCCTGTCGATTCCCCTGGTCACCCGGATCGGTCAAGCTCTGCGTGCGACCGCTGGCTCCAAGTCCGGCAAGCCCGGGCTCGGCCCGGCCAGGAGTTGAAGCCGATCAAAAACGGCCGACCGCACAAAAGGTGAATAAACCGTCCCTTGCGCCCGCTACGGAATGTCGTCTACTGCATGAAGTCGGCCAAACTAACAGACTGACTGGACCATCGGTGCTTCCCGATCAAACCTACAGATTCGAAGCCGAACTCTGGCTGTATCCGGGCGAAAAGGCGTCCTGGCATTTCATCACGGTGCCCGCTGAAATTTCACACCAGATCCGATTTCTTGCCGGCAAGACCCAGGGCTTCGGCTCGATCCGGATCCGCGCTCGGACTGGCGCAACCCGCTGGGACACGTCGCTGTTTCCCGACAAGGCGTCGGGTTGCTACTTTCTGCCGGTGAAAGCGATGGTGCGGAAGGCAGAAAACGTGACCGCCGGTGACCGGGTCGGTTTTGAGATCATGCTCGGCTGATATCGCGGGGCGACCGGGGCCTGGTTAGTTGGCTGCCGGATGGCCGTCACGCAGCTGCAGCAGGTCCCAGAGGTTGCCATAGAGATCGCGGAACACCGCCACCGTGCCATAGTCATGGGTCGCAGGTTCGCGGACGAACTCGACGCCTGCGGCCGTCAGCCGTTCGTGATCGCGCCAAAAATCATCGGTGTTGAGAAACAGGAACACGCGGCCGCCGGCCTGGTTGCCGATGAAGGGCTCCTGCTCCGGCTTCGAGGCGCGGGCGAGAACCAGCGATGCGCCCTGCCCGCCCTTGGGCCGCACCACGACCCAGCGCTTGTCCTGCTCGGGCTGCCAGGTGTCCTCCAGCAGGTCGAAGCCGAGCACGCCGCAATAGAACGCGATCGCCTCGTCATAGTCGCGCACCACAAGCGCGATGTGGGTGATGGATTGACGCAAGACCGAACTCCCCGCCCCACTGGGCAAAACCTGTTTTCCGACCTTAGCAGCGCCCTCAGCGCGCCTTCAGGAGGCGTTGCCAAAGGGTTCCGCCGAGATATTTACCTCCCAGCCAGAAATAGGCGGCAATCAGGGCGAAGGCCGCCAGCGCCGACAGGCCGCTGAGCGAGAAGCCGGTGTCCGTGGTCTCGCCGGTGACGGAGCCGACCAGATAGCCGAACACGAAGAAGGCGGTGAAGAAGTCAAGGATCGCCGCGACGATGATCCGCCATCGCGAAATCGGCCCGTGCCCTGACTGTGCCCTGTCATCCATTCAAGCCATCCCCCTTGATCCCGATCCGTCTGGCCCGTTACCGCTGTCGGGCCGGCCCTGCGGATTATCCTCGAACCATCTGACGATGGACGGCATCATCTGCTCGAAGCCGCCCGGCATGAACATGTTGAGCAGCCCGACCTCCGCGTCGCTGCGGTTCTCGAAATCATGCGTGACCCCGGCGGGAATGCGCAGGAAGCTGCCCTTGGGAAGGCTGCGCCACTCGGTGCCGACGAGGATAGTGGCTGTGCCCTCGAGCACATAGAAGATTTCCTCATTGGCCTCGTGGCTGTGTGCACCGGGACCGGTGCAGTGCGGCTCGAGCCACCATTCCGAGATCGCGTAGCGCGCGCCGCTTTCCTCGTGGTCGGCCTTGAACACGGCGCGCATGCGGCCGAGCCCATAGGCGCGGCCTTCCCCGGGGCCAAGTTCGAGAACGTCGCTCTGCGATGCCATGACATGTCTCCTGAAGCCGGAGGCCGCACCCGGCCCCCGGGAGCCGGCCGATTGCGCGCGCCGGCCAAGTTCCATTGGAGCAGCGGGATCCCGTCAGGAAGGCCAGCCTTCCGGACTGGTTCTCCTGGAGCGTCCACTCCTAGACCGGTCCAATGGCTATGGCTCTCTCAGAACCGCTCCCTTGGAATGACCCGCTCAGAACGGAATGTCGTCGTCGAGATCGCGCGAGGATCCGCCGCCGCTGAAGCCGCCGCCCTGATCGCCCGAGCCGCCGCGCCCGCCGCCCGAGGATCCGCCGCCGAAATCGCCGCCACGGCCGCCGCCCGAAGAGCCGCCGCCATAATCGCCGCCGCCGCCACCTTCGCTGCGGCCGTCAAGCATGGTCAGGTTGCCGTTGAAGCCCTGCAGCACCACCTCGGTCGAATATTTGTCCTGGCCCGACTGGTCGGTCCATTTGCGGGTCTGCAGCTGGCCCTCGATATAGACCTTGGAGCCCTTCTTGAGGTAGTTTTCGGCGATCTTGCAAAGGCCTTCGTTGAAGATCACGACGCGGTGCCATTCGGTCTTTTCGCGCCGCTCGCCGGAGTTCTTGTCGCGCCAGCTTTCCGACGTGGCCACCGACAGATTGGCGATCGGACGACCGTCCTGGGTGCGCTTGATGTCCGGGTCGGCGCCCAGATTGCCGATGAGAATGACCTTGTTGACGCTGCCCGCCATGATGTTCCACCTTCCATACCAATTCAGGCGGCACTCCGCCGCCCCGATAAATCCAGTTGCACCTTACAGGATCGGCCTGCAGGCCGCTGCCCGGCCCGGGACAATCCACAAGCCTTTTTTGTTCTTTATTTGTTCTAGCCATTGTGTCAGTTTCTGTCAAGAGATTCGGGCCTGGCCACAGCAACGGCATCAGGGGTGGCTCGACATTGCGAGTGGCGTGCTTATGTATGGGTCTGGCCTGCTCCCGGAACCAAGGCTGGACTCTGGTGTTGATGCGG
>NZ_JAUXOD010000122.1 GCF_030682515.1 Hoeflea sp. | reverse complement strand
TCGCGTGTTCAAGTCCTACGACGACATTGTCGACCACTGCTCATACTCCTGGAGAAAACTCCAGAACCAGCCTTGGAAGATCATGTCCATCGGCCGAAGAAAATGGGCCAATGGGTTCTGATCAATGAGGCTTGGTATAAGGTCGATATTTCCGTTGATCATGATGATCGTCATGCCCAGCGCGATGATGCCGATGGGAGCCGACTGCTTGAGCAGCAGCAACATGTTGTCGGCATCCATGAAGGCGCCTTGGGACAGCGAGAGAAAACTCCCGGCGATCGAGAAGAACACGAGCTCGAACAGGATGAAGCCCCAAATGGCGCCCTTCTTGATCAGTCGTGTACGGGTTTCCTTATTCATCAAGCCATCCTCACGCGATGGGTGACAACAAGCGGCCGCGCTTGGCCGCGATGTCGAGCCAGACGGCCAGAATGATAATGACCCAGGTGACCACATACTGCGCGTAAAACTGCAGACCGACGAGCAGCAGACCGTTCTGGATGAAGCCGAGGATCAGCACGCCGATGATGGTCTTGAAGATCGTGCCTGAACCACCGAGCAGCGACGCGCCTCCGAGGATGACAGCGGCCAGAACCTCGAGTTCCAGCCCCTGTCCCACGGTGTTCTGGCTCCCGAGGCTCCGGCTGGCCTGGATAAGCCCGGCCGTGGCAACGCAAAAGGCGGAAAGCAGGTAACAGGTGAACACCACCCTCGCCGTGCGAACTCCGGAGAACGTTGCCGCCACACCATTGCCGCCCACGGCGTAGACCTTTCGGCCGAAAGGCGTCTTTCCAAGCACCATGCCGAGCAGCGCCGCCAGCAGTGCGAAGATCAGGATCGGTACCGGAATACCAAGGAAACTGCCCTGCCCGAAGACCGCGAACCAGGTTTCGCCCTTGTTGGCGATGTCCATGTTCTTGCCGCCGGAATAGGTCAGCGTAAGCCCGTGAATGGCCGACAGCATTCCCAGTGTGACAATGAGCGAATTGAGCTTGAGATAGCCAACCAGGAACCCGATGAAGGCCCCCAGGCAAAGCGTCATCGCGAACATGGCGGGAATGGCACGCGCGGGCCCGATCTTGTCATGAAGATCCAGCACGACGATCGTCGAGAACGACATCATCGATCCGACAGACAGATCGAGATTGCCGCTGATCACCACAAAGGTGACGCCGAGCGCCATGACCCCCAGAATAGCGGAGGAGCGAATGACACCCATCACATTTTCCGGCGCCAGGAACCGCTCGTTGGCGATCGTGAAGCCGATCATGAAAATGACGAAGGCAATCAGAATGCCCTGTTTGGCCAGGATCCCGCCAATATCCGACTTACTGAAACCACCAGCCATCGTCTCCTGCCTCCCATTCGCAGATGCAAGCAGCGCGACCTCACACTGCTGCGGAACCAGCACCTCGGTCAGACCAGAACCATTCCGCCGTCGATCATGACGATCTGACCGGTCATGTAATCACTGTCAGCCGAAGCCAGATACGTCGTTGTACCGGTTATGTCGCGCGGTGTGGCGACCCGGCCCTTGAGAATCCCGGCGGCAAAATCCTCCATTGCCTGTCCCGGACGCTCCGCAGCACCAATCTCCATCAGGTCCTGGTCGACCTGCTCCCACATTTCGGTCGCGACCACCCCCGGCGCGAAACCGGTCACTGTAATGTTGTGCTTCGCCAGATCGCGCGCGCCCGACTGGGTCAGGGATACAACCGCGAATTTGCTGGCGCAATAAGGCGCGACATTGTCGAACCCCTGGCGGGAAGCAATCGACGCGGTGTTGATGATCTTGCCCCCGGTGCCCTGGGCGATCATCTGGCGCGCGGCCTCCTGCATGCCGATCAGGCAGCCGAGACCATTCACGCCCATGATGAAATTCCAGTTTTCTTCCGTCACATCGAGAAAATTCATAGGCCGATTCACGCCGGCATTGTTGAATTTGACATCGATCTTGCCAAAGACGGATACCGCATGCGCGATCAGAGCACGAACCTGCATACGATCAGTCACATCGACGGCCGCATGGGTCACCTTGCCTCCGGCGATCTGGGCGGACGCTATGTTCGAAGCTGCGACTTCAGCAACCTTGTCACCATCGATGTCAGCGAAACAGACATCGGCACCCTCGCATACAAGCGCCTCGCCAATGGCTCTGCCAATGCCGCGCGCGGCTCCGGTGACAATGCAGGAGCGTCCAGACAACCGTCCCATGCTCACCTCCCCGATCCCATGGCAAACTCAACAGGAAAGATCCGGACGCGGCGCTCGCCGCGTCCGGAGAAGAAACCCCACCAGCCTCAGAATACCGGCTTGGTGAAATCGGACATGTTGTCCTGGGTGATCTTCGGCGTGTCGAAGTAGTTGAGGAACGGCACCTCCTTGCCGTCCAGCACATCGATGGCGGTTTTCAGCGCCGCCTTGGCATCATCAACCGGAGACTGATAGATCGACCCCCAGTACTCCCCCTTTCCCATCGCCTCGTATCCGACAGCGAAGTTGGTCGCACCGACGAAGATGATACCTTCGCGACCGGCTGCCTTGGCAGCGTTGAGTGCGCCGACGCCCATGTTGTCATCGCCGGCATAGACGCCGTCGATCTTGTCGTACTTGACGAGGAAGGCTTCCATCACTTTCTGAGACTTCTCACGGTTCCAGTCGCCAGGCTGGGTTTCGAGAACGGTGACATCCGGGCATACTTCCGGAAGCCGGTCATCGAAGCCCTTCTGGCGTTCGATCGCGGTGGTGTAGCCGGGCTGGCCGGAGATCTGCACCACCTGGGCGGTGGTCTCGATGCCCATTTCCTTGAACTTGTCGCACATGATCTCCGCCGAGCGGGAGCCTTGCGTGATGTTGTCCGGTCCGGAGAACGACTTGACGAAATCAAAGCCCGCTTCGGCGATATTCGAGTTGGTCACGATGACCGGTATGCCCGCATTCTTGGCCTTGCGAACGGCCGGAATGACCGCCTCGCCATTTGTCGGCCAGATGATGATGGCCTGAACCTGCTGCTGGATCAGATCCTCGATCTGGGCGATCTGGCGGGCGACATCGCCACCCGCGTCAAGTACGACCGCCTCGACATTGTCGTTCGCCTCGACAGCTTCCTTGAACGCCTTGTCATAGGTCGTCTGGTAGCTGTCGACGCCAACATTGTTCTGCGTGATGCCTATCCGGTACTCGGCGGAGCTCGCCGAGCTTGCAAAGACCAGACCCGCCATCGCGGTCGACAGGGTAAGCATAGTACGAAGTGTCATTTGGTTTCCTCCCGAAATCTCTCTCACACACATGTGGGTTTCGCATTTCCTCCGCCCAGTGAGCGCAGCAGCAGGAAGCGGCCTCCATCCGCAATCATGCAAAACACAGCCGTAAGGTGCCGACAAGCGCGCGGGAAAAGAGTCCAAAAGATATCCAGTATGGACATTTTGATATCCAAAATGGTTTTCTTGCTCCTATCTTCAAATCCCCAAATTGAACATCTTCCCGGAGACAGCCATGAAAAAAGCTACGCAGCAGTTCGGAACCGGACGCCTTTCGGCAAAAACGGATGGCGCAATCGGCAGGGCGGGAGCCGGAACCATGCTTTCAGTCAACAGGGAGGGACCTGACGCGCGAAGACCGCCATATCCGCCGTTCGAGAAGACCGAACTGCTTGACGTGGTGGCTTTCCTCGAGGACTTCGAGCACGAGTTATCCGATGCTCTGAGTGTTTTCGCGCCCGATCCTTATGTTCGCATGACGCTCCATCTCATCCGCAGCCATCTGGAAGCCAAGACGGTCACGCCGACGTCGTTGATCGGCGCCTCCGGTGTCCCCTATGCGACCGCGACCCGGCGGATCGGCGAAATGATCGACAATGGCCTGATAGACCAACGGCCGCGCACCCGCAGCGGCAAGACGTTTTCGATGCACCCGAGCGAGCGGCTGCTCGAATCCTGGATGCAATTGTCCGGGCGCCTGCAGCGCCTGGCCGAAACCCGGCTGGCGAGATCGGCCGATGGTTACGCAGGCAAGGAATATTATTTTGGCGGCTCCTATATGGCAGCCCAGTCGATCCCGCCTCTGCAGGTGCTGGCGGAACCGTTGCGGCTTGCCGGCGGAGTGCGCGTGCTGGTGCACGGTGACCCCACCTTCATGGTGATGGACAATCTCAAGCGGCGGTTCGAACAGGTCGTGGGCACGGACATTCACCAACGTGCCTTTTCCATCGACCGGCTGCATCAGGAAGCGCTGAAGAACGCCGAACGCAAGGCAAGCCGCTACGACATCATTGCCGTCGATCTGCCCTGGATCGGCGAGTTCGCCGAGAAGAACGTGCTGATGCCGCTCGACGAAGCACTGGACATTGCGCGCCTGGATCCGGCCGATTTTCACACCGCCGGGTGGAAGGCCGCCCACTGGGGCCGACGCCCCTATGGCGTGCCGGCACAGACCACACCGGAACTCCTGTTCTATCGCAAGGACATCTTCGCCGAAGCCGGCATGGAAGCTCCCGCAACGACGGCTGACGTCATCGCCGCGGCGAAATCGCTGCATGATCCCGCCAGGGGCTTTTACGGAATAGCCTGGAATGCCGCGCGCGGCACCGCACTTGGCCACACGTTTCTGATGACGCTGGCCGATTTCGGCCAACCGGTGATCGACATTCCACCCGAGGCAGGAGGCTTCAACACCGACAGGCTCAAGGAAGACGCCTACCATCCAATGATCGATTGCGATGCGGGGATGGCTGCAGCCGAATACCTGATGGAACTGCTGAAATACTCGCCCCCCTACATCCTTTCCATGTCGTGGTACGAGCGGATCCGGCCCTATGCGGCGGGCGAAGTCGCCATGGCCTATGGCTACACACTGCTTGCGCCCTATTTCGAACTCGATCCGACATCGCCGGCGCATGGCCAGACCGGCTTCCTGCCGCATCCGTCCGGACCGGGAGCCACACCGGTCGCGCCTGTAGGCGGATATGTCATGGGCATACCGCGCAACATCGCCCCCGAGCGGGTGAAGGCAGCCGCGGAAGCACTGATCGTCTTCACCTCGGCGGGCGCCCAGAAGCTCTACGTCCAGAACGGCAGCCGCACCAATCCGCGCTACTCGGTAGGCGCCGACCCGGAAGTGCGTCGCTCATCCGCAATCTTCGAGGCCGTTGATCAGATGTCCTGGCGCGATGAGCTCCAGTTCTGGCCGCGCCCGCCAATTCCCCAAATCGGCAAGATCTTCCAGATCTGCGGTGAGGAATTACACGACATGCTCCGCGGGATCATTCCGCCGAAAACCGCATTGCAGAACGCCCAGAAACGGGCGGAGCAAGCCATGCGGGAGCAAAGCAAGACCTGAAAATGGAGGAGTGAAATGGATCCCAATCGGCTCAAAGGAAAGAACATTCTCATCACCGGAGCGGCGCGCGGCATGGGCGCGGCGAATGCGGAAAGCTTCGCCCAGCAGGGCGCCAATGTCTGCCTGGGCGATCTGGATCTCGACGAAGCCCAGAAGGTCGCCGACCGCATCAATGCAGCCGGTAACGGCAAGGCGATTGCCGTGAAGATGGATGTCACGAAGCGGGAGGACAACGCCGCGGCCGTGGCCGCAACGGTGGAGGCTTTCGGCTCAATCAACATCGGTGTCTTCAATGCCGGCCTGAACAAGCCCCGCTTCTTCATGGATATCGACGAAGACAACTGGGACCTGATCATGACTGTCAACACCAAGGCCATGTGGCTGGGGATGCAGGAAACTGCCCGCCAGATGATCGCCCAGGGCCCGATGAAAGAGCCTTACAAGATCATCAATGTCGGCTCCATTGCCTCGAGAAAACCGCTGGTCGACGTCACCGTCTACTGCACCTCCAAATATGGGTGCCTTGCACTCACCCATTGCGGGGCTGTTGCGCTGGCCGAGCACAACATCACCGTCAACGGCTATGCGCCCGGCGTTGTGGTCACGCCGCTCTGGGAGCAGCTCGACAAGGATCTTGTCGAGATCGGTTTCAAGGAGAGAGCCGGCCAGGCCTATGAGGACATCGCCCGCGACCAGCTGCAGATCAAGCGGGTCTCGTATCCGGAAGACATTGTCGGGACGGCATCGTTCCTTGCCAGCCGGGACAGCGATTACATGACCGGCCAGATGATCCACATCGATGGCGGCTGGTGCATCCAGTAACGCATTGAACTCAGTTTTCAACGATTGAAACGGGCACGTGGACACGGGCCCGGAGGAGAAAGCCATGTCGCGTGCCCTGACACCGAACATCCTGACAGCCCAGGATCTGGAACCCCAATGGAGATGGGAAAACCGGCTGCCCGCATGGGGTCACACATCCGTGGATTTCGAACGCAGGATCGACCACGACCGGTTGCGGCGCTATCGCCTGAGCCGGGCGCGCCAGGCGCTGCAGAACTCGCCTGCCGGAACGCTTCTGCTGTTTGACGTCAACAACATTCGCTATGTCTCGTCGACAAAGATCGGCGAATGGGAGCGGGACAAGATGTGCCGGTTCTGTCTGCTGACAGGCGACGATTCCCCCTATGTCTGGGACTTCGGATCGGCAGCCATGCACCACAAGAAGTTCTCGGACTGGCTCGAGCCGGACCACTGCCGGGCCGGCGTCGTCGGCATGCGCGGCACGATCCCGCCGGATTTCGGCCTGATGCGCAAATACGCGAGGGAAATTGCCGGACTGATCAAGGACGCCGGAATGGCCGGCATGCCGGTCGGCGTCGACTACGCGGAAACAGCCATGTTCCACGCGCTCCAGGAAGAAGGCCTCAACGTCATCGACGGCCAGCAGATCATGCTGGCGGCGCGCGAGATCAAGAACTGGGACGAAATCCAGTTGCTCACCCAGGCGGCCGCGATGGTCGATGGCGTCTACCACATGATCTATGAGCAGCTGAAACCTGGTATCCGCGAAAACGACATCGTCGCCATGTCAAACAAGATGCTCTACGAGATGGGATCGGACGACGTCGAGGCGATCAACGCCATTTCCGGCGAGCGCTGCAACCCGCATCCGCACAATTTCACCGACCGCTATTTCCGCCCCGGTGACCAGGCGTTCTTCGATATTCTGCAGTCCTACCAGGGCTACCGTACCTACTACTACCGGACCTTCAATATCGGCCGGGCAACGCCCTCCCAGAACGATGCCTACGTCAAGGCGCGTGAATGGATCGACGCATCGATCGCGATGATCAAGCCCGGCGTCAGCACCGACAAGGTGGCCGAGGTCTGGCCGAAGGCGGAGGAATTCGGCTTCCCAAGCGAGGAGGCCGCCTTCGGCCTGCAGTTCGGCCACGGCCTGGGCCTGGCGCTTCATGAGCGTCCGATCATCAGCCGTGCGGTCTCGCTCGATCACCCGATGGAGATCCAGACCGGAATGGTGTTCGCCCTCGAAACCTACTGTCCGGCAAGCGACGGCTACTCGGCAGCACGCATCGAGGAAGAGGTGGTGGTGACCGACACGGGCTGCGAGGTCATTTCGCTGTTTCCTGCCGAGGAACTGCCAATCGCCAACCGTTATTGAACTCCTCCCTGGAAGGCCCGGTTCGCACCCGTTGCGGCCGGGCCAAGGCAGGCGATCGGGAACCGAAAAATGAGCACCAGCAAAACGAAAAATTCAACCCAGGCTTCGGCCAAGCACAATGCCGAGGATTTTCTTCGCATGTACCGCCAGATGGTTCGGATCCGGACCTTCGAGGATAACGCGAACCAGCTCTACCTGTCAGCGAAGATGCCTGGGCTGACCCACATGTATTCGGGCGAAGAAGCGGTTGCCGTGGGAATCTGCGAAGCCCTCAAGGTGACTGACAAGATCACCTCGACGCATCGCGGCCACGGGCATTGCGTGGCCAAGGGCGCAGAGTTCAAGGAAATGTTCTGCGAACTGCTGGGCAAGGAGGAAGGCTATTGCCGGGGCAAGGGCGGCTCCATGCACATTGCCGACCAGTCAAACGGCAATCTGGGGGCCAATGCCATCGTCGGCGGCTCCATGGGGATTGCGACCGGCGCGGCGTTTACAGCCAAACTGCTGGGCAGGGATGACGTGACCGTCTGCTTCTTTGGCGATGGCGCAACCGCGCAGGGCCTCATGTACGAGGTCATGAACATGGCCGCACTGTGGAACCTGCCGATCATCTACGCCTGTGAAAACAACGGCTATTCCGAATACACCAAGACCGCCGAAATTGCCGCCGGTTCAATCACGGGCCGGGCAGAGGCTTTCGGCATCGAGGCGCACACCGTCGATGGCCAGGATGTGCTTGCGGTCAATTCGCTGACGGAGCAACTGGTGGAACGCTGCCGCAAGGGCGAAGGCCCGTTTTTCATGGAGCTGATGACCTACCGCTATCATGGTCACCATGTCGGCGACATCAACCGCGAGTATTACCGCTCCAAGGACGAGGAGAAGGACTGGCGCGACAACAAGGACCCGATCACCAAGTTCGCCCGTCACCTTACCAGTGAAGGCATCGCCACCGAGGAGGAGCTCAAGGCCATGCAGGCCGAGATCAAGGCCGATGCCACTGCGGCCGTCGAGTACGCGCTCAAGGCAAAATATCCCGATGCGTCGGAAGTCGACATGCATGTCTATGCGGCATGAGGAGAAGATCCATGCGTGAAATCACCCTGTCCCAGGCCGTCAACGAGGCCCTTGCCGAGGAAATGCGCCGCGATGAAACCGTCTTCATCATCGGCGAGGACGTGGCCGAAGCCGGAACGCCCTTCAAGGTGCTGTCCGGCCTCGTCGAGGAGTTCGGAACATCGCGGGTGGTCGATACACCGATTTCAGAACCCGGTTTCATGGGCATTGCCGTCGGCGCGGCGATGACCGGTTCCCGACCGGTGGTCGACCTGATGTTCGGCGATTTCCTTTTCCTGATCATGGATCAGCTCTGCAACCAGGCGGCCAAGACCCACTACATGTCCGGCGGCAAGCTGAGCGTTCCCCTCGTCCTGCGGACAAATCTCGGCGCCACCCGCCGCTCGGCAGCCCAGCATTCGCAGTCGCTGCATGCGCTGGTCGCGCATATTCCCGGCCTGAAGGTCGCCCTGCCGTCATCGGCCTATGAGGCCAAGGGGCTGATGAAGACGGCAATCCGCGACAACAATCCTGTCGTCATCTTCGAAGACAAGCTGATGTACCAGGAGAAGGCGGGCGTTCCGGAAGAGGAGTACCTGATCCCGTTCGGCGTCGCCAACGTCAAGCGTGAAGGCACCGACATCACCCTGATCGCCACGTCGTCCATGGTTCAGGTTGCCGAAAAGGCGGCCGAAATTCTCGCCGCCGAAGGCATCAGCGCGGAGGTGATCGATCCGCGGACGATCGTTCCGCTCGACGAGGCCGCGCTGATCAAGTCGGTGAAGAAGACCTCGCGTGCGATCGTCATCGACGAGGGGCACCAAAGCTACGGGGTCACCTCGGAGATCGCCTCGCGGCTCAACGAGAAGGCGTTCTACCATCTCGACGCCCCGGTGCTGCGCATGGGCGCCATGGATGTGCCCATTCCCTTCAGCCCGGCACTGGAAGATCTGACCGTGCCGACCCCGGAAGGCGTGGCAGCCAATGCCCGAAGGCTTGTTGCCGGAGAGATGATCGCCGGGGAGATGATCAATGCCGCATGATGTCATCATGCCGGCACTCGGCATGGCACAGGATACTGGCCTGATCGTGTCGTGGCTCAAGAAGCCGGGCGATGCGGTGAAGACCGGCGACGCGCTGATGGAGGTCGAAACCGACAAGGCGGTGATGGAAGTCGAGGCCATGGCCGACGGCTTTCTTGCCGCCGTCAGCGCCGAAGCCGGCGATCACGTGCCTGTCGGCCAGGTTGTCGCCGTGATTGCGGACACAGCGGATGCGGCAAACACCGCAGCTCCTGCTTCACCCTCCGGCGCCGCGGAACCGGATCAAGCGCGGGGCGCGCAGGGGAATGCCGGTCAGGACGTCCTGCCGTCCGGCGAGGACATCATCATGCCGGCGCTCGGCATGGCACAGGATAGCGGCCTGATCGTTGCCTGGCGCAAAAAGCCGGGCGACGCGGTTGCCGCAAGCGACATCCTGCTTGAAGTGGAAACCGACAAATCGGTCATGGAAGTCGAAGCCGGACATGACGGCTTCGTGGCCGCCATCCTGGCCGATGCACAGCAGGCGGTTCCGGTCGGATCGGTGATCGCCATCATCACTGCAGAAAAACCGGAAAACGCGGTTGCCCGCAGCCATAAGAGCGCCCCGGCTCACGAAGACGAGGCTTCTCGCACCGCCACAGCCAAGGCGCCACCGGCAGCGCCGGAGAAGCCGCGAACGGGAGGCTCACCCGTTTCGGGCGGGCGCATTCTGGCCTCTCCCAAGACGCGCCGCCTGGCAATGGAAAAAGGCCTCGACCTGAGCCTGCTTGTCCAGCATGGCGTGCCCCAGCCCTATCATGTCTCCGAGCTTGCACTTCTGGAGAGTTTGGCCCCGTCCCCGAACGCGGGCGGCGTCGCCCCCTCCCCCGCATCTGTCGTCGCCTCGCCGATGCACATTGGCGCGCGCGTTGCGGCCAGCGGCTGTGACGAATTCATCGCCTGGCTGGCTGATGACGGCGATATTCATCTCGAACCGCGCCTGATCTGGCTCAGGTTTGCCGCGGCGGCGTTTCGTGAGGCGACAGGCTTGGGAGACAAGACACTTGTCGTGGAAACCCGGACTGTTCGCACAACGGATGGACGCTTCGCCGATGCCGACCGCTCACGCCTGTCCAGGCCGGTGAGCGCCGCAGGACATCAGGTTCCATCCCTCGTGCTGCGCGATTTTTCCGGATCGCCGATCACCGCGGCCACCGGCTCGGCAATCCATGCGCCGGTGCTGACTGTTTGCCGCGAGCGGGAAGATTACGCCGTTTCGCTCGACTACCAGGCCGGCCAACTCGACGAGGATCAGGCAATCGACTTTGTCACCGGCTTCGCGGAACGCCTCGGCGAGCCTCTGAGACACCTGCTTTGACTGGAGCCAACCGGATGCAACACACAAATCTCTACATCGATGGCCAATGGCGCGACGCTGCGAGCGGCGACCGCTTTGATGTCATCAATCCCGCAACCGAAGAAGTGATCGCATCGGTCGCCTCGGCCGATCTTGCTGATGCCGATGCGGCACTTGATGCGGCGGCAGCCGCCTTCGGGCCCTGGGCCGCGAAGAAGCCCCGCGAACGCTCGGAAATCCTGCGCAAGGCCTGGGAGCTGATGACCGAGCGTCTGGAGGAATTCGCGCGGCTGATCACGCTTGAAAACGGAAAGGCCCGGGCCGATGCGATGGGAGAGGCAACCTATGCGGCCGAGTTCTTCCGCTGGTTCGCCGAGGAAGCCGTCCGCGCCGACGGCATGATCACCCATGCGCCCTCGTCGGGCGCGCGCATCGTGGTTCAGCACAAGCCAGCCGGTATTGCCGTGCTTGTCACGCCCTGGAACTATCCGGCGGCGATGGGCACCCGCAAGATCGCGCCGGCTCTGGCCGCAGGATGCCCAGTTATCATCAAGCCGGCTTCTGAAACGCCGCTGACGATGCTGGCCCTGATGCCGTTGCTGGAAGAGGCCGGCGTGCCGAAGGGGCTGGTCAACGTGCTGCCCTCGAAGAAATCGGGCAGGCTTGTCGACCATATGCTGCACGATCCGCGGGTCCGCGTCATTTCGTTCACCGGATCCACCGAGGTTGGCCGCAAGCTGCTTCATTCTGCAGCCGACCAGGTGCTCAAGCCGGCGATGGAACTGGGTGGGAACGCACCGCTTATCGTGTTCGAGGATGCCGATATCGACAAGGCAGTGGCGGGTGCGATGCTCGCCAAGATGCGCAACCTTGGCGAAGCCTGCACCGCCGCCAACCGCTTCTATGTCCACGAAGCGGTCAGCCGGGAGTTCACGAGCAAGTTCAGCGCGGCCATGTCTGCCCTGAAAATGGGGAACGGGCTGGAAGACGGTATCGATGTCGGTCCGCTGGTCAATGCCGATACCCGTGACAAGGTGGCGGCCTTTGTCGAGGATGCCGTTGCCAAGGGCGCCAGGCTGGAGCTCGGTGGCACAATGCCGAACGGCAAGGGCTACTTCTATCCGCCGACCGTGCTTTCCAACGTGCCGGAAACGGCTGACTGCGTGCACGACGAAATCTTCGGGCCTGTTGCCGCCATCCAGTCCTTCACGGATGAGGAAGACGTGATCCGACGCGCCAACAACACGGAATACGGCTTGGTCGCCTATGTGTTTTCGGAGAACATGAAACGCGCCATGCAGGTTTGCGAACGCCTGGAATACGGCATGGTCGGCCTCAATCGCGGTCTGGTGTCCGATCCCGCAGCCCCCTTTGGTGGCGTCAAGCAATCGGGCCTTGGCCGCGAAGGCGGGCATGAGGGCATGCTGGAATTCATGGAAACCCAGTATATCTCGGCGGAATGGTGAGATGGGTCAGGCCGATTTCATTGCCAGCCCCTCGGTTGTCGCCCTGGCTGGACGTTTGGGCGTCGACCTTGCGGATGTGGCTCAAAGGGCTGGCCGCACCAATATCGCGCGCGAGGATGTCGAACGCCATGCCGATGGCGATGCCCAGCGGAGCTCCTCCAGTGCCACTGCCTCTGTCGCAGCCTCCGGGGACACCCGCTACTGGGACGTGGATCACTCGGCATACGGACCGGTGACCCACGAGCCGTTGTCGCGTTTCGCAGGCATTGCTGCGGCCAACCTGTCTGCTGCGAACCGCGTCATTCCACAAGTCACGCATCATGATCGCGCCGACATGCGCGCCGTGGAAGCCTTTCGCGCGAGGCTGAAGTCCGAGGCCGCGGATCGTGGAGTGCGTCTCACGGCGCTGGCCTTTCACTCCAAGGCGCTGGCCGCATGCCTTGGAGAGTTCCCTCGTTTCAATGCGTCCTTGACGGCAGACGGCGAAACCCTAGTCCTCAAGCAATTCTGCCACATCGGCATCGCGGTCGACACGCCGCACGGCCTGATGGTGCCGGTGATCCGCGATGTTGACCGCAAGGGGCTATGGCAGGTCGCCAGCGAGATTTCCGATCTGGCCGGGCGCGCGGCGCAGCGCAAGATCAGGCCCGATGAGATGGGCGGAGCGTCGATGTCGATCTCCAACCTTGGCGGCATCGGAGGCACTGCATTCACGCCAATCGTCAATCCGCCAGAAGTGGCGATCCTGGGCATCACCCGAACCGAAACCGTTCCGGTGTGGGAGAATGACAGCTGGGTACCGGTTCCGATGGTGCCTCTCGACCTTTCCTATGACCACAGGGTGATCAATGGCGCTGAGGCCGCGCGCTTCATGGCGCATCTTGCCGGTCTGCTGGCCGATCCCCGCCGCATGCTGAGGTAGAAGACGTGCCCCTTCCGATCGACTTGACAGGACAGACCGCTTTGGTGACCGGCGCATCCCGGGGGATAGGGCGAGCGATCTCAGCGGTTCTGGCCCGCGCCGGAGCCGATATCGTCGGCACGGCGAGCTCGATGCCGGAAGATGGCGGCAAGACGGCTCACCTGGTGAGGGCCGCGGGCCGGCATTTCACTGCCGAGACATGCGACCTGGGAGACCGGGACGCAACGCTTGCCTTCGCAGCCCGGATGGCCGATCGCGGCGACATTTCGATACTGGTCAACAATGCCGGGATGATCCGCCGTGCGCCGGCCAGCGAACACCCGCTCGAAGACTGGGACGCAGTGATGGCGGTAAACTGCGATGCCCCGTTCATCCTCACCCAGGCCCTTGGCCGCGGCATGGTTCAGCGCGGGCATGGCAAAGTTGTGTTCATCGCCTCGGTTCTGAGCTTTCAGGGCGGCATCAACGTCCCGGGCTATGCGGCCAGCAAGGGTGCGGTGGCACAACTCATCAGGGCCTTCGCCAACGAGTGGGCATCGAGCGGCGTCAACGTCAATGGCGTCGCACCCGGATATGTAGCCACCGACAACACCGCGGCGCTGCAGGCCGATCCGGCTCGTCAGAAGGTGCTGATGGACCGGGTTCCCTCCGCGCGGTGGGGTCAGCCCGAGGAAATCGCAGAGCCGGTGGCGTTCCTGTGCAGCGATCTTGCGCGCTTCATTCACGGAGCCATTCTTCCCGTCGATGGCGGCTGGCTGGGCAGATAGGGAACGGCAATGGTGCTGCTGGACATTCCGGTCGCGGTTCACCGTGGTCGGGATTGCGCCTTCACGTCGGTCGTGGGCGCAATTTCACTTTTTCATGACACAGCGGGACCGAAGGTGGATGTGACACCGATTTGCCCTTGGGTCAGTACTGCGAACACCGAGCCCACACCGACGAGAACAGGTTCATCGTAACCGATGAGTGTCATGCCGCTGGCAAGGTCCCGGAGAGTCCCCGTCCAGCGCTCAAAGCCCTCGCGGGCGACGGATCTTGAAATCACAACGGGCATTGATGGATCCATACCCCTTTCGGTGAGCCGGGCCGCAATCGCGCCGGCCGTGCGTCCACCCATGTAGAAGATCGTGGTGGTCCTCGCATCGGCGATGCCGGCCCAGTCCAGATCCTTCGGCAGCTCGCCATTGCGACTATGGCCGGTGACAAAGCGGACCGACTGGGCATGATCCCGGTGTGTCAGCGACACGCCAAGCTGTGCGGCCATTGCCAGCGCCGAGGTGATGCCCGGAATCACCGAGACCTCTATGCCTTCCTCCTGAAGCCGGGCGATTTCCTCCCCCGCGCGGCCAAAGATCATCGGATCTCCGCCTTTGAGCCGCACCACGTGCTTGCCGGCTTTGGCGAGCCTGACCATGGTCGCGTTGATGTCATCCTGTCTGCAACTCTCCCGCCCGCCGCGTTTTCCCACCAGCATGCGTTTTGCCTCGCGGCGCGCCAGTTCCAGCACATCACCCGAAACAAGGTCATCAAAAAGGATGACATCAGCTGCCTGCAGCGCCCGGACGGCTTTCAGCGTCAGCAGTTCGGCGTCCCCCGGGCCGGCACCGACGAGCGTGACCCTGCCCGTCCGATTCGAATTTGACCGACCCAGCGCATCGGCGCCGGCAAGCAACTGGCGCGCCGTGGTTCCGGTCGGCTCCGCGCCGAAAGCACTGTCGACGAAACTTTCCCAGAACGCCCGGCGCGCGCCGCCTGGCGCCAGCCGCTCATTGACCGCCGAGCGGATGGTGTGGGCCAACTGCGCCCATTTCGCCAGCGACGGCGGGATCAGCGTTTCGATGCGGCGGCGGATGGCCTGGCCGAGGATCGGCGCCGCACCATCGGTCGAGATCGCTATGACCGCCGGCGAGCGGTTGACGATGGAACCGAATTGGAAGTCGCACCAGGCCGGTTTGTCGATGACGTTGACGGCAACCCCGGCGGCCCGCGCCGCGCACCCGAACGCATGGGCTTCGCCATCGGTCGGCGCGTCGCAGATGGCGATCTGCATTCCCGTGAAGCTATCGCCTGACCATGGTCGCTTGTGCCAGATGAATGCGCCCGAGACGCGACGCTGGGCGAGCAGGGCGGTGAAGGCGGGATCGAGTTCCTCGGCAAAGACATGTACCAGGGCTCCGGCAGCCGCGAGCAGTTCAGCCTTCCAAGCCGCTGCATCCGACCCGCCGGCGACGAGCACAGGCTTGTCCTGCAACTTGTAAAACACAGGCAAGGTCGCCAGCGCGCCCATGCGTTGGTTCGAAGCCCCAGGGCGGCAATTGTTATTCCGCTGCAATGATCTGATGTTCATCGAGAATGACCTTGATTTCCGCTTTGCAGGAGCCGCAATTGGTGCCGGCGGCGGTGATATCGGCAATCTCGTCGACGCTGGCGCAGCCGCCGCGGATGGCGCCGACAATGTCATTGATGCCGACATTCATGCAGGCACAGACGATGGCGCCCTTGTCCGGCATGTCGTTGGCCGGACGACCGGCGATCACCCGCCAGCGTGAAGACAGGTTGGCGAACTCCTGGTGGAGTTGGTCAACGGCCCAGCTTCGCGATACCGCCACGGGCCGGTCCGACAGATAGACCGCACCTACCAGCCGGACCCCGTCAAAAGCGGCGTGGCGGGTCAGTCCGCTCCTGGGGTCGGTAAACGACAACAGCGGTGCCGCCGGATCGAGGCCCAGCAGGGTGCTGATGAAACCAGGGATCTCCGCAGGCGTATCAGCAAGGGCAAACTCGGCGCGCCAACCTTCGCGAGCGCGCGCGACTGCCCAGTAATCGGCAAGGTGCATGTCCGGCCTGACGTGACTGACAACAAAGCCATAGAGGCTCCCCTCGAACTTGGTGAGCCCTGCAGATGTCGTCTTCAACGCCGGTTGCCCGGAGAAAGGATCAACCCTGGGCGCAACCAGCCGGTCGACACGGGCGCCCGATGCCCACTGATCGGTCCAGTGCATCGGCACGAAGAGGCTGCCTTGCCGCTGCCGTTCGGTGATCAGCGACCGGACGATAATCTCTCCGCGCGCGCTCGTCACCCGCACCAAATCGGCGGCGGCTATACCGAGCGCTGTTGCGTCACGCGGATGAATTTCAACGAACGGCTCGGTGACATGCGCCGACAGGCGGGCGCTCTTGCCGGTGCGTGTCATCGTGTGCCAATGGTCGCGTACCCGGCCGGTGTTGAGCGTGAAGCGGAGTTCAGCGCACGCGCCTTCCTGGCGCGCCGGCTCGACCGTCACAAACCGCGCCAGCCGGTCTTTGGTGAAATAGCCGCCATTGGCGAAAAAGCGCGTCTGTGTTGCTCGAGCCGCATGATCGGCAGGTTTGGGCCACTGGAAGGGGTCGAGCGCGTCATAGGCAGCCTCGTCAATGCCGGCGCAGGCACCGATATCGAGGTCGCGACTGCCATCATTCTCAAAGGCGGTCTGGGCGGCGTATTGGCGGAAGATAGACGCGGCATCGGCAAAATCGAAGGCCTTGCCATGACCCATGCGCTTGCCCACCTGAGCCATCTGCCACCAGTCCGGCCTGGCCTCGCCTGGCACGGGCAAGAATGCGCGCTGGCGCGAGATGCGGCGTTCGGAATTGGTCACCGTGCCGTCCTTCTCGCCCCATCCCAGCGACGGCAGTTTGACATGCGCATGCCTTATGGTGTCGGTCTCGGCCATGATGTCGGACACCACCACGAAGGGACAGGCCTTGAGCGCGGCTTCCACGGCGTCCGCGTCCGGCATCGAAACGACCGGATTGGTGGCCATGATCCAGATCGCCTTGATCCGCCCGTCGCCCACCGCCTCGAACATGTCGACCGCCTTGAGGCCGGGCCTGCTCGCGATGACCGGCGACTTCCAGAACCGCTGCACCCGGTCTCGGTGATCGGGGTTTTCAATGTCCATATGCGCCGCCAGCATGGTGGCGAGACCGCCAACCTCGCGGCCGCCCATGGCGTTGGGCTGGCCGGTCACGGAAAACGGCCCCATGCCGGGCCTGCCGATGCGGCCGGTGGCGAGGTGGCAATTGATGATGGCGTTGACCTTGTCCGTGCCGGTCGCAGACTGGTTGACCCCCTGGCTGTAGACCGTGACCACTCTTTCGCTTCCCGCCCACAGGGCGAAAAACGCCTCGAGATCCGCCCCGGGCAACCCGGTCCGCGTGGCCAGGTCGGCAAGACCCTGGGCGCGGGCGATGGCCACCGCTTCCTCGAGGCCGGTGGTGAAGGCGCCGACATAGGTCGCGTCGACAAAGCCGTTGTCCGCCAGGTGGGCCAGCAGCCCGAGAAACAGGCTGACATCGCCGTCCGGCGCAATCGCCAGATGCAGATCGGCAAGATCGGCGGTCATGGTGCGGCGCGGATCGATCAGCACGATCTTCATCTCAGGCCGCGCGACCTTCGCCGCGGCGAGACGCTGGTAGAGAACCGGGTGACACCACGCGAGGTTGGAGCCCGTCAGCACGACGAGGTCGGCAAGCTCCAGATCCTCGTAGGTGCCGGGCACCGTGTCGCTGCCAAAGGCGCGGCGGTGGCCTGCGACCGAGGACGCCATGCAGAGCCGCGAATTGGTGTCGATGTTGGCCGAGCCGATGAAGCCCTTCATCAGCTTGTTGGCGACGTAATAATCCTCGGTCAGCAACTGGCCGGAGACATAGAAGGCGACGCTGTCGGGGCCATGCTCGGCGATCGCCTGCGCGAATTTCGAGGCGACGAGATCGAGAGCCGTGTCCCAGGCGGCGCGTTCGCCCGCGATTTCCGGATGGAGCAGTCGCCCATCCAGATCGACGGTCTCACCGAGCGCCGAGCCCTTGGAACACAGAAGGCCATGGTTTGCGGGGTGGTCCGGGTCGCCCGTGATGGTGACGGCGCCGCCCTCCTCCAGGGTCGCCAGAACGCCGCAGCCCACCCCGCAATAGGGACATGTTGTCTTGACCGCGCTGGCCGGATCCGCGGTCATGCCGGGGCGCCGAGGCCGAGCACGATCTCGTCGCCTTCGAGCCGGACCGGAAACGACAGGGTCCGGCCTTCGTCAGCCCCTTGCGCTGCCCCGGTTTCCAGGCTGATCACCCAGTTGTGCAGGGGACAGGTGACACAGCCATCATGGACGATGCCCTGGCTCAGGGGCCCGTTCTTGTGCGGGCACTTGTCCTCCAGCGCGAAGACCCGGTCGTCGGCGGTTCGGAAGATGGCGATGCTCATGTCGCCATGTTTCACACAGCGCGCGCCACGCCGCGGGATATCGCCGATCTTGCCGATCCTGACCCAGGTTTGCGTGAGAGCGTTCATTCCGCGGCCTCCAGGGTCAGCGTCGCCATGGGGTTGAACTCGTGCTTGTCCTTGCCCGAGACCCGTTCGGACCAGGGGTCGACCTGGGCGAATTTCTGGCTGAAGACGAAACGCTCGTAATAGGCCTTGCGCTTGTCGGGCTCATCCATGATCTGGCGGCGGATCTCGTCGAGGCCGATGCGCTTGGCCCATTTGTAGATGCGTTCGAGATAACGGCCCTGCTCGCGGTACATCTGCGCCAGCGCCACGACATGCTCCATCACCTCGTCCTCGGTCTTGACGTGCCCGAGGATCTCGGTGCCCTTGATGTCCAGACCGGCGGCGCCGGCGAAATGTATGTCGAAGCCTGAATCGACGCAGACAATGCCAATGTCCTTGCAGGTCGCTTCCGAACAATTGCGCGGGCAGCCGGAGACCGCCATTTTCAGCTTGGCCGGGGTCCAGGAGCCCCACATGAATTTCTCGAGCCTGATGCCCAGGCCAGTGGAGTCCTGGGTCCCGAACCGGCACCAGTCGGTGCCGACGCAGGTCTTCACCGTCCTGAGCCCCTTGGCATAGGCCTGGCCCGAGACAAACCCCGCCTTGCCGAGATCGGCCCAGACGGCTGGCAGGTCCTCTTTCCTGATACCCAGCATGTCGATGCGCTGGCCGCCGGTGCATTTGACCGCCGGAATGTTGAACTTGTCGACGACGTCGGCGATTGCCCTGAGCTCGGACGAGGAGGTCATGCCGCCCCACATCCGCGGCACCACCGAATAGGTGCCGTCCTTCTGGATGTTGGCGTGCACCCGCTCGTTGATGAAGCGCGACTGGTAGTCGTCGGCATATTCATCAGGCCAGTCACAGACCAGATAATAGTTGAGCGCCGGACGGCATTTGGCGCAGCCGCAGGAGGTCTTCCATTCAAGTTCCTGCATGACCGCCGGAATGGACTTGAGCTGCTTCGCCTTGATCAGGCGGCGCACGTCATCATGGCCCAGCCCGGTGCAGCCGCACATCGGCGTGACCGCGGCCGGATTGTAGGCGTCACCAAGGGTCAGCGACAGCAACTGCTCGACCAGGCCGGTGCATGTGCCGCAGGAGGCCGAGGCCTTTGTGTGAGCCCGGACTTCGTCAAGCCCTTTGAGCCCCTTGGCGGTGATGACTCCGGTGATCTTTCCCTTGCATACGCCGTTGCAGCCGCAGATTTCCGCATCATCCGGCAAGGCTGCAACGGCCGCCATAGGGTCCAGTTGGGACCCTCCCTGATAGGCCTGGCCGAAGATCAGAGTCTCGCGCATCTCCGAGATGTCGGTCTGTTTTTTCAGGTGGTCGAAGAACCAGGCGCCATCGGCGGTTTCGCCGTAGAGCACCACGCCGAGGATCCTGTTGTCCTTGAGGACCAGCCGCTTGTAGACGCCAGCTGCGGCATCGCGCAGCACGATCTCCTCGCGATCTTCGGCCTCGCTGAAATCGCCGACCGAAGAGAGATTTATGCCGGTGACCTTGAGCTTGGTTGCCGTCGAGGTTTCGACGAAACGTCTGGCCGTGCCACCCGTGAGATGGGAAGCGGCGACCTCCGCCATCTGGTAGAGCGGGGCGACCAGGCCATAGACATTGCCGTTGATCTCGACACATTCGCCGAGCGCGAAAATATCGGGATCGCTGGTCTGCATGCTGTCGGTGACGACGATGCCGCGATTGACGGAAAGCCCAGCCTCCTTGGCCAGGGCGGCGCTCGGCCTTATGCCGACGGCCATGACCACCAACGTCGCCGGAATGATCGTACCGTCCTCAAGCTCGATGCCTTCGACACGGGTCTCGCCGAGGATCCTCTTGGTGCTGGCCTTGGTGATGACCTTAATGCCGCGGCTTTCGAGTTCGCGCTCGAGCAGGTAGCCGGCGGCGGGATCGAGCTGGCGCTCCATCAGCGTCGGCATCAGATGGATGACGGTGACATCCATGCCGCGCTCCTTGAGGCCGGCGGCCGCTTCAAGGCCCAGCAATCCGCCGCCGATGACGACGGCCTTGCCGCGAGATTGCGCGGCGAGCAGCATCGCATCGACATCGTCGAGATCGCGATAGGTCAGGACGCCGGGGAGATCATGGCCGGGCACAGGAATGATGAAGGGCGCCGACCCGGTGGCGATGACCAGCTTGTCGTAGCTCGCCACTTCGCCGTGCTCCGACCTGACCTTCTTTGCCTGCCGGTCGATCTCCACCACCTTGTGGCCCTTGTAGAGCATCACGCCGTGCTTGATGTACCAGCCATCGCCATGGATGATGATATCCTCAAAGCTCTTTTCGCCCGACAGCACCGGCGACAGCATGATGCGGTCGTAATTGACGCGGGGTTCGGCGTTGAAAATGGTGACATCAAAGGCGTCCGGCGCCGCCTCGAACAGATGCTCCAGCATCCGTCCCGGCGCCATGCCATTGCCGATAACGACAAGTTTCTGTTTCCGGGTCATGAGCTTACTCCGCTGCGCTCAGCCTGGCAGCGGCCGACTTCTGGCGGGCTACGCGGACAGAGCGTTTTTCAGAAATGGATTGCAACTGGGCTTCGGATGGGTTCGCCCCGCCTTCATAGGCCTCCAGGAACTCGAGAAGCTCCTCCCGGTAGGCGTAGTAATCCGGGTGATTGAGCAGCGCCTTGCGCGAACGCGGACGCGGCAGGTCGACCGCCATGATGTTGCCGATCCGGGCATTGGGGCCGTTCGACATCATCACCACGCGGTCAGCCAGCAGAATGGCTTCATCGACGTCGTGGGTGACGCAGACGGCGGTCACCCGGGTGCGCTTCCAGACATCCATCAGAACGTCCTGCAACTCCCAGCGGGTCAGGCTGTCGAGCATGCCGAACGGCTCGTCGAGCAGCAGCAGCTTGGGCGAAAGCGCAAACGCCCGGGCAATGCCGACGCGCTGCTTCATGCCGTTGGACAGATCCAGCGCCGGTCGGTGCATCGCGTCTAGAAGGCCGACGCGCTGCAGGTAGTATTCCACCACGTCGTTGCGCTCGGCTCCGGAGGCATTCGGGTAAACCCGGTCGACGCCCAGGGCCACGTTCTCATAGGCACTCAGCCATGGCATCAGCGAGGGCGCCTGAAACACCACTGCGCGGTCAGGCCCGGCCTGGGTGATATGGCGGCCGTCGAGAATGATCGCCCCTTCGGTGATCGGATTGAGCCCGGCGACCATCGACAACACCGTTGACTTGCCGCAGCCGGAATGACCGATAAGCGTGGTGAACTCGCCCTTCTTCATCTTCAACTCGAAGCCATCCACCACCGTGAGCGGGCCCTTGGGCGTCGGATAGACCTTCTTGAGCTGGCTGAACTCGAGGAAGCTCGCGTCCCTTATCGCGACCGACGCTTCGACATAGGCCTTGGGCAGCCTGTCCCTGCCGAGCGATATCGGCACGATGGTGGGCAACCGAATATCGCGTTCGACATCGGACCCGCGCTCGGCGCCGACTTCCATCAGATAGCTTGTGATCTCGCCGCGCAGACGGATGAAATTCTCGTCCGAATTCATCTCGGCGCGAGCTCGCGGCCGGGCAATATCGACCCGGAAATCCGGACCCAGCGTGGCGCTCGGCCCGGGCTTCAATGGAATGATCCGGTCTGCGAGCAGAATCGCCTCGTCGACATCATTGGTGATGAGAATGATGGTCTTCTTCTCCCTCTGGCAGATGTCGGCGAACTCATCCTGCAACTTGGCGCGGGTGAGCGCGTCGAGCGCCGAGAGCGGTTCATCCAGCAGCAGCACTTCCGGCTGCATGGCCAGCGCCCGGGCGACGGCGACCCGCTGGCGCATCCCGCCGGAGAGTTCGGCCGGCTTCCGGTCGCGGGCATGGCTCAGCCCGACCATGTCGATGTACTTGTCGACGATAGCCGCCCGCTCGGCGCGTGATTTCTTCCTGAACACCCGGTCGACAGCAAGGCTGACATTGCCCGCGACCGTCATCCACGGCATCAGCGAGTAGGACTGGAACACGACGCCGCGCTCCGGCCCGGGACCGTCGATTTCGGTCCCCTTGAAGATCACGCCACCCAGATCCGGCTCGATCAGGCCGGCCAGAAGCGAGATCAGCGTGGTCTTGCCCGATCCGGAGAAGCCGACAATGGCGATGAACTCGCCCTCTGCGACCTTCAGGTTGATGTTGCTCAGGACTTCGGTGCGCGACGGGCCCTCGCCATAGGATTTCGACAGGCCGGATATCTCGAGAATAGTCATCCCGTCCTCCTACCTGTTGGCCGAAAAGGTGAAGGCGCGCTGCAGCGCGAACATCAGCCTGTCGAGCATGAAACCGATAAGGCCGATGGTGAGCACCGCGACCATGATCTTGGCGAGCGACTGCGACGAGCCGTTCTGGAATTCATCCCAGACGAATTTCCCGAGACCGGGGTTCTGCGCCAGCATCTCGGCGGCGATCAGCACCATCCAGCCCACGCCGAGCGACAGCCGCAGACCGGTGAAGATCAGCGGCAGCGAGGACGGCAGCACCACCTGCGTGATGGTTCTCGACGTCGGCAACTGCAGGACGCGGCTGACATTCATCAGATCCTTGTCGACCGAGGCCACGCCAAGCGCAGTGTTGATCAAAGTCGGCCACATCGAGCAGAGCGTGACCGTGACCGCCGAGATCAGCAGCGATTTCGGCATCCAGTCATAGGGCGTGGCGTAGGTCGCCGAGATGATCATGGTGACAATCGGCAGCCAGGCGAGCGGCGACACCGGCTTGAAGATCTGGATCAGCGGATTGATGGCGCCGTTGAAGGTCCTCGACAGGCCCGAGGCGATGCCGAGCGGAATGGCAATCAGCGTGGCGATGCCGAAGCCAAGCCCGACGGTGAACAACGAGGTGATGATCTGGTCCAGATAGGTCGGCTTGCCGGTGTAGGTGCGGTATTGCGGCTGTTTGCCGTCGGCCACCAGCGTTTCGTTGCGCTGGTTCTGGCGGTCATAAAAGGCGCCTGCCTTTTCCCTCTCGCGCACATGGTCTGTCCAAAGATTGCCTGCCTGTTCCCAGACTTCGACCGGTCCGGGGACCGCGCCGAGGGACGTTTCCACCTTCGGTGCGAGCACGCCCCAGGCAAGCAGGAATGCGAGGATGCCCAGCAGCGGAATCAGCAGCACCCGCCTGAGTTCACTGAGCTGCGTGCGCGGGCTGTCGCCAGCCAGCATCCGCAGGATCGGGACCAGCCAGGAGAAGCCCAGCGCATCCAGCCAGCCGCTGGCCCTGGTGATGGCGGAGAAGATTTTTTCGCGTTCGGTCAGATGGAATGAGGCGGTATCGGTGGCGTTGGCCATCGTTTCATATCCTTTGCAGAAAACAGGATCGGAAGCGGAGCACCGCTAGCGGTGCCCCGTAAGGGTCCGGCAATGACTCAGCCGCCGGCGACCTCATCGCCCTTGAGACCGATTTCGAGAGTGTTCAGATAGTCGTTTGGCTTCCTGCCGTCATAGACGATGCCGTCGATGATATCGGCGGCAGGCGTGGGGGCCCGATAGCCGTCGGACTCCCAGGGGAAGTCCGCCTCGTCGACGTGGCCTTCCTCGACCAGCATTTTCGCCGCCTTGAGATAAATCTCCGGCAGGTAGACCGATCTGGCGGTTTCATCGAACCATTCATCGGACCTTGCCTCTGAGATCTGTCCCCAGCGGCGCATCTGCGAGAGATACCAGACCGCGTCGGAATAATAGGGATAGGTGGCGTAATACCGGTAAAACACGTTGAAGTCCGGCACATCGCGCTTGTCGCCCTTCTCGTATTCGAAGGTTCCGGTCATCGAATTGGCGATGACTTCGGCGTCGGCGCCGACATATTCGGCGCGCGCGAGGATCTCGACGGCTTCCTCGCGGTTGGCGTTGTCGTTTTCATCCAGCCATTTTGCCGCCCGGATCAGCGCCTTGGTCAGCGCCAAAGTGGTGTTGGGATTCTGTTCGGTGAATTCCCTGGTCAGGCCGAAGACCTTTTCCGGATTGTTCTTCCAGATCTCGTAGTCGGTAATCACCGGCACGCCGATGCCCTTGAACACGGCCGCCTGGTTCCACGGCTCGCCAACGCTGTAGCCGTCGATCGTGCCGGCTTCGAGCGTTGCCGGCATCTGCGGCGGCGGGGTGACGGAGAGCAGCGCATCCGCGCCGATCTGGCCCGACACATCGGACGCCGAATAGAAGCCCGGGTGAATGCCGCCGGACGCGAGCCAGTAGCGCAGCTCATAATTATGGGTGGAGACCGGGAACACCATGCCCATGTTGAACGGCCGGCCCTCGGCCTTGAACTTTTCGATCACCTTCTTCAGGACGTCAGCCTTGATCGGGTGCACCGGCTTGCCGTCAGGGCCGTTTTCCAGATGCGGCTTCATCAGGTCCCAGACTTCGTTGGACACGGTGATGCCGTTGCCATTGAGATCCATCGAGAACGGGGTGACGATGTGCGCCTTGGTGCCAAAGCCGATGGTAGCGGCGAGCGGCTGGCCGGCGAGCATGTGGGCGCCGTCCAGTTCACCGGTAATCACCCGGTCGAGAAGCACCTTCCAGTTGGCCTGCGGCTCGAGCGTGACGAAAAGGCCTTCGTCTTCGAAATAGCCCTTCTCGTAGGCGATCGCCAGCGGCGCCATGTCGGTCAGCTTGATGAAGCCCAGTTTCAGCTCGTCCTTTTCGACATCGAGCATTTCGGCACGGGCGGGCGTCAGCATGGTGGCCGAAGCCAGGGCCAGTGCGCCGATTGCGAGAGCGGTACGCCGTTTGAACGTCATGGTCATTCGCTGTCTCCTTTGGCGGTGCCTCGACCGCAATAAAAAAGCCGCCAAACCGGAAGCCCCGCGAAAGGATGCGGGAGACTTCGGTTTGGCGGCGTTGCCTGTATCGGACCCGTCATTGGATCCGGATGTCAGCCTTGGAAAGCTGAACTGAATGAAGCAAGCGGCATGCCAGTTTGAATTCTGAGGAAATTGTCGTTTGGTTTGAAGGACATCTGGACCGGCTCACCTGATCCGGCCGATTTTGCACTGCGCAGCGATTGTGCAAAGCAACAACGACTGGCGTCTAAATATTATTCAGTCCGCAGCGATGTCGACCAAGTCCCTCAGGGCTTCTGGCTTTCGATATAGGCATCGAGCCTGTCCGGATCGAAGATTGCGCCGTCGAAAAAGCCGTCCGGGCCGAGATAGAGTGCCCGGGAGGATGCGCCCACCGCGATGGTGCGGCTGAGGGCGCCTTCCACCTTGGAATTGGCGGAGGGCACCGGCACGTCGATCGCCGCGAGAACGCTTCGATAGATATCGGGCCGGAACGTCTGGCGCGCGATGCGGGCATGGTCTGAGGTGTGCTCGACATAGCCCCAGCGGACCATCTGCGAGTAGAACCACAGCGCATGGCTTTGCCAGGGGAACGTTGCGGCCCGGCTGTGCGGCTGGAAGAAATCCGGCCTTGCCGCCGAGCCTGGCTCGCCAATGTCTGACAGGCCAAGTATCGATCCATCAAGCGCGGGAAGGATCACGCCTGCGGGTTGCGCCAGATAATGATGCGAAGCCAGCATATCGGCGAGTGCGGCATGGTTTTCAGCCTGGCCGCACCATTCAGCCGACCGGTAGAGCGCGCGCAACAAGGCGTGAAGCGTGGCGGCGTTCTCCTCCGCCCAATCCTCGCGCACGGCCAGAACCTTTTCCGGGCTCGAGGCCCAGATCGAGGATTTGGTGGCAATGATCTGGCCTGCGCCTCTGGTGACGCCGACCGAGTTCCAGGGTTCACCAACGCAATAGCCATCGATCTGCCCCGCGGCCAGCGCATCCGCCATCAGCGGCGGCGGCAGGATGACGATTTCGATATCGCTCTCGGGCAGGATGCCGGAGGCGCTGAGCCAGTAGCGCAGCTCGAAATTATGCCCCGAGAATGGATGCACAACGCCAAACTGCAGCCGCTTGCGACCCTCGGTCAGGCCAGCCTTGACAAGCCGGGCGAGCGCCGCTCCCGCTTCCCTGGCGTTCAACATCGTGAAAGGCTGCTGCTGCCGCATATCTGCCAGCAGACGGTTGCTGACGGTAATTGCATTGCCGCCAAGGCCCAGCGCCATGGGCGCGATCAGGCGCGTGTCGAACGGCGTCAATCCGAGATTGGCGGCAATCGGCATCGGCGCGAGCGCGTGGGCGATCTCGAACTGGCCGACGGCCAGCTTGTCGCGGACATTGGCCCAGGACGTCTCCCGGACGAGATTGAGCGCAATGCCTTCGTCGCTCGCAAATCCGCGTTCCTTTGCGGCGATCAGGATCGCGCTGTCGGTCAGCGGAAGAAATCCGGCGCTGAGCTCTGTCATCATCTACTTGCCCTCATCGCCAAGCAACCGCGCCGACATCACGAGGCTTTCGGCCACATCGACTATTTTCCGGTTGCCGTTCATCGCCGCCTTGCGCAACAGCTTGTAGGCCGTGGCTTCATCCACGCCGCGCGACTTCATGATCAGACCCTTGGCCTGATCGATGACCTTGCGCTCCTCCAGCGCCCCGCGGGCTTCCTCGAGTTCGCGTTCAAGCCTCGAAAATGCGTTGAACCGGCTGATCGCCATATCGAGAATGCTCTTGACCCGCTCCTGCCGCAGACCGTCAACGACATAGGCCGACACCCCGGCATCGATCGCCGACTGCATCGCTTCCGTGTCGGACCGATCCACGAACATGGCGATTGGCCGTTTCACCGCGCGCGAGAGCTGGAAGATGCTCTCGAGCATGTCGCGGTTGGGGTTTTCCAGATCGATGACGATCACATCCGGTTCGTGACGTGCGATCTTTGCGGCGATTCCGTGCATTTCATTGATGACTGTGACCCGGGTGTGCCCGGCCGCCGACAGCCCAGCTTCGATGATCGAAGCGCGGGAGGTGTTTTCATCGATAATAAGCACAGACGGTAGCCGTTCGGTCATGACGACATTGTGCGCAAATAGCGAAATTGTGCAATGCACAATTTACTGCGTTGATGAAAGGTAACCCGGCCTTCGTCTCCATCGGTGTAGTCCGGCTTTTCAGCCGCACAGAAGCGCACGTGTCCCCGGAAACACCCGGCGAAATCCGGGTTGCCAATGGCTGGGCTTGGTATCCACCAAAAGAAGCCGGACTGCGTATCTGGCAAAAGAACAGACTTGAAAAACCTGGCGTTCCCTTTTCCTGCAGTCACGGTTGGTTGTTGGCGACGGGGTGCTTCGGGCAGCCTTTGGTCATCAGACGCTCATGCAGAGATATTTGATCTCAAGGAAATCCTCGATGCCATATTTCGAACCCTCTCGGCCGAGACCCGAGGACTTTATACCGCCAAAGGGTGCCTCCGCCGTTGACACAAGGCCCGTATTGATGCCGATCATGCCGCTTTCGATCTCCTCGGCAAGCTTCCAGACCGTGGAGATGTCGCGGGCGTAGAAATAGGCGGCGAGGCCGAATTCTGTGTCATTGGCAAGGTCGATGCCCTCCTCGATCGTGTCGAAGACGACGATCGGCGCCACCGGCCCGAAGGTTTCCTCCGACAGCACCTTCATTCCCCTGGTCACGCCCGTCAGCACCGTTGGCTCGAAGAAGGTGCCGCCGAGGTCGGACCGCTTGCCGCCGATCATCACCCGGGCTCCCTTGCCGACAGCGTCGGCGACGTGGTCCTCGACCTTCTTCAGTCCCGCCTCGTCGATCAGCGGTCCGATCACCACCCCTTCCTGCATGCCATTGCCGACCTTGAGCTTCAAGGTTGCCGCGGCAAGCTTCTCCGCAAAGACCTCTGCGATCCCGCTCTGGGCATAGATGCGGTTGGCGCAGACGCAGGTCTGGCCGGAATTGCGGTACTTGGCAATCATCGCTCCCTCGACGGCCTTGTCGAGGTCCGCGTCGTTGAAAACGAGGAACGGCGCGTTGCCGCCGAGCTCGAGCGACAGTTTCTTGATGTCATGGGCGCACTGCTTCATCAGGATGCGGCCGACTTCGGTGGAACCGGTGAAAGTGAGCTTGTGAACCTTCGGATTGCCGCAAAGCTCCTGGCCGATCCCCTTGCGTCCGATCCGGTGATGATAGAGAGTACCCCCTTTGGGAATGCCGGCGCGTTCGCCCAGCACCGCCATGGCGAGGGCGGAAAGCGGGGTTTTCTCGGCCGGCCGGCCGACGAAGGTGCAGCCCGATGCGAGCGCCGGGGCGACCTTGCGGGCGATCATAGCGTTGGGGAAGTTCCACGGCGTGATGGAGCCAACGACACCGACCGGCTGTTTGATGACAATGATCCGCTTGTCGGCCTGATGGCCAGGAATGACATCGCCATAGACGCGGCGGCCCTCTTCGGCGAACCACTGGATAAAGGATGCCCCATAGGCGATTTCGCTCCTGGCTTCGGCCAGCGGCTTGCCCATCTCGGCCGTCAGAATCTTCGCCAGATCCTCCTGGTTCTCGAGCATGAGGTCGTTCCACTTGAGCAGGATCGCGCAGCGTTCCTTGGCGGCCTTCGCCCTCCATGCCTTCTGCGCCTCGTAGGCGATGTCAATCGCTTTCCGGGTGTCCTCGGCGGTCAGGTCGGCCACTTCAGCAACCAGCTCGCCGGTGGCTGGATTGTTGACCTTGAAGGTCCTTGAGCCGCTGGTCCATTCGCCGCCGAGGAAGGCGCGGGTTTCGAGCAAGGCCGGATCGGAGAGGGAAAGCGTCATGACTGGTCCTTTGAATGTGTCCGTCAATAGGCGGCGCGATAGATCGCCAATGCGTCCGCTTCGGCCAACGGGCGCGGATTGTTGACCAGAAGCCGGGTCTGGTTCATCGCGTCCGAAGCCAATCTGGGCAGGATATCCTCCGGGATGCCCATGGCCCGCAGATTGGGTTGAAGGCCGCAGTCGCGAGAAAGGTCCGCGAGCCGGTCGCAGAACGCCGCCGCGCGCTCCTGCCCTTCAAGATCCGCAAGTTCGGGAAAGGCGTAAGGGGCAAGCTCCGCATAGGGTTGCGGCGACGTCACCACGTTGAACCTGAGCACATGCGGCAACACCAGCGCGTTGGAAAGTCCATGCGGAATGTGGAAGTGCCCGCCCAGCGGATAGGCGAGCGCGTGGACGGCCGCCACCGGCGAATTGGCGAAAGCCTGACCGGCAAGCATCGAGCCGAGCAACATGTCCGAGCGCGCCTCGGCGTCGGCGCCCTCGTGCACCGCCTTGAGGATCGAGCGCCCCATCATGATGAGCGCCTGGGTGGCGAGCAGGCGCGAGACCGGATTGTTGTTGGCGCTCGCCGAGGCATAGGCCTCGATCGCGTGAACCATTGCGTCGATGCCCGTGGCCGCCGTCACATGCGCAGGCAGGCCGTAGGTAAGCTCAGGATCGAGCAGGGCGACATCGGGCAGGATCACAGGGGTGACCACGCCCATCTTCTGGTTTGTGCCGGTGGTCACGATCGAGATCGGGGTCACTTCCGACCCTGTCCCCGAGGTCGTCGGCACCAGAATCAGGGGCAGCCGCGGGCCCTTGGCGCTTCCAACGCCGTAGACGTCCTTCAATTCCTCCCTGCCGAGCGCCAGCAACGCGACAAGCTTGGCCACATCGAGCGACGAACCGCCGCCAAGACCGACGACGCCGGCAATATCCGCCGCCTTCGCCTGCTCCGTCGCCTTGAGGATCACGGCTTCCGGAGGATCGGCCTCGACATCCTTGAACAATTCAACGCGGACGCCGGCGTCGGACAGGATCTTCAGGGTCCGGTCGACAATACCGGTCGACATCATGCCCGGGTCGGTGACCAGCATCACCCGATCGCCGATCTGCGCCCTGACCAGTTCGCCGATACGGTTGAGCGAACCGGCGCCGAACTGGATCGACTTGGATGTATTGAACGTGAAGGGATTCATCATATTCTCCAAACTTGCGAGGCCTTCAGCCCCCGAAACCGAACGCCAGCAGCACCCTGTGCCGAACCCTCGTCGAACTCGACCTACTGATACGCCGATCGGACCAGACCTACCAACTCCGACCGCATCTGATGCGCTGGTCGAGTGCATTCGGCCAACAATCGAACGTTGCGACAGAATTCGCGTCCCTCTGGGACAAGGAAACCAGCGTGCCGGGCGCCCCGCTCACTCTGACTGTCCTGGACGGAGGCGAGGTTGTCTATATAGCTGTCCGCAACTCCGAAGTCTGTCGATGACCTTCTGAAGCAGCTTCATGGCACCCGTCAGCGAGGATAGTCGATCGACAATCAGGAAACGTGGTCGAAACAGTGTCTGCTACACGGTCTCCCAGCGGTCATGGGTGGCCGCGCGGTACACCGCGTCGATGAATGCCTGGTTGAGGACCGACTGCTCCAGGGTGAACACCTCCTCCTGGCCGCCGCGCGCCTTGCGGACAAAGGCCTCGGCCTGCAGCCGGTACTGGCGCACGCCCGGAAACCGGAAGACCCTTGCTTCCTCATGGGTCACATTGTGCAAGCTGACCGTGGCATGGCCGTAGTCGCCCGCATTGAAGGGCGCGGTCACCTCGATGTAGCCCTTCTCGCCGTGAAACACCATCAGCTGGCGCAGCGCCATCTGGGTCGAGCAGTAGAAGCTCATCTCGAAATCACCGAAATCGGCCTTGACGCTGGCGTAACTGTCGGTGCCGAATTGAGGATGGCGCTCGACGGTGGCCTGCACCCTCAGCGGTTCGCGACCGGTCGAGAACCGGGTCGACACCGTCGGATAGACGCCGATGTCGGGCAGGCCGCCGCCGCCCAGTTCCGGCTTGTTGCGCATGTTGGCCGGATCGGCGTTGAAATAGGAAAACGCGCCCTGCACATGGCGCAGCCGGCCGATGGCGCCATCGGCGATCAGCTCCCGGACCTTCCGCCATTGCGGGTGATAGGTGACCATGAAGGCCTCGCAGACCAGCACGTCGTTCACGTCACGCGCCTTGATCAGCGGTGCGATCTCGTCGGCATGCAGCGCGATCGGCTTCTCGCACAGGACATGCTTGCCGGCCTGGGCCGCCTTGAGCGCCCACTCGATGTGCTGCGAAGTGGGCAGCGGGATGTAGACGCCGTCGATCTCGGCGGAGGCGAGCAGCTCCTCATAGGACGAAAACGCCAGCGGAATGCCGAAGCGGTCGGCGAGCGCGCGGGCGCGGGCATGATCGCGACTGGCGATCGCCGTGACCACGCCGTTCTCGGAATCCTGCAATTGCGGGATCACCTGGTCGCGGCCGATCTTGGCTGTCGACATTATTCCCCATCTGAACATATCGTTTGCTCCTCATGCTTGGCTGCTCAGCCTCGGCGCCGCCCGGAACGGCAACGCATCGTTTGGCTGTTGAATATCCCAAAACCTCTTGTCCCGATTGCTTCGACCTGACTTGGCCTGGGCCTTCGTCATCGCCTTGCGCTGTCTTCAAGCGCCGCCATTGCACTCTGCTGGCGGCGGGTCTCGCGGTAACGGGAAAACTGTGTGTCTGCGATCACTCCCGCCAGAATGACGCTGCCCATCACGGCGAAATTCAACGAGGACGGGATGCCCAAGAGGTTGACCAGGTTCTGCAGGATCTGCAGCAGGATAACGCCCAGCACCACGCCGACGATCGATCCCTCGCCGCCGCGCAGGGAGAACCCGCCCAGCACCGCAGCGGCGATGCCATAAAGTTCATAGAAATTGCCGTGCGAGGATGGCTGCACCGAGCGGGTGTACATGGCGAAGAACACCGCCGAGATGCCCGTGAGAAACGCGCACAGCACATAGGCCTGGATGATGACGCGGTCCGTGTTGATGCCGGAATAGCGCGCCGCTTCCGCGTTCTTGCCGACCGCGAACAGGTGCCGGCCGAAAACCGTGCGGTGCAGCAGGAACCAGGCGATGATCGCCACCAGCAGGAATGCGATCACCGAATGGGGCACGCCGGCGGTGCGGCCCGACACCAGGAATTCGAGCATCGGAAAATCCGATCCGAAGCTGAACCCTGCAGTGCCGTCCTTTGTGTAGAAGCGGGCAACGCCGCGATAGATCAAAAGCCCGCACAGCGTGACGACGAAAGGCTGCAGCTTCAGCCGGGTGATCAGCCAGCCATGCAGAAGGCCGATGAAGATCGAAAGCACCATGACCACCGCCAGCGCCATGGGCCAGGGCACGCCGAAGCTCGCGATCAGATCGACAAAGATGACGCCGAGCAGCGCGATCACCGAGCCGATCGACAGTTCGATGCCGGCGGTGACGATGACGAAGGCCTCGGCGATCGAAAACAGCCCGAACAGGCCGATGAGATTGGCGGTATTGGCGAGATTGATGGGCGATAGAAACCGCGGATTGACCATCGCGACGATCGCGCCGACGGTCACAACAAGCGTGGCAAGGCCAATGTCTTTCTTCTGCATCGTCTGCTCCTTCTATTCCACGGCGAGCCGGAGAATGTTTTCCTCGGTCAGTTCGCCGCGGTCGAGGATCCCGTTGATCTTCCCCCGGCACATCACCGCGACCCGGTCCGAAATGCCGATGACTTCTTCCATGTCCGACGAGATCATCAGGAGCGCCACGCCTTGCGCCGCAAGCTCCTGCATCAGGTGATAGACTTCCGCCTTGGCGCCGACATCGATGCCGCGCGTGGGTTCGTCCAGGATGATCAGCTTCGGGTTCATCGCCAGCCACTTGGCCAGAACCACCTTCTGCTGGTTCCCGCCCGAAAGCTCCGCCACCGCGCGGTTGAGACCCGACGCCTTGATCCTGAGTTTCTGTCGCGACGCCTCGGCCAGACGGGTCACCGCCGCGTGATTGACAAATCCCCGCCTGGCAAGTGCTGCGTGACTGGGCATCGCGATGTTCTCCGTCACCGCGAAGTCGAGAAACAGGCCCTCTGCCTTCCGGTCCTCCGGAACCAGGCAGATGCCCGCCGCGATCGCTTCGGGCACCGAATTTCCGCGCAGAGGCTTGCCGTCCATCTCGATGCGTCCGCCCTCGACCGGATCAATGCCGAAGATGGCTCTTGCGAGCTCGGTGCGCCCTGCCCCGACAAGCCCGGCCAGGCAGCTTATTTCACCCGCGAGCAGGCACAGGTCCACGCTCTGATGCGGATAGGCCCTGGTCCGCAGCCCCTTGATGTCCAGCACCGGCCTGCCGGGCGCGTGATCGGACTTCTCATAGAACTGGTTCACATCGCGGCCGATCATCATTCGGACCATGGTGTCCCTGCTGATCTCCTGGCGGGACAGTTCTCCGGCGTTGCAGCCGTCACGCAGCGCCACGACGCGGTCCGCCACCTCGACGATCTCGGCGAGCCGGTGGGTGATGAACAGCACCGCCACCCCTTCGGCGCGGAGTTTGCGAATGACGTCGAGCAGCCGGTTGGTCTCCGACAGGGTGAGGCTGGAGGTGGGTTCATCCAGGATCAGGAGGCGGACATTGATCGAGAGCGCCCGGGCGATCTCCAGCAATTGCTGATCGGCAAGGGAGAGTTCGGCAACCGGATCTTTCGGGCCGAAGCGCGTCCCCAGGAGTTTCAGTATGGGCCCGACCTTGTTTTCCATCGACGGCCGGTCAAGGAAGCCCAGAACGCCGCGGCGCATCTCCCGCCCCAGCAGCACGTTGGCCGTCACATCAAGGTTCGAGAACGGGTTCAGCTCCTGGTGGACGAAGGCTATTCCGAGGCCTGCGGCGCGCGCGGGCGTCAGCGACCTGACGGTTTCGCCATCAATGACGACCCGTCCCTCATCCGGCGCAATGGTGCCGCCCAGGACCTTCATGAGCGTCGATTTCCCGGCCCCGTTCTCGCCGATCAGGCCGACCACCTCGCCGCTGCGTATCGAGAGAGAGACCTTGTTGAGGGCGATCGCGCCGGGATAGACCTTCGTGATCCCGGAAAGTTCAAGCGATATCGGCTTGTCTCTGACTTCAGGCATGGATTTCCCCGTCTCAGACGGTCGCAGGGGAAGGCTGCACGGACCCTTTGAGCCCGTGCAGCCCTTGGACAAAGCGAGAGGATGACTCGCCCTATCCCCCGACGCGGGCTTTCAGCTCCGCCTCGAACGCATCGACATTGTCCTTGCTGATCTTCTTGGTGGGCACGATGATCAGACCGTCGGCCGGGATCTGCGACTTGTCGCCTTCCAGGTAGGCCGCCATCAGCTTCATGCCCTGATAGCCCCACTGATAGGGATCCTGCACCACGGTGCCGGCGAAGCTGCCTTCGCGAACGGCGCCCAGGGTGATCGGATCCTCGTCAAAGGCGATGACGGTGATCTCGCCCAGCTTGCCCGCGGCCTGCAGGGCCTCGTAGATCTTGGGCGGGTTGTAGGAGTAGAACCCGACCATGCAGGTGATGTCCGGATTGGCGGCCAGCACGTCGTCGACGTTGGACCGCGCCCGGGCGAAATCCACATCGTCCCCGCGCACGTCTACCAGTTCTATGCCCTTGCCTTCGACGGCCTGACGGAAACCGTCGATGCGCTCGACGGCGTTGTCGGCTCCAAGGAAGCCGACAAAGCCCATGCACTTGCCGCCATCGGGCATCGCTTCCACCGCGATCTCGCCCGCCTGAACGCCGGCCGCGGTGTTGGACGAGCCGAGATAGGCGATGCGGTTGCTGCTGGGGGCGTCGCTGTCGGTGGTAAACAGCGGCACCTGGGCGGCGATCCGGTTGAACGCGTCGATCGAGTTCTTCGGATCGGCCGACGAGATCATGATCGCATCGGTGCCCGCGGCCACCAGGTCGTCCATCAGCGCGTTCTGCAACGCGGCCGTGCCCTGGGCGGGGTAGCGGAACTGCAGCTCATAGCCTGGAAGCTCGGCCTGGGCCGCCTTGACGCCGGCTTCCGACAGTTTCCAGAAATCGGACGCGGCGTTGACCACGAAGGCGAGCGCCGGCTTTTCCTGTGCTGCGGCAGCGCTTGCCGCCAGCACCATGCCCGCGGTGAGAAGTATCGACTTGAGATTGTACATTTTCTTCCTCCCTGCAGCCTTTTCCTCCAAGGCCGCGATTGACATGCGTTTGGGTGGCCGCACATTGCTAATATTATTAATAATGTGCGGTGTTCAGAGGAAACGACGGGGCGGCTTTTTCGAGCCAACCCCATCGCCCTCGGGAGACCTAGTTGTCCGCGCAGAAGCCGGGATCTTCGAGGTTGCAGACATCAAGGCCGGTGAACAGCGGATCTTCCACGGTCTCGCCGTTGATTAGCTGGATCATCACATCCGGCGCCTTGTAACCCATCTCGAAGGGACGCTGGCCGACCTGGGAATGGCTGCGGCCATCGCGGAAGGCCTGGGTCTGCGGCGGCAGGGTGTCGCCGGCGATGATGATCAGCTCCTTGCTCTTGAGCTTGTCCATCACCTGGTCGGTGACCTGAGCATAGGCCTGCGGCGCGAACTGGGCCCAGCCGCCGATCAGGATGAAGGCATCGAGATCCGGATTTGCAGTGAACACGTCCGACATCTGCTGATTGGCGAGATCGGCCTGGTCGTTGGTGAAGACCGGGCATCCCTCGATCTCCGTCCAGCCGCCCTGGCCGGTCAGGCGGTCGAGGCCCTTCTCGCCGCCCGCGGTGTCCCGGAACCCCTGGGCGCGGGCGTTGATGTTGTCGGCGGCGACATTGCCGAGCTGCAGGCAGACCGTGCCGCCTTCGGACTTCAGCGCGCTGGCCTCTTCCGCCATTTTCACGCCCATCAGGTAGTTGTCGGTCCCCAGATAGGTCGTGCGCAGATCGCGGTCGGCCTCGAGGAGATCGGCATCCACCGTCATCACCGGAACAGTCGGCGCAATGGCACGGAGCCGGTTCGCCATGGCCGGCGCATTCGAGGGCGAGATGGCGATGGCGGCGACGCCGCGGGTCAGCAGGTCATCGACGATCTGCACTGCGCCGGCCTCGTCAGCCGAGGATGCGGGACCGGTATAGAGACACTCATATTCACTGTCCGCATTCTCGGACATCCACTTCTGGCAGCCCAGATTGATCTGCTCGAAGAAGGGGTTGTCCAGTCCCTTGACGACGATCGCCAGAGTCTTCTTTTCCTGCGCAGCGGCCGATCCGGCCGCCAGCATCATCACGGATAGGGCCGTCACGGCCAATAATGTCGTTTTCATAATGCTCTCTCCTCCACTTAAAACCGGCGAGGCCTCCTGCCTTAACCGGGATACCAAACCACGCGCGGGTCGTTCTCCTCGCGTTCGTAGCGCCATGCGCGCTCTGCAAGCTGTTCCAGCCCCACCTCCGGCGCCCACCCAAGCACCATCCGCGCCTTCGAATTGTCGAGCCAATTGCTGTGAAACGGGGTGTGGATCTCGATCGGCTCGAGGTCATTGCTGGCCTTGAGCATCGCGCCGACAGCGCCGTAATCGACCGGCTGATCCATCGATATGTTGAACAGCTGACCGTTTGCGCGCGGATTGCCGATGGTCGCGAGGATGGCCGAGACCAGATCGTCGACATGGACGAAGTTCCGCTTCAGATAGCCGCCGCCTGCATCCCGCAACACCGGCACGTAGCGACCGTTTCGGTATCGCTGCAGCGCTGCCTCATCGACAATCTCCGTCCAGGACGGTCCGCCAAACTGGGCGTCGCCGAAATCGAGCGCGAAGCGGAAATCATCCTTTTCCATGATCCACGGTGCGCGCAACGTCGACCAGTTGACGCCATACTGGATGCCATATTGCTCCAGCATCGTCTCCTCGAGCACCTTGGTCAGCGCATAGCAGCCCGGATAGGCCTTGCGCACGGACGCCTCCGTGATCGGCTGGTCGTAGGGCTGAAAGATGTGGCCAACCACGCAGTCGCCGCTCAGGAGAATGAACTGGCGCGCCTCCGCAGATGCGCGGAATGCCTCGAGCAGATGGAAAAGTCCCTTCAGGGCAACGTCGAAGACCAGATCGGGGGATTCCTTGACCGCGGCCAGATGCACCACATGCGTCACACCCTCCATCGCTCGGGCGACAACGGCTTCATCGGAGATCGACCCGGACACGATCGATACGCGTTCGCGAGGCTCGATGAACCTGTTGTGGCACAGCGCGACGACCTCCCAGCCGGCAAAACGGCAATCGGCAAGGAACGCAGGAATGAACACCTGCCCCACCTTCCCCGCAGCGCCCGTCACCAGCAGCCTCATCCATTCCTCCCTATCCAGCGAAACTTGCATAAGCATTGTTTACTAATAATATTAAGTCAAGCTATTAGTCATAATATGTGCTAGATTGCGCTGAGGAGGAGTGTGGGAAGCGGCTCGCGGGCGGCACACCCATAGGGCGAACCCGACGAGGAGGAACGATGTCGCGGCTTGTAATTACTGCATTATCGAAGAATTTCGGGGCGATTCAGGCGCTGTCCGGCGTGTCGCTGTCCATCGAACCGGGGGAAGTCCTCGGCCTGATGGGCGACAACGGGGCGGGCAAATCCACCCTGGTCAAGATCATTGCCGGCAACTTCCGGCCATCGGCCGGCATCATCAGAATCGACGGGGAAGAGACGGATTTCCACAAGCCGATCGATGCCCAGCGCGCGGGCATCGCGATGGTCTACCAGGATCTGGCGCTCGCGGACAATCTGTCGGCGGCGTCAAACGTGTTTCTCGGACGGGAACCGATGCGCCGCTTCGGTCCGTTCAAATTTATCGACTACAGGCAGATGAACACGGTCTCCGCGGAACTGTTCAAGCAGCTCAAGTCGGAAACCCGGCCCCGCGACCAGGTGCGGAAGATGTCCGGAGGCCAGCGCCAGGCGGTGGCCATCGCCCGCACGCTGCTGTCCGAACCCAAGATCGTGATGATGGATGAACCCACCGCAGCCATTTCCGTGCGCCAGGTCGCCGAGGTGCTCGATCTGATCCGCAGGCTCAGGGACCGCGGCATCAGCGTCATCCTCATCAGCCACCGGATGCCGGATGTCTTCAGCGTGTCGGACAGGATCGCCGTCCTGCGCCGCGGCGAACTGGTCAGCAGCAAGGCAGCCGCCCATTCCTCTCCCGAGGAAGTGACCGGCCTCATCACCGGCGCCATCGAGACCGCCTGAAAGGATATGACAATGACGACACTCGATGACATCATCGGCAAGAGCCAGCACAAGAGCCTGCTTTCGCGCATCATGGGGCTTCAGGTCTTCTGGGTCTTCACCGCAGCCGTGCTGGCCTGCCTCGCGCTCACCTTCATGACCGATGCCTTCGCCAGCGAACGCAACCTGTTCAACGTCGCCCGCAATTTCGCCTTCGTCGCCATCATCGCCATCGGCATGACGGCGGTGATCGCCTCGGGCGGCATCGATCTTTCCGTCGGTTCCTCCGTCGTGCTCAGCGCCATGGTGATTTCCGTCGCCATGGCCAGCGGGCTGCCGTTCTGGTTCGCCGCCGTCCTCGCGCTGGGCGCGGCACTCCTGGTCGGACTTCTCAACGGCGTTCTCATCGCCTATGCGGGGATGCCGGCCTTCGTGGTGACGCTGGGGACCCTCTCGGCGGCGCGCTCGCTCGCCATGGTGCTGTCGGACAACAAGATGATCTGGCAGTTCGGCCCCGACCACGACATCCTGCTCTGGGTCGGCGGCGGCTCCACCTTCGGCCTGCCTCATCCGCTTTTTGTTCTCACGGCGCTCACCATCGTCATGTCGCTGGCGTTCAAATGGAGCCGCTGGGGGCAGCATCTGTTCGCCATCGGCAGCAACGAGACCGCGGCGGTGCTGACCGGCATTCCGGTCAAGCGGCTCAAGGTCAGCATCTACATGTTTTCGGCCTTCACGGCAGGCCTGGCGGGCATTCTGATGGCAGGCTGGCTCGGCAGCGTCACCACCAATCTCGGCCAGGCGATGGAACTCACCGTCATCGCCGCAGCCGTCATCGGCGGCGCCAATCTGGCCGGCGGCGAGGGGACGGCGCTTGGAGCCGTTGTCGGCGCCCTGTTGATAGAGGTCATTCGCAACTCCCTCATCCTGCTCGGCATCTCGACTTTCTGGCAGGGAATGTTCATAGGTACCTTCATCATCGTTGCCGTGGCATTCGACCGATTCCGGAACTTCCGAACATAGGTTGAAGCGAATCTGCGGTCGCCATGGCACGCATCACGGAGAATGCCTTGAAACCTACAATGATGGATGTTGCCGCGCGGGCGGGCGTGTCACAGGCAACGGTATCCCTGATCCTCAACGGAAGTTCGGGAGCGCGGTTCAGCGAGGCAACACGCAAGAAAGTGATGGATGCGGTCAATGAGCTTGGCTATCGGCTCCCCAACCGGTCGATAGCCACCGATCCGTCTGAAAGCAGCGTGATTGCCTTCCTCACAGACGAACTGACGACCGACCCCTGGATGGCGCTGGCGTTCGAAGGCGCGCGTGAGAAAGCGCTGGAACTGGGCGTGATCGTCACTCTCGGCATTTTTCGGGCCGGCGAGGATCCGAACGAGGACGTGTTTTCCCTGTGCCAGCGGCAACCCCTGCTCGGATATATCTTTGGCACCATCCTGACCCGCAAGATCGATCCACCCGCCGCTCTTTTCAAGATGCCGTCAGTGCTGGTGAATTGCTACGACCAGAGCCGGCGCCTGCCGTCAATTCTTCCAGGGGATGTTGCCGGCGGCCGCGCGGCGACGGAACGGCTGATCCAGGCCGGCCGCCGCAGGATCGGGCTGATCAATGGCCAGGACGGCCTCGATAACCCGCGCGACCGGTTGCGCGGCTACAAGCAGGCGTTGGCGAGCAATGACTTCACCTTCGATGCGGACCTGGTGCGATACGGAAACTGGGAACCGTCTTCGGGCTACACGGAAACCCATGCGCTGATGGATCTCGCCAATCCGCCGGACGCCATTTTCTGCGCCAACGACCTTATGGCGCTGGGATGTATCGAGGCTTTGAAGGAACGCGGAAAATCCATTCCCGGAGATGTATCGGTGATCGGCTTTGACAATCGCGACATCGCCCAGTTCCTCCGGCCTCCGCTGACAACCCTGCATCTTCCCTTGTTCCAGATGGGTGCGATGGCCGTGGAAATGATCCACGATATTGCAGGCGGATTGAAGAGCAGCCACGACCAGTTGAAGGTCGAGTGCCCGATCGTTGAACGGCAATCCGTCTAGAATAGCAAAAGCCCCACCAGATGCGCTGAATGTACTCGGTTGTGACATCGGACAACCCGCGTCGACGGCCGGCCAGACAGAGACTCCAGATTTCCTGCGCAGCCGCACCATGATTCCTGGGCGACACATGCTTGACCGGCAGGGCGAGAGCGTCGCTCAGGCGGCGTTCGCGGCCGGCTCCGGCAACCCCTACCAATTTCGTAACGGCCATCAGGCGAGAATTCTGGCTCTGTCCGAGCGCGGCCGGCAAGGAACGGGATCGAGCCTCGCGCATCCTGCGTTCAGGCGGAGACGCCCGACGCAGGATGCTCTGGAATCGAGCTCCTAGCGCAAGGCCGCCTCTATGTTGCCGCCGTCGACGGTGATGACGTGGGCGGTGGTCCGCTCGGATCGCGCCAGCGCCAGGAAGGCGTCGGCGACATGGGTGGCCTCGACCTCGCGTTTGAGCAGGTTGCCGGCCATGTAGTCGGAGGCGGATACCCCCCTCGCCTCGGCGCGGGATTGGATGAAATCATCCGTCAGCAGGCCGGAGCGGATGCGGTCGGCATTGACGCCGTTGACCCTGATGCCCGACCCGCCGAGCTCGAGCGCCAGTTGCCGGACCAGGAAGAAGGTGGCCGCCTTGGGCAGCCCGTAGGCGCCAAAACCCTTGCCAGGGTTGACCGCCTGCTTGGAGACGTTGAACAGCATCTGCCCGCCATGGTCCTGGGCGGAGAATACCTTGGCCGCGGCCTTGGCCATGGCGAGGTGGGAGAAGAAGTTGAGTTCGAAACTTGCGCGCAGCGTCGCCTCGTCGAGATCGAGAAGCATGCCCTGAACGGCGGCGCCGGCGTTGGAGACGAGCACGTCGAGGCCGCCGAAACGCGCGACAATCTCTCCCACGGCCTTGTCGGCGGCGCCGGATGCGGTCAGGTCAGCCACGACCGCGAGGCAGTTGGGGCCGATCGAGGCCGCAGCGGCCTTGCAGGCCTCGGGGTTGAAATCGATCAGCGCCACCGCGGCGCCCTCCCGCGCGAAGGCTTTTGCGGTGGCAAGGCCTATGGCGCCGGCGCCGCCGGTGACGGCGACCACCTGCCCGGCAAAGGGCTTGGCCGCGGCCTTGGAGAGCTTCGCCTGTTCGAGCGACCAGTATTCCATGTCGAACAGGTCGTCCGGGCCGATCGGACGGAAGCCGCCCGCGGCTTCCCCCAAGGTCATCACCTCGACCGTCTGCTCGGCGATGTCGGCGGCGGCGGACGCGGCCGAGGCATCCTTGCCGATTCCGACGATGCCCAGACCCTCGATCCAGGCGACGCAGGGGTGCGGTTCCAGCATCACCTTGCCGCCGCCGACCCGATCAAACTGCGCCTTGAACATCGCGCGATAGGCTTCGGCATACTCCTCCACCCTGGCTTCGATGCCGGCGCGACCCTGGGCCAGGTCATCCTTGCCCAGAACCAGCATGCGGCCTTTGGTGCGGATCACGTGGTCGGGCGAGGCGACGCCGCGCCGGGCGAGATCCTGGAGATCGGGACGGCCGAGGAAGGCGTCGATCACCTCGCCGCCGCGCATATCCATCACAACCGGCAGGGGCGCGGCCCGATGATGGTCGCCGCGCAGCCGGCCGATCGCGCCGCGCAGGACCGGCAGGATGGCTGCAGCTTCCGGCGCTGACGCCGTGCGGTTCCTCTTGACGGTGCCGGCAAAGCGGCGGCCGGCGTTCTTCGCGGCAAGCCAGTCCTCGACCAGATTGGTGTGCGCGATCACCTTGTCGTAGCTTTCCTTCGCCGTCGCGCCGAAGGTGAAATGGCCGTGCTTGAGAAGGATGATCCCCTCGCAGTCGGGATGGGCGTCAAACACTTCGGCCGCCTTCTTGGCCAGCGCAAAGCCGGGCATGATGTATGGCACCACCGCCAGCCGATCCCCGAAGATCTCGCGGATCGCGGCTTCCGGTTCGGGCAGGTTGGCGAGCGCCAGGAAGGCGGTGGCATGGGTGTGATCGACAAAGGTGTGCGGCAGGAAGGCGTGCAGCAGGGTTTCGACCGACGGGTTCGGGGCGCTGGAATCGAGCAGGTTGGAGCGCTGCATGTTGACCATGTCCTCGTCGGACAGGGCGTCGAGCTGGCGCATCTCCAAAAGCGCATCGAGCCGCACGCCGGGCAAGCCCGCGGCTTCGAGCGTATCGAGATCCCAGCCGCTTCCCTTGACATGCAGCACCGGCTGCAGGACGCCGAAAAGATCTTCCCTCTCGGTCTTGACCGAAGTGTTGCCGCCGCCATGCATGACGAGATCGGGATCGGCGCCGATGATGCGGGACGAATAGACCCTGAGCGCCAGGGTCCGGTCGGCGGGATTGGTGCCGGCCGCCTCGACCCGGGCCTGGGCTTCCTTGTCATTCCACCTGTTTTGCCGCATTACGATCTCCATGTGTGTTTGCATCATTTGACAAAAGTCATTCTCTATTGTCAAATGTATATATTGGTGATGGATTGATATGCCCCAGAACCCGACCAGACGCTCTACCAAGCAAGTCAGCGGCGAGGATATCGTCGTCGAGACCGCATGGCTTTATTACCACGACGGGCTCAACCAGAGCGAGATCGCCAACCGGCTGCTGGTGTCGCGGGCCACGGTGGTGAACTATCTGCAGGAAGCCCGGGAACGTGGCTACATCCACACCAAACTGTCGCCCGAGGCCTTCAACACGCACCGGACCGCGCTGGCGCTGCGCGACCGCTTCGGCCTGAAGGCCGCCTATATCCTTCCCGACGGCACCGACGGCGAGGACGATCATGCCAGCCGCATCATCCGCGGGGCGGCGGACTGGCTGCCGAGCCTTCTCGAGCCCGGCGACCGGCTCGGCGTCGCCTGGGGCAAGACCATCTACGATGTGGCCGAACGCCTCGAGCAGACGGTCATTCCCGATCTCACCGTGATGCAGCTGGTAGGCTCCATGGCCACGCCCTACGGCTTTTCCGCCGATGTCTGCTCGTCCAACGTGGCGCGGAAGTTCTCCGCCAAGTGCATCAACCTGCATGTGCCGGCGATCCTGAGCACGGCCGAGATCGCTGCCACCCTGCGCGCGGAGCAGCTCATCGCCCGGCAGCTCGACGCGATCCGCCACTGCAACAAGATCCTGTTCGCCGTGGGCTCGTGCAAGCCCGACAGCCATGTCGCCTCCAGCGGCGTGGCGACCCAGAAGGAACTCGAGGACTACATCGCCAACGGCGCCGTCGGCGTGTTGTGCGGCCGCTTCATCGACGCCAAGGGCGATCCGGTCAGCGGTCCGCTGGATGACCGGATGATGGGGATCGAGCTCGAGGAATTGCGCCACCGCGAGATGGGGATCCTGGTCTCGGTGGGCGAGGAACGCGTGCCCGCGGCCATTGCCGCCATCAGGGGCGGGTACGCGACCCATCTGGTCACCAACCAGAGCTGCGCCGCCGCGATGATGGACTTCGCCTGAACCGACCGCGGTGCGTGGAGCCACGCGGGCGATCAGGCGGCGCTGCGGCGCTCGGGGAACAGGCCCAGCAGGCCTTCGGGCGAAGCTTCGGCGATGCCGCGCTCGGTGATCAGGCCGGTGACAAGGCGCGCCGGCGTGACGTCGAAGGCGGGGTTGCCGCCGGGCGTGCCATCCGGCGAAATCTGCACCTGGGCAACGCTGCCATCCTCCAGCCGTCCGAAGACATGGGTGACCTCGCGGTCGTTGCGCTCCTCGATCGGAATCTCGCGCACGCCGTCGTTCACCGTCCAGTCGATCGTGCTCGAGGGCAGCGCCACGTAGAACGGCACATCATTGTCATGGGCCGCGAGCGCCTTCAGATAGGTGCCGATCTTGTTGCAGACATCGCCCGAGGCGGTGGTCCGGTCGGTGCCGACAATGACCATGTCGACCTGACCGTGCTGCATCAGGTGCCCGCCGGCATTGTCGACGATGAGATGGTGCGGGATGCCGTGGCTGTTCATTTCCCAGCTGGTGAGCTGGGCGCCCTGGTTGCGCGGGCGGGTCTCGTCGACCCAGACATGGATGGGAATGCCGGCGGTCGCCGCCTGGTACATCGGCGACGTGGCCGTGCCCCAGTCCACCGTCGCCAGCCAGCCGGCATTGCAGTGGGTGAGAATGTTGACCGCCTCGCCGGGTTTCTTGGTGGCGGCTATCTTCCGGATGATCTCCAGGCCATGCACGCCGATCATGCGGTTGGTCTCGACATCGGCGTCGCAGATTTCTTCGGCCTTGCGGAACGCGGCCGCGGCGCGCTCGTCCAGGGGAAGTCCGGCCAGCGTCTGGCGCATTTCATCGAGCGCCCAGCGCAGGTTGATCGCCGTCGGCCGGGTCTCGTGCAAGAGCTCCCAGGCACTGTCGAGCGAAGCATCGGAGGCATCGCGCTGCATCTCGATGGCGACGCCATAGGCGGCAGTGGCGCCGATCAGCGGCGCGCCGCGAACCCACATGTCCCGGATCGCCGTGGCGAACTCGTCCAGCGTGTCGAGCTCGACCACCCGGAATTCGTGCGGCAGCCAGCGCTGATCGATGATCATGACCCTGGACTTCTCGCCATCAAACCAGATCGACCGGTAGTGCGTGTCACCAACCTTCATGCCTCATGCTCCCGTTTCGGCGCGCTGCGCCGCAGCCAGTACGGCGTCCATGCCCGTCAGGCGATTTCTGTTCATGACCAGGAACTGCCCCAGCTTGAGGCATCGCGCCTCGCAGCGGGCCTTGAGGTCCTCGTCCTTGATGGTGTCGAGTTCGGCGACATGGGCAAGGCCCAGGATTCGCCGGTGCATCTCGATGCCGGCAAAGCCGACGAGATCGCGGAAGATCTCCGCGAGCAGCTGCTCGGCCGCACTCTCGGAGGCGAAATGGTGTCCCTGATCCTCGTAGAGCGCCTTCGGGTAGAGGATGCCGGTCCGCTCGGTGCGCCACAGGCGCAGGAACTCCTCGCGGAACACCGTCCAGGTCTCGTCGATGACGGAGAGGATCCAGTCCTGGAAGTCGCGGCAGGCATCCGCATCGGAGATATGGGCCGGCATCGCGTGATAGGCCATCAGGTAATTGCCGATCAGCATGCCGATGTCGAAGCCGAACGGGCCGTAGAAGGCGAATTCCGGATCGATGATCCGGGATTGCTCGCCGGTGACCATGATCGAGCCAGCATGGAGATCGCCATGGCACATGGTTTCGCCGCGCGAGGTGAAGGCCCGCTTCATGTGCTGGACCTCGACCTTCAGCGCCTCATCCCGGCGCAGGTCGGCGACAATGCCGTCGAGCTGCGGCGTGGTGTGCCGGTTGAGCTTCGCGTCATAATAGGGATCGGTGAAGACCAGCGACTCGGTGATGTCGCACAGCTCGACATTGCCGGCGAAGAGGGCCGCGTCGGCTTTCTTGTCCGCCGCCGTCATCGACAAATCCGAACCACGAAACGCCGTGCGCGCAGCAAACAATCCCAAGGTGCGGCCAAGACCCGCAACCTTGCGGCCTTCCATGGTCTGCTGGCGCAGAATAATATGCGGCTGCAGCCGCTCCATGATGATGAGCGCCTGGCTTTCGTCAAAATGCAGGACCTCGGGCACGCTGCCCGGATCCCGCGCTTCCTGGCGGATCAGGGCATGATACTCGAAAAACGCCCGCTTGAGCGGCAGCGGCCAGCTGTCGCCCACCAGGCGGACATAAGGAAGCGCCTGCTTGACGATGACGCTTCCGGCCTCGCCTTCCACGATAAAGACGAGATTGAGGTTGCCGTCGCCGACTTCACGCACATTCCAGGCAGACGGGGCGCCGCCCACGGCCTGTGCCATAACGTCCAGACCGCCCAGGCGATCCCCCAGGGTTTCCGGCGATAAAGGTATGTAGTTGCTGCTCAAAACCATCCTCCCACATGACAGTCCAGGCTATGTGTTGACCAAGCCTAGTGTCCAATTCAATCATTTGTCAATACGTATTGACTTTTGTCACCGCTGCTGTTTTCATCATAGCGGGAGGACAGGATGAACGGAACTCTTTGCGAATTGCGGGGCGTGGACAAGTCGTTCGGGGACAATCGTGTCCTCAAGCGGCTCAACCTGTCGCTGCCTGCCGGTTCCGTCACTGTGCTGATGGGCGCCAATGGCGCGGGCAAATCCACGCTCGTCAAGATCCTGAGCGGCGTGCATGCGCTCGACTCGGGCTCGATCAGCCTGCTGGGCAAGGATTTCCGCCCGTCCACCCCTTCCGAAGCCATCCGCGCGGGCGTCGTCACCGTGCACCAGAACATCAATGACGGGGTGATCCCCGATCTCGATGTCGCCTCCAACCTGCTGATCGACCGGCTTGCCGAACCGTCCTACGGCTTCTTCCTCAAGCGCAGGCAGAACTATGCCGACGCCGAGCGGATCGCCAGCCAGATGGGGCTCTCGCTCAATGTGCGCCAGTCGGTGGCCGAGCTTGGCGTCGCCGACCGGCAGCTGATCGCCATTGCGCGGGCCATGGCGCATGACCCGCAACTGCTCATCCTCGACGAGCCGACGTCGTCGCTCTCGGCCACCGAAGCGGAGCGGCTGTTCCTGCTCATCGAACGCCTGTCGGCCAAGGGCGTCGCCGTTCTCTACATCTCCCACCGCATGTCCGACATCCGCCGCATCGCATCGCGCATCGTGTCGATGCGCGACGGCGAGATCTCCGGGATCTTCGAAGGCGCGGCGCTCGATTACGAAGGCGCGGTCCAGGCCATGCTCGGCCACCGGATGACCGAAGCCGACATCACCATCGGCGCGCCCGGCAAGCCCGTGCTCGAGATCAACGCCCTCAAGCTCCTGCCCGGCAGCGCACCATTCGATTTCACCCTGTGCGAGAACGAGGTCGTGGCCGTTACCGGCCTGCTCGGCAGCGGCAAGAGCGCGTTTGCGCAAAGCCTGTTCGGCCTCGGCCGGCCAGCAGGCGGACAGATCCGGATCGACGGCAAGGACTACCAGCCGGCCACCCCGCAGGCCGCCATTGCGCGCGGCGTGTTCATGTCGGCCAAGGACCGTGCCAACAATGCCGTGGTTGCCGATTTCGACATCACCCGCAACATCACCCTGCCCTTCCTCGGGCGCTACTCGAACCTGTCCTTCATCAAGCGCTCCGACGAGCGCAAGACCGCCAACGCCATGATCGAGGCGCTGTCGATCGTCTGCCAGGGCGAGACCGATTCGATCGGCACCCTCTCGGGCGGCAACCAGCAGAAGGTGATGCTGGCAAGATGGCTCGCCGAGGAATGCCGGCTGCTGCTGCTCGACGAACCGTTCCAGGGCGTCGATATCCGCGCCCGCCGGGACATCGGCCGCAAGATCCGCCAGACCGCCAACAGCCGCGCGACGCTGGTGTTCGTCTCCGAACTCGACGAGGCGCTGGAAGTGGCCGACCGCATCATCGTCATGACCGAGCACTCGGTCGCGGCGGAATTCCGCAACGAGAATGTGGATCTCAACGAGATCCTCACCGCAGTAACCGGGGCCCTGCCGGCAGATGCCGGCAGCGCCGCAAGGACAGCACACGCATGAGCATGAACCAGACCGAGACCTCCAACAGCGCGGAGTCACGCGCGCCCAAGCCACAGCCGCACTCGAACCGGGTGATCGACATCGCCATCCGCTACGGTTTCCTGGCGCTCCTGGTCGGGCTTGTGATCTTCTTCTCCGTCTTCGCCAACGGCTTTGCAGGTCCGCGCAGCGCGGTCTTCATCTTCCAGTCGGTGGCGATCACCGGAATTCTGGCCTTGGGCGTCACCTGCACGCTGGTCGTGGGCGGCTTCGACCTGTCGATCGGCTCGGTGGCGACCTCGTCGATGATGCTCGCCGCCTACATGATGGTGGTGCTCGAACAGCCCGCCTTCGTCGCCATCGTCGCCTGCCTGGCGATGGGCGCGCTGATCGGGCTGATCAACGGCCTGCTGATCGTCAAGACCAAGGTGCCCGACCTGCTTGCGACGCTCGGGATGATGTTCCTGCTGGTGGGCCTGCAGCGCATTCCCACCGAGGGCCGCTCGATCGCCATGGGCATGACCCTGCCCGACGGCTCGACCGCCCAAGGCACGTTCTCGCCGCTGTTCCTCGAGCTTGGCCGTCACCGGTTCGATTTCATTCTGGAGAACCTGCTGCCGGCGCCGGTGGTGTTCCTGGTGATCATCGGCATTCTGGTCTGGGTGTTCCTCGAACTCACCCGGCACGGACGGCTGATGTACGCGATCGGATCGAACGAGCGGGCGGCGAGCCTGGCCGGTACCAATGTGAACCGCTACAAGATCCTGGCCTACATGATCTCGGGCGTGCTCGCCTCGATCGGCGGCATGCTGCTCGCCGCCCGGCTCGGGCGCGGCGACATCGCGTCCGGAACCAACCTGCTGCTCGATGCGGTGGCTGCGGCATTGATCGGCTATGCGGTGCTGGGCGCCGCCAAGCCGAATGCCTTCGGCACATCGATGGGCGCGCTGTTTGTGGGCATCCTGCTGCAGGGCCTGACGATGATGAACGCGCCCTACTACACCCAGGATTTCATCAAGGGCCTGGTGCTTGTCATCGCCCTTGTCTTCACCTTTTCGCTTTCGGCCCGAAAGGCCGGAGGCCACTAGCAAGACGATCAGTTTAACGGAGGAAAACAGCATGAAAATCATACGTAGAAAAGCCTTGGCCCTGTTTGCAGGCCTCGCGGCGGCAGCCGTCACCCTTCCCGCCGGATTCGTCCAGGCGGCGGACATGCCGGCACCGCTCGACAATCCGGGCGAAGTCAAGATCGCGCTGGTGCGCTATCTGTCGACCGGCGACTTCTTCCAGGCCTATCTCTCGGGCGTGGAAAAGCAGGCGGCAGCGCTTGGCGTCGACTTGCGCGTTCTCGACAGCCGCCAGGACGCGGCGCTTCAGGCCGACATGGTCGACCAGGCGATCGCGCTCGGCGTGAACGGCATCATCATCCAGCACGGCCTCACGGAATCGATGAAGGAAGCCGCCCAGCGCGCGGTGGACGCCGGCATCAAGGTCGTGGCCTTCGACGTCAATGTCGAGAACGCCGCGATCCCGCAGATCGAGCAGTCGGACTATCTGCTGGGCAAGCTGGCGCTCGAACAGGCGATCAAGGACAACGGCACCGAATGGAAGGCCGGCTATGTCTACGTGCCGGGCATCGCGCCGCTCGACCGCCGTCACGTCGCCTGGGAAGAGGTCAAGGCCGCCAATCCGGGCATCGTCGAGGCCGCCCAGATGGGCACGCTCGACAACCCGATCGCCAACTCCAACGCCAACCAGGCCCGCTCGGTGCTGCAGGCAAACCCGGACATCTCGGTGTTCTTCGCTCCCTATGACGAATTCGCCAAGGGCGTAAAGATCGCCGTCGACGAAGCCGGCCTGTCGCAGGACATCAAGATCTACTCGGCCGACGTGTCGACCGCCGACATCTCGGCGATGCGCGAACCCGACAGCGCCTGGGCCGCAACGGTCGCGACCAACCCGGCCGTCGTCGGCGAAGTCTCCGTGCGTGCGCTTGCCATCATGCTGACCGGTGGCGATCCGGGCGCTCAGGTGGTGGTGCCGCCGACCCTGATCACGCAGCAGTTCCTCCTCGAAAACGACATCAAGAACATGGAAGAACTGTCGGCCAAGATGCCACAGTTCGCTCATGCCGATGTCGCCATGACCGAGTGGATGCCGCTGCCGGCACGCTGATCCAACATCCCTCCCAGGATGGAAAGGCCGCATCTCCGGATGCGGCCTTTTTTTGCTTTAAGCGAGCGTGCTCGAAAGCGCCGCGCGCCGGGCCGGCAACGGGCGATGATACAAGTAAAAAAAAGGCCAGTCTTTCGACCGGCCCCTCAGTTTCAGGACAACCTCATGAAACTCAGTCGGCGGTGAGCCCGTCCACCGCATCGCGCATGGCGCGCACCGCGTCGCCGATCGCATCGCCGGCGCGCAACAGGCTGCCGCCCAGCAGGAAGACGACGTCCTCGCCATACATGGACACCATGTCCGAAGCACGCTCGACACTCATGCCGCCGCCGGGGCTCGGCATCATCGGCCGGCCGATGCCGTCCATGTCGCGGCAGGCGCTTGCGATCGACAGGCATTCCTCGACGCTGAAGCCGAAGCGGCCGCCGACATTGGGGAAGACCGAGATGTCGGAGCCTGCCAGCCGCTGGAACATGCCATACATGAGGGCGTGCGACACGCCCGTCTCAGGCGTCAGAACATAGGGACCGGTGAAGCTCGGATGGGTCATGATCGGCAGGTCGAAGGACGGGTCGCGCGCCAGCGCCTGGACCACGCCGAAGCCCATCAGGCCGGGCATCAGCAGAACGCCTCCGGCGCCGGCTTCCTTTGCCTGATACGCCTCATCCAAAGGCCAGCCCGTATGGCCGGTGACATTGACGAAATAGAGCGCCGAGCCGCCGGTCTTGGCATTGGCGTCGGCCACCGCGGCGCTCACCGCCTTCACCCGTTCGGCGAACGGCGCCATCTTCTGGTTGGCGAGGCCGTGGTCATCCTTGATGATGTCGGCACCGCCCAGCGTGCAGCGGTAGGCAATGTCGGCGAGTTGCTTGACGCTCGACCCTTGGGGCTTGATCACCGGGGAAATCAGGCCGCCGCGCGCGCGGCCCGAGCGGGCGCGAACGCCCTTTATGCCAAAGCGTGGTCCCTTGAAGCGATCGCGGATCACAGGACCGGGGTCAAAGCCCGTCACGCGGATGTTCTGCTGGATCGAGGAATTGCCGAAGATCACGTTGATAAGCTGGATGACCTCGTCGCCGGCGCTGTCGGGGCTAAAGGAGATCACCGTCTCGTAGGCCTTGCCCGCGACATGGCTTATGGTTTCGACCTGCCCCACGATCTCGTCGCTGATATAACCCGCCGGCACAATGTCGCCGGGGATCTCGACCGTCTGCTCGAGCGCGATGCCCAGCGCCCGCTGACGGGCGTCCTCGGGACTGTCGGCCAGAAGCCGGTACAAGACGCGGAAGCGTGTGTCTGCGCTCATCACTACAGGGCCTCGGCCTTGACCAGCGAATGGACCGCATCTATGCGGGCAGTGGCGAGGGCCTCGTCGTCAATGCCGGTGGAAATGCCCATCACCCGCTCGATGCCGCGCACCAGGGCGCCTGCGTCGAGACCGTAATGCTTCATCAGGTAGGGTTTCGAGCCGCCATGGGCGTAGGTGTCGTTCAGTCCCAGCCGCACCAGCGGCTTGCCGACGCCGTTGTCGGCCATGATCTCGGCCACCAGAGAGCCGACGCCGCCGGTGATCAGATGGTTTTCGAGCACTACAACGCCTGTCCTGACCGAGCCGATATGGTCGAGCAGCGCCTGTTCGTTGAACGGCTTGATGGTGTGGATATGCAGGTGCCGCACGGCGACGCCGGCCTTTGATAGCGCATCGCGCGCCCGCAAGGCTTCTTCCGTGGCAATGCCCGAAGTCACGACAAGGACGTCTTCGCCCAATGCCAGTTCGCGCATCTCGCCGACCTTGATCGGGCTGTCGAACAGCCGCGGCACCGAGCCGCGCAGCACCCGGCAGTAGACCGGACCGTCGATGGAATCGGCCGCCTCGCAGATGCTTTCGACCTCGGTGGCGTCGCCGGTCTCGAGGATCGACATGTTGGGGATCGAGCGCATCACCGCGATGTCCTCGATCGCCTGGTGGGTCATGCCGCCGGGCGTGGTGATGCCGGGCAGGAAACCCATCAGCCGCACCTTGCGGCGCGGATAGGCGACGGACGCCATCAATTGATCATAGGGACGGCGGTAGAGGAACACGCCGAAGGAATGCAGGAACGGCCGGTAGCCGGCGAGGCCCAGGCCGCCGGCGAAGCTCATCATGTTCTGCTCGGCCATGCCGAGCGACAGGAACTGGTCCGGATGCCGGTCCCTAAACCCGTCGATCTCGCAGGACGAGGTCAGGTCGGCCGACAGGCACAGCACGTCGGGGTTCTTGACCGCAAAGGCCTCGAAGGCCGAGGCATAGGGGCGATTGACCATCTCAACCATCAGTGGGCCTCCAGTTCGATCGGCGCGATGCCGAGTTCGGCTGCGATCGAGACATTCATCTCGGCGCGTTCCTCGTTGGATTTGAAGCGCACATAGTGCAGGCGGGGGAAACGCTTCTGCAGGAAGCTCATGCCCTGCGTGGGCGAGGAGCGGGCGAGGATGATCAGCGGCTGACCTTCATGCGGCTCGGCCTTGGCCTGGCGCAGGGCGCCCAGGTCGTGAGCGTCGATTTCCACACAGACCGCGCCAAAGGCACGGAACTTGGCGGCGATGTCGCGCACTTCCATCACCGAGCTCATGGCGCCGTCGCACTGCTGGTCATTGACATCCATCAGCGCCCAGAGATTGTCGATGCCGTGATGGGCGGCTGCCTGGACCGCTTCCCAGGTCTGGCCTTCCTGGACCTCGCCATCAGACATGAAGACGCAGACCTGGCCGGTGTCGCCACGCCGCTTGCGGCCCCAGGCCAGGCCCGCGCCGGTGGACAGGCCGATGCCCAGCGTGCCGTTGTGGACTTCCATGCCGGGCGAGTGCTCGGCGCCGATCATCTCGACCGACGAGCCGTCCTTGTTGAACATCTCGAGCCCTTCGGCATCCATGCGCCCGGTCTCGATCAGCGTCGCATAGGCCACCAGCGCGTAGTGTGCAGGGGCAATGAAGAGGCGGTCAAATTGCGGCTCGAACGGGCCGTTGTAGCCAGCACCTGTCACATAATCGGGATTGCTGGCAGAGGGCACGCCGGCAAACGGCCTGGGCACTGCGGGAAGCACTGGTTCACCCAGATTGAGAGCCTCATTGTAGAGGAACGCCAATTGCTCTGCCGCGGAGCAGGCCTGGCTCAGATAGCCGCCATTGTTGCGCATCGAGTGCTCGAACACCCGCCTGCGGATTCCCATGGCTATGTCTTCGGTCGAACGGTTGTTGCGCACATCTGCCTCCCTCATTCGGATCGACGATGCCCGGGAAATAGACAAATGTCAATGCTGGTAGCAAATGTACAAATCGATTGCCGCGGGCCGGATGGCAGGCTTCACCCCGAGACCCCGGGCCAGCTGGCGCTGAGAGGAATCTACGACGGTTCCGACCGGAACCAGGTGTGAGGATCCGTCCTTAAAGTCTCTCATCCCTCCGGCGGGCAGGCAAGGCAGCGCGGGAAGCGGTCCGGCAGCACGCCCGGCCCAGCGCGGGTGTCCGGTGCAGCGCCGCATGCGTGTCTTTCGCGACAGGACCGGAACAATATCCGGTCGAGCCGGTTTGATGAGTAGAGAAAAACGGCCCGAGGAGAACGGCGTGACAAGGCAATCCGACGCCAGGAATCAGCAGCGGCGCGGGGACGGCGCGGAGCAAATCGACTCCAGAACCCGGCAAGGTTCGGGCGACAAGCCTCTGGTCGTCGTCACCGGTGCTGCGGGAAAGATCGGCACTGCCCTGGTCAAAGCGCTCGCGCCCGCCTACCGCGTCATCGGCATCGACCTTTCCAGGGAAGGCGCCGCCTGCGAAGTCATCGAGACCGACCTGACGTCTTCCGATGCGGTCACGCTTGCCGTGCGCGATCTGGCGGAGCGGCACGGATCGCAGATCGCCTCGGTCATCCACCTGGCCGCCTATTTCGATTTCACCGGCGAAAACTCTCCCGCCTACGAGGCGGTGAATGTCGAGGGGACGCGGAACCTGATCCAGGCGTTGCGGACGTGCCAGGTCGAGCAGTTCATCTATTCCGGCACCATGCTGGTCCACCGGCCGGGGGCGCCCGGCGTGCCGATCACCGAACAGGCCGAGATCGATCCGAAATGGGCCTATCCGCAGTCCAAGGCCCGGGCGGAAGAGGTGATCCGCGCCGAGCGCGGCGAGATGGCGTGCGTGTTCCTGCACCTGGCCGGGCTCTACAGCGAGACCACCGGCGTGCCGACGCTGGTGCAGCAGATCCGCCGCATCTATGAGCGCGAATTCAAGGCGCATGCCTATTCGGGCGATCCCGCCACCGGACAATCGCTGCTGCATGAGGACGACATGATCGATGCCTTCGTGCGCACCGTCGACCGCCGCGCGGATCTGCCCGGCGAAACCACGATGCTTGTCGGCGAGCCCGAAGCCATGGGCTATGACGAGCTGCAGGAAACGCTCGCCCGGCTCATTCACGGATCGGACGACTGGACAACGGTGTCCGTTCCCAAGCCCCTTGCCGCCGCGGGCGCATGGCTTGAAACCAGAAGCGAACCGCTGGTTCCAGATGCCCTGGATTACGGGGAAAAGCCGTTCATCCGGCCGTTCATGGTCGAGATGGCCAGCGATCACTACGAACTCGACATATCGCGGGCCCGGGACCTGCTGGGCTGGCGCCCCCGCCACAGGATCCGCGACACCCTGCCCAAACTGATCGCGGCACTCAAATCCGATCCGCTGGGCTGGTATGAAGCGAACGGGCTGACCGTCCCGCACTGGCTGAGCACAAGCGCCGAACGCACCGGTGACCCCGAGGCGCTGCGAGTGCGGGCGGAAGACGCCCTGCGCAGCGACCATGACCGGTTCCGCTGGACTCAGTTCCTCAACATCGGCTTCGGCAGCTGGCTGGTGGCGAGCCCTCCCCTGCTCGGCTATGAAAGCTGGGCGATGACCGCGAGCGACGTGGTGGCGGGACTTCTCATCATGGCGCTGAGCTTTGTTGCTCTGTCCTGGCGCTTCGGCGCGGTGCGATGGCTGGTCGCGGGCCTGGGCCTCTGGGTCATGTTTGCGCCACTGCTGTTCTGGGCGCCGACCGCCCAGGCCTATCTCAACGGCACGCTGGTGGGGGCGCTGGTGTTCGGCTTTGCAGTGGCCACGCGGCCGGCGCCAGGCATCAGCCGCGTGGCAGCCTCGACGGGACCAACGGTGCCGCCGGGATGGGAGTATTCGCCGTCGGCCTGGTTCCAGCGCCTTCCGATCATCCTGCTGGCGCTGGTAGGCCTGTACGTCTCGCGCTATCTCGCGGCCTATCAGCTCGGACACATCGATTCCGTCTTGGAGCCGTTCTTTTCGCTTGGCGCCATTGCAGGCGACGGGAAGAACGGCACCGAGGAAATCATCACCTCCTCGGTGTCTCGGGCCTGGCCGGTGCCGGATGCAGGGCTCGGCGCACTGGTTTACATGCTGGAAATCCTCATCGCCCTCATCGGCTCGGCCCAGCGGTGGCGCACCATGCCGTGGCTGGTGCTGATCTTCGGCATCCTGATTGTGCCTCTCGGTGTCATTTCCGTGAGCTTCATCGTGATCCAGCCGATCGTGCTCGGGACCTGGTGCACGCTCTGCCTGATCACGGCCGCGGCGATGCTGATACAGATTCCCTATTCGGTCGACGAACTGGTCGCGACCTGCCAGTTCCTCGCCCGCCGCCGTCGCCAGGGGCATCCGCTTCTCCGGGTGCTTCTGTTCGGCGACACCGATGACGGCCCGGACGAATCGGCGCGTGACGATTTCGACCGGGGCCCAAAGGCGATCATGGGCGAGATGGTAAGCGGCGGCATCAGCCTGCCCTGGACCCTCCTGGCCTCCATCGGAATTGGCCTCTGGCTGATGCTGACGCGCCTCACCCTCGGCACCGAGGGCACGCTCGCCCATGCGGACCATCTGGTCGGGGCGCTGGCGATCACGGTCGCGGTGACGGCTACCGCCGAAGTGGCGCGCCCCATCCGCTTCCTCAACATCCCGCTCGGCATGGCGCTTGTCATCACCGCGCTGGTGGCCGATGCGACGACGGTGCAGATGCTTGGCGATGTGATCGCGGGGCTGGCGCTGGTCGCGCTCAGCATTCCGCGCGGGCCGGTCCGTCGCAGCTATGGCGGCTGGTCGCGCTTCATCGTCTGATCGAGCGGATGGCCAGTACGACCGCAGTCCCTTGCGTGATCGGGTTCACGCCCGGCGCAGAAGCCAGACGAAAAAGACGCCTCCGACCAGGCCGGTGACGATGCCGATCGGCATGTCCTCCGGCGCCATCACGGTGCGCGCGGCGACATCGGCCCACAAGAGGAAAATCGCGCCGACCACCATCGACGCCGGCAGCACCCTGCGGTAATCGCCGCCGCTGAACAGGCGCACGATATGGGGGACCATCAACCCGACAAAGCCGATGATGCCGGAGAAGGCGACCATCACCCCGGTGATCAGCGCGCCGACGACGAAGACCTGAAGCCGGAAGCGGCGTACGTCGATGCCGAGCGTGGTGGCGGTCTCGTCGCCCACCGTCATCGCGTTGAGATCGCCCGCCCGCCAGCGCAGCCAGGCCGCGCAGCTCAGGAGAACGACGAGCGGCCAGCCGAGCTGCGACCACTGCGCGAGCCCAAGTCCGCCCAGCATCCAGAACACCACCGTGTGGGCCGCCTTGGGATCGCCGAGGAAGATCAGCATGTTGGCGAGCGCCATGATGATGAAGGACACAGCCACCCCGGCCAGCACCAACCGGTCGGCACTGGTGGAGTGGGTCATGCGCGCCACGCCAAGGACAATCATCGTGGCCACGAGCGCGCCGGCGAAGGCGAGCAGCGGTACGGTAAGCGGGCCCAGGAAGAGGCCGGTGTGAAGTAGCGCCAGGATCGCCCCGAAAGCCCCGCCCGAGGAGATGCCCAGGAGATGCGGATCGGCGAGCGGATTGCGGGTGACAGACTGGAGGCTCGCGCCCACCAGCGCCAGCCCGGCCCCCACCATGACCGCGAGCAGCGCCCGGGGAAAGCGGAGCTCCCAGACGATCGCCTCGCGGCCGGCGGACCAGGTCACCTCCACCGACCCCGGCGATATCCGGTTGGCGAGCACGCCCCAGACGGTCGTCCATTCCACCGCGATGGCGCCGACCGACACCGCGACCGTCAGCGACAGCAGGAGGGCCAGGCAGCTCGCGATCAGAAACACAGCCCGTCCGGCGCCGGGCGGCGTCGGACGGGCTGTCATGCGGCCTTTGTGGGCAATGTCCTTCAACTCAGTTCGGCCAGAAGGCGGCGGCGAGCTTCTTGATCGCCCTTATATTGCGCGGCCCGGGCGTCGCCTCCACATAGTCGAGCACGACAAAGCGGTCGTTCCTGACCGCATCGATGTCGGCAAAGGCCGGGTTGGTCTTCATGAAGTCGATCTTCTGCTCGGCAGTCACGTCACCATAATTGACAATGACGATCACCTCGGGGTCGCGCTCGACGACGGCTTCCCAGTTGACGGTCGCCCAGCTCTTTTCGAAATCGTCCATGATGTTTAGGCCGCCCGCAGCCTCGATCATCGCCGTCGGCATGGCGTAGCGGCCGGCGGTGAAGGGCGTGTCCTCGCCCGAATCGTAGACGAACACCCGGAGCGGCGTGTCGCCCTTCTTCACCGTCGCGTCAAAGGCCGCAAGCTCCGCCCTGTAGCCCTCGACCAGCGCCTGCGCCTTGTTTTCGATGCCGAAGATGCGGCCGAGATTGAGCAGGTCGGTGTACATGTCCTCCATCGAGACCTTGGCCTTTGGTCCGATATGGATGCAGCTTTCGGTCAACTCGTAGACCTTGACGCCGAAGGGTTCGAGGGTCTCGGGTGTCACCTCGCCGCCGACCTTCATGCCGTAGTTCCAGCCGGCGAAGAAGAAGTCCGCGTCGGCGCCGACGATCACTTCCTTGGACGGGTATTTTTCAGACAGCTCCGGCAATTCCTTCACGCCCGCGCGCATCTCCTCGTCCAGCGTCTTCCAGCCGGAGATGCCCGTGTAGCCGACCATGCGGTCGGCGAGGCCCAGGACCAGCATCATTTCGGTCAAGTTGACATCATTGGAAATGGCGGCCTTTGGCGGAGCGTCGAAGGTGACGCTGCGGTTGCAGCTCTCGACGGTCGTGCCGGCGAAGGCAGGCGCGGCCAGAACGGCCAGTCCGACAAGGGCGGGGAAAAGTGTTTTCATGGCAAAAGTCCTCATGCGTGAAGCTGATAGGTAAAATGCGTCGTCTCGCTCGGTGTCAGCCGTTCGCGCCGGGCGAGCACCCCGAAGGCGCGCGAGACGGTCTCGTCGGCAAGCACGTCATCCGGCGTGCCGAAACCCATGGCCTGGCCCTGTTGCAGCAGCAGGATGTCGTCGCAGACCACCGCCGCCATGTTGAGGTCATGCAGGCTGGTGATGATCGTCATGTCGAGGTCCCGGATCAGCCGGATCACCTCGAGCTGGTGGCGGATATCGAGATGGTTTGTGGGCTCGTCGAGCACCAGCAGGGACGGCTGCTGCGCAAGCGCGCGCGCCACCATCACCCGCTGCCTTTCGCCCCCGGACAGCGAGCCGAAACGGCGACCGGCAAATCCCTGAAGGTCAAGCCTGTCCAGAACGGCCGAGACAACCGCGGCATCCCGGGTGTCGCTGCGCACCAGGCCGCCGCGATGCGGAAGCCGTCCGAGGTCGACGATCTCGCGCACGGTCAGAGCGAAGTCGGTCGGCTGTTCCTGCAGCACCGCGGCAACCTTGAGCGCGACGTCACGGGCGCGCATGGTCCAGATGTTTTCTCCGTCGATCAGGACCGCACCGGACGCCGGTTTCAAATAGCGGTAGACGAGGCGCAGGAAGGTGGACTTGCCCGCGCCATTGGGTCCAACCACACCCAGCACCCGGCCCGCGGGGAGATCGAGCGTCACGGGCTTGAGGATCACCGGCCCGCGCGGCGCATGCCAGGACGCGCCGGCGAAAGTCAGGCTGGCCGCGCTCATTGAAGGCAGCCTTCGACCTGCTCGACCACGAACATCGCGGCCGGAATGCGGGCGAGCGTTGACTGGCGGAGCTTTCCCGGGCGCTGGCTCGATGAGCACCAGCCGTCGTCAAGACTGGCATAGTGCCGGGCAAAGCTGACCAGGTCGTCGATGTCGTCCGCCGGATCGATGTCGCCAAACAGGTAGGTGGCCTTGTTGGTCGCCTGATAAGCAACCGTGCAGGGCCGGTCGCAGCCCGCCATGCAGGCGACCCCGGAAATCTCGAAGAGCGCTCCTGTTGCCTCGCTTGCGTTGTCCATGGCATCGCGCAACCGGGCGATCAAACCCAGGCCAGGGCGGCAATCGCTGCCCGTGTGCCGGCAAGCGGTGCAGACGGTTATTCTGTGGGAAGACGGTCTTGTGGTCGTCTGTCTGATCGGCATTGCGCGCTCCGCACGAGAATGCGGGGGCCAAAGCGATGATTGACCTGGCTATGTCCGGAGGTCCGGCTGCTCATGACAATTCTCCCTGTCCGGACACCCCGCCCGGGTTAAGTTACGATGGTCATGGCAGGTCTCCTGACTTGCGGGTCCATGCTTTCTCAAACCTTCCCGGCGCGGTGCTTGCGCCAGTGGCAAATCTTGAGAAAGCTCGCCGCTCACAGTTGCGGGGGCAGTCACGGGTTCGGCGCCTCTTGGCTACACCTCACCGTGTTCCCTTTTAATCCGCCTTTCCTTCGAGTCGGGCGGAACCATGCCGTGACACTAGATCTCTGTCTTCACCTCGTCAATTGCTCCGCCAGCCGGTTTCCGGATCGCGCAGACAATCGGACCCGTCTAGGCCGCCTGCTTGTCCCACGCAGGAAACGGGTCGGGCATGGAGGTCCAGAGGTCCGGAAGCAGGGCCGGCGCGTTCACCAGGCAGGCGTCGAGCTCGGCGCGGATCCTCGCCTCGTCCATGGGATCGCAGCCGATGAACACCAGTTCCTGGCGGCGGTCGCCCCAGACCGGATCGAAATAGGATGCCATGGAGCGATGCCAGGCCGGATCGTCAGGCCAGTATTCCTTCGGCGCCGCCGACCACCAGAGCCCGCGCTTTTCCGTGCGCACCAGCGCGCCGGCCATGGAGAGTTCGCCCACGAAACGTGGACGCGTCGCCAGCCAGAAGAAGCCCTTGGCGCGCACCACGCCGGGCCAGGGCCGGTTGATGAAGGCCTGCAGCTTCATGGGGTCGAAGGGCTGCCGCGCCCGGTAGACGAAGGAGCGGATGCCATATTCCTCGGTCTCCGGAATGTGGTCCTTGAACCCGTTCAACTCCTTGTACCAGAGCGGATGTTCATGCGCCCTGTCGAAGTCGAACCGGCCGGTGCCGAGGATGTCGCCGAGCGCCACCTGCGCGAAATCCGCTTCGATCAGAACCGCTTCCGGATTGAGCGCGCGGATGATCTTGCGGGCGGCGTCAAGGGTCTCCGGCGTGGTCGCCGACACCTTGTTGAGGATGATCGTGTCGGCGAACTCGATCTGGTCCACCAGCAGGTCGACAAGGGTGCGGGTGTCCTGATCGCCCAGCGTCTCGCCGCGGTCGCGCAGGAAATCGCTCGAGGCATAATCCTTGAGCAGGCTCGCCGCATCGACCACCGTGACCATCGAATCGAGTTTCGCGACATCGGAGAGGCTGAAGCCCTGCTCGTCGCGGAACTCGAAAGTGGAGGCGACAGGCAGCGGCTCGGAAATGCCGGTCGATTCGATCAGCAGGTGATCGAACCGGCCCTGGGCCGCGAGCGACGTCACCTCTGCCAGGAGATCGTCGCGCAGCGTGCAGCAGATGCAGCCATTGGTCATCTCGACCAGCTGCTCGTCGGTGCGCGACAGGTTGGCGCCGCCCTCGCGGATGAGGCTCGCATCGATGTTCACCTCGCTCATGTCGTTGACGATGACCGCGACGCGCAGGCCGTCGCGGTTGGTGAGGATGTGATTGAGCAAGGTCGTCTTGCCGGCGCCGAGGAAGCCGGAGAGGACGGTGACGGGGAGATGGCGGTCAGTCATGGCGTGGGGTCCTGGACTACGGGTTGGACGAAACCGGGGAACAGCAGCGAGGCATGGCAGCCGCTGCCGGCCTGGGCGCCGTCGGCAAGGGCGAAATTGATGTTGGGCATCGGCCGCGCGATGTCGCCGGCGGCGAAGACACCTTGGATGCTGGTCTGGGCCATCGGGCCGACCCTGACAAAGGACCCCATCGGCCCTTCGCTCAGCAGACAGCCCAATTGCTCGGCGGGAGTCTGGGCGAGCGAGGTCCTGGGGCCCAGGAACAACGCGGCATGGCGCTCCACCGACCCGCCGGTCAGGTGCAGGTCAATGCCGTCCCCGACGTCCTCGACCGCCTCCAGTCCGCGACGGTCGACCCGCACGCCGGCCTTCTCGAGCGCCTGCCAGTCAAAGCCCTCCATGCCGGCGGTGAGCAGCGTCACCCGTTCGCTCCAGTCCGTCCTCAGCATCAAGGCCTGATGCCCGCTCATCGGATGGGTGGCGAGCACCGCAAGCGAGCCACCCTTCACCTCGTAGCCGTGGCAGTAGGGACAATGCAGCACCCGTCTTCCCCAGGCATCCGTGAGGCCCGGAATGGCGGGCAGGATGTCGCGCACGCCATGGGCCAGCACGATGCGTCGCGCCAGGACCTGCTCGTTTCCATCCAGCGTCAGCGTGAACGCGTCGTGGCGTCCGCTTGCCCCTGTCACCGCCGCATCGCGAAGGCTCACGCTCGGGTAGGGCTCAAGGTCGGCGCGGAACCGGGCGAGAATTTCGGCGGGCGCAACGCCATCCCATCCGGCCACACCATGGGCGCCCGGCGAGGTGCGGTTGCGCGGAGCCCCGGAATCCAGCACCAGGACCGACCGGCTCGCGCGTCCGAGCTGGAGTGCGGCGGTGAGGCCGGCAAAGCTGCCGCCTATGATCGCCACATCGATCATTGCGAACCTCCCGCAGGCCGGTCGAGCCGCGCGAGGGCGCCGCGGAGACACGGGGCAAGGGGGACGGCCGCGCCGCAGCCCGACCCCATAGAAGTGCTCAAAGTACTCATATGTTATACCATGACGTTGGCAAAGATGAAAAACGGGCGGCGCGAGCCGCCCGCTGGGAAGGCCAAACAATCCCTCAGCTGGCTTCGGACAGGCAGGTCCTGATCGAGGTCGCCATGTTGCGGATCACCTGGAAGTAGAGGTCGGGTCCGTTTTCGAGCTCGGCACCGAGCGGATCGATGATCCCGGACTTGGCCTTTGAGCCCTCGATCACGGTCGACACCAGCTTCGGCTCGAACTGCGGCTCGGCGAACACGCAGGCAGCACCCAGATCCTGCACCCGCGCGCGGATTTCGGTGATCCGCTCGGCGCCGGGCATGACTTCCGGAGACACGGTGATCGAGCCCGAGGCGGTGACGCCGAAGCGGTTCTCGAAATACTGGTAGGCATCGTGGAAGACGATGAAGCCCTTGCCCTTGACCGGCTCGAGTTCGGCCGAAACCTCGGCAATCAGGGCATCGAGCCTGGCCGTCACGGCTTCCGCGTTGGCTTCATATTTGGCGGCATTGGCGGGATCGGCCTCGACAAGCGCTTCCTCGATTTCATGAACCATGGCCTTGGCATTCACCGGATCCAGCCAGACATGGGCGTCGAACGCGCCGTGGTCATGCCCTTCATGACCGGCCGCCGCAGTCTTTTCATGCGCGTGGTCATGCTCGGCTTCAGCGGTCTTCTCATGCGCATGATCGTGCTTGGCCTCGGCTGTCTTTTCGTGCGCGTGGTCGTGCTTTGCTTCGGCTTCATGGGCGTGATCGTCATGACCTGCCTCATCGCCGTGATCATGCTTGTCGAAGGCGCCGCCCTCGCGGAAACCGAGCTTGACCAGGTCATGGGCATCGATCAGCTCGATCGATTTGGCGTTGGCGCCAATCGTTTCGAGCGGCTTTTCCAGGAAGGCTTCCAGTTCATGCCCGATCCAGAAGACAAGATTGGCCGATTCCAGCATCTGCGCCTGCGACGGCTTGAGGGCATAGGTATGGGGCGAGCCCGCGCCTTCGACAATCAGTCCCGGTTCACCCACACCTTCCATCACCGCCGCCACCAGGGAATGGATCGGCTTGATGGAGGCGACCACATTCACGTCTGCACTGGCAGAGGCGGCAGAGGACGCGAGCAATGTGGAAGCAAGAAGAAAGGCCTTGAGGCGGTCCATGACAGTCTCCATATAAAACTTGGATGTGTGACGTTATCTCATAACGAGATTGCGTAACTGTATAACGTGTGCGATAAGGCGGCGCAACCCCCTTGTCACGATCCGCAGGAAGCCGTTCAGATCAGCCATGCTGCAAAAACCTGATTCTCTCGTCACGCTCGACAATGCCGGCATTCATCGCGCCGGTCGCTGGCTTGTCCGCGGCGTGAGTCTTTCCATCGATACCGGAGAGATCGTGACGCTGATCGGACCGAACGGGTCCGGAAAGTCGACGACGGCGAAGATGGCGCTCGGCATCCTCAAGCCGGATGAAGGAACCATCCAGCGGCGTGCGGACCTCAAGGTCGCCTATGTGCCGCAGAAGCTCGCGGTCGACTGGACGCTGCCGCTGACGGTGCGCCGCTTCATGCGGCTTACCGGCCATGTCAGCGTGCATGAGGCCGAAAGCGCCATGGCGTCCACCGGCGTCAGCCATCTGGCCGGCGCCGAGGTGCGGACGCTGTCGGGCGGCGAGTTCCAGCGGGTGATGCTGGCGCGCGCGGTGGCCCGCAAGCCCAATCTTCTGGTTCTCGACGAACCGGTCCAGGGCGTCGATTTTTCCGGCGAGATCGCGCTCTACGACCTGATCAAGCGGATCCGCGACGAGATGCATTGCGGCATCCTGCTGATCTCCCATGACCTGCATGTGGTGATGGCGGCGACCGACCGGGTGATCTGCCTCAACGGCCATGTCTGCTGCTCGGGCACGCCGACGGTGGTGGCCTCGAGCGCCGAGTACAAGGCGCTGTTCGGCGCCCGCGCCGCCTCCACGCTCGCGGTCTACGAGCATCATCACGACCACACGCATCTGCCCGACGGGCGCGTCGAGCATGGCGACGGCTCCATCACCGATCATTGCCATCCCGACGACGGTCACCACCACCACGGCAGCGAGGGCAGGTCCGATGCTTGACGACTTCTTCACCCGCGCCATCCTTGCAGGCATCGGCGTGGCGCTGGTGGCAGGACCGCTGGGCTGCTTCATCGTCTGGCGCAGGCTCGCCTATTTCGGCGATACGCTGTCGCACGCGGCCCTGCTCGGCGTGGCCCTGGCCTTCCTGTTCGAGATCAACATCACGCTCGCCGTCTTCGGCGTCTCGGCCTGCGTCTCCATCGCGCTGCTGCTGCTGCAGAAAAAGGGGACGTTGTCTTCGGACGCGCTGCTGGGACTGCTCGCCCATTCCGCCCTGGCGCTCGGCCTCGTCGTGCTCGCCTTCATGACCTGGATCCGCATGGACCTGATGGGCTTCCTGTTCGGCGACATCCTTGCGGTGTCGAGAATGGACATCGCCATAATCTGGCTGGGCGGCGCCGTGGTTCTTGCCGTCCTGGCCATCATCTGGCGACCGCTGTTTGCCGCCACCATCAACCGCGAACTGGCCGAAGCCGAAGGGATGAACCCGGAACGGGTCAACATCATCTTCATGCTGCTGATGGCTGCGGTCATCGCCATTTCCATGAAGATCGTCGGTGTGCTTCTGATCACGGCCATGCTGATCATCCCGGCCGCCGCCGCGCGCCGGTTTTCGTCAAGCCCCGAGCAGATGGCGGTTTTGGCGGCGGTCATCGGCGCGGCGGCGGTCGTGGGCGGCCTGTTCGGTTCGCTGGAGTGGGACACGCCTGCCGGCCCCAGCATCGTGGTCGCGGCCCTGGTCCTGTTCATCCTGTCGCTCATGCCCCTCTTTTCGCGCACGAAGACCATAGAGATGGCAAAGCCTGCGACTGAAACCCAGAAAGGAACCCGGCCATGAGCGACCATGTTCACGAAGCAGCGGACCTGACCAAGAACCAGTCCTTGGTAATGGGGGCGCTGACACGGTCGAAAGGGCCCTTGAGCGCCTACACCATTCTCGACCAGCTGCGCGACAACGGGTTCCGTGCGCCCTTGCAGGTCTATCGCGCGCTCGACAAGCTGGTGGAATTCGGCCTGGTGCACCGGCTCGAAAGTCTCAACGCCTTTGTCGCCTGCCGCCATCCGGGCTGCGACGGCGACGACACCATCGCCTTCATGATCTGCGAGCGGTGCGGCCAGGTGAACGAGATTTCGGACAACGACCTCGCCCTGCGGCTCAAGCACCTGGCGGGCGAGGCCAGTTTCGCGCTCAAGAAGACGACCATCGAACTGCGCGGCATCTGCCGCACGTGCCAGGCATCCTGACGCCATGGCCCTGCCCGACCGGATCCCGGTGTTCCTGCTGAGCGGATTCCTCGGCTCAGGCAAGTCGACGCTGCTCAACGAGCTGCTGGCGGAACCGTCGTTCCACGACAGCGCGGTCGTCATCAACGAGTTCGGCGATGTCGCCATCGATCATCTGCTGGTGCGCCAGGGCGAGACCGCCATCAGCCAGGTCTCGACCGGCTGCCTGTGCTGCGCGGGCACGACCGATCTCCGGGCGACGCTGTTCGACCTGCATTGCGCGGCATCGGCCAAGCTGGCGCCCGCATTCTCCCGGGTGATCGTCGAGATGAGCGGGTTGGGAGACCCTGCCCCGCTGGTCAACGCGCTCATGGCCGACCGGCACGGCGCCGAGACCTTGCGCGACCGGACGGTCGACACCGTATTTTATTTGGCGGGCTTCGTTACGTTATATGATATCGTCACCGGTGGCATCTCCATCGACCGGCATTTCGAGGCGGTGAAGCAGATTGCATTCGCCGACCGCATCGTCCTGACCAAGACCGATCTGGCGAAGGACCCCGCCACTCTCTCGGATATCGCGGCGCTGCCGCGGGAGCTGCGCCTGCTCAATGCCGACGCGCGGATCTACGACCGCCGGGACGCGGAGCTTGCCGCCCTGTTCGCACCACGCCCCTATTCGGTCGTCGAGCGCGGCGAGGACGTCTCGGGATGGCTTGCGCTGGAAGCGGCGCTGGCGGCCGAGGAGCTTCATGGGCCTGCGTCAGCCGGGCGCGACCGCCTCTCAAGGCACACCTCGGGCATTCGAAGCTTCAGCATTGTCCACGATGCGACCATCCCCGAAAGCCGGTTCTTGCAGTTCCTGTCCGTGCTGCAGCAGTCCGCCGGGCAACACCTGCTCAGGGTCAAGGGCATCGTCGGCGTGGCGGAAGAGCCGGAGTCCCCGCGGATCGTGCATGCCGTACAGCATTCCACGTCCGCCCCGGTCAGGTTGGACACCTGGCCCGACGACGACCGGCGCACCCGCCTGGTGTTCATCACCTCCGGCATCGATCCGGAGCCGGTGCGCGCGCTGTTTTCGGCGGTGATCGGCGGGGCGCCATCCCCGTTCGGCCGACTGCTGGGCGGCATCGGCGACGCCTTCGCCAAACCGCTCTCGCGGATTTCTTCCTACCTCACCACCACTTCGCGGAGATCATCATGAACGCCATCGACAAAATCCCGGTTACCGTGCTGACCGGCTATCTCGGCGCCGGCAAGACGACGCTTCTCAACCGCATCCTGACCGAGGATCACGGCAAGCGCTATGCGGTGATCGTCAACGAATTCGGCGATGTCGGCATCGACAACGATCTCATCGTCGATGCCGACGAGGAGGTCTTCGAGATGAACAACGGATGCATCTGCTGCACGGTGCGCGGCGACCTGATCCGCATCATCGACGGCCTGATGAAACGACGCAACCGCTTCGACGCGATCCTGGTCGAAACGACCGGGCTCGCCGACCCCGCCCCGGTGGCGCAGACCTTCTTCGTCGACGAAGACGTGCAGTCGAAGACCAAGCTCGACGCAATCGTCACGGTGGTGGACGCCAAGCATCTCATGGGCGAGATCGACACCGCGCATGAGGCGCAGGAACAGCTGGCCTTCGCCGACATCATCCTTCTCAACAAGATCGACCTGGTGAGCGAACAGGAACTGGCCGAGGTCGAGGCCAGGATCCGCCGGATCAATCCGACCGCCGTCATCCGGAAGAGCGAACGCTGCCAGGTGCCGCTCGACCAGGTGATCGGCCGCAACGCCTTCGATCTCGACCGGGTGCTGGAGCTGGAGCCCGATTTCCTCGAGCATTTCCACGACCACGAGCATGACGATCATGTCTCGAGCTTCTCGCTCACGAGCGACGCACCGCTCTCGCCAGAGCGGTTCTTTCCCTGGATCCAGGGGGTCGCCCAGCACTTCGGCATGGACATGCTGCGCATGAAGGGAATCATCGCCTTCGAGGGCGACGACGACCGCTATGTCATGCAGGGCGTCCACATGCTGCTCGAAGGCAATCACCAGCGGCCGTGGAAGCCGGACGAAACCCGCCTGACGCGGGTCGTGTTCATCGGCCGAAACCTGCCGCGCGCGATCATCGAGAACGGCTTCGCGCGCTGCATCGCTGGCGAGAAAAGCCCGAAGGGATGACGGGGTTCGTCAACCCGCTCGCGCCCCGGTCGAGCCGGCTGATGGCGAAGTCAGCCGAGATCAAGGCCTGGGTTCGCGAGCTGATGGACCTGCCGGACGGCACCGCGGTGACCGTCGCCGAACTCGCCTGCCGGGACGAGGGTTGCCCGGACATCGAGACCGTGATCGGCATCCTTGAGGAGGGCAGGCCGATCCGGACCATCCGGGTTCATGCCGCCATGGCGGATGCGACCCGGGACGCCGTTGCGGAGGCGATCGGCCAAGGGCCGGGAGGCTGATCGGCTGGCTTCCGGCTGAATTGCCGGCAGCCGCCAGCTACTTTCCGTCAAGCCATTCCTGGAGTTCCGTTTCCGCCCGCTCGAGCGCGCTGTAGTTCAAGAGCTTGCGCAGAAAGGCCACTGTGACCGCGCGGGCGCGGAGGTTGAAGCGGCCGTCGTCCGCGGCGTCACCGGCCGTGTGGTAGACGTCGAGCTTGTCATAGAGGTGCTGCAGCCGGTTCTGCACGCTGCGCAGCGACAGGCCGCGGCGGCCGGCGATGGCGCGGTCGGTCAGGCCAAGCGCGATGTCGATGAGGATCTCGTATTCGGAATCGGTGAAACCGTTGGTCTGGCCGAGGCTCTTCTGCTGGAGGCCGCGCACCTCCCGGTCGATGACGCACTGGCTCTCGATGAAGATCGAGCGCAGCGCGAGCTTCAACCGCTCGTCCGAGGCCGATTTCAGCACATAGCCATAGGCGGCGCCGTCCGGCACGATGCGCGAGACGCCGCGGACATAGGCCTCGTCGGAATAGTTCGACCAGAACAGGATGTGGGTCTCGGGCCGTTCCTTCCAGATCGTGCGCGCCGCCTCGATGCCGTTGCGGGTCGCCATCTGCAGGTCCATGACGATATGGGCGGACTTGTGGTCGCGGGCGAGCTTCTCGCCGGCGAGCCCGTTCTCCGCCTCGATCACGGTGTCGCATTCGGGCAGGGCCGCAACCACCGCCTCGTGCAGATAGGTGCGGTGCAACGGGTCGTCCTCAACGATCAGAACCTTCACTCCGCCCCTCCTCACAGGTTCGGCACGCCGGCCGGCGGCGCCAGCGGCAGCACCACGCGGACCACTGTACCACGATCTTTGCTGCCCGGCGCGATGGTGAAGCGGGCGGAGATCAGCCGCGCGCGGGTCTGCATGTTGTCGATGCCTCCGCCGATCCGCTTGCGGGTCCTGGCATGGCCGGTTCCATCGTCGGCGATCTCGATCGCCAGCCGCTCGTGATCGGCTTCCAGCCGAACCTTGATGGCAAGCGGGGCTGCGTGGCGCACCGCGTTGTTGATCGCCTCCTGGGCGATCCGGAACAGCGCGACGATGACCGTCGGCTCCAGGAGGTCGAGCGCCCCGTGGGTTTCGTCGCTGAGCCCCCATTCGATGGCGGAGCCGGTGTCGCGGGTCGAGCGGTCGAGATGGTGCTCGATCGCCTGGGCGAGGCCAAAGAGCTGCAGGACAGAGGGCTTTGCCTGCTCGATGATCTGCCGCAGGTCCTGCATGCAGTGCTGCAGGGAGCGGGACACCGGCTCCAGCGCCTCGGGCGCCACCTCGCTCGAGCGCGCCAGGCGGTCGATGCGGCGGGCAAGGCGCGTGAGGTCGGCAAGCGTCTGGTCATGCAGGTCCATGCCGATGCGCTGGCGTTCCTGCTCCAGTGCTTCGGTCAGCTTGAGCGCACCAAGCCTGAGGCCTTCCTCCCGGGCCCGTGCCTCGGCCTCGACGATGGCCGAGCGCTGGGCCTGCTCGGCGGCGCGCAGCGCGAAGAAGTAGGGGGTCAGGAGATCGGCGATGATGCGGGCGCGCTCGACATCCTCCATCGTGTAGACGCCAGCCGTCTGCGACGAGCAGGACAGCGCGGCGATGATGGTTCCCTGGACCTTCATGGGCACATGCAGGCGGCTTCTCAGCGACTGTTCGAAGATCGGCCGCTTGAACGCCCCCTCGAAATGGAACCGCGGGTCGGTCATGGCGTCGTCGGCCAGCATAAAATCCACCTCCCCCCACAACAGCGAGCGGATCGGGCTGTTGACCACCGGAGCGCCGGCGAATTCGCCCCAGGCGGTCTCGATTCCGGTCTCGTAGGCCGAGTGGTAGTTGCCGTCCTCCAGCAGCACGCAGACATCGAGATGGTCGTGCGGGATGATATGGGCGACCTCGGCTGCGACCGAACGGATGGCCGAGCGGAAGTCGAGCTGGCCTGCAAGCAGCCGGCAGATGCCCAGATAGTGGTCGATCAGGGCTGCCGGCGCGATATGCAGCATCGTCTGTTCCTCCCGAAACGGCAGGCCTCCACCGCCGCCCATGCATTAAGCGCCCGCGGACGCGCCGCCGTCTTGCGTAAACCCGCACCTCGTTGCGCAGAACCCGCAAATATCTTGCCGCCTTGCGCCTGTACAGGCCAAGCGGGCTTCAGCATACTGTCCTTACTGAGAGGAGGAAGCTCAGTACAAGAACAATTTTCATCCGGGCTCATTGGGGGCATGGATGATGCGATCCGCCCACGGCGTGATCATCAGGGAGGAATACCATGACAATCCGAAAGATGCTTCTGGCATCGGTCGCCATCGCGTGCGCCGCAATGCCTGTCTCCGCGATCGCTGACACCGCCGACAAGAAGATCGCTCTGTCCAACAATTATGCCGGCAACTCCTGGCGCCAGGCCATGCTGACGAGCTGGGAAAAAGTCACTGGCGAGGCCGTGAAGGCCGGCGTCGTGGCCGCCGCCGATCCGTTCACCACCGCCGAAAACCAGGCGACGGAGCAGGCAGCCCAGATCCAGAACATGATCCTTCAGGGCTATGACGCGATCGTGCTCAACGCCGCCTCGCCGACGGCTCTGAACGGCGCCGTCAAGGAAGCCTGCGACGCCGGCATCACCGTCGTCTCCTTCGACGGCATCGTGACCGAGCCCTGCGCCTGGCGCATCGCCGTCGACTTCAAGGAAATGGGCCGCAGCCAGGTCGAGTACCTGTCCGGCAAACTGCCCGATGGCGGCAACCTGCTCGAGATCCGCGGCCTCGCCGGCGTCTTCGTCGATGACGAGATCTCGGCCGGCATCCATGCCGGCGTCGCCGAGTTCCCGCAGTTCAAGATCGTCGGCTCCGTGCATGGCGACTGGGCGCAGGACGTTGCCCAGAAGGCCGTCGCCGGCATCCTGCCAAGCCTGCCGGAGATTGCCGGCGTCGTCACCCAGGGCGGCGACGGCTACGGCGCAGCACAGGCCATCGCCGCGACCGACCGGGCGATGCCGGTCATCGTCATGGGCAATCGCGAGGACGAACTGAAGTGGTGGAAGGAACAGAAGGACGCCAACGGCTACGAGACCATGTCCGTCTCGATCGCACCCGGCGTCTCGACGCTCGCCTTCTGGGTCGCCCAGCAGATCCTCGACGGCAAGGACGTCAAGAAGGACCTCGTCGTGCCGTTCCTGCGCATCGACCAGGACAATCTCGAGGACAATCTCGCCAATACGCAGGCCGGCGGCGTCGCCAATGTTGAATACTCGCAGGAAGACGCCATAAAGGTCATTGAAGCCGCGATGTAAGCCTCCCGGCACCTGCCGCGCGGCCGCGAATGGCCGCGCGGCTTTTCCCTGATCGATGAAACGACGGCAGCCATGGCCAAAGACTTGACAAAGGCGGTGATCGAGATCGGCGGCGCCCGGGTTAGCTTCGGCGCCGTGAAAGCGCTCGACGGGGTGACGCTCGCCGTCATGCCGGGCGAATGCATCGGTCTCGTCGGCCACAATGGCGCCGGCAAGTCGACGATCGTCAACGTGATCAATGGCGGATTGACGCCGCAGGAAGGAACGGTCGCCAGCGACGGCGAGCGCCTCGACCGCTACAGCATCACCATCGCGAGGGCGCGCGGCGTACGCTGCGTCTTCCAGGAACTCTCGCTCAGCCCCAATCTGTCGATCGTCGAGAACACGCGCATCATGCATCGCGAGCTCGGCGGCTTCGGCTGGCGCGGCAGGGCGGCGCACGTGATCGAAAAGAGCCTGGACCAGGTCTTTCCGAACCATGGCATCAGCAGCAGCCAGACGGTGGGCGACCTGTCGATCGCCGAACGGCAGATGGTCGAGATCGCCATGGCCTTCTCGGATGCGGGCATCGCGCCCCGCCTCGTCATTCTCGACGAACCGACCTCCTCGCTCGACGCAAGCCTCGCGCGGCAGATGCTGGACCATGTCCGGCGGTTCGTGGCGGCCGGCGGCTCGGTCATCTTCATCTCGCACATCCTGCATGAGATCCTCGAGACCTCCGACCGCATCGTCGTCATGAAGGACGGGCGTGTCGTGGCCGAAAGGCCGGCGGCAGAATTTGACCACCACAGCCTTGTCGAGGCTATGGGAAGCGTGGCCAGGGAAGATGCCCTGCATCGCTCGGCGCGCGAACTCGCGGCCGCCCCGGTCGTCATCCGGCATCAGGCCGCCGGATTGGCGTTCACCGCCCGCCAAGGCGAAATCGTCGGGCTCGCGGGGCTTGCCGGGCACGGTCAGACCGACCTCCTGCTCGCCCTGCATGCTTCGCAGTCAAACAGCTGGTGGCCGAGAAGCGACTCGCTGGTGACCTTCGTCGCCGGCGACCGGCGGCTGAACGGCGTCTTCGAACTCTGGTCCATCCTGCGCAATTTCTCGATCGCCTCGCTTGGCGATCTGTCGCGCCTGAGCCTCGTCGGGACCGCCGACGAAGCGGCGCGCGGCGGCGAGTGGAAGCGGCGCATCGACATCCGCACGCCTGATATGGACAACGCCATCCTGTCGCTGTCGGGCGGCAACCAGCAGAAAGTGCTGTTCGCCCGGGCGCTGGCGACGCGGGCGCCGGTCATCCTGATGGACGATCCGATGCGCGGCGTCGATGTCGGCACCAAGCAGGAAGTCTACGAGATCATCCGCCAGGAAGCCGCCAAGGGGCGCACCTTCATCTGGTACTCCACCGAGATGGACGAGGTGCGGCTGTGCGACCGCGTCTATGTCTTCCGCGAGCGCGTGATCACGGCCGAACTCGCCGGCGACGCGGTCACCGAGGCCAACATCATCACGGCGTCCTTCGAGGTGGCTGCGGCATGAGGCTGCGATTGTCCTCCGATGCTGTGCGGCTTGTGATCCCGGCGCTGTCGCTGACGATCCTGCTGGCCGCCGTCTTCTGGCTGCAGCCGCGGGCGATGAGCTATTTCGGACTCAACCTGCTGCTCAACCTGGCCGTGCCCATCGCGCTTGCGACGATTGCCCAGATGTTCGTCATGGCGGTCAACGATCTCGACCTCTCGATCGGTGCCTTCGTCAGCTTCGTGGCCTGCGTGACGGCGACCTTCCTGCGCGATGCGCCGCTCGTCGGCACGCTGATCCTTGTCAGTGCCATCGGCGTCTATGCGCTGGTGGGCGTCGTCATCCACCTGCGCAACCTGCCCTCGATCGTCGTCACGCTCGGCATGAGCTTCGTCTGGGCCGGGCTTGCGGTGCTGATGCTGCCGGCGCCGGGCGGCCAGGCGCCCGACTGGGTGCGCTGGCTGATGACGGCCAAGCCGCCGCTCATGCCGATGGCGATCGTCGCCAGCATCATCATTGCGGTCGTCGCGCATCTGATCGTGATGCGCTCCTCGCTGGGCGTGCTGATCCGCGGGGTCGGCGGCAACGAGCGCTCCGTGGAACGCGCGGGCTGGTCGATCGTCGCCGCGCGCGCGGCCGCCTACGGGCTTGCCGGCCTCTTCGCGGTCGCCGCAGGCATCGCGCTCGTCGGGCTGACCACGTCGGCGGACGCCAACATCGCCCTGCGCTACACGCTGCTGTCGATCGCCGGCGTCATCCTCGGCGGCGGAGAATTCACCGGCGGGCGGGTGTCGCCGATCGGCGCGGTCATCGGCGCGCTGACGCTGACACTCGCCGGCTCGTTCCTGTCGTTCCTGCGCATCTCGCCCGACTGGCAGATCGGCGCGCAGGGCGCGATCCTCATCATCGTGCTGGCGCTCCGCCTGTTGCTCAACCGCGTCGAAAAACGGGGAGCACGGCCATGACGCCCTTAAGCCGCCTCGCCGGGAAGCCATGGATCTGGTCGTGGATCGCCGCCTTCGTCGTCTGGTTCGCGACGATCATGGTCACGGGCGGCGCGAGCACGCTCGGCCTCAGCCAGGCAGCCTTCACCTTCGCCGCCTTCTCCATCATCGTCGGCATCGGCCAGATGTTCGTCATCACGCTCGGCCCCGGCAACATCGATCTTTCGGTGCCCGCCACCATGACGCTGGCCGGAACGGTGGCACTCAAGCTGATGAATGGCGACAACGGCATGATCGTCCCCGGGCTGCTGGTCGCCGTGCTGATCGGCCTTGCCGTCGGCATCGGCAATTACGCGCTGATCAAGGCGTTGCGCATCCCGCCGATCATCGCCACGCTGTCGATGAGCTTCATCGTGCAGTCGGCGGCGATCTGGACCAACCGCGGCCTGCGTATCAAGCCGCCAAGCTTCCTCGCCGACTTCACGACATCCAGCACGCTCGGCGTCCCCAATGTCGCGCTGGTCGCACTCGCCATCTCGCTGCTGGCCTGGGTGCTTCTGGAGAAGACGGTTTATGGTCGCTGGATCTCGGCGATCGGCCAGAGCATGGCGGCGGCCCGCATGGCGGGCATCCCGGTCGATGGCGCGCGCTTCGTCACCTACCTGCTGTGCGCGGTGCTCGCCTCCCTGGCAGGCTACCTGCTCGCCTGCTTCTCCGGTGGTGCTGCGCTCAACATGGGCTCGGAATATCTCCTGATGTCGATCGCCGTCGTCGTCATCGGCGGGACGGCGGTGGCCGGCGGCGATTCCAACGTTCCCGGCATCTGGGGCGCGTCGCTGTTCATGTTCCTGGTAGTGTCCATGCTCAACACCTACGGGATCGGCGCGGGTGTGCGCCTGATCATGACCGGCCTCATCATCATCAGCGTCATCATGCTCGCCGGCGGCCGCCGGACCGGCATGCGATAAACGGAAAGACAGTCATGGCAGAGGCCAGCATCTACGAAATCCACGATCCACGGTTCCGCAACCTGATTGTGACCAGCTCCGGCCTCGACGAGCTCCATTCCGGCTGCCGCTGGGCGGAAGGCCCGGTCTGGTTCAACGACGCCAACCAGCTGTTGTGGAGCGACATTCCCAACCAGCGCATGCTGCGCTGGACGCCCGAGGGCGGCGTTTCGGTCTACCGGCAGCCGTCCAACTTCGCCAATGGCCATACGCGCGACCGGCAGGGGCGGCTGGTCTCCTGCGAACACGGTTCCCGCCGGGTCACGCGCACGGAAGCCGATGGCTCGATCACCGTGCTCGCCGACCGCTTCGAGGGCGCGCGGCTCAATTCGCCCAATGACGTGGTGGTGAAATCGGACGGCACTGTCTGGTTCACCGATCCCACTTACGGCATCCTGTCGGACTATGAAGGCTATCGCGCGGAGCCGGAACAGAAGACGCGCAATGTCTACCGGCTTGATCCCGCGACCGGCGACCTCACGGCCGTGGCGACCGATTTCCGCCAGCCGAACGGCCTCGTCTTCTCGCCCGACGAAGCCATCCTCTACGTGGCTGATTCCGCGGCAAGCCATGACGAGAGCCTGCCGCGCCACATCCGCGCCTTCGATGTGATCGACGGCGGACGGCTCGCCAACGGCCGCGTCTTCTGCCACATCGACAAGGGCGTTCCGGACGGCATCCGCACCGACATGGACGGAAACCTCTGGTCCAGCGCCGCCGACGGCGTGCATTGTTTCGACCCTGCGGGGAAGCTCATCGGCAAGATCCTGGTGCCGCAGACCGTCGCCAACCTCACCTTTGGCGGCCCGAAGCGCAATCGCCTCTTCATTGCGGCAACCCGCTCGCTCTATTCCGTCTACGTCGCGGCGACGGGCGCGCAAGTGCCGTGAGATGAGAAGGGCCCGACAGCATCGGGCCCTGTGCGACGACCCCTTGCCGATCAGGCGGGCACTTGACGGTTCCGGAACAATGCCGCCCGCCGAGCAAGGCTTTTCCGACTTGCGTTTGCATTGATCATACGTATGATCTTTGTATGTTGCCACGAACCCGCCACCAGGAGACAGTTGACCGCATCGCGGAGTGGATCGTCGGCGGCCGTTTTTCCGCCGAGGCGGCGCTGCCCACAGAAGACGAGATCGGCGGAGAACTGGGCGTCAGCCGCACGGTGGTGCGCGAGGCCATGCGCACGCTGGTTGCCAAGGGCATGGTCGAAGTGCGCCGCCGGCACGGGACGCGGGTGCGGCCGGTGGATTCCTGGAGCCTGTTCGATCCGCAGGTCGTGGCCTGGCGCCTGACGGGCGGGCTGACGCGGGAGTTCGTGGACGACCTCATCGGGTTCCGCCTCGGCATCGAACCGCACGCCGCAGGGATGGCAGCAAACAACCCGGCCTTTCCGATCGCCGCACTCGAGGATGCCTACCGGCGCATGGCCGCAGCAGTCGATGGCAAAGGCGACTATCACGCCGCCGATCTCGATTTTCACGAGACCATCGTCGCCGGGTCGAACAACCAGTTCCTGCGCCAGCTGATCCCGCTGCTTTCCAACACGCTGCGCATTTCCTTCAGCCTGTCGGTGATCAGCATGGAAACGGCGCGCGCCGCGCTGCCCATGCACCGCGCCGTGGCCGACGCCATCATCGGGCGGGACGCCAGAGGCGCGCGCGACGGCCTGGCCACGCTCATCGAATCCGCCCGTCAGGACATCCTCGGGTTACGCACAGACATTCTTCAGGGAGGAGAAACAGAATGGAAAGAGGTGTCGCATATCTGATCAGGACGCTTGAATTCATTCTCGTCGCGCTGCTTGCAGGGATGGCCATCATGGTCTTCTCCAATGTCGTGCTGCGATATGGTTTCAACTCGGGCCTGAACATCTCCGAGGAAGTTTCACGCTACTTCTTCGTCTGGCTTACCTTCATCGGCGCAGTGCTCACCTTCCGTGAGAACTCGCATCTGGGCGTCGAGACCATGGTACGCCTGTTCGGCCGCCGCGGACGCCTCGTCTGCATGTTGCTGAGCAATGCGCTCATCCTGTTCTGTTCGGCGGTGCTGTTCTGGGGAACCTGGAAGCAGATGCCGATCAACGCCTCGATGATCGCGCCCGTCACCGGAATGCCGATGATCTATATTTTCGGCATCAGCTTCTTCACATCCGTCGGCATCGGTCTGATCGCGCTGATGCGGATCGTGAGCGTGCTGACGGGAACGACGACGGACGCGGAGATCGCCCGTTTTGCCGGCGAGTATGATCATGGCACTGCGGAGGGTCGCGGCGAATGACCATTCTCGTTTTCCTGGCATCACTTCTCGGGTCCATGGCGATCGGCGTGCCCGTGGCCTTCGCGCTGATGTTCTGCGGCATCGTGCTGATGACCTATATGGGCATCTTCAACACCCAGATCGTCGCCCAGAACATGATCGAGGGCGCCAACACCTTCACGCTGCTGGCGATCCCGTTCTTCCTTCTCGCCGGCGAACTGATGAACCAGGGCGGCCTGTCCAAGCGCATCATCGGCTTCGCCATTTCCTTCGTCGGCCACCGCAAGGGCGGGCTGGGCTTCGTGGCCATCATTGCGGCGGTGATCATGGCGTCGCTGTCAGGCTCGGCGGCTGCCGATACGGCCGCACTCGCCTCCATCCTGATCCCGATGATGCGCGACGCCGGCTACAATGTGCCGCGCTCGGCGGGGCTGATTGCCGGGGGCGGCATCATCGCGCCGGTCATCCCGCCCTCCATCGCCTTCATCATTTTCGGGGTGGCGGCCAATGTGTCGATCACCCAGCTCTTCCTCGCCGGCATCGTGCCCGGCCTGTTGCTGGCGGTGGCGCTGCTGATCACCTGGCAGATTGTGGCTGGCAAGGACGACGTCGCGACATTGCCGAAACAGGACTGGAAGCAGAGACTGACGGCCACGGGCCGCGCCGGCTGGGCGCTGCTGATGCCGGTGATCATTCTGGGCGGCATCCGCTTCGGCGTTTTCACGCCGACGGAGGCGGCCGTCGTGGCGGCCGTCTACGCACTCTTCGTCGGTATGTTCATCTACCGCGAACTGAAGCTGTCGGATCTCTACGGCGTGCTGCTGCGCGCGGCCAAGACCACCTCGGTCGTGCTGTTCCTGGTCGCTGCCGCCCTGGTGTCGGCCTGGCTGATCACCAGCGCCAACATCCCCGCGGAGATCGGCGGCATGATCCGGCCCCTGATCGAGAATCCGAAGCTGCTGATGCTCGCCATCATGCTGCTCGTGCTGGTCGTCGGTACGGCGCTGGACCTGGCGCCGACCATCCTGATCCTGACGCCGGTGCTGATGCCGATCATCCGCGAGGCCGGCATCGACCCGGTCTATTTCGGGGTGATGTTTGTCATCAACACCTGCATCGGACTTATCACGCCGCCAGTCGGCATCGTCCTCAACGTGGTGAGCGGCGTTGCACGCGTCCCGCTTGGCAAGGTCATCGGCGGCGTATGGCCGTTCCTGCTTGCCCAGGTGGGGGTGCTGCTGCTGCTCGTCATGTTCCCGGAGCTCGTGCTCGTCCCACTCAAATGGCTCAGAGGATAGCCAGGGGCGTGCGAGGCAAGACTGCAAGAAGAAACGACAACGGAGGAAACCAAGCATGAAATCGAAACTCACAACCGCACTGGCCGCACTGTTGGCCATCAGCGTCGCGTCGCCGGCGCTGGCAGAATTCAAGGACCGCGCGATCCGCATCTCCAACGGCGTCAACGCCGACCACCCGGTCGGAAACGGCGTGGCCGCGATGGAGGCCTGCCTTACGGAGAAGAGCGGCGGCAAGATCAAGCTCGCTGCGTTCTGGGGCGGAGCGCTTGGCGGCGACCTGCAAGCCACGCAGGCGCTGCGCTCGGGAACCCAGGAGATGGTCGTCACCTCGTCCTCGCCGCTGGTCGGCATCCTGCCGGCGCTCGGCGTGTTCGACCTGCCGTTCCTGTTCGCCAACGAGCAGGAGGCCGATGCCGTCCTCGACGGCGAATTCGGCGCGTTCATTTCCGACATGCTGCCCGAGCTCGGCCTCATCAACCTCGCCTATTGGGAGAATGGCTTCCGCAACCTCACCAATTCGCAGCGGCCGGTGGAGAAATGGGAAGACCTGCAGGGCATGAAGGTGCGCGTCATGCAGAACAACATCTTCCTCGACACCTTCGCCAACATGGGCGCCAACGCCACCCCGATGGCCTTCGGCGAGGTGTTCTCCGCGCTTGAGACGAAGGCGATCGACGCGCAGGAAAACCCGTTCGTCACCATCGACACCTCCAAGTTCTACGAGGTGCAGGACTATCTGTCGGTGACGCGCCACGCCTACACGCCCTTCATGGTGCTCTATTCCAAGCCGCTGTGGGACCAGCTCTCGGAAGACGAGCAGGCAGCGCTCAAGGAATGCACCATCGTCGGGCGCGACGCGCAGCGCACGGCTAGCCGCGCGCTTTCGAACAAGTCGCTCGAGAGCGTCAAGGCGGCCGGCATGCAGGTCAACGAGATCGCACCGGAGGAGCAGGCCCGCATGGTCGAGAAGGCCCAGTCGGTCTATGAAAAGCACGCTGGCACGATCGGCGCCGAAGTCGTCGAGAAGATCCAGGCGGAACTGAAGGCCATCCGCGGCAACTGAGCTCAGGCGATCGGGGCGGCGGCTTCAAGCCGCCCCGGTCACCAAGCCAATTTCCCAACAGCGCAGTCCGGGCCGCGGCGCCAGCCGGCCCATCGCAAGGCGTCCTGCATGAAGATCACGTCGCTTGAAACCATCCGCCTGACCGAATTCGCCAACATCATCTGGGTCAGGCTCCATACCGACGAAGGCCTGACGGGCCTTGGCGAGACCTTCATGGGCGCGGCCGCGGTGGAGGCCTATCTGCACGAAACCGTGGCGCCAAAGCTGATCGGCCGTGACCCGCTGCAGATCGAGGCGATCAACCGCGACCTGATCGGCTATCTCGGCTGGCGCGGCGCGGGCGTGGAGACCCGCGGCAATTCCGCCATCGACATCGCCTTGTGGGACCTGTTCGGCAAGGCGCTCGGCGTGCCGGTCTCGATCGCGCTCGGGGGCCGCAGCCGCGACAGCATACGCACCTACAACACCTGCGCAGGATACCGCTACGTCCGTGACTCGCGCGCCCAGGCTGTCGCCAACTGGGGCGTCGGTCAGGCGCTGGGACGCTTTGAGGATCTCGACGCGTTCCTCAACAATGCCGGCGAGCTCGCGCACTCCCTGCTGGAGCAGGGCATCACCGGCATGAAGATCTGGCCCTTCGACATCGCCGCCGAACGCACTGGCGGGCTCGACATCTCGCCGGCCGAACTGCGCACGGCGCTCGCGCCCTTCGAGAAGATCCGCGCGGCGGTCGGCGACCGCATGGATATCATGGTGGAATTCCACTCTTTGTGGAAGCTGCCGGCGGCGCAGCGGATCGCCCGGGCGCTTGCCGAATTCGACACCTACTGGCACGAGGATCCGGTGCGGATGGACTCGCTCGAGACGCTTAAGGCCTACGCGCCGCATTCGCGCGCCATGATCTGCGCGTCGGAGACCCTCGCCTATCCGCACGCCTTCCGCGACTATCTCGCCACCGGCGTCGCAGGCGTCGCCATGCTGGATCTGTCCTGGTGCGGCGGACTTTCCGAAGCGCGCAAGATCGCCGGCATGGCCGAGGCGCACCATATTCCCGTCGCGCCGCACGACTGCACCGGCCCGGTCGTCTTCATGGCGTCCTGCCATTTCTCGCTGCATGCCCGCAACACGCTGATCCAGGAATCGGTCCGTGCCTTCTACACGGGCTGGTACACGGAACTGGTGACCGCGCTGCCCGTCGTCCAGAATGGCGAGATCACCCTTGGCGACGCCCCAGGACTCGGCATCGATCTGCTGCCCGGACTGGAGAAACGGCCGGATGCCATCGTGAGGGTGAGCGATGGCTCCTAGCTTGTTTTCGATGCGTTCAAAGATCACCGCGCGTGGTATTGGCCCCGCTTCATTCGACACCTGCCTGGCTTTCCGCTGATGACCACCGCCTCCGTCTCCGCAGTACTCCATTCCCCCAACACCCGGCTCGGCATCGCCATGATGCTGTTGGGCATCCTCATGTTCGCGCTCAACGACACGCTGGGCAAATGGCTGGTGGCGACCTACTCGGTCGGCCAGGTGCTGCTCATCCGCAGCATCGCAGCACTCATCGTTCTGTCGCCCCTGCTGTGGCGCATGGGCTTGCGGCCGCTGGTCAGGGTCGAGCGGCCGGGCATGCAGGCGCTGCGCGTGGCGCTCTCCTCGCTCGAGGTTTATGCCTTCTATTTCGCGGTCATGTACCTGCCGCTGGCCGACGTCATGACCTATTGGCTCGCCGCGCCGATCTACGTGGCGGCCCTGTCGCCCTTCCTGCTGGGCGAAAGGGTTGGCTGGCGCCGCTGGACGGCGATCTTTGTCGGGTTCCTCGGCGTCATCATCGCGCTCGAGCCTTCGGCGGCGACGCTGACCGCGCCGGCGCTGATCTCGATCTTCGGATCGTTCTGCTTCGCCTTCATGATGCTGTCGGGCCGCGCGCTCCGGGGCACGCCCGACAAGGTGCTGGTGTTCTGGCAGATCGTCGGCGCCGGCCTGCTTGGCCTGGTCACGGCGCCCTTCGGCTGGGTTGAGCCGTCAAGCTTCGACCTGGCGCTGCTGGCCGGGCTCGGCGTCGTCGCCATGGTCGCGCATGTCTGCGTCAACCGGGCGATGAAACTGGCCGACGCTGCCGTCGTCGCGCCCTTCCAGTACACGCTGCTGTTCTGGGCGGTGGTGTTCGGTTTCATCGTCTTCGGCGACGTGCCGCGTCCGGCGATGCTCGTCGGCGCCGCCGTCATCGTCGCCGCGGGGCTGTTCATCTTCTTCCGCGAACGGGCCGTGGCCGACGCCTCGTAGCCCCCGACGCGGCAGCGGCGAGAGCGTCCGCGGATCCGGTCAGGGCGGGCTGTTGCCCCAGACCACGGCGTCTTCGTGCCGCTTGATCAGCTGGCGCAGGTCGTCGAAGCGGGTGGAGATATGGCGCGCGAGCTTCTCCGCCGCGGGAATCCGCGGGCGTCCCTCAAGCCGCAGGATGCCGAGCGTTCGGGTCGGCTGCGGGATTTCCACCGGCAGCACGGTGACCTTGCGGTCCTTGCGGTGGGCGAAGACCACCGAGTGCGGCAGCACGGTGAGCGCATCGGTCTCCTCGAGATAATTGAACACCGACAGGAGCGAGCCGCCGGAATAGCGGATGCTGATCTCCGTCATGCCGATCGACAACAGGATGGCGTGCAGGTCGGCCAGGAGCGGCGAGCCGGGCAGCGGCGCGATCCAGGGATAATCGATCAGGTCATTGGTGCTGAGCCGCCGCCGGCTCAGGAGCGGATGGGTGACGCGGCAGGCGACGATGTTGCGGCCAGGCAGGATCGGCGTGAAGGTGAGCCCCTTGGCGGCGTCGACCAGACCGAGCGGACAGATGGCCAGATCGAGCTGGTTGGCGACGATGCCGCTGCCCAGCTCCGGCAGGTTGCCATAGGACTGGTCGACGCGGATATCGGGCTCGCGGACCTGGAACTCGCCGATCATGCGGCTGATGAAGGCATCCATGAAGAACGGCACGCCGGCGATGCGCACGGTGCCCACGGAGCCGGCACGGAACCCCAGGATGGTTTCGGACGCGCGGCGCGAGGCTTCCAGGATGACGCGGCCGTGTTCGGCCAGCTGCTGGCCGATGATGGTCGGCTCGAGCGGCCGCTTGCCGGGCTTGAACAATGGCTCGCCGACGCGCTTCTCCAGCGTCGACAGGGTGCGCGACACCGCCGGCTGGGACAGGCCCAGCAGCAGGGCGGCCTCGGTCACGCTGCCGGTTTCGACGACCGCTGCGAGTTGGGTGAGATGCTTCTCGTCAAGTTTCATATCAATATGGTATATTAATCCCGAAACAAATAATAGCTGCGCTTCTGCCATCGCCTATACTTGCCTCGGAGGAGGAGTTTGGGATGGATGTACGGGCGACCGACATAACCATGAAAAGCGCGGCACGTGCGTTTGCCGAGCGCCTCCACACGGCTCCCGACAAGCGGCTGGCCCGCTTCATGGGCGAGTTCCTCACTGATTTCGCCGACCTTGCCGACCGGATGGACATGAGCCGGGCGGAGCTGCAGGCGGCGATCGGGTTCCTCACGGAAGTCGGCGAGGCCTGTTCCGAACGGCGCCAGGAATGGGTGCTGCTGGCTGACGTGCTGGGGCTGACCAGCGCCTTCGAACGCCGCCATGCGGCGCTTCCCGACCGCGCCACGCCCAACACGCTGGCCGGGCCGTTCTACCGGCCGGGCGCACCGCGCCGCGCCGACAACGAGAGCATCTGCCTCGACGGCAAGGGCACGCCGCTGGTGTTCACCGCGCGGCTTCTGAACGGCGACGGCCAGCCGGTGCCGAGCGCCAGGATCGAGGTCTGGCACGCCAATGGCGACGGCGTCTACGAGAACCAGGCGCCGGACATGCAGCCCGAGTTCAACCTGCGCGGCACCTACACCTCCGGTCCCGACGGAACCGTCCGGATCGTCACCGTCCGCCCCCGCGGCTACCGCATCCCCGACGACGGGCCGGTGGGCAAGCTGCTGCGTCAGCTCGGCCTTCCGACCCTGCGCCCGGCCCATCTGCAGTTCCGGATCTCGGCGTCAGGCCACCAGACGCTGATCACCCATGTGTTCGACAGGAGCGATCCGGCGATTGCCGCCGACCCCCTGTTCGCCGTCGATCCCGCGCTGCTGGCCGATTTTGAAGCGTCGAACGAAGGCGGAATGGCGTGTGCCTTCACCTTCATCCTCGCAAGGGATGAGCATCTTTAGACATCAGACATGAAACTTGGGAGAGAGACAGTGTCGACCATCAGCGGATATCATCACCTGACCATGAGCACCGATGGCGCCCAGGAGGATTTCGACTTCTTCACGAAAGTCCTGGGGCTCTACTCGGTCAAGCGGACCGTGCTGTTTGATGGCACGATCCCGGTCTACCATCTCTATTACGGCGCGAAGAATGGCGATGAATCGACCATCATCACCACCTTCCCGTTCCGCAAGCCGGGCATTTACGGACGCCGGGGCACCAACCAGTCGAAGGTGGTGCAGCAGTCGATCCCGGTGGGGTCTTCGGATTTCTGGATCAACCGCCTGGGCGAGCGCGGCATCGCAGCGCGCAAGACCAGCCGGTTCGGCATCGACCGGGTGGAGTTCAGGCACCCCTGCGGCATCGAGCTGCAGCTGGTCGAGAACCCGGCGGACAACCGCATCCCGATCGCCAATGCGGCGCAGGGCATTTCCTCCGAGCACGGCATCAAGGGGATCTATGGCGGCGTCATCGCAGTCACCGACCGCAACGCCATGGACGACTTCCTGACCATCGCCCTGCCCATGAAGAAGATGGCCGATGACGCCGACGGCATGGCCTATGAGGTGCCCAATGCGAACGGGCCGACCAGCGTCGTGGAAGTCACCGAGATCCGGGACGAGCCGCAGGGCACCTGGACGCTCTCGGGCGGCACGATCCACCATTTCGCGCTCAACACCGGCAATGAGGAAAACCAGTTGAAGCTCCGGGCGCATATCGAAGGCCTGGGCTTCACCGACATTTCCGAACAGAAGGACCGCAACTACTTCAAGTCCTGCTATGTGCGCTCGCCCGGCGGCGCCCTGTTCGAGATCGCCTGGACGGTGCCCGAAGGCTGGGCCAAGGACGAGCCGGCGGATGCGATCGGATCCACGCTCGTCTTCCCGCCCTGGTTCGAGGACCGCCGGGAAGAGCTGATGGCCGGGCTTGAGCCCGCCAGCTTCCAGAACGCCTGAGCCGGCGGGATGGCTGAGAGCCTGACATCAGGGGCTTCGACCCGGACCGCCCGAGCGGTCTGCATCTTCCTGCATGGGCGCGGCCAGACCGCCGCGCAGATGCAGGAGGAGGTGATTGCAAGGCTTGACGCACCCGATGTGCATTTCGTCCTGCCGCAGGCGCCAGCGCCGGCCTGGTATGACGCGAGGGCGGTGGACCCCTTGACCGGGACCACCGCCACACAGCTCGATGCGGCGTTGGCGCTTGTCAGAACCGAAGTCGCTTCCGCCGCCGACACCCTGCCCGACCGGCCGCTGGTCATCGCCGGGTTCTCGCAGGGCGCCTGCCTTGCCACCGAATATCTGCTGCGCGGCGGCAGGGCGGACGCGGCCGCGCTCTTGACCGGTTGCCGAGTCGGCGCGCCGGACCCCGGCCTGCCGGAAACGCCGATGGCCTCGATCCCGGTCTATCTCTCCAACAGCGACGCCGACCCCTGGGTGCCGCTCTGGGCCTGGCGGAAGGCGGAAGACGCGCTTCTCCGCCAGGGCGCGCGCGTCCGCTCGGCCGTGTTCCCGGGCCGGGACCATGTGGTCTCGGAGGACGAGATTGCCGCCTTTTCCGACCTTCTGCGCACGGTCACTGCGGGACCGGACCTGACGGAGGACAAGCCATGACACTGCCCGCGCAAGGCTTCACCTTCCCCGGCATTTCGACCCGCGTCGTCTTCGGCTCGGGAACGCTTGCGCGGACAGCCCAGGAAGTCGAGCGCCTGGGCGGCAGGCAGGCGCTGGTGCTGTCGACGCCGAACCAGGCCGATGACGCCAAAGCGCTTGCGGCCCAGCTCGGCGCGCTGTCGGCGGGGACCTTCTGCGAGGCAGCCATGCACACGCCGGTCGAGGTCACCGAAAAGGCGCTCGCCGCCTTCAGGCAGAGCGGCGCCGACTGCGTGGTGTCACTCGGCGGCGGTTCCACCATCGGGCTCGGCAAGGCGATCGCCAGCCGCACCGGCGTCAACCAGATCGCGATTCCCACGAGCTATGCCGGCTCGGAGATGACCGACATCCTGGGCGAGACCGAGAACGGGCGGAAGACCACCCGCCGCAACGCCTCGATCCGGCCGGAAACGGTGATCTATGATGTCGACCTGACGCTGACCCTGCCCTCCCAGATGACCGTGACCTCGGCGCTCAACGCCATCGCCCATGGCGTGGAGGCGCTCTATGCGCCGGACGCCAATCCGGTCACGAGCCTGATGGCGGTGGAGGCGATGAAGGCGTTCAAGGCCGGATTGCCGGTGCTCGGCGACACGCCGCGCGACCCCGAGGCGCGCGCGCTGGTGCTTTACGGCGCGTGGCTCTGCTCGACGGCGCTCGGCTATGTCGCCATGTCCCTGCACCACAAGCTCGCCCACACGATCGGCGGTACCTTCAACACGCCGCACGCCGAGACCCATGCCATCCTGCTGCCGCACACGACGAGCTTCAACGCGGCGGCGACCGACGCGCTCAAACCGATGGAGGCGATCTTCGGCGCCACGCCGGGCGCGGGGCTCTGGGATTTCGCGAAGGCCGCCGGCGCGCCGCTGCGGCTTGCCGATCTCGGCTTGAGTGAGACGGATCTCGATCAGGCGGCGGAGATCGCCGTGCAGAATTCCTACGCAAATCCGCGGCCCTTCACGCAGGACGACATCCGCGCCCTGCTGCAGGCCGCCTGGGAAGGGCAGAGGCCCGAACACTGAAGCAGACATCCAGAAGCAAACGTTCACGGGAGGAGAAGCAGATGATCACACGCAGACGCATTATCAAGACAGCCGCCGCCGGGGGACTCATCATCGCCGCGGGCGGGCTGGCGATGCCGGCCATCGCGCAGAACAGGAAGATCCGCATCGGCTATGTCAGCCCGCAGACCGGCCCGCTGGCAGGCTTTGCCGAAGCCGACGCCTTCACCATCGACATGTTCAACCGCTATGTGGCCGAACAGGGCATGGATGTCGAAGTCATCGTCAAGGACAGCCAGTCCAACCCCAACCGCGCGGCCGACGTGGCCCAGGAGCTGATCATCAACAACGAGGTCAACCTGATGCTGGTGGCCTCAACACCGGAAACCACCAACCCGGTCTCGACCGTGTGCGAAAGCGAAGGGGTGCCGACGATTTCGACCAAGGCGCCCTGGCAGCCGTGGTTCATCGGCCAGCAGGGCAATCCCGGCAATCCCGAAAGCTGGAAGCCGTTCGATTTCACCTATCACTATTTCTGGGGCCTCGAAGACGTCATCGCGGTGTTCACCAACATGTGGAACCAGCTCGACACCAACAAGAAGGTGGGCGGCCTGTTCCCCAACGATGCCGACGGCAACGCCTGGGGCGATCCGAATGTCGGCGTGGCGCCGGGCTTCGCCGCCGCGGGCTACGAGACCACCGATCCGGGCCGGTTCCAGAACCTGACGGACGACTTCACGGCGCAGATCAACGCCTTCAAGCAGGCGGGCGTCGACATCGTCACCGGCGTGGTGATCCCGCCGGACTTCACCACCTTCCGCAACCAGGCGAGCCAGCAGGGCTACGCGCCGAAGGCGATCACGGTGGCCAAGGCGATCCTGTTCCCGCAATCGGTGGAAACGCTGGGTGCCGCGGGGCACAACCTGTCGTCTGAAGTCTGGTGGTCGGCCAACCATCCGTTCAGCTCCTCGCTGACCGGCCAGAGCTGTGCCGAACTTGCCGCCGCCTTCACCGAGGCCACCGGGCGTCCGTGGACCCAGCCGATCGGTTTTGTTCATTCGCTGTTCGAGATGGCGGCTGACGTCATCAAGCGGGCGGATGACCCGACCAATGCCGAAGGCATGGCCGAGACGATCGCCAAGAGCGATCTCAACACCATTGTCGGCCGCGTCGCCTGGAACGGCGAGGGCGTTCCGCCGTTCGCGGCCAAGAACGTCTGTAAGACACCGCTGGTGGGCGGGCAGTGGCGCCGCAAGGACGACGGCACCTTCGATCTCGTCGTCGTCGACAACAAGACCGCACCCAACATCCCCACACAGGGCGTGATGGAAGCGCTGTCCTGATCCCAAACCGTGCCGCCCCGCAACGCGGAGCGGCACTCAACACTATCGCCGAAACTCGCTTGAAAGCCCGATCCATGACCAACCCGGCGGAACCGATCCTGAAACTCGAGGGCGTGTCGAAAAGCTTCGGCGCGCTCACGGTGACGGATGACGTGAGCTTTGCGGTGCCGCCGGGCGAGGCGCTGGGTATCATCGGTCCGAACGGCGCCGGCAAGTCGACGCTGTTCAACCTCATCACCGGCAATCTTCGCCCCGACAGCGGGTCGATCCTGTTCATGGGCGAGGATGTGACAAGGGTGCCGCCGATGCAGCGCTGCATCGCCGGCGTCGGGCGCTCGTTCCAGATCCCGCAACCCTTCGACAAGCTCACCGTGTTCGAGAACCTGCTGGTGGCGGCCACCCACGGCCGGCCCTGCAGTGAAGGCGAGGCCGAACAGGCCTGCGCCGGGATCCTCGAGCGCACCGAACTGATCGGCTCGGCCAATGTGCTGGCAGGCAGCCTTTCGCTGCTGCAGCGCAAGCGGCTTGAACTCGCCCGCGCCATGGCCACGGATCCGAAGCTTCTGCTGCTCGACGAGATCGCAGGAGGCCTGACGGAGGGCGAGTGCATCGCGCTGGTCGACACCATCCGTGCGCTGCACCGCGAGGGCGTGACGATCATCTGGATCGAGCATGTGCTGCACGCGCTCAACCGCGTGGTCGAGCGGTTGCTGGTGCTGGATTTCGGCAAGATCATCGGCCTTGGCGAGCCGGAGGCGATCATGGCGTCCAAGGACGTGCAGGAAATCTACCTGGGGATCGAGGTCTGATGGCGCTGCTTGAAACCCATGGGCTGACAGCCCATTACGGCGATTTCCAGGCCCTCTTCGGGGTCGATATAAGGCTCGATCAAGGCGAATGCGTCGCCATCATCGGCGCCAATGGCGCGGGCAAGTCCTCGCTGCTGCGCTCGCTGTCGGGCGTGCTCAGGCAGGAGCCGGGCATGGTGCTGCTCGATGGCCGGCCGATCGGGGCGCTTCCGGCCGACGACATCGTCGCGCTCGGCATCTCCATGGTGCCCGAAGGCCGCCGCCTGTTCCCGTCGCTCAGCGTCGAGGAGAACCTGATGATCGGCGCCTACCGGAGCAGCGGCAACGGCGCCTGGGACCTCGACGCGGTCTATGGGATGTTCCCGATGCTGAAGGAGCGCCGCACCGCGCCCGGCAATGCGCTGTCGGGCGGCCAGCAGCAGATGGTGGCGATCGGCCGGGCGCTGATGAGCAATCCCAGGGTCCTGCTCTGCGACGAGCTTTCGCTGGGCCTCGCGCCCGTCATCATCCGCGACATCTACGCGGCGCTGCCCCGGATCAGACAAGCCGGAGCGTCCGTCATCATCGTCGAACAGGACATCGGCCAGGCCCTCAAGGTCGCCGACCGGGTCTACTGCATGATGGAAGGCAAGGTGACGCTCGAGGGGACGCCGGAGGAGCTGAGCCGCGACGCCATTCACAAGGCCTATTTTGGAGTGGCCGCATGATCTGGGTGGACACGATCGTGCAGGGGATCCTGCTCGGAGGCCTCTATGCGCTGTTTGCGGCGGGGCTTTCGCTGGTGTTCGGCATCATGCGGCTGGTCAACCTGGCCCATGGCGACCTGATCGTGCTCGCTGCCTATCTGCTGCTGGTCATCGTCTCGATGCTCGGGCTCAATCCGTTCGTGGCGGCGCTTGTCGCCATGCCGGTGATGTTCGCCATAGGCTACGGCCTGCAGCGCTTCGTGCTCAACCGGGTGCTCGGCGCTGATATCCTGCCGCCGCTGCTGGTCACCTTTGGCCTCTCCGTGGTGATCCAGAACGTGCTGCAGGAGGGCTTCTCCGCCGACAGCCGCCGCATTCCCGCAGGCACTCTCGAAACCGCGTCGCTGCCCATCGGCCCGGTCACGGTCGGATTGATGCCGCTTCTGACCCTGCTGTCAGCGATCGGGGTGATCCTGGCGTTGCAATGGCTGTTCTACCGCACCTCGCTCGGACGCGCGTTCCGCGCCACCTCCGATGATCCGGTCACCGCAGGCCTGATGGGCATCAAGCCGCAGCGGGTCTTCGCCCAGGCCACCGGCATCGCCATGGTCGTCGTCACCATCGCCGCGCTCTATCTGGGCACGCGCTCCAATTTCGATCCGACCATCGGTCCGGCGCGGCTGATCTATGCCTTCGAGGCCGTCATCATCGGCGGACTCGGCTCGCTGTGGGGGACGCTCGCAGGCGGGATCATCATCGGCGTGGCCCAGACGCTGGGGGCCGCCATCAATCCCGAATGGCAGATACTGGCCGGACACCTGGCCTTCCTGCTGGTGCTTCTGGTCCGGCCGCGGGGACTGTTTCCGAGGGCGAACGACTGATGCGCACACCCCCCTATCTCGTCTCCACCCGCACCCGGACATCGACCTTCGGGGCCATTGCCGCGGCCTGCCTTGTGGTCGTGGCGATCGTGCTCCCCGCCTTCGCCGGGCGCGGACTGATCCAGGACCTGTTCTTCATCTTCACCATGCTGGTGCTGGCCCAGTTCTGGAACCTGCTTGCGGGCTATGGCGGGCTGGTGAGCGTCGGGCAGCAGGCTTTCGTCGGCTTCGGCGCCTATATGCTGTTCGGCTCCGTTATCCTGTGGGGACTGAACCCGATTGCGGCACTGTTGCTGTCGGGCGTCGGCGCGCTGCTGCTGGCCATTCCCACGGCGTTTTTCGCGTTTCGCCTGCAGGGCGCCTATTTCGCCATCGGAACCTGGGTGGTGGCCGAGGTGGCGCGGCTGGTGGTGGCGCAGTGGCGGTCGGTCGGCGGCGGCACCGGCACGTCGATGCCGCGCGAGGCCCGCGAGGTGATGTGGGGCGTGACGTGGATCCAGAGCGTGTTCGACGTGCGCGATTCGGCGGCGCGCGACATCCTTGCCTACTGGCTGGCGCTCGCGCTGCTGGTGGCCACCATCGGCGGCATCTACTGGCTCCTGCGAACCAAGCGCGGCCTGGCGCTTGCAGCCGTGCGCGACAACATGGAGGCGGCCAAATCGGTCGGGGTCGATGCGGCGCGGATGAAATGGATGGTCTTCCTGATCGCCGCCTTCGGCACGGGTCTCGCCGGCGGCCTGATCTTCCTGCAGAACGGCCGGATCAGCCCGGACAGCGCGTTCTCGGTGATCGACTGGACCGCCTTCGTGATCTTCATCGTGGTGATCGGCGGCATCGGCACCATCGAGGGCCCGATCATCGGCGTGCTGGTGTTCTTCGCGCTGCAGACCCTGTTTGCCGATTACGGGTCCTGGTACCTGATCGCGCTGGGCGGGATCGGCATCGTCATCATGCTGTTTGCGCCGCGCGGGCTGTGGGGCCTGATCAGCGACAAGAGCGGCATTCAGTTGTTCCCGATCCGGCGCCGGCTTTCGGGCGGAAAGCTTGCCGATCGGTCCAAACCATCAAGGGAGGAATAAACATGGCGGATATCACCACGGACGTACTCATCATCGGAACCGGGCCGGCCGGCTCGGCCACCGCGGCGCTGCTGTCGTCCTATGGCGTCGAGAACATGGTGGTCAATCGCTACCGATGGCTCGCCAACACGCCGCGGGCCCACATCACCAACCAGCGCACGATGGAGGTGCTGCGCGACCTCGGACCCGAGGTCGAGGCGGAAGCCTACATGCACTGCACGCCGCAGGACCTAATGGGCGAGAACGTGTTCTGCGAGAGCCTCGCCGGCGAGGAGATCGGCCGGATGAAGAGCTGGGGCAGCCATCCGCTATCGCGGGCGGAGCACCATCTGTCGTCGCCCACGATGATGAACGACCTGCCGCAGACGCTGATGGAGCCGCTCTTGTTCAAGACAGCTTGCTCGCGCGGCACGCAGGCGCGGATGTCGACCCAGTACCTCTCCCATGTCCAGGACGCTGACGGCGTGACGACCACCTGCCTCGACCGCCTGACAGGCAAAGAGATCACCATCCGCTCGAAATATCTGATCGGTGCCGACGGCGGCAATTCCAAGGTTGCCGAGGACCTGGGCCTTCCGTTCGAGGGCAAGATGGGCGTCGGCGGATCGATGAACATCCTGTTTCGCGCGGACCTCTCCAAATATGTGGCCCACCGCCCCTCGGTCCTCTACTGGGTGATGCAGCCCGGCGCCGACGTCGGCGGCATCGGCATGGGGCTGGTGCGCATGGTGCGGCCATGGACCGAATGGCTGATCGTCTGGGGCTACGACATCAACCAGCCCGCTCCGGAAGTCACCCCCGAGATCGCCACCGGCGTGGCGCGCCAGCTTGTTGGCGACCCGGATCTCGAGATCGAACTCTTGTCGGCCAACACCTGGACCGTCAACAACATGTACGCGACCCACATGCAGAAGGGGCGCGCCTTCATCATGGGCGACGCCGCACACCGGCATCCGCCGTCGAACGGGCTCGGCTCCAACACCTCGATCCAGGACGGCTTCAACCTCGCCTGGAAGCTTGCCGCCGTCATCCGCGGCGAGGCGGGCCCAGCGCTCCTCGACACCTATTCGCAGGAGCGTGCGCCGGTCGCCAAACAGATCGTCACCCGCGCCAACCAGTCGATCGCCGAATTCGGCCCGATCTTCGAGGCGCTCGGGATGGATGGCGGCACCGACATCGAGAAGATCCAGGCGTCGATGGATGCACGCTGCGACGCGACGAACGCCGCGGAGAAACAGCGCGAGGCGCTGCGCAAGGCGTTCGAGTTCAAGAAATACGAGTTTGATGCCCATGGCGTTGAGATGAACCAGCGCTATGCCTCAGCGGCGGCGGTGACCGACGGCCAGCCGGAGCCGGACTTCACCAGGGACAGGGAACTGCACTACCAGCCGACCACATGGCCGGGCGCGCGCCTTCCCCATGCCTGGGTCTATGACCAGGCCGGCAAGCAGCACTCCACGCTCGACCTCACCGGCAAGGGAAAGTTCACGGTCCTGACCGGGATTTCCGGCGAACGCTGGACGGAAGCCGCAGAGACCGTCGGCAAGGCGCTTGGTCTCAGCATTGTGGTGCATGTGATCGGCCCGCGGCGGACATGGGTCGACCATCACGGCGACTGGGCGACCGCGCGCGAAACGGCCGAAAGCGGCTGCGTGCTGGTCCGCCCGGACCACCATGTGGCCTGGCGCGCGATGGTTCTGCCGGACGACCCGGCGGGCGAATTGATGCGTGTGATGAGTTCGGTCCTCGGCCGTGCGCCGGGCGTCTCGCAAGACAAGGAGGACGTGGCATGAGCACGGCAAAGGGTATCGACTATTTCACCGAGGCCGCGTCCGTCGAAAGCGTCAACGCCCGCATGAGCGATCAGGCCGATCCGCGCCTGCGCCAGGTGATGGGCTCGCTCGTCAAGCACCTGCATGCGTTTGCCAAGGACGTCGAGCTGACCCAGGCGGAATGGGCGACGGCGATCGGCTTCCTCACCCGCACCGGGCAGATGTGCGACGGCAACCGGCAGGAGTTCATCCTGCTGTCGGACGTGCTCGGCCTGTCGATGCTGGTCGATGCGATCAACAATCGCAGGCCCTCGGGGGCGACCGAGAACACCGTGCTGGGCCCGTTTCATGTCGAGGGCGCGCCGGTGCGCGCCATGGGCGAGATGATCTCGCTCGACGGCAAGGGCGAGAGCTGCCTGTTCGAGGGCCGGGTTCTCGACCTCGACGGCAAGCCGGTGAAGGGCGCGACGCTCGATGTCTGGTGCGACAATGCCGACGGCTTCTATGACGTCCAGCAGCCCGACATCCAGCCCAAATGGAACAATCGCGGCGTGTTCGTGACCGGCGAGGACGGGGCCTACGCGTTTCGCGGCATCCGGCCGGTGTCCTACCCGATCCCCGATGACGGTCCGGTCGGGCAGATGCTCTCTGCGCTCGGGCGCCACCCGAACCGGCCGGGGCACATGCATTTCATCGTCTCGGCGGATGGGTTCGAGACGGTCGTCACCCACACCTTCGTGGCCGACGACCCCTGGCTCACATCGGACGCGGTGTTCGGCGTCAAGGCGTCGCTCTTGACCGCATTCGAGCCCGGCTCCGACGGCGACACGATGTGGAAATCCCGTTTCGACTTCGTGCTGAACAGGGCCGGCGAGGCCTGATCGCCGCGCCGATCGTCAAAGGCCGCAGCACGGGACCCTGAAGGCCCCGTGCGGCGGCGCTTGGACGACCGCTCAGCTGTGCGTGATCTTGGTGCCGAGCACCTTCAGGCATTCGCGCATGAAGGCGGCAAGCCCGGTCCAGCCTTTGGCCGAGACCATATTGCCGTCGACATAGGCTTCCGTCGGCTTCACGTCGATATAGGTGCCGCCGACGGCGGTGATCTCGGGCTCGCAGGCGCCGAGACCTGCCACCTTCTTGCCCGTCAGCACGCCCGGCACCGCCATCAGGATCTGGACGCCATGGCAGATCGTGAAGATCGGCTTTCCGGACTCGTGGAAATGCCGGACCATGGCCTGCACCCGCTTGTCGGTGCGGATATATTCGGGGCCGCGGCCGCCCGCCGCATAGACGGCGTGGTAGTCCTCGACCTTCACTTCCGTGAAGGTCTTGTTGATGTCGGCATAATGGCCGGGCTTTTCGGTGTAGGTCTGGTCGCCCTCGAAATCATGCAGGGAGGTCTTGATCCGGTCCCCTGCCTTCTTGTCCGGACAGACGACGTGGACCGTATGCCCCACGGCCTCCATGCCCTGCTGGAACACGAAGATCTCGTATTCCTCCGTGAATTCCCCCGTCAGCATCAGTATCTTCTTGCCACCCATTCTCTATCTCCTCCTGGTTGGTCGTTCTTGAAGTCGCCCGGCGCCAGGGCCGGGCCTTAAGCTATGGTCATTGCCCCCGTCGGCAGGCGCCTCGGCGCTCAGTCCGGGTCACTGACAGTCCATCCGCGATTGTCGGCGCCGAACACTTCATGGCCGGTCTCGGTCAGGATCACCGTATCCTCGAGCTTGACGTAGCCGCGCGTGGGATGTTGCATCGTCGTCTCCACCGACAACACCATGCCCGGCTCGAAGGGCGTGTGAGCATCCGAGCCCTGATAGGCGACCGGATGATTGGTCATCAGGAACGGCGCCTCGTGGCTGATCAGTCCCATGCCATGGGCGAAGAAATCGTTGTGGGCGGCGTTGGGGCCGCGCCGGAGCTCGACTTCTCCGGCCGCGATCATCTCCGCGCCGGTCTTGCCGGGCGCAATCTGCGCGAAGGCCGCCTGCTGCACGGCTTCCACCTCGGCCAGGATGTCGTTCAGTTCCGCATCGGGCTCGCCCAGCACGCCCATGCGGCAGATGTCGCCGATATAGCCATGGAGGTTGCCGCCTGAATCGATCGACATCACCTCGCCCCGGTTCCAGGCCTGGCCGGAGCCGGCGCGGACATGGCTGGCGCCGAGCGTCAGCAGGCAATACTCAAACGTCAGCTCGCGCGCGCTCTCCTCCTGGCGCAGCCGTTCGATAATTTCGAACTTCGTCGTGCCCGCGTGCGCGGCCCTGATCGTGGCCTGCATCGAGGCGCTGATGCGCGCGGTCGCCTCGCGCAAGAGGTCGAGTTCGGGCCTGGTCTTGATCATCCTGAGACGGGTCATGAGCATGCTGGCATCAGTGAACCGCGCCTGCGGCAGAGCGCCCGACAGCGCGTCAAAGCCGTCCTTGGGCATGAAGCCCGCCTCAAAGCCGATCCGGCCGCTGGCGATGCCGCATTTCTGCAGATACCCGCCCACCGCCTGCATGGTGTCGACCGAGCCCCAGTGGTCGGGGCGGAACTCGGGCACCCAGAAGGGGGCGACCCGATGTTCGTGGATCTCCATCTTGTTGGCGAAGTAGCCGGTCTTGCCGGCGTCGCCGCGGATATAGACGAAGGCCGGCAGGTAGCGGCTCTGGCCGATGGCGTCCATGGCCGCGAAGAAGATGAACTGGTAGCCGCCGAGCAGGTAGCGGACATTGTGCTTGGAGGTGGCGACCAGCGCGTCGAGCCCCGCCGCCTCCATGGCGGCATCAAGGGCGTCGAAGCGGTAGGGCAGGTCTTCCGGCGAGGCAGCATGCAGGGGCGCGATGGGGGTCATCATGGAGTTCTCCCGGGGTCAGGCGTGCGGCGGATGGACGAGGCGGAAATCGGGAAGCTGGCGCAGCAGTTCCTCGGGACCCGCCGGGCTGTAGACCACGAACAGCTTCATCGGCGCGTCGCCGGTGTTGAGCGTCGAGTGGAACCGGCTTTCGGGCACGAAGATGGTACAGCCGGCGCGCACCTGTTCGGTCACCGGATTGCCCTCGGTGTCCTCGACCATCTGCTCCCCCGCCCCCTCGAGCACATAGATGATCTCCTCGGAGCCCGGATGATTGTGGCGGGAGTGCCCCTGGCCGGGGGGCACATGGACGACGCCGGCGGAGAACTTCCCTGCCCCGTTGACGGACGGGCCGCAGGTGACCGTCAGATGGCCCCAGTCGAAGGCGAAGCGGTCGACTTCGTCGGGATAGATGAAAAAGCTCTCGCTCATGCTTTGGTTTCCTTCAGGTTTGGCAGGGATTTGAAGGTGCGGATCTGGTCGCGGATGGCGGTTTCGGCCGGCAGCCGCTCGGCCGAGCTCGCGCCGTAGAATCCGTGGCAGCCGTTGCAGCGCGACAGGACGTAGGCGGCGTCATCGGGCATCGAGATCGGCCCGCCATGGCACAGGACGAGGATGTCGCCGCGCACCCCGCGCGCAGCGGCGGCAATCGCGTCGATCTCGCGCACGCAGTCATCGAGGCTCTTGGCCGAGGTCGCGCCGATGCTGCCGCCGGTGGTGACGCCCATGTGGGCAACGATGATGTCGGCGCCGGCGCGCGTCATCGCTTCGGCTTCCCCGGGGTTGAACACATAGGGCGTGGTCAGCATGTCGAGACTATGCGCCAGGGCGATCATGTCGACTTCGAGCCCGTAGCCCATGCCGGTTTCCTCAAAACTCTGGCGCATGGCCCCGTCGAACAGGCCGATCGTGGGAAAGTTCTGCACACCGGAAAACCCCATGGCTTTGAGTTCGGCCAGGAACTGCGGCATCAGGATGAAGGGATCGGTGCCGTTGACGCCCGCCAGCACCGGCGTGTGGCGGACCACCGGCAGCACTTCCACGGCCATTTCCTTGACGATCTCGTTGGCGTTTCCGTAGGCGAGCAGGCCCGCCGCGGAGCCGCGGCCCGCCATGCGGTAGCGGCCGGAATTGTAGATGATGATCAGGTCGATGCCGCCCGCCTCCTCGGCCTTGGCCGACAGGCCGGTGCCGGCGCCGCCGCCGATGATGGGGACCCCGTCCACTGCCATGGCGGTCAGTCGGCTGAGGATGTCCTTGCGGGGAATGGCTGGCATGGTGGGATCTTTCAGATGATGGACAGGAAGGCGTCGGCGGCAGCCCTGGCGAAGGCCGGGTCGTTGATGTGCAGCGGCAGACGCTCGATGCGCCGGTTGGCGGATGGCTCGAAGGCGGCCTCGAGGGACGAAAACAGCGCCTCGTCGGCTTCCGGGTCGAAAAACGCGCCGTTTTCGGTGTCGAGCGCGGACACGCCCTTCTCAGGGATCAGAAACCTCACCGGCCCGCTGCAGGCGCTGAGTTTGCGGCCGATCCACGCCCCGATCCGGCGGCACTCCTCCGGCGTCGTGCGCATCAGGGTGACGTTGGAATTGTGGTGGTAGAAGCGGCGCCCGGCAAAGGCAGCCGGCACCGTGTCGGGCGCCCAGAAATTGACCATGTCGAGAGCGCCGGCGGAGCCGACATAGGGCACGCCCGTGCGCGCGATCGCATCGAAGCGGTCGGGCGTGGCGGGCAGCACGCCGCCAACCAGCAGATCGCAGACTTCGGTTGTGGTGATGTCGAGGACGCCCGAGAGCACGCCATCGTCCACGAGTTTCTCCATCGTCCGGCCGCCGACGCCGGTGGCATGGAAGACCATGCAGTCGTACCTGTCCTTGAGATGCTCGACGGTGGCGGTGACGCCCTGCGTGGTCACGCCGAACATGGTCAGGCCGATGGACGGATGCCCGCCGGCGTCCTGGTAGGGGGCGCGCGCCATCCCCGCGATGGCCTCGGCGGCGTTGTGCAGGACCATGCGGCTCAGCCGGTTGAGCCCGGCGAAATCGGTGACGGACGGCATCATGATGATGTCGGAAATACCGACATAGGCCGCCACATCGCCCGACGCGAGCGTCGAGACCATGACCTTGGGCATGCCATAGGGAAGGCCGCGCATTCCGGCGGTGATGATCGACGTGCCGCCGCCGCCGCCAATACCGATGATGCCGGCAATGTCGGACCGGCCCTCGACAAATCGCGAGAATGCGGTGGCCATGGCGCTGACGGCGGCGCCGCGGTCGTCACCGGACAGCACTGCGCCCGCGCCATCCGGATGATGCCGCGCCACCTCGCTTGCCGCGACATCGACATGGATCGACGGCGCCCGCGTGCCCACATCGACGCGCAGCACGGCGAGGCCGGCCTGGGCGATCCTGTCGGCCAGAAAGGCGAGCTCGGCGCCCTTGGTGTCGGCAGTGCCGACCACGTAGACATGTTTCAAGTCTTCCTCCCCTGACGCCGGCCCGTCCGCTCCCTGACACTCGGCCGCCGCCCGGCAGACCGCAAAATACCGGTTGCCAATTTATGAGACGCAAGTATCATATTGGTATGAACATCTCAACGAAGTCAACACAGCCAACTTTGACCCCGGAACGCGGCCCCCGCGCCCGCACCCGGAAACTGATGGTGAAAACGGCGAGCCGGCTGATGCAGGCGGGCCTGACCCCGTCGGTCAGCGAGGTCGCGGAGGCGGCCGAAGTCTCGCGCGCCACCGCCTACCGCTACTTCCCGAGCGAAGTGGCGCTGGTGCACGCGGTGGTGGACGAGGCCCTGGGACCGATCCTGACCTGGAAGGGCAAGTCGCTGGACGCCGAAGCGCGCGTGCTCGATCTGTTTGAAAAGTCCCTGCCGCGCATCGCCGAATTCGAGGCGACCTTCAAGGCGGCACTGCGCCTGTCGCTCGACCAATGGGCGCGCGCGCAGGGCGGAACGTTGGGAGAGGAACCAAGATTCACCCGCGGCCATCGCATGGACCTGCTCGGGGACGCCCTGGCGCCGTTGCGCGGCAAGCTGCCCGACGAAAGCTTCGACCGGCTCGCCCAGGCGCTCTCGCTGATCTTCGGCATCGAGGTCTACACCGTGCTCAAGGACATCTGGAGACTGTCTTCCGACCAATCGTCCGAGGTTGCGAAATGGGCGGCCTGCGCGCTGGTCAGAGCAGCGGTCGCCGAGGCGGGCCTGCAGGTGGCGACAAAAAGCGAGGCTTGATCTGGTCTTACCAATCATGGCTTTGTCCGTGTTCCGTAATGCAGCGGCAGCCGCTTCAATTGCTCAATAAATACCAATTTTTCTATGTTATACCGCATTTTCTGACATAATAAACAGAAAAAGACATCATACCCGGAAAACGGAAGTGCTTGACCATCTCGGATTTTGGTAATACCAATTTTCGATCAACCGTGACAGTGGAGGGTCACAAATACCGCCGAAGGAGTGATTGATACCGGCAACGGCCTGGGCTTGCGGCAGGAACGCCATGAAACCCCATCCGCCCCGCCGGCGACTGACAACCGAATGTGCATCAATGGGAGGAGATCATAATGCGCAAGAAGCTTATAGGCATTGCCGGAGGGTTTGCCCTGGCCCTGTCCAGCAGCACCTCGGTGCTGGCACAGGAACTGACAATATTCTGGGCCGAATGGGATCCGGCCAACTATCTTCAGGAACTGGTCAACGAATATGAGGCCGAAACCGGCGTCCAGGTGACGGTGGAAACCACGCCATGGTCGGATTTCCAGACAAAGACGTTCACCGAGCTGAACGCCAAGGGTTCGGCCTACGACATGGTCGTGGGCGACTCGCAGTGGATCGGAGCCGCATCGGAAGCCGGCCACTATGTCGACATGACCGAGTTCTTCCAGAAGCACAATCTGACGGAAGTGATGGCGCCGGCGACGGTCAAATACTACGCCGAATATCCGTCGGACTCGGGCAAGTACTGGTCGATCCCGGCCGAGGGCGACGCTGTCGGCTGGTCCTATCGCAAGGACTGGTTCGAAGACCCCAAGGAGATGGAAGCGTTCAAGGCCAAGTACGGCTACGATCTCGCACCGCCGGCCACATGGGCGCAGATGCGCGACATCGCCGAATTCTTCCACCGCCCCGACGAGAAGCGCTACGGCATCGCGATCTACACCGACAACTCCTATGACGGCCTCGTCATGGGCGTCGAGAACGCGATCTTCTCCTATGGCGGCGAGCTTGGCGACTATGCCACCTACAAGGTCGACGGCATCATCAACTCGGAGCAGAACATCAAGGCCGTGGAAATGTACCGCGAGCTCTATGGCTTCACGCCTCCGGGCTGGGCGAAAACCTTCTTCGTCGAAAACAACCAGGCGATCACCGAGAACCTGGCGGCGATGAGCATGAACTACTTCGCCTTCTTCCCGGCGCTGGTGAACGAGGCGTCGAACCCGAACGCAGCCGGCACCGGCTTCTTCGCCAACCCGGCGGGCCCGGACGGACACCAGTTCGCAGCTCTCGGCGGCCAGGGCATTTCCGTGATCTCGTATTCCGAGAACAAGGAAGAGTCGATGAAGTTCCTGGAATGGTTCATCAAGGACGACGTCCAGAAGCGCTGGGCCGAACTTGGCGGCTACACGGCATCGGCCAAGGTGCTCGAATCCGAGGAGTTCCAGAACGCGACGCCCTACAACAAGGCCTTCTACGAGACCATGTTCAAGGTGAAGGACTTCTGGGCGACGCCGGAATATGCAGAGCTGCTGATCCAGATGAACCAGCGCCTCTATCCCTACATCACCGGGGGCGAGGGCACCGCCAAGGACGCGCTCGACGCGCTTGCAGGCGACTGGAACGCCACGTTCAAGAAGTACAACCGGGTCCAGTAATTCCATGTGTTGCCGGAGGGGGCGTACCCGCCCCCTCCGTTTTCGTCTCTGCATTTCAAAAAGGAGGTGGCTGTGGCCACTGCAGTCCTGACGACGCTGGATCCCAGATCGCGCGCCGCATCCCGCGGCATGAGCGACATTGCGATCCGCAACCTGTTCATCATCCCGACGATCGTGTTCCTGATCGTGTTCAACATCTTCCCGCTGCTCTATTCGCTGGGCTATTCGTTCACCGATTTCCGTGCCTCATCCAGCGCGCCAGCCAATTTCGTCGGGCTGCAGAACTACCGCGACCTCCTGGCCGACCCGTTCATCTGGAACAACTTCACCATCACGGCCAAATACGTGATCGTGTCGGTTGTCGGCCAGGTGGTGGTGGGCTTCGGCGTGGCGCTGCTGCTCAACCGCGACATCCCTTTCAAGGGCCTGCTCACGACGCTGCTGCTCTTGCCGATGATGCTGTCGATGGCGGTCGTCGGCCTGTTCTGGAAGCTGCTCTACGACCCGTCCTTCGGCATCATCAACTACGCTTTCGGCCTCGGCACCTTCGAGTGGCTGTCCAACCCGGACATGGCGCTCTACGCGGTCGCGCTCACGGACATCTGGATGTGGTCGCCCTTCGTGATGCTCTTGTCGCTGGCGGGCCTCTCGGCGGTGCCCAAGCATCTCTACGAGGCGGCGGCGATCGACCGGGCCGGCTCGCTCTACACGTTCTTCCGCATCACCCTGCCCCTGGTCGCGCCGATCCTGATGATTGCCATCATCTTCCGCACCATGGAGGCCTTCAAGACCTTCGACCTCGCCTACATCCTGACCAGCCAGCCGACCACGGAAGTGATCTCGATCCGGCTCTACAAGATGGCGTTCCAGGAATGGCAGACCGGCATGTCCTGCGCGCTCGCCTACATCGTTCTGATCATGGTCCTGGCGATCACCAACATCTACGTGAAGTATCTCAACAAAGTGAAGGAACGCTGAGATGGCCGCTGTCCGTACCAGTGGCGAAAGGACCACCAATCGCCTGGCGATCGTACTGGTCCTGATCATCACGATGATCTTCCTTGCGCCGATCTACTGGATCGCATCGACCGCCTTCAAGCCGCGCAACCTGGCGACCACGATCCCGCCGACCATCGTCTTCACGCCGGAAATCTCTCCCTTCGTGAAGCTGTTCACGAAGCGCTCGCAACTGCGCGCGCCGCCCACGCAGGAGGAGTACGAGGCAGCTCCCTGGTGGGAACGGCTGGTTTTCGACGGCGGCGAGAAGGTGGTGCGCTCGGGCCGGGGCGAAGTGCAGCTGTCGGGCTATCCGAGCCGCTTCATGAACTCGCTCATCGTCGCCATCACCTCGACGGTGCTCGCCGTGGGCATGGGCACGTTCACGGCCTACGGCTTCTCGCGCTTCAAGGTGAAGGGGGAGCAGGACCTGCTCTTCTTCATCCTGTCGACCCGCATGCTGCCCCCCGTGGTGGTGGCGATTCCGATGTTCCTGATGTATCGCGCGGTCGGCCTCAACGACACGCACTGGGGCCTCATCATCCTCTACACCGCCTTCAATCTCTCCTTCGCCGTCTGGCTGATGAAGGGCTTCATCGACGAGATTCCGAAGGAATACGAGGAGGCGGCGCTGGTCGACGGCTACACGCGCATGCAGGCCTTCTTCAAGATCGTCCTTCCGGAAGCCGCCACCGGCATCGCCGCCACGGCCGTGTTCTGCTTCATCACCGCGTGGAACGAATATGCCTTCGCGCTGATCATGACCAACCGCCGCGCCCAGACCGCGCCGCCCTTCATCCCGAGCCAGGTCGGATCCGGCCTGCCCGACTGGACGGTCATCGCCTCTGGCACGCTCCTGTTCCTGCTGCCGGTGGCGATCTTCACTTTCCTCCTGCGCAACCATCTCCTGCGCGGCATGTCCTTCGGAGCGATCCGCAAATGAGTTTTCGCAGCATCAACCAGCGTTACCTTGTCCCGGCGGCCCAGGGCCTGATGATCTTCGGGATCATCTCGCTGTGCCAGCCCTGGAGCGAGTTCCTGCACATCTACGGCGTCACCATGACTCTCTTCGGCCTCATTGCCTTCATGATCACCTCCAAGATCGCCCCGGACCCGGAGGTCGAGGAGAGCTCTATCGACGAAGCGCTCGATGTGCTGGAGATCAACGACCATGCCCACAAGACCGGCCCCAAGTCGGCAGGGAGCCTCTGATGGCGCAGATCGACATTCAGAACGTGCAGAAGTTCTTCGGTCAACTGCAGGTCCTGAAAAACCTGAACCTGACCATCGCCGACGGGGAATTCGTCGTCATGCTGGGCCAGTCGGGCGGCGGCAAGACCACCGCGTTGCGCGCCATCGCCGGGCTCGAATCCGTGACCTCGGGCAAGATCCTGATCAACGGCACGGAGGTGCAGGACCGCAAGGCCGCCGATCGCGACATCGCCTTCGTGTTCCAGTCCTTCTCGCTCTATCCGCACATGAACGTGCGCGAGAACATTTCCTTCCCGCTGCGCGCGGTGCGGATGAACGCGACCGAGCGCGACAAGGCCGTCAACGAGGTGGCCGAGATCCTGCAGATCGCCGAGCATCTCAACCGCAAGCCCTCCGCGCTGTCGGGCGGCGACATGCAGCGCGTGGCGATCGCGCGTGCGCTCGTCCGCCGGCCGCAGGCGCTCTTGATGGACGAGCCGCTGGGCGTGCTCGACGCCAAGCTGCGCGAGCAGATGCGCGCCGAAATCAAGCGCCTGCACATCGCCCGCGGCTCGACCTCGGTCTATGTCACCCACGACCAGATCGAGGCGATGAGCCTGGCCGACCGCATCGTCATCCTGCATGACGGCGTGCTGCAGCAGGTGGGGGCGCCGGACGAGGTCTATCTGCATCCGACCAACCTGTTCGTGGCCAAGTTCGTGGGCTCGCCGGTGATGAACGTCAACGGCGCGCGCATCGAGGGAAACAGCGTGACGCTCACCGGCGCTGACGCCAGCTTCGGCTTTCCCGACGACGCACTGGCCCGTGTGCGCGGCACGCAGGCCGACCTCGCATTGGGCGCTCGCCCTGAAGCGGTGCTGCTCGAGCATCAACCGACCGAAGGCTATCTCGAAGTGGAAACAACCAATATCGAACCCCTGGGCAGCCATGACATCGTCGATGTGCGCCTTGGCCACACGGTGCTGCGCGCCCGCACGGCAAGCGGCTTCGTCCAGGGCCAAGGCCAGAAGGTCTGGGCCCGGCTGGATCCGGCGCAGACGCATTTCTTCGACACGGCCACCGGCCTCAATCTGCGGGGAGCCAACTGATGGCCGACATCGCATTGCAGGGCGTCACCAAGAAGTTCGGCCCAAACACCGCGTTGCGCGATCTGGACCTCGACATCAAGGACGGCGAGTTCTTCGTGCTGCTCGGTCAGACCGGCGCCGGCAAGACCACCACATTGCGGGTGATCGCCGGGCTCGAAAAACCCAATTCGGGCAAGGTCATCATCGACGGGCAGGACGCCACCGGCTGGAACGCCGCCGAGCGCGACGTGGCGCTGGTGCTGCAGCAATACTCGCTCTATCCGCGGCTCACGGTGCGCGGCAATCTCGAGTTCCCGCTCAAGTCCCGCACCCACAACCTGACCACAGCCGAGATCAAGGACCGGGTCGACCGCGTCGCCGAGACGCTGCAGATCACAAGGCTGCTCGACCGCAAGGTGGAGCGGCTGTCGGGCGGCGAGATGCAGCGGGTCTCGATCGGCCGGGCGATCGTGCGCAAGCCGCGCGTGTTCCTGATGGACGAGCCGTTGTCGGCGCTCGACGCCAACCTGCGCGATGTGCTGAGGGTTGAGCTCAAGAAGCTGCACAGCGAGCTGGGCGCGACCTTCGTGTTCGTGACCCACGATCAGGTCGAGGCGATGTCGATGGGAGACAAGATCGGCGTGCTCAACAAGGGTCGGCTGGTGCAGGTCGGCACCCCGTCCGAGATCTATGCCAGGCCGATCAACACCTTCGTGGCGCGGTCGGTCGGCACGCCGCCGATGAACCTGCTCGACGGCACTCTGCGGGGCGGCGCTGCGGTTCTCGATGCAGGCGGGTTCACCCTGCCGGTGATCCGGATCCATGGATCGGACGGCGCCCGGATCAGCTTCGGCATCCGGCCCGAGGACGTGGTGCTGGACGACAGCGGACCGGGGTCGGCCCGGGTCTTCGACATCGAGAACCACGGCGTGATCAAGATCCTGACGCTCGATATCGACGGCACGCATCTGCATGCCACCGTCTCGGCGCAGACGAAGGTTCAGATCGACGAGGTGGTCAGGTTCGGCTGGAGGCCTGCGAAGGTCTTGTCGTTCGACCCGTCCACCGGGCGCAATTTGGATCTGGATTGAGCTCGCGCCCCTTGGCGTCGCTCCCGCCCCTCCCGGGGCTGGAGCGGTTCTCGGAAGACCCGGTCTTCCGCTGAGCCGCTCCAGAATCGGAGGCTCTCACTCCAGACCGTGCGCGCCGAAACGGGCGCGGTACTCCTGCCAGACCTCCCGATTGCAGAAATTCACGGGCTTCTGGCCTGCGAGAATGCGCCGCGTCTCCATCACCACGCCCTGCCCCATGCGCAGCATGCTTTCCTCGGTGATGCCGGCCATGTGCGGGGTGAGGATGACGTTGCGCAGCGACAGCAAGGGATGGTCGCCCGGCAGGGGCTGCTGGTCGAACACATCAAGCACGGCCCCGCCGATGGCATTGGCCCGCAGGGCGTCAAGCAGCGCCCGCTCATCTACCACCGGGCCGCGCGCGACATTGACGAGCACTGCGCCGGGCTGCATCAGCGCCAGTTCGCCGGCGCTGATCATGCCGCGGGTCCTGTCGTTCAGGGGACAGGCGAGGACAACCACGTCACTGTGCGCCAGAGCCGTGGGCAAGTCGGCGGCCTCGGCGCCGTCGGGCAGGTCTTCCGGCCTGCTGGTGACGGCAAGCACCTTCATGCCGAAGCCGCCGCGCGCGATCCGGAACAGCGCGGTGCCGACATTGCCCATCCCGACGATGCCGATCGTGCGCCCGCTGAGTTCACGGCCGTGGTCGGAATGCGCCCGGGCGACGGCCCAGCCGGCGGTTCTGAGGTCGGCGCTGACGGAGGGATAGCGGCGTAGCAGCGCGAGTGCCGACCAGATGCAATGCTCGGCCACCGTGACGGCGTTGACGCCCGGCACATTGGCCACCAGAACGCCGGCCTGCGTGGCGGCGTCGAGCGGGATCATGTCAAGACCTGCCCCGTGCCTGACCGCAGCCTTGAGGGCCTTCTCGCGGGTAAAAATCTCGGGTGGAATCGGCGCGCGCACGACAATGATCGACGCGCCGGCGCTTTCGTTCAGGATCGCCGCCTCAGACGGCGCGCTGGCGATCACGAGGTCGCCCAGCGTGCGCAACTCGGCGGTCACCTCGGGGTGAAGCGGATGGGTCGAAAAGATCATGGCTGGCATCCGATCGGCCCCGGGTTTGAGAAGCAGCTTTCAGACAAGCGCCGGCGGCAGTTGGGAAGCCTGGGCCTGCTGTTCGCCGCTGGCATCGAGAATTTCCGTCCAGTAGCTCTGGGCGCGGCCGAGATGGGTGTTCATCAGGGCCTGCGCCAGGATGCTGTCGCGGCGGGACAGGGCGTCATAGATCTGCTTGTGCTCGTTGTGCGACTTGATGTTGCGTTCTGCCTTGCCGAAATAGATCGGCAGGCGCTGCTCGCTCGCGGCATAGAAGCTCGAGCAGATCTTGTAGAACATGTCGTTCTGGGTGGCGCGGACGATCTCCAGATGGAATTCCCCATCGAGCCGATGCAGGCCGAGGCCAGCCTCGATCTGGCGTTCCGAACGCTCCAGGATATCGCGCAGCCGCTCGAGGTTCTCGGCGGTGGCGCGCTGCGCCGCGAGTTCTGCGGCCTTGATCTCGTGGATCTTGCGCAGCTCGACCGCTTCGAAGATCTGGCGCGGCTTGAGCTGAACGCCGGCCCTGGCGAGCAGCACCATCGCATTCAGCCCCGCTGAATCCATGGTCAGATAGATCCCGGACTTGGCGCGCCGCTCGATCAGCTGCAGGGCTTCGAGGATCGCCAGGGATTCGCGCACCTGGCCCCGGCTGACCGCAAAATGTTCCGCGAGTTCCCGCTCGGAAGGCGCCTTGTCGCCGTTGGCGCCGGCTGTCTCGACGATGTAGGCCACGAGGCCGGGAAGGAATTCGCTTTCGGTGCTGGTCATAAGGCTATTGTGTATTTCTGCAGGATGGCTTCGTTCATCGTGAAGCCGAGGCCCGGCTTGTCGGGAAACTCGATCATCCCGTCGCGAGCTTCGACCGTCTCGTCGATGATATCATGTATCATCGGGTTCGCGCCAAGGGAAAACTCGACGATGAAACTCGCGGGCGACGCCGCACAGACGTGCAGCCCGGCAAAGAAGCACGGCGCGCCCGCCCACAGATGCGGCGACAGGCGCAGATTGAAGGCCGAGGCCAGCGTACCGATGCGCATGGCTTCGGTGATGCCGCCGCAGAAGGCCGGGTCGGGCTGGAAGATGTCCGCCGCGCGCCTCACGGCAAGGTCGCGGAAGGCAAACCGGGTCGCCTCGCTTTCGCCGGTGGCAATCGGCACCGAGACCGAGGCGCGGACTTCGGCGATGCCCGCCTTGTCGTCGGCGATGACCGGCTCCTCGAACCAGGCCAGGTCGCAATCGGCGACCATGTGCGCGAAGCGCCTGGCGCCCGCGACCGTGTAGGTGCCGTGGGCGTCCACGGCCAGCTCCACATCCGGCCCGAGCGCCTTGCGCGCCGCCTTGACGCGCTCGGCCGAGACATGGGGGGAGGAATCCATCGCGCCCACCCGCATCTTGACCGAGCGGAAGCCGCCCTGGTCGATGTAGGACTGCAGTTGCTCGCCGATCTTGTCGGCGCTCGCCCAGCCGCCCGAGGCATAGGCCTGCATCCGTTCGGCCTTGCGCCCGCCCAGAAGCCTCCACACCGGCTTGCCATCGGCCTTGCCGAGAATGTCCCACAAGGCGATGTCGATCGCGCTGATGGCGGCAACGGTCAGGCCGCGCCGGGCCATTTCGGGCATGGCGTGGCCGGCCATCGCCGCCTTCTGCGACCGCACGCCATTGTAGAGATCCTCCCAGATGAAGGAGATGTCGGCCGGGTCGCGTCCGATGATGCGCGGCCCGAAATCCTCGTTGAGCAGGCGGACAAGCGTGGCGTAGTTGCCGGAGCTGCCGGCGGCGTTCTTGCCCTCGCCCCAGCCGACGACGCCGTCGTCGGTCTCGATGCGCAGGATGGCCGCGTCGAACGTCCGCAGCGTGCCGAAATCGCTGGTGTGCTGCCGCGCCTGCTCGATCGGTATCTGGATCCACCGCGCATGGACGGATTTGATTTTCATGACAGGGACCCTCGCACCCCGGCGGCGGAGCATTCCGCCCCGGTGGACGCCTCTTTCGGTTTACTTGATCAGCGGCAGGATCGTTTCCGCCGTTATGCGCATCTGGTCCGAATAGAACTTTTCGGTGAGCAGGCTGGATCCATGGTCCTGGATGAACTTGAGCTGCTCGGGCGAGATGTCGACCGGCTCGCGCTCGACCATGTCGGGATAGATCGCGGCAGGCGTGCGGTCGACGGGAGCGACGAACTCGTTGGTCAGCGCGCCGTCATAGCCGATCTCCTTGAGCGTTGCGACGATCTTCGGCCAGTCGAGATGGCCGAGCCCGGCGGCGAAGCGGTTGTTGTCGGCGATGTGGAAGTCGAAAAGACGCTTTCCGGCCAGGCGGATGGCGTCATAGATGTTGGATTCCTCCATGTTGAGGTGGTAGGCGTCCAGGCACACGCCGCAATCCGGGTGCACCGCATCGGCAAGCGCCAGCGCCTGGGCGGCCCGGTTGAAGATGTAGGTCTCGAAGCGGTTGAGCGGCTCGATGGCGACCTTCACGCCGACCTTCTGGGAATGGGCGAAGCACTCCTTGGTGGCCTCCACCAGCCAGCGCCATTCCTCTTCCTCGGTCGCATCGGGCTGGACCTTGCCGACGGTGGCCGGGACCAGCGTGATCACCTCGCCTTCGAGTTCGCTGACCATGGTCAGCACGCTCTTGACGTAATCGACCGTGCGGGCCCGCTGCCCCTCGTCCTTGGCCGCAAGGTTGCGTTCGCCGAGCGTGAGCGTCACCGCGCCCCAGCAGCGGATGCCGTGCTCCTTGAGCAGGGCGCGGGTCTCCTTGATGTCGTACTGGGTTGGCTCACCCGAAATCTCGATGCTTTCATAGCCAAATTTCTTGATCCGGCGCAGCGTCACCTCCAGCGGCTCGGCGCGCATCCAGTTATGGGTCGACAGGTGCATGATGATCCTCCCTTGCAGCAGGACTCCACCTCCCCCGCCGCTGGTTTCCGATGTTCATTCTGGTTAGACCAATTAAAGCCAATTTTAAATCTAATCAAGCCTCCAAATTTGGCTTTCCAGAACATATAGTCTCGTTTACGGCTGTTTTTGGCCTTGCATCCCGATAACAAACATGATGATTTTATCCGTCGGAACAATTTGGTATTACCAGATTGACCAAAACAGGCATTGCAGTCCGTTGGGGGGCCTCGATGAAGATCGGGATGAACATGTTCTTGTGGACCACGCATGTTGGCCACGACCACGAAGCGCTGCTGCGCGATATAAAGGCCACCGGTTTTGACGGCGTGGAGGTTCCCGTGTTCGAGGGCGACGTCCGGCATTACAGGGACCTCGCCCTGCTGCTTGACGACATCGGGCTTGACCGCACCGCCGTTTCGGCCATGGGCGACCCCTCCATGAACCTGATCGGCGATGCGGCGCAACGCGCCCGAGGCGTGGACTACATGCGCGCGACGCTCGACAAGGCCCATGCGCTCGGCGCAAGCCTGATCTGCGGCCCGCTGCATTCGACCCTGGGGCATTTCTCGGGGGAAGGCCCGACGGCGCAGGAATTTGCCAATTCGGTCGCCTCGCAGCGCCAGATCGGCGACCATGCCGCGGGGCTCGGTATCACGGTTGCGCTCGAGGCGCTGAACCGCTTCGAATGCTATCTGGTCAACACCATGGACAGCCTGGCGGCCCATCTCGGCGAGATCGGCCATCCCAGCATTCGCGCGATGTATGACACGTTCCATGCCAACATCGAAGAGACCGATCCCATCGGCGCGCTGACCCGCAATGCCGGCAGCGTCGCCCATATCCACATTTCCGAAAATGATCGTGGCGTGCCTGGGCGCGGCAATATTCCGTGGCAGGAGACCTATGCGGCGATCCGCTCCATCGGCTATGACGGATGGCTGGCCATCGAGAGCTTCGGCAGGGGGCTGCCGGATCTCGCTGCGGCCACCAAGGTCTGGAGGGACTTTGCAGAAACCCCGGAGGCAGTGTATCGGGAAGGGTACAGACACATCACCAATTCCCTTGGAGTCACCTGAAGAGCCGGGACGGGGAAGGGCCACGCGAGCCGGGTTTGAAGCGTCACTGGCATCCGACGCGCGACACGCACCGCCCGGCGCCCTCACCCCGGCCTGATCGACGAAGAGACCCCAAGCGGCGGCATAACCGAATTCTGGAGGAGAAAACCAATGAAAACCATCAAGGGTCCAGCGCTGTTCCTGGCGCAGTTCGCCGGCGACGCGGCACCGTTCAATTCCTGGGACTCGATCACCAAATGGGCCGCCGACTGCGGCTACAAGGGTGTGCAGGTTCCGAGCTGGGACGGCCGCCTGATCGATCTTGAGAAGGCAGGCTCGTCGAAGGACTATTGCGACGAGTTCAAGGGCGTGGCGCGGGCGAACGGCGTCGAGGTGACAGAGCTGTCGACCCATCTGCAGGGCCAGCTGGTCGCCGTGCACCCCGCCTATGACGAGGCCTTCGACGGCTTTGCGGCGCCGCAGGTGCGCGGCAATCCGAAGGCGCGGCAGGAATGGGCGGTCAACCAGGTCAGGATGGCGCTTTCCGCCTCGCGCCACATGGGCCTGAATGCGATGGCGAGCTTTTCGGGCGCGCTCGCCTGGCCCTATATCTATCCCTGGCCGCAGCGGCCTGCGGGCCTGGTCGAGACCGCCTTCGACGAGCTTGCCAGGCGCTGGCGCCCGATCCTCGACTACGCCGAGGACTGCGGCGTCGATGTCTGCTACGAGATCCATCCGGGCGAAGACCTGCATGACGGCGTGACCTTCGAGATGTTCCTCGAGCGCGTCGGCAATCACGCCCGCTGCAACATGCTCTACGATCCCTCGCACTATGTGCTGCAGTGCCTCGACTACATCGACAATATCGACATCTACAAGGACCGGATCCGGATGTTCCACGTCAAGGATGCCGAGTTCAACCCGACCGGTCGGCAGGGCGTCTATTCGGGCTACCAGTCCTGGGTCGACCGGGCCGGCCGCTTCCGTTCACTCGGCGACGGACAGGTCGATTTCGGCGCGATCTTCTCGAAGATGGCGGCCAATGATTTCGATGGTTGGGCCGTGGTCGAATGGGAATGCTGTTTGAAGCACCCCGAGGACGGGGCCCGCGAAGGCGCGCAGTTCGTCTCCGACCACATCATCCGCGTCACCGAGCGCGCCTTCGACGATTTCGCCGATGGCGGCACCGACGACGACGCCAACCGCCGCATGCTCGGCATTTCCTGAGCGGAGGGAAGATCATGGCTATCGAAGGCTCCACCACCACCGCCTCCCGGCGGATCCGACTCGGCATGGTCGGCGGCGGGCGCGACGCGTTCATCGGCGGCGTGCACCGCATCGCCTCGCGCATCGATGACCGCTATGAACTTGTCGCCGGCGCATTCTCCTCGACGCCGGAGAAGTCCAAGGCCTCGGCCGCCGATCTCGGCGTCGCCGCCGACCGCGCCTATGGCGATTACGTGGAAATGGCCAAGCGGGAAGCACGGCTTAAGAACGGCATCGAGGCGGTGGCGATCGTCACCCCTAACCACATGCACTTCCCCGTGGCGCGCGAATTCCTGAAGCGCGGCATCCATGTGATCTGCGACAAGCCGCTGACCTCGACGCTTGCCGACGCGCGCAAGCTCGCCAAGGCTGCGGAGACATCGGGCGCCTTGTTCGTGCTCACGCACAATTACACCGGTTACCCGATGATCCGCCAGGCGCGGGCGATGGTCGAAAGCGGCGAGCTCGGGCCGATCCGGCTGGTACAGGTCGAATATGCGCAGGACTGGCTCACGGAAAACCTCGAGAAAACCGGACAGAAGCAAGCCGGATGGCGCACAGATCCGGCGCGCTCGGGCGTCGGCGGCTCGACCGGCGACATCGGCACCCACGCCTTCAACCTGGCGAGCTTCGTGTCTGGCCTCGAGCTTGAGGAGCTCTGCGCCGATCTCGACAGTTTCGTCGAAGGCCGCAAGGTCGATGACAACGGCCATGTGCTGATGCGGTTTGCGGGCGGCGCCAAGGGGATGCTCTGGTGCAGCCAGGTGGCGCCGGGCAACGAGAACGCGCTCAAACTCAGGGTCTACGGCGAAAAGGGCGGGATTGAATGGGCCCAGGAGGACCCGAACTATCTCTGGTACACGCCGCTGGGCCAGCCAAAGCGGCTTCTTACCCGCAACGGCGCCGGTGCCACTGCCGCCGGCCAGCGGGTCAGCCGCATTCCCGGGGGCCATCCGGAAGGCTATCTCGAGGGCTTTGCCACCATCTACAGTGAAGCCGCCGAAGCCATCGTCGCCCGCCGGGATGGCAAGCCGGTTCCGGAGGGGGTGACCTTTCCCGGCATTGCCGAGGGGCTTGCCGGGGTGGCCTTCGTCACGGCCTGCGTGGACTCCTCCCGCCGCGGCGGCACCTGGGTGAAGTTCGGCACCTACACGAAGCGGTGACCGGCCATCAGTAAGCTCTTGCTTACTTCTCGGTCGCCAGACAGTGACGACGTTGCCCGGCGCAAGGGCCCCTGCCCGGCGCCGGGATCGTCTGCGGGAACCGGCTACAGCGCCGCGCATCCAATCGGATGCGCAAAGGTCGCTGTAGCACTTTGAATCAATGCATGTACGTCATCGCTCAAATGAATACATTTGAGCGCGACATGCATTAGGCCTTGCGGTCCACCGCTTCGGTCGGCTTGCCGGCCTGCTTCCAAGCCGAGAAGCCGCCCGCGACATGACAGACCGGCCCGAGCCCCATTTCCTGGGCGGCAAGCGTCGCCAGCGCCGACCGCCAGCCGCTGGCGCAATAGAAGACGAACCGCTTCGGTTCGGCGAAAACGGGTTTGTGGTAGGGGCTTTCCGGATCGATCCAGAATTCGAGCATGCCGCGCGGACAGTTGAACGCGCCGGGGATACGGCCGTCGCGCTCAAGCTCCCGGCGATCGCGCAGGTCGACAAAGGTGACATCGCCGCTGCCGTGAAGTGCTGACGCCGCCTTGATCGTCAGCGTTTCGATCCTGGCTTCGGCCTCGTCAATCAGCTGCCGGTATCCGCGTTTCATGCCTGGTTCCTGTCACAGTCCGGGCGCGTCACGCCGCCCTGCCTCTTGCTCGACCCCACACTGCCAATGGCAATCCGACGCCCGCCGTGGGAGAAAGGTTGTGATAGCATGCCAGGCGCCGATGCCAAGGCCTGGACTTCGTCCTCGCCAGACGGCCGGTTGACCGTGGATTCATGATGCAGCGCCGCGACCGCGCTCGAGACAGAAAGGGAGAGCCCATGACCGGCACACGCACCGAAACCGATTCCTTCGGACCCATCGAGGTCAGGGCGGACCGGCTGTGGGGGGCGCAGACCGAGCGCAGCCTCGACAATTTCCGCATCGGCGACGAGACTATGCCGCTGCCGCTCATCCATGCGCTAGGCCTGGTCAAGCAGGCGGCGGTGCTTGCCAACATGGAAGCGGGGCTGATTGAGCCGTCCATCGGCCACGCCATTGCGGCCGCCGCCGCCGAGGTCGCCGACGGGGCGCTCGACGCGCATTTCCCGCTCAGGGTCTGGCAGACGGGCTCGGGCACGCAGACCAACATGAATGTCAACGAGGTGATCGCCAACCGCGCCATTGCGGTGCTGGGCGGGGTTGCCGGATCGAAATCCCCGGTCCACCCCAACGACCATGTCAACCGCTCGCAATCCTCCAACGACAGCTTCCCCACGGCGATGCATATCGCCGCGGCGCGGGAGCTTGCCGACCGGCTCATCCCGGCGCTGTCGCACCTTCACGTGGCGCTCGATGCCAAGAGCAAGGCCTGGCAGGGGATCGTCAAGCTTGGCCGCACCCATCTTCAGGACGCCACCCCGATCACGCTCGGCCAGGAATTCTCGGGCTACGCCGCACAGGTGCAGGCGGGCATCGCCCGGCTCAAGGCCTGCCTGCCGCGGCTCTATCCGCTCGCCCAGGGCGCGACCGCCGTGGGCACCGGGCTGAACGCGCCCGCGGGCTTCGCCGAAAGCTTCGCCGCCCATGTGGCGCGGCTGACGGGCCTGCCGTTCACGAGTGCGGCCAACAAGTTCGAGGCCATCGCCGCCCACGATTCCATGGTGGAGCTGTCAGGCGCGCTCAACACGCTGGCGGCGGGGCTGTTCAAGATCGCCCAGGATATCCGGTTCCTGGGCTCAGGCCCGCGCTCGGGACTGGGCGAACTGATCCTGCCGGAGAACGAGCCGGGCTCGTCGATCATGCCGGGCAAGGTCAACCCGACGCAATCCGAGGCGCTGACCATGGTCTGCGCGCAGGTCATCGGCAACCACGTGACCGTGACCTTCGCGGGCAGCCAGGGCAATTTCGAACTGAACGTGTTCAAGCCGGTGATCATCCTCAACGTGCTGCAGTCGATCCGGCTCCTGGGCGACGCGGCGCGGTCCTTCACCGACAAGTGCGTGGCCGGGATCGAACCCGACCTGGCGCGGATCGAAAGCCTGATGGCGCAATCGCTGATGCTGGTCACGGCGCTGGCGCCGCATGTGGGCTACGACCGGGCCGCAGCCATCGCCAAGCGCGCCCATGCGGAGGGCTTGACCCTGCGTAGGGCCGCAATGGACGCAGGTGTCGATGAAAAGGATTATGACCGGTGGGTGGTGCCGCTCGCCATGACCGGACCGGACGCCGCCGACTGAGCGGCTTGCGGTCCGGTGCATCTACATGCCGGCGGAACCCTTGTTGACCAGCGGCGCCGAGGTGCTGTCGGGGCCGTAGTCGCCCTCGCCTTCGATGCCGAGCAGTTCCCGCAACCTGTTGCGCGCGCGGTTGACGCGGCTCTTGATCGTGCCCACGGCCACGCCGGCGATCTCGGCTGCTTCCTCATAGGCAAATCCCGACGCGCCGATCAGGATGATCGCCTCGCGCTGGTCGTCGGGCAAGGTGTCGAGCGCCGCCTTGAAGTCGGCCATGTCGAGCTTGCCGTATTGCTCGGGATGGGTGGCGAGGTTGCCGGCGAACACGCCGTCGGGATCGGGAAGCTCCCGGCCCTTCCTGCGCATCTGGCTGTAGAATTCGTTCCGCAGGATGGTGAACAGCCAGGCGCGCATGTTCGTTCCCGGCTGGAAACTCTCCTGCTTGCCCCAGGCCTTCATCACCGTTTCCTGCACCAGGTCATCGGCACGGTCGTGACGGCGCGCCAGCGACACTGCAAAGGCCCGCAGACCCGGCAACGCGGCGAGCATCTCGCGCTTGAAGGAGTACGGCGTCGCGGCATCGGCTGCGATGGATTGGGGCGCGCTCATCTCAGTTTGCGCCATCGGCTATGCCGGCACGCTCCGCCTGATCAAGCTTCTCGAGCAGGTCGAGCAGCGAATCGGGGATCGGCTCCTGTTCCACGGATTTGTAATAGCGCTTCAGCTGCGAGGCGATTGCATCGCTCGCTTCATGATTGGATCGCCTGCCCGCAGCGGGTGCGCCGTTGCTGTTTTTGGTCATCATACCCCTTGCCAGCCCATTTTTGAATCAACACATTGACCATATAATGCGCCGCCTAAAAAAAAGTTCCACGATGCGGGAACTTTTTTTCAAATCGTGCGTTTGTTGTGTTGTCGCCACTTTCTGTGGACAATCAAGGGGTAAAAAATGACGACATTATCCATGCGCATCGCGCCGCATCTTCCTTATCTACGTCGCTTTTCGCGCGCGGTAACCGGGTCGCAAACATCCGGTGACGCTTTTGTCGCCGCAACACTCGAAGCGCTTATCGCCGATCTCTCCGTGTTTCCCGTTTCCGGCGATGATCGCGTTGCGCTCTACAAGCTCTACTCTCAACTCTTCGACAGCCTGTCGGTTCCAATGCCCGAGACCGTGACCCCCTTCGGCTGGGAGAAAAAGGCAGCCGCCAATCTGGAGGCGGTGACCCCGCAGGCCCGCAAGGCGTTCCTTCTGATCGCGGTGGAGGGCTTCACTCCCGATCAATGCGCTGAAATCCTCGAGGTCGACGGCGCCGGGCTTTCCGGTCTCCTCGACCAGGCGGCACGGGAAATATCCGAGCAGGTCGCTACCGACATCATGATCATCGAGGATGAGCCGCTGATCGCCATGGACATCGAGGACATGGTGGAAACGCTTGGTCATCGCGTCACCGGGATTGCCCGGACCCGGATGGAGGCGCTCGAGCTATACAAGCGCACCCGACCCAAGATGATCCTGGCCGATATCCAGCTGGCTGACGGAAGCTCCGGGATCGATGCGGTCAACGACATCCTCAAGGACGAGACGCTTCCGGTTATTTTCATCACCGCCTTTCCCGAACGCCTTTTGACCGGCGAAAAGCCGGAGCCGGCATTCTTGGTGACCAAGCCTTTCAACCCGGATATGGTCAAGGCTCTGATCAGCCAGGCGCTGTTTTTCAATTCCGCCAATGATCCTGCCGATGAGGTTCCGCCGATGACTGGAACCAATTGAAACGAGAAACGTTGAGCGAGCATCAATGACAAAGGAGTTTATCGATGCTTTATTATGCTCTCGTCTTTCTCGTCGTCGCCATCATCGCAGGTGTTCTGGGTTTTGGCGGCATCGCCGGAGCTTCGGCAGGTATCGCCCAGATTCTGTTCTTCCTGTTCGTGGCGCTTCTGGTTATTTCGCTGGTCATGAATTTCATCCGGAAAGCCTGACCCCGAGGCCAGCTGACCTTCCCCTCAAGGCAGCGCGCCACACCATGGAAGCGGGCGCCGGCTTGGGTTCCGGCGCCCGCGGTCCGTCCCGATGGATCCCGGCCGAAACGTTGCCCCAGGCCAACACGGTAAAGAGTGCTCGATGCCCCTGAATTCACCCAAGGAGTCCCATCGGCTGAACTTCGTGCTGGCGGGATTGCGGAATGCTGGCGTGTCGATGATTTACCAGGATACCGACCTCATCATCGGTTTCTGCGCCAACCTGCCCGAATTGTGGCCACGGGAGGCCGATGTGATCGGCAAGTCCGACCAGGCTCTGTTTGGCGAGGTGCAGGCGGCAAGAATTGCTTCCGCCAAGCGCGAGGTGCTCTCTTCCGGAGAAGCCTCTAAGCTCGAAGTCCAGCGCGAAGCCAACCAGAAGCGGCGCTGGTATCTCCTGCACATGGATCCCGACAGGGACGACACCGGCGCGGTGATCGGCGTCGTGACGACGATCCTGGACATTGACGACCTGAAGTACCGGGAAACCGTGCTGCGGACGCTGCTGCGCGAACTGAACCACCGGTCGAAAAACCTGCTGGCGATCATTCAGTCGATCGCCTCGCAAACCGCTCGGTCCGCGCACGATCTAGACGAATTCCTGTTCGCGTTCCGCAACCGGATCCAGTCCATGGCCCAGTCGCAGGATCTGGTGACCGCATCGGACTGGCGGGGCGCCGCCCTTTTCGAACTCACGAAATCCCAGTTGCGGCCGCTGGTCGGCGACACGCCGGCCGGCTTTTCGATGGTGGGCGAGGATGCCTACCTGCTTCCCAATGCGGCGCTGCACCTCGGGCTGGCTCTGCACGAGCTGACGATCAATTCCCTGGCCACGGGCGCCCTTGGACCCGCGGGGGGCGAAATCGTGCTGTCGGCGCACAAGCACCTCAACGACCGCAACGAGAACGAACTGATCATCACCTGGACGGAAAAATTCCTGCTGGCGCCCATCGCCAGCGGGCTGCCACCTGCCCACGGGACAGGGTTTTCCGGCACCGTGCTCAAACGCATCGTGCCCCAGGCCCTGTCGGCGGGCGTGCGTCACGAGTCGAGCGACTCCCAGATCCTCTACGAGCTGACCATTCCCGACAGCCAGTACGAACTCAGCTGAAAATCCAGGTCCGCAGGCCTTTCCGCCATCCATCGGCGACGGGGCATTGATCCGGAAAATTCTCCCGTGCGGAACTTCCCGCAGGGCCGGGCGTTAATCTCCTCAAAGGAGAAGCGTCATGGAACACATAGCAGCCTTCATGATTCTGATCGCCTGCAGCGATGATTACCAGACTTGCGCAGAGCAGCCCGCACCGGTTGTCGCCTACGAGACCGTCCGGCAGTGCGAGGCGGACCTGTCTCCGTCCATCCGCATGATGATCACGGTGGAGCAGGGCCACGCCCTGGGCAAATGTGTCGAGATCGATCCGGCGCTGTTTTACGAAGATGCCGAGATCGTCTGGGATGTTTCCGCCGAGGGCGACCTTGAAGTCGTGCTTGAGCTGATCAATCCCGAGATGACCAGCCCGGCCCTTGCCCAATCGGGCCCGACCGACGAGACCCGTCGGTTGAACTGATCGGTCCCTGCGCCCAAGCCAGGACAGGAAGACCCCGGGACGACCCTGCCCGGAAGAAAGTTACCCAAACCATCCCCAAGCAAAACACCTGCACAAGAGGTTTATCATGAGTAGCGAAACGATAGACGTAGTCACAGCCGAGGTTCTGGATGCCGTGGGCGATACCCATATCGCCCTCATTGATGCCGTTCACGGCTATGACGTGATGCTCGAGAAGGCGGAACCGGAAATCAGGACCGTGCTGGAAACAACCCGTGAGACGACGGATCGCCAGGCGGGCGAACTGGCCCAGTTCCTGGTCGCCCACGGCCGGCACCCCTCGGAAGACGGGTCGTTCATGTCGACGGTTCACGAAGGCGTGGTCCGCACCAGGGCGTTCTTCACCGATCTGGACGGCGACGTTCTCCCTGCCGTCGTCGACGGCGAACGCCGCATCGTGTCTTCCTATGACGATGCGATCGAAGCGCTTGCCAAGAACAGGGATTCGGTTCCGGCCGGCGTTTTCGACGCGGCGCAAGCGCTGCTGTTGAAGCATCGCTCCGAAATCGAGGATGTCATCCGACGCCTTGATGCCCGCCATCACGCCCTTGAGGATTGATCCGACCCGAGAGCTGAGAGCCGGCGGCGCCTTCGCGGCGCCGCCGCTGCGTTTGGGGCAGCAGGGACACGCTGCCTCGAGCCACACGCTTCTGTTTTCGACCGGCGAACCTGGAACCAAAAATCCGGTTCGGCGTTGATGTAGCGAGCCGGTTGGCGAAAGCGGACAGCGGCTACCAGACAAATGATGACAAGGAGAATTTCTATGAACTGGGATATTGTTGAAGGCAAATGGAAGGAATATCGCGGCAAGGCTCAGGCGCAGTGGGGCAAGCTCACCGACGATGACCTCGACGTGGTCGAAGGCCGCCGCGACGAGCTGGCCGGCAAGATCCAGGCCCGTTACGGCAAGACCCGTGACGAAGCCGAAAAGGAAATCGACAGCTGGCTTGGCCGAAGCTAATCGCCTATATGAAGGACCCGGCAGACTGACTGCCGGGTCTTTTTCGTGAGCCAGACAATGCCATCAGAAAGCCGGAGTGCCATCCCCGAAGACGCCAGTCCGCTGGTCAGGCGGCTGGGTCGGTCCATGCTGCTCACCGCCGAAGAGGTCGATTACCTGGAAACCATGCAGGTCAACCAGGCCTCGGTCGACAAGGGCGATGCGTTCATCCACGACGGCGAGGTGATGCGGCTCACCTTTCTGGTCCGCAGCGGTTGGGTCATGCGCTACCGGATCACCGCGGGCGGACGACGGCTGATCATCGGCGTTTCGCTGCCCGGCGATTTCATCGGCCTGCATGTCAGCTTCAACACGTCATCGATCTATTCCGCAGCCGCGCTGACAAAGTCCTCGCTGGCGCTGATCGAGCCGGTTCGCATCCTCGAGATCCACCGCCGCTTTCCGGTGCTCGCATCGGGCCTTGACTGGATGACGGTGCGCCATGCCAACATTCTGGCCGAGCACAAGGTCTCGCTCGGCGCACGCACCGCCGCGCAACGCATCCTGCACTTCCTCCTGGAACTGTGGACCCGGCTCGAGCAGGTCGGCCAGGCGAGCGGCAAGGGGTTCGAACTCCAGCTGACACAGGAACAGATTGGCGATTGCATGGGCCTGTCGACAGTCCACGTCAACCGGTCGATCGGGCGGCTTTGCAAGGAAAACCTGATGCGCATCGAGAAGGGCTTCGTCTCTTTCCCGCAAATCCGCCGGTCGGTGAGTTTTGCGGATTTCGACGACCGGTTCCTGATGGACTTCTCCACCAAACCCGGCATGCCGGACCTGATCAACAAAATCGCTTCCAACTGATCCCCGCTTAACCTGTGTCATAGACGGATTCTGGTTTTCCCCCTATCCGTGCAGCTGATTTTCCTCGCCCGGCTTGCTCCGGCGCAAAGAACGGCTTGCATGTTTACCCGATCCTGCCTTTTGGAATCACGCTTGCCATGGCGGCTCAAACGCCTTAGCGGATTGAGCCGAATCCGTTGAAGAAGGTCTTGCGCGTGCTGTACCGTGTCCAGCCAATCCTGATATTTGCAGTGGTCTCGCTTGTCGGCCTGCTGACGGCGGCGGCGTCCTGGTACACGATCGACCACGCCAACAAGATGAGCTTTTCGGCCACGGCCGAAAATGCGGTTCAGCGACTGAGCGACCGGATCGAGAGCCATATCCTGCTGGTCAAGTCCACGGAGGCGCTGTTCGAGGCCACCGGTGAAGTTCCAAGCGCCGAAGCGTTCAAGATCTTCGTGCGGCATCTGCAGAGAAGCGAGCAGTTCAGCGGCGTCCAGGGCATCGGTTTCGCGCGGTACCTGCCCGCCGGCGCGCAGTCGGATGCAACCATCGCGCGGGAGCTCGAGCGGAATTACGGCATCGCCCGCGCCCCCTGGCCCGAAACCAGCGAGGAGATGCGGACCCCCATCGTTCTGATGGAGCCCCAGACCAGCCGAAGCCTCGCTGCGCTCGGATACGACATGTACTCAAGCCCGGTCCGCCGTGCGGCGATTCTGGCGGCAGTGACAGAAGAGCGGCTGCGCGCGACGGGCAGGGTTCAACTGGTCAGCGAGACGTCGAGCGACCCGCAGGCGGGCTTCGTGATGTACACGCCGTTCGTCGCGGCGGAGAGCGGACTTCCCGTCGGTTTTGTCTTCGCGCCGTTTCGCATCGGCGACCTGTTTAAATCGGCGCTGAACCGGCTGCCGGTCTTGCCCGTCCACATCACGGCCTGGGACGGAGAGCCGGCGGACACCAGTCTGATCTTCCGGTCCGACGGGGATCCCGGGAGCGGTTTCGGCGTTGCTCAGAAAGTCAGAACCTCGCTGACCGTGGCCGGCCGGATCTGGACGCTGGAGATCCAGCCTTCCGAAATCTACAGTCCGCCGGTCGACCAGACCCGATCCTTCATGCTGATGGTTGCCGCGGTCTTCCTCGCCGCGGCGCTGGCTGCTTCGTCCCATTCGCAGCAGCGAACCATCGAAGTCGGCGAGATTCTTCGCGAGGAGACGGAACGCGCGCTCACCGAGCGCGAACTGCTGCTGCAGGAGATGAAGCACCGGATCAAGAACATGATCGCCCGGGTTCTGGCCATCTCGCGGCAGACGGCGCGCGCCTCCGAGGGGCTGCCGGAGTTCACACAGTCGTTTTCCGCGCGGCTGCAGGCGATGGCTGCCTCGCAGGACCTGCTGGCGCGCACGGCCTGGCAGGGTGCTGATCTCGAAACGCTGCTGGTCCAGGAACTCAAGCAGCTCTTCGGCGATGATCCCATCGACGACAAGTTCGCCGGTCCAAAGGTTGAGCTCAATGAATCGGCGGCGCAGGCGTTCGGGCTGGCGTTCCATGAGCTGGCGACCAATGCGCTCAAATATGGATCCGCACGATTCCCCGGCGGCGTGCTCGACATTGCCTGGACGGTCACCTGGAGCCGGGGCAACAAGGCGGACCTGGTCCTGACCTGGTCCGAGCGCAGCGAGGAGCCGCTGGTCGCGCAAGGCGCCGAGGCCCCACTTTCCAAGGGCGGGTTCGGGACAAAGCTCCTCGACGCGACCATCAGGGGCGAGATGGGCGGTTCGATCACTTCGGTGAAGACCGAGTACGGTATCAACGTGACGATCAGCGTGCCCTATGAGCGGGTGACGTCCCGGCCCAAGACCCCCCGATCCGCCAGAAAATAGCCTGTCCGGCGCGCGTTCCCGATCCGCCTCATTTCCGCGCTCGCGCGGAACAATCAGGCTGTTTCCGCATTGTGCTTGATTGATAGGGGAACCGGCATGAAGCACATGTATCGCCTGGAACCGCCGGTGGTGCGGATAGCGGCCAGGTCCGGCATGGACGCCAGCCTGCAATCGATATCCCGGATTTCCATCATCGTCATAGGCCTCGTGATCGCCTTCGCGGCTCTTGATCAGGCCCGGTCTCTGCTGGCTCCCATCAGCCTTGCCATCATCACCGGGCTGATGGCCTCGCCGGTTGCCGCCGCGCTCGAGCGCTACATCCCGCCGGCCTTGTCGGCGGCGATCGTGGTGCTGTTGTTCCTTGGACTGATTGCCTCCGCGCTCACGCTGTTTTCCATGCCGTTGTCGATCTGGATGGAACGGTTGCCGGAAATCTGGCGGGAAATGCAGCGCCACCTGCTCGACTGGCGCACGGTCTTCGAAACGCTGGGCGGCGTCCAGGAACAGATCCGCTCCATATCCGGCGGAAAAGCCCAGATGACTGTCGAAATCGAGGATAATTCGACGGTACAGGATATCGCCACCCTCGCCCCTGCCCTGGTTGCCCAGATCATCCTGTTCCTGGCAAGCCTCTATTTCTTCCTCGCCACCCGTCATTCGATGCGCGTGAGCGTCCTGTCCCTTTGCTTCAGCCGGCGGTCGCGGCTTCGCACCGCCCGCATGTTCCGGGACGCCGAATGGTTCGTCTCGCGCTACCTGCTGTCCATCACCGTCATCAACGCGGGCCTCGGGCTCAGCACCGCGGCGGTGATGTGGCTGCTCGGCGTGCCGCAGCCCTATCTCTGGGGCATGCTGGCGTTCCTGCTCAATTATGTCGTCTATATCGGTCCGGCGGTCATGGCCGGGATCCTGCTGGGTGTCGGACTGGCGACCTGGGATTCACCGCCCGCGATCTTCATGCCGATGCTCGCCTACCTCACGCTCAACATGTTCGAGGCGCAGTTCGTCACGCCGCAGGTCATCGGCCGATCGGTCACTCTCAGCCCGTTCCTGGTGTTCCTGTCGCTGGCCTTCTGGATCTGGCTCTGGGGTCCGATCGGCGGGCTGCTTGCGGTTCCGTTCCTGCTCATCGGCCATGCCGTGATGCGCAACTCGTTCCTGATGAACCCGCCTCGTCCGAATCCGACAGTGCGCGAACCGGCCTCCCCCTCCAGCTGACCAAAAAAACCGTCGCCTGCGGGAACCAACGGCAGAGGCCGTCGTTTCTCTTGTGTCACCGCCGCCGAGCCGGCCCCGCGCTCTCACACACGGACCAGCCCGGCGCACACCTTTCGATGCAAAGAGGAATTTACCATGTTTAAGATGCTTTTGGCCAGCACGGCCTTGACCGCACTTGTAGCCACGTCGGCCTTCGCCCAGACCGCACCGGCCACAACGGACACCAACCCCGCAGCCACCACCGAAATGAATGCAACCACTGACACCAACGTCATGACGGATGCAGCCGGCGACATGCACGGCCCGACGCTTGCAACCGACCTCATCGGCGCCAACGTCTATGAGTCGTCTGCAATGGACGCATCCTCGATTGGCAAGATCAACGACATCGTCGTCAGCCCTGAAGGCGAAGTGTCCTCCGTCATCATCGGCGTGGGCGGTTTTCTCGGCATCGGTCAGAAGGATGTGGAAGTCGAATACAGCGCCGTTTCATGGGCCGACCGCGACGGCCAGCGCTGGATTGTCGCCAACATGACCCGCGAGCAGCTGGAAGCCGCACCGGCCTTCGACCGCACCCATGTCTACACCGAAGCCCAGTCGCAGCCGGAAGGCATGAATGCCACCCAGAACACGATGACCGGCACTGCTCCGGCCCCTGCGACCGGCACCGATCCGAACGTCGCCACCGGCACGGGCACCGGTGCTGTTGCTCCCGCCGAGCAGCAGACCCAGGTCATCGATCGCATGACGATGACGCAGGTGACCCCCACCGACATCACCGCCGATGATCTGACCGGCCGCACCGTCTATGGCTCGAATAACGAGAACATCGGCGAAGTCGGCGAAGTGCTGATCAGCACCGACAACCAGATCGAAGGTTTCGTTCTCAATGTCGGCGGTTTTCTGGGCATGGGTGTAAAGGAAGTGGCGATTTCGCCCGAGAACCTCGACATCCGCGCCGACGCTGACGGCGGCCTGACCGTCTTCACGCCGTTCACCAAGGAACAGCTGGAAGCGCAGCCGGAATACTCCCAGGAGAGCTGGAACGCTGACCGCGATTCCGTGATCATGCGTGCGCCGGCTGGCTAAGCCAGTTCAGTGCAGATTGCAAAACGGCCGCCGGAGCAATCCGGCGGTCGTTTTATTTTTTTTCAACTCTCACTGTTCGGCCGGAACCTATTGCGGCCTCGGGCGTTGGGGAGGTGAAATCAACAAGGAGATTGCATTATGGCTACATCGAGCAAGAGCACCCGTTCGAGCGGATCGGACAACCCGGTGATGGACGATATCGCCGAACGCACCGCGCGCATCCGCGCCGAACTGGCGGCCCTTGGCGAAGCGCTTGCCGGCGCGGGCTCGATCAAGGCCGGAGAGGCGCGTGAAGCGGCCGAGTCACGTGTGGACGAAGTTCTCAGGAGCGGCGAACGGCTTGTGGCTGATCTTTCGGACCAGCTTGCCCGCGCCGAAAAGCAGGTGAGCACTACGGTTCGCGAGAAGCCGATGCAGTCGCTGGGCGTGGCGATCGCTGCAGGCTTCCTGGCCGCTATCCTGCTGCGCAGGTAGAGGCCGCATGTTCTCGGCCTTTCCCCTGACGACCATTCTCTCCGCCTTTGCCGGCGCCAAGGTGCGGCAGCTCAAGCGCGACGCCGTGCTTATCGCGGTGATCGCCCTGATGATGGTGCTGGCGAGCATGTCGCTGCTGGGCGCCTTCGCCGCCTTCATCGCGCAGAGCCATGGATTCGTGATCGGCCTGTTGTCCGCCGCAGCCCTGTCCATCGTGCTGGGGCTGGTGGCGCTTGTTGTTCGCGCCGTGGTGCACCGCAGGGCCATGCGGCGGCAGCGACTGGCGGCCACCAGCGCCGCCACGGTCATGGCCGCATCGAGCGCCTCGAACCTGATTGCGCAGAACAAGACCATGGCGATTGTCGCCGGCGTCGTGATCGGCGCGATTGCGGGCTCCCTCGTCCGGTCCGGCCGCGACTAGATCCATGCCTCCCGGCCGTACGCATCCATGCGCTGCGGCCTTTGTTTAAAACGCGCTTTTTTCCTCCTCCCCGATCCGGATGGGGGCAAGACGCACCAGCCACGGCTGAAGTGAGAAGGAGCATTGAAGATGCCGGAACCAAAAGATCCCACAAAGGTGCGCCAGGGCCGACTTGGCAAGCAGGTTCTCGTGATTCTTGTCGTCAGCCTGACCCTTGCAGTGGTGGCCGGCTGGATCCTTTTCGGCGTGTTCTTCAATGACAAGGGCACCATCGGGCCGGAGGCCTATTCGGTGCCTGTCGAAGTGCCGGCCCTCACAGAAATGGCCGAGCAGCCGCTTCCCGCGGACACTTCCGGCAACATCGCGTCAAACTGAGCACCTCGCCAGAATTTCCGCCAGATGAACATGAAGGACAGTCACCCATGAGCAAATCAGCCATCGCAAGTCTTTCCCCCGAGACCACTCAGGACAGCATCCACACAGGGCTCAAGGCGGACTATCGCAAGACGATGTCAGCCGACCTTTCGGAGATCCTGGCCGCCACCTACCGCCTGACGATCAAGAGCCATGTCTATCACTGGAACGTGGTCGGCCCGGTCTTCAAGCCGATCCACGATCTGACCGAAGAGCATTACAACGCCCTGTTCGCGGCAACCGACATCATTGCCGAGCGGATCCGGGCGCTCGGCCATCTGGCGCCCGTCAGCTTCGGCATGACCAAGTCCTTCGCGCCCAGCAAGTCCGAGGTCGATCATGCCTCGGCGCAGGAGATGGTGTCCGACCTGATTTCGGAGCACGAGCAGGCCGTGCGCGACATGCGCGTCGCGGCAGCCAAGGCCGGCGACAATGACGACATGGTCACCGAGGACATGCTGACCGAGCGTCTGGGTTTCCACGAGAAGGCTCTCTGGATGCTGCGCGCCATTATCGCGACGTAGGGAGATCCCGGCTCAACGGCCGGTCCTCTCGCGCCAGGCATCGAATTTCTGCTGATTTTCCTCCATCGTGCAGGGATAGAGGCCGATGATCGGCGTGCCGTTTCGCACCTCTTCGAGCACGAAATCCTCGAAGCTTTCCATGCCGGCGCAAACCTCGGCGATCTCGTCGGCGAGATGGGCCGGAATGACCATGACGCCGTCGCGGTCGCCGACCACCACATCGCCGGGGAACACCGCGACGTCGCCGCAGGCGATCGGCACATTGATGTCGAGCGCCTCGTGCAGGGTCAGGTTGGTCGGCGCCGAGGGCCGTGCGAAATAGGCCGGCATGTCGAGCGCGCCGATGCCCTCCGCATCGCGGAAGCCGCCGTCGGAGACGACGCCCGCCGCGCCGCGCAGTGCAAGCCGCGTGATCAGGATCGAGCCGGCGGTGGCCGCGCGCGCGTCCTTGCGCGCATCCATCACCAGAACATGGCCGGGGGGACAGGTCTCGATCGCCACCCGCTGCGGGTGATCAGCGTTGCGGAACACCTCGAGCGGATTGCGATCCTCGCGCGCCGGGATGTAACGCAGCGTAAACGCCTGGCCGACCATGGTCTCGGATTTCGGCGACACCGGCACCACGCCCTGAATGAACTGGTTGCGCAGGCCGCGCTTGAACAGCTGCGTGGCGATCGAAGCGGTGGAGACGCGCTTCAGCCGGGCGCGGGTCTCGTCGGAGAGGATATAGTCGCTCATCAAAGCCCCCAATATTCAGTAGATGTCGGGTTCGCCCGCCGTGCGGCCGAAATCGGATTGCAGGAAGTCGAAGTCGCAGCCCTGGTCGGCCTGGGTCACGTGGCGCTCGAACAGGTAGCCGTAGCCGCGCTCGTAGCGCGGCGGGGGCGCCGTCCAGGCGGCCTTGCGGCGTGCGAGCTCGGCCTCATCGACGAGCATGTCGAGCCGCCGGTTGGCAAGATCGAGCCGGACGATGTCGCCGGTCTTCAGCAGGGCCAGCGGGCCGCCGACATAGCTCTCGGGCGCGACATGCAGCACGCAGGCGCCATAGGACGTGCCCGACATGCGGGCGTCCGAGATCCGCAGCATGTCGCGATGGCCCTGCCTGATCAGCGCCTTGGGGATCGGCAGCATGCCCCATTCGGGAAAGCCCGGGCCACCCTGCGGCCCGGCATTGCGCAGCACCAGGACATGATCGGGCGTCACCTTAAGCGTCTCGTCGTCGATCGCCGCCTTCATCTCAGGATAGCTGTCGAAGACCAGCGCCGGTCCCTCGTGAAAATGATACTTCGGATCGCAGGCGGCCGGCTTGATCACCGCGCCGTCGGGACAGAGATTGCCGCGCAGGACGGCGAGCGAGCCTTCCTTGTAGACCGGGTTCGACAGTGGCCGGATGACATCGTGGTTGTAGACCTCCGCGCCCACGAGATTCTCGCCCAGGGTCTTGCCGGTCACGGTCATGGCCGAGCCATCGAGCCGGTCCTCGATCTGCTTCATCAGCGCCCGCAATCCGCCGGCATAGAAGAAATCCTCCATCAGGTAGTCCTTGCCCGCGGGCCGGACATTGGCCAGCAATGGCGTCACCCGTCCCAACGCATCGAGATCGTCCAGGGTGAGGTTGATGCCGGCGCGCCGCGCCATGGCGATGAGATGCACCACCGCGTTGGTCGAGCAGCCGGTCGCCATGGCGACGATGGCGGCGTTGCGGCAGGCCGCTTCGGTGACGATCCTGTCGGGCGTCAGGTCTTCCCAGACCATGTCGACAATCCTGCGGCCGCAGGCCGAGCCCATGCGCTGATGGTTGGAATCAACCGCCGGGATCGAGGAGGCGCCCGGCAGGGTGAGCCCCATCGCGTCGGCGATCGCCGTCATGGTCGAGGCGGTGCCCATGGTCATGCAGGTGCCGGCCGAGCGGGCGATGCCGCCCTGGACGCCAATCCACTCCTCGTCGCTGATGTTTCCCGCGCGGCGCTCGTCCCAGTATTTCCAGGCGTCCGAGCCAGAGCCCAGGATCTTGCCGGCATAGTTGCCGCGCAGCATCGGCCCGGCGGGCAGGAAGATCATCGGCACGCCGGCCGAGATCGCGCCCATGACGAGGCCCGGCGTGGTCTTGTCGCAGCCGCCCATCAGCACCACGCCGTCGAGCGGGTGCGACCGGATCATCTCCTCGGTCTCCATCGCCAGCATGTTGCGGTAGAGCATCGAGGTGGGCTTGGTGAAGCTCTCGTCGACCGACAGCGCCGGCATCTCGACGCCGAAGCCGCCGGCCTGGGCGATGCCGCGCTTCACATCCTTGACCCGTTCGGGAAAGTGCGAATGACAGGTGTTGAGTTCGGACCAGGTGCTCAGCACGCCGATCAGCGGCTTGCCGATGAAGTCCTCCTCGCTGTAGCCCAGCTGCATCATCCGCGACCGGTGGCCGAAGCTGCGCAGGTCGTCGGGCGCGAACCAGCGGGCGGAGCGAAGATCTGTGGCAGTCTTTCGGGTCATCGGTTGGTCCCATCAGGTCGTTGCACGGCGTCCGGCGATACAGGCGGGCCGGTGCCGCCTCAGAAATACTGGGGATACTGCTCCATGATCTGCGGCACCGCGGCGAGCGTCCCGCTCAGGTGCCTGCGCACGGCGGCCTCGGTCGCAGCCAGGTCGCCCGCCTCGATGGCATCGAGGATTTCGCCATGGTGCTGGAGCACCGAGACCATCTTGCCCGGATCGGGCAGGTTGAGCCGGCGCAGCCTGTCGATGTGGCCGGACCGGCTGGAGACCAGGTGATGGAGCGAGGCGACGCCGGCGGGCTCGGCAAGGGAGAGGTGAAACAGCCTGTCGAGCGTGGTGAACTCGTCGATGTCGAAATCGTCTCCGGCCATCTTCTGCATGGCGAGGATCCGGCGCGCCGGACGGAGCAGCTCCGGCCGCGCCAGCCGCGCCAGGGTGCGGGCGACCTCCAGTTCGATGGAGATCCTCAAGAACTGGGTCTCGCGGGCGTGATCGACGTCGATCTTGGCCACCACCGTGCGCGACTGCGGATAGGAGACCACCAGCCCTTCCTGCTCGAGCCGGTGGATTGCCTCGCGGATCGGCGACTGGCTGACGCCATAGCTTTCGGCGATCTCGGTGCGGACCAGATTGGAATGGGGCTGCAGCTCGAGCGAGATGATCTGCGCGCGGATGCCGGAATAGACCCTGGCCGACGCCGAGCCCTGCGAACTGGGGCGAAACTGTTCCTCGTGGGCGGTGGTCAATGCCGCCGAGAGCGGATTTGCGGTCATTTTGCGCTCATTGGATGGTCCGTTGATCACTGTTGGCTCCCCACTTACATAAGCCTGCCGGGCAAGAGTAGCGACAGCTGCGGAAAAATAACGAGCAGGACGAAGAAGACGATCATGGCGGCGAAATAGGGGATTGACGCCCGCGCGAAGGCGCCGGTCTTGACGTCGAGGATGCCGCAGACCGTGAACATGATGATCCCCACCGGCGGCGTGAGCCCGCCCAGATTGATCAGGGTCACGATCAGAATGCCCATGTGCACCGGGTCGTAGCCGGCATGCACCAGCACCGGCAGCACGATGGGCGTGATGAGCAGGATGTTGGCCGCCCCCTCGAGAAACATGCCGCTGACCACCAGAAGGAGGGCAACCAGCAGCAGGACCAGCACCGGCTCGCTGGTGAGCGCGGTGACGAATTCGGTGATCTGCTGCGGCCCGCGTTCGATGGTGACGGCGTAGCCGAGGACCGCGGCCATCATGATCAGCAGCATCACCATGCCGAGATCCGACACGGTCTCCTTCATGGCGGCGTAGAGCGCCTCCAGCGTGAGTTCGCGGTGGATGAAGAAGCCGACAAACAGGGCGTAGAAGGCAAGGAAGGCGCCGGCCTCGGTGGCGGTGAAGAAGCCGAAGCGGAAGCCGACGATCAGAATGATCGGAAAGGCGATCGCCCAGATGCTGTCGAGAAAGCTCGCAAGCAGGTCCCTGAAGCTCGGCAGTTCCTTTAAGTCGGGCGCGTAGTCGTTCTTCTTGGCGACCAGCCAGGCCGTGACCATCAGGATGAGCGTCAGGAAAATGCCGGGAATGACGCCGGCGAGAAACAGCCGGCCGATGGAGACTTCATTGATGAACCCGAACAGGATGAGGCCGATGCTGGGCGGGATGGTCGCGGTGATGATCGACCCGAAGGCAATGACGGCCGCCGCGGCGGCCTTCGAATAGCCGCCCTGGTTGATCATGCCCGGGCCGAGCAGCCGGGACTCCATGGCGGCGTCGGCGACGGCAGATCCCGAAATCCCGCCCATCAGCATGCTGAGCACAATCGAGACCTGGCCCAGGCCCCCGGCCATCCATCCGGTCAGGTTGCGGGCGAAATTGACGAGGCGATGGGTGATTCCGGTCGCGTTCATCAGGTTTCCGGCAAGAATGAAGAAGGGAACCGCCAGCAGCGGAAAGCTCTGTGTCGCCGTCACCATCTTCTGGACGGCGACCGTGGGCGGCATGGTGCCGGTGAGCACGAATACCGGAATGGACGCCAGCGCCAGCGCGAAGGCGACAGGCATGCCCACCATCAGGAAGAAGGCGAACAGGCCGGCAATCAGAAGCAGCATGATGTGTCCCGCCCGTTATCGCGTAAGTTTGATGAGCTTGGCTGCGAGCGTGCGCACCAGAAGCGCGAAGCCGAGAACCATCGAGGCATGAAAGATCGAGCCCGGCATCTGCAGGGCGCCATCCAGGCGGGGATGCATCAGGATCACATTCTTCCAGGCATAGAAGAGCAGGAAGACGAGGAGGCCGATCATGATGACGATATTGGCGCCCTCGATCAGCTTGCGCAGCCGCGGCGGCACATTGTCGAGGAGGATCGAGAGGCCGAAATGCCGCTCGTCCTGCATGGCCAGATCGATGGCGAGCACGCAGAGCCAGAGGAACATCAGCTGGGCGATTTCCACCGACCAGATCAGCGGCCAACCGAAGCCGCGGGCAACGGATCCGCCGCCGACCAGCAAGACGATGCCCGCCAGCAGCAGCGAAGCGGATGCAAACTCGATCCGTCTCAACATGGGTGTGTTCCTGTGAGGTCCTGAGTGTGGAAAAGGTGGCCCGGGCGCGCTGGTGCATGTCGCGCAAAAGTGCGCAGCGATTTTGCGATAACGACATGCAGAATTAAAAGATAAAGCGCGTCGCCCGGTTCCATAGAGTTGCGACGCGTTTTAGCGCCCGAGAACCTGATCCACGATCCTGGCTTCGTTCTCGAGGTTGAGGGTGGCATAGACCCCCTTCACCGCGTCCTTGAACGGCGCCAGGTCGACATCGCTCACGGCCACGCCGGACGCCGCCACCTTGTCAAGCGATTCCGCGCCGAGCTTGATGGTGAGATCGGACGCGTAGCGGCCGGAGTCCACCGCCAGGTCGCGGACGAGCTTCTGGTTTTCGGGCGCGATCTTGTCCCAGGCCTCGGCCGAGACCACCAGCGCAGTGACAAGCTGGATGTGGCCGGTCTTGGTGACGTTCTTGACCACCTCGAACAGCTTGGCGCCGGTAATCGCCGTCGGCTGGGCTTCGGCCGCGTCAAGGGCGCCCAGCTGCAGGGCTGAGTAGACTTCGCCCCAGGCCATCGGCGTGGGCTCGGCGCCCATGGCCTTGATCGTCTCGATCCAGATCGGCGCGCCGATGGTGCGCATGCGGATCCCGGCAAGATCGGCGGGAGCCGCGATCGGCTTCTGCGTGAGCAGGTGGCGCGGGCCCTGGTACCAGTTGGACGCCAGCATCACGAGACCGGACTTTTCCTTGAGCTCGTCGCCCCAGCCGAGATATTCCTGCGACAGCGAGAATGTGTCGGCCTGGTCATAGGTGTCGAACAGGAACGGCGCCGACATGATGGCCAGCGACGGCACGAAGCTCGACAGACGCGCGACATCGGTGATGGTGCCGACGCTGGCGCCGGCGCGGGCCTGGTCGATCATCTCGGTGGTGTCGCCCAGTTGCGAGCTGTGAAAGACCTCGATCTTAACCGCGCCCGATGTGGCGGTCTCGACATCGGTCTTGAATTTCTCGAGGCCCTGGCCCATCGGATCCTCGGGCGCCAGCACGGTCCCGATCTTCAGCGTCACCTCGGCATGGGACGGCAGGGCCAGTCCCAGCGACAGCGCCGCGGCCACACAGAGGCCGAGCGCACCACTCGTCATTTTCATTTGATATCCTCCCGAATTCATTTGAGCGTAACCCAACTAAAATATTAGTTGCACTAGTGTATTAATTGGATATTTTCCTCGTTGTCAAGTTCGATCTAGACTGCCACTTCGAAAGCAAGGACCACCCCGGAAGGTGCGACGACATCCCATGAGCCAGAGCCCTGCCCGTTTCAGTTCAGGCACCACGGCGGAACTCGGCGAAAGCCCGGCTGTCGACGAGGCGGCAGGCCTTGTCTGGTGGGTCGACATCACCGGACGCAGGCTCTGCCGGTCCGTGATCGACAGCGGCGAGACGATCTCCTGGGAGATGCCGGAAGAGCCGGGTTTCGTGGTGCTTGACGGTGCGGGTCGTCCGGTGATCGGCATGGAAACCGGCCTGTTCGGCTTTGAGCCGCAGACCGGAGCGCTCACGAGGATGCTCGATCAGACCCGCGGCGGCCATCGCTTCAACGATGCGACCGTCGACCCGGGCGGCACCTTGTGGGTCTCGACCATGCCGCTCGATCTCACCCGCGGCGCGGGCGCGATCTGGCGCGTGGACGCCGGCCTGACGCTGACGCCGGTCATCGACGGGCTGACCATCCCCAACGGAATGGGCGTCGACGCGGCACGCCTAAGGCTCTACTACTCGGACTCCCACCCGGACGTGCAGCGCATCTGGACGGCGGCGCTCGATCCGGGAAGCGCGATGGCGGATCAACCGGTCCTGTTCGCCGACATGACGGCCATGGCCGGCCGGCCCGACGGTGCGGCGCTCGATGCTGTGGGCCGCTACTGGATCGCCGCCGTCGATGGCGCGGCGCTCAGCGTGTTCTCGCCCGAGGCAACGCATCTCTTCGATGTCGCCCTGCCCGTCATGCACCCGACGAAACTCGCCTTCCATGGCGCGCGCTGCGACAGGATCGTCGTGACCTCCAAGCGCGACGGCGGCCAGGGCGGCCGCCTCGCCTTCCTGACTTTCGACGACGACAGTGTTAGGGGCGTTCCCCAGGCGCGGTGGAATCGGCCGTGACGGCTAGTCGCCCAGGGCCTCGTCGGCGATCACCGGAGACAGGTCCTGCTCGGCCTCGCCTGCCGGCTGGCGAGTGAAGCCCTTGACGCCCGAGGTTTCCTTGAAGTCGCGCTTGATCACCACCGGGCTCACGGCATAGGCAGTGATGAGCTCGGCGAGCGAGCGCAGCGCATGGGTGTGGATGCGCTCGTAGCCGTGCGAGGCGTCGACGCCGAAGGTGATCAGCGCCGTGCGCACATCGGCGCCCGCCTCGATCGCGCTGGCCGAATCCGACCGGTAGTAACGGAACACGTCCTTCTGGTAGCGGATCTCGTTGTCCTTGCACAAATTCACGAGTTTGCGGGCGAGATGGTAGTCGAACGGCCCGGTCTGGTCGGCCATGGCGATGGTGACGCCGAACTCGTCGGAATTCTGTCCGGGCGCCGTCGTGCCGTTGTCGACCGCGAGCATGGAGGCGACATCGTGGCTGAGCACGGAGGAGGCGCCGACACCCACTTCCTCGGCAATGGTGAAGAGGAAATGGATGTCGACGGGGGTGACGGCGCCCTCGTCCTGTAGTGCCTTCAGCGCCGCCAGCATCACGGCGACGCCGGCCTTGTCGTCGAGGTGGCGCGAGACGATGAAGCCGTTGTCGAGGAATTCGGGCTGCGGATCGATGGCGATGATGTCGCCGATCTCGATGCCGAGGCGATGGATGTCGGCCCTGTTGCGCGACAGCGCGTCGATGCGCAGTTCCACATGCTGCCAGCCGACGGGCGCGGTGTCGACCTCGTCGTTGAAGGTGTGGCCCGAGGCCTTGAGCGGCAGGATGGTGCCGCGATAGGTGCCGCTGTCGGCGAACACCGTCGCCCGTGCGCCCTCGGCGAAGCGGGCCGACCAGTGGCCGATCGGCACCAGCTCGAGCCGGCCATTGTCCTTGAGCTGCTTGACCTGGGCGCCGAGCGTATCGAGATGGGAGACGATGGCGCGCGCCCCCTCCGCGCGCTTGCCGGGGCGGATGGCGCGGATCGCGCCGCGCCGCGTCAGCTCCACCGTCAGGCCCTGGCGTTCAAGTTCCTCGGTGACACAGCGCACGATAGTGTCGGTGTAGCCGGTCGGGCTTGGAATCCTGAGCAGCTTCTCCAGGATCCGGAGCATGTACTCGTGGTCGATGGCCAGGCGTGACACTAGTTGCCTCCTTCGCGTTCCTTGTGCCCCTCACGTTCCTTCTGAAATGTCTGGCGCGCGGCCGCAGGCATCGACAGGGGAAACAGCAGGTCGATGAACCGTTCCGCCGTGGGCTGCGGTTCGTGGTTGGCAAGCCCGGGCCGTTCATTGGCCTCGATGAAGGCATAGTCCGGCAGGCTCGGCGACTTCACCATCAGGTCGATGCCGGTGACCGGAATGTCGATGGCGCGCGCAGCCGCGATCGCCGCATCGACCAGCGTCGTGTCAACGATGTCGGTGACATCGTGGATGGTGCCGCCGGTGTGCAGATTGGCGGTCTTGCGGACGGAAATCTCCGTCTCCGCCGGCAGCACGTCATCGAGGCCGTAGCCCGCCTCGCGCACGGTGCGCTCGGTCTCGGCATCGAGCGGGATGCGCGACTCGCCGCCCGTGGCCGAGGCCCTGCGCCGGCTCTGCGCCTCGATCAGCTGCCTCACCGTGCGCTCTCCGTCGCCCACGATTGACGGCGGACGGCGGATGGCGGCGGCCACCACGCGGTAGTTGATGACAACGAGCCGCAGGTCCTCGCCCTCGATGTAGTCTTCCAGCAGCACCGTTTCGGACACGGTCCTCGCGGCCTCGATCGCCGCTTTGACGTCCTCAGGATCGGAGACGCCGACCGAGATACCCCTGCCCTGCTCGCCGCGGGCCGGCTTGACGACGATGCGGCCGCAGCGCCGGACGAAGTCGGCGATCTCGCCTGGACTGCCATTGCCATCGAGCTGGGCCGGAACCCGGACGCCGGCGGCCGACACCAGGCGCCGGGTCATCGCCTTGTCATCGCAGATCGACATTGCCACGGCGGAGGTGAGCTCGGTGAGGCTCTCGCGGCACAGCACCGTGCGGCCGCCCTGGGTCAGGCGGAAATAGCCGGCCTCGGCATCGACCGGCTCGACGCGGATGCCCCTGCGCCGGGCTTCCTTGACGATGATCGCCGCATAGGGATTGAAGGCGGCATCGGTCTCGGGCCCGGTGTAGAGACCCTCGTTGATCGGATTCTTGCGCTTGACCGAGAAGAACGAGACGCGCTGGAAGCCGAGCTTTTCGTAAAGCGCGATCGCCTGTTCGTTGTGATGCAATACCGAAAGATCGAGAAAGGCTGCGCGGCGGGGCGTGAAATACTCGGCCAGGCGCCGGACCAGCGCCTCGCCGATGCCGGGATGCCGGGCCGCGGGATCGACGGCCAGGCACCACAGCGAGGCTCCCTGCTCGGGATCGTTGAAGGCGCGCATGTGGTCAACGCCGGTGACGGTGCCAAGGATTTCCCCGGTCTGCTCGTCCTCGGCCACGAAATAGATGATCGAGCGCGCATCGCGTTTCGACCAGAAGAACTCCGGCGGCACCGGAACCATCTGTCGCGCCGCATAAATGCGGTTGATCGCGTCGGCATCGGACTGCGAGGTCAGGCGCCTGATGAAGAAGCCCTTCGGCGACTTGCGCGAGGCGCGGTAGCGCGACAGGTCGAGCCGGAAGGTGTGCGAGGGATCGAGAAACAGCTCCTGCGGCGCGTTGGCCAGGAGCACGTGCGGGTCGCGCACATAGACGGCGATGTCGCGCCGGTCCGGCTGTTCACTGCTCAGAGCAGACACCATCGCCTCGGGATTGTCGAAGGTCTGGGCGAAGACCAGTCGGCCCCAGCCGCAATCGAGCGCGACTTCCTTCGTCATTCGCGCCGCTTCCTCGCCATGGGGCGGGACCGGCGGCTTCAAGCCCTGCTCGCGCATGCGGATAAGCCGATGCGCAAAGGCGTCGCGCCCCTGGCGCTCGCGCGCGCCGCTCCTCGTCCCGTCCTTGGTCTTGTCCGTCATGACGGTCTCACACTCCGTGGGTCTGAAGCCACATTTCGAGAAGCGCCACCTGCCACAGTTCCGATCCGCGCAGCGGCGTGATGTGGCTTGCAGGATCGGCGAACAGCGTGTCGAGATAGTCCTGCCTGAACAGGCCGCGCTCGCGGGCGGCCTGGGAGCCGAGCGAATCCTTGACCATGTCGAGATACTCGCCCTGGATATATTTGAGCTGCGGCACCGGGAAATAGCCCTTCTTTCTGTCGATCACCTCGTGCGGCACGACCAGACGCGCGGCATCTTTGAGCACGCCCTTGCCGTTGTCGTTCAACTTGAACTCGGGCGGGATGGTCGCGGCCAGCTCGACCAGCTCGTGATCGAGGAACGGCACGCGTGCCTCGAGGCCCCAGGCCATCGTCATGTTGTCGACCCGCTTGACCGGATCATCGACCAGCATGACGTGGGAATCGAGTCTCAGCGCCCGGTCGACCGGGGTGGCGGCGCCGGGGCCCAGCAGATGCTCGCTGACCAGCGCGCGGCTCACATCGCTGTCGGCTATCCACTGGTCGCCAAGCTGGGTTTTCAAAGTCGCGTGGCTGCGATCGAAGAACCCCTTGGCATAATCACCGACGACATCGTTGGATTTGGCCAGCGGCGGATACCAGTGATAGCCGCCGAACACCTCGTCGGCGCCCTGGCCGGACTGCACCACCTTGATGTGCTTGGAGACCTCGCGGCTCAGCAGGAAGAAGCCGATATTGTCGTAGGACACCATCGGCTCCGACATGGCGGCAATGGTGTCGGGCAGATGGCTGATCAGGTCGGCGGACGGCACGAAGATCTTGTGATGGTCGGTGTTGAAGGTCTTGGCGATCAGGTCGGAATAGACGAATTCGTCGCCCTTCTCGCCATTGGCCTCCTCGAAGCCGATCGAAAACGTCATCAGGTCCTTCTGGCCTTCCTCGGCCAGCAGCCCGACGATGAGGCTCGAATCGACGCCGCCCGAGAGGAGTACGCCGACGGGGACGTCGGCCACCATGCGGCGGCGCACGGCGAGCCGCAGCGCGTCGTGCACCCGATCGCGCCAGTCATTGCGCGTCAGGCCAACGTCCTCGCTCCGCCGTTCATAGGGCGGAGACCAGTACAGACGGTCGGTCGATGTTCCATCCGAGGCAATGCGCCTTGTGGTGGCCGGGGCCAGCTTGCGAACGCCCTTCAGGATGGTGCGCGGCGGCGGCACCACGGCGTGAAAGCTCATGTAGGTGTGCAGCGCCTCGCGGTCGATGCCGGTGTCGATGCCGCCGGCCTTCAGGAGCGCCGGCAGGAAGGAGGCGAATCGGATGCGGCTTGCATCCTGCGCATAATAGAGCGGCTTGATGCCGAAGCGGTCGCGGGCCAGCACCACGTCGCCAGTGTCGCGCTCATGGATGGCGAAGGCGAACATGCCGTGGAAGCGCTCGACGCAGGCCTCGCCCCATTTGTGATAGGCCCTGAGCACGACTTCGGTGTCGCCGTGGGAGAAGAAGTCGTAGCCTTCGGCGATCAGCTCTGCGCGCAGTTCGGGATAATTGTAGATGCAGCCGTTGAAGACGATGGTGAGCCCGAGCGAAGCGTCCATCATCGGCTGGGCCGCCTTCTCGGACAGGTCGATGATCTTGAGCCGCCGGTGGCCGAAGGCGACGCGGCCCTGGGCAATGATGCCGCTTCCATCCGGCCCCCGCGGAGCCATGGCGTCGGTCATGCGCGCAACGGCTTGAGTATCGGCAAACGCACCATCGACACGGATTTCTCCGGCAATTCCACACATCAGTTTCAGTCCCCGATTATTGGTTCGCGCAGGCTGAAACGGCACTGAGCCGGGGCTGCACAAAGAGGCATCGCGGCAAGGCGCAACGCTAAACGATAGGGATTATCTAGTCATCCCGACGCAAGAAATCAAACTTTTGGGGGAAATTTTGCGGATTCCGAAGCGTGTGGCCGGGCATTTCGGGCCTCGAGTCGGCCAGGAAACCGGCAGATCGCACGGGTCCGGCCGCCTCCCGGGAGAGGCGGCCGGACGGGTTTGCGAGCGTTGCTGTCGGCTCAGAGAGCCGCGATGCAGATGATCTCGACCTTGTAGTCGGGCGTGGCGAGCCGTGCTTCGCCGGTGGCGCGCGCCGGCGCATTGCCCTGCGACACCCAGGCGTCCCAGACAGCGTTCATCTCGGCGAAATCGTCCATCGAGGCCATCCAGATCGTGGTCTGCAGGATCTTGCTCTTGTCGGAGCCGACGGAGGCGAGAAGCCGGTCGATAGTGGCGAGAATGTCCTTGGTCTGATCCGTGACGCTGGCGCCGGGGGCGCCGACCTGGCCTGCGAGATAGACGAGGCCGCCATGAACGACGGCCTGGCTCATGCGCGGTCCGGTTTCAATGCGTTTGATGTCTGTCATGTGTTTTGTCCTTGTTGAAAACTCAATGCCGCCCGCCCGGGGCTCAATGCTTCTATTACGACGGGCTGCAGGGTGGAAAGCCGGCCCAGACACAAATCTGCAGCCAGTTGCGACAGGGCCGGCGCCGTCTGCATGCCGTAGCCGCCCTGGCCCGCGAGCCAGAAGAAGCCGTTGTCCTCGGGCGAAAATCCCACCACCGGTGTCCGGTCGGGGGCGAAGGTGCGCATGCCGGCCCAGGAATGCTCGACCCGGGTGACCGGCGCGGTCACGGCCTGTTCGTAGCGGTGCAGCCCTTCGGCGATCACCATGTCGTCGGCCCAGACGTCGTGCGGGTCGACCGGGTCCTCGTCGGCGGGCGAGATCATCAGCTTGCCGGCCTCGGGCTTGGCGTACCACTGGTCGCCGGCATTGGCGAAGAGCGGCCAGCGTGTGATGTCGTGGCCGTCGGGCGCGGGGATCAGCGCGGCCGAACGGCGAAGCGGTTGAAGGCCAAGAGTCCGGACGCCGGCCATCTGCGCCACAGCATCGGCCCAGCCGCCGGCGGCATTGATCAGCACCGGGGCGGTGAAGGTTCCCGCAGGCGTCGCCACCGACCAGACGCCATCGCTGCGGGTAATCGACTGCACCGGGGCTCCGGTGACGATGCTGCCGCCGTGCCGTCGCAGCTTGCGGGCAAAGCCCTGCAGCATGCGGTCGACATCGATGTCCTGCGCATCCCATTCGATCGCGGCCGAGGCGATGGCGTCAAGCCGCAGGATCGGTACCAGTTCGACCGCCTGGGCGAGCGTCAGCCGCTCCAGCCCGTCGCTGCCATCGAGATAGGCCTCGAACTTGCCCATGTCCTCCTCGGTCGCCACCAGCAGCTCGCCGCGCGGCGACAGCAGGCTCGAGTCGGACACGCCTTCCGGTGACGCCAGAAACGGCGCCGAGGCAGCGTTGAGCGCGCGCAGCGTGGCGTTGCCGTAATTGCGGATGAAGATCGCCGCGGACCGGCCGGAGGAATGATGGCCGATCACCGGCTCGGCCTCGAGCACGGTCACGGTGACATCCCCCGCCATTTGCGCCGCCGCGCTGATGCCGGCAATGCCGCCGCCAATCACCAGAATGTCGCTGCTCGTGCTCATCCCGCCTCATAACCTTTGAGAAAACTCGTCAGATTGTCGCCGAGATCCGCCGACAGATAGCCGCCTTCCTGCACGATGACAGCGGGAAGGTCCAGCCCTGCGATCCTGGCCGCGATCCGCGCGAAGCCCGGCGTCGTCACCCTGAAGCCATGGAACGGATCGTTCTCATGGGCGTCGAGCCCGAGCGCCAGCACCAGCACGTCGGCGCCGAAGGCGCGGATCCGGGCGAGCGCGGCGTCGAGCGCTACCAGATAGTCCGCGTCACCGGTGCCGCGCGGCAGCGGCAGGTTGAAATTGTAGCCCCGTCCCTCGTCCTCGCCGCGCTCGGCGGCATGGCCCCAGAAGAACGGATAGAACCGCGCCGGGTCGGCATGGATGGAGACGGTCAGCACATCGCGGCGCTCGTAGAAAATGCCCTGCGTGCCGTTGCCGTGATGCACGTCGACATCGAGGATGGCCGGGCGGCGGCCGGCGCGCAGCAGGGCTTGGGCGGCAATCGCCGCATTGTTGAGAAAGCAGAATCCTCCGGCCAGATCGCCGAAGGCATGGTGGCCCGGCGGGCGGCACAGAGCGTAGACCGTGCGGTCCCCGTCCAGCACCCTGTCCACGGCGCTCAAGGCCGATTGTGCCGACCAGTAGGCCGATTGCCAGGTACCGGCGGCGATCGGGCACGAGGTGTCGGCCTGGTGGAAGCCCGCCTGGCCGGCGTCCGAACTCGGATAGCTCGCGGTGCGCCGGTCGGGATGGATGTTGGGGATCACCTCGTCGGAGGCCCCCTCGGCGCTCACCCAGCGGCCATGAATGGTCTCGAGGAAGGTGAGGTATTCGGGCGAATGGATCTCCGCGATCGGACCGGCGCCGTGGTCGGTTGGCGCGATGAAGTCGCACGCGGCTGCACGGGCGCCGCGGCTCAGTTCCTCGATGCGCTGCGGCTGCTCCGGATTGGCCTTGAGCCGCCCGGTGGCGATGAAGTGCTTGGGGTCATGGGCTCGCTGGCGCGCGTCGAACACCGCCTTCATGCCGCCTCTCCCCATACCCTTGTCACAAGGCTGGCCGCAGCGCTCACCGGCCGCCGGACGCGGGCGTGGCCGGGCAGATCAATCTGAAATGTCACGGACGGCTCTCCACCGGCAGGGCGGCGCAGTCCTTGGCGCGGAACTGGAGGGTCACCCTTTCGCCTTCGGCAAAGGGGTGGTCCTCGATCATGTTGACGGCCTGCATCTGGTGATCGCCGACGCGGACGAAATAGCGCGCGGACTGGCCCTGGTAGTCGACATTGCCGACGACCGCATCGACGCTCAGCATGCCTTCCGCAGGGGAGCCCGGGGCTTTCAGATGAAGTTTCTCCGCGCGGATCACGAGACGAACGGGACCGGGTCCCGAGACCCTGGGGGCGCGTTCCTTGGGGATGTCGATCCGCGGAAAACCCGGCAGATCGAGCAGGACGCGACCCGGCGCACTCTCGGTGCATCTTGCATCCAAGAGGTTCGAGGCGCCGAGGAACCTGGCCACGAATTCCGTGGCGGGCGTGTTGTAGACATCCTCGGGCGCGCCGACCTGTTCGACCCGGCCTTCCGACATGACGATGATCTGGTCCGACATCGCCAGCGCCTCGGTCTGGTCGTGGGTGACGAAGACCGTGGTCACGCCGATGCTCTGCTGGATGCGCTTCAATTCGACGCGCATGTCCTCGCGCAGATTGGCGTCGAGCGCCGACAGCGGTTCGTCGAGCAACAGCACGTCGGGCTCGATGACGATGGCGCGGGCGAGCGCGATGCGCTGCTGCTGGCCACCCGAAAGCTCCTTGGGGTACCGCGCGCCGAGTTCGGGCAGTTGCACCAGCTCGAGTGCAGCGGCCACCCTGCGCTTGACCTCATCCTTGGCGACGTCGCGGTAGTTCAGGCCGAAGGCCACGTTCTCGGCCACCGTCTTGTGGGGAAACAGCGCGTAGTTCTGGAACACCAGGCCCAGATTGCGCTTGTGGATCGGCACGTCATTGACCCGCCTGCCCTTGATGGTGATGTCGCCCTGGGTGGGATCGAGCAGGCCCGCGATCATGCGCAAGGTCGTCGTCTTGCCGCAGCCGGAAGGCCCCAGAAGCGTGACGAAACTGCCCTCCTCGATCTCCAGCGACATCTGGTGCACGGCGGTGTAGTCGCCGAACCGCTTGACGATCTGGCTCAGGGAAACTGCGCTCACGGCATCCTGCCTCCGGTTTGGTAAAAAAGCCGGCCCCATCAACCTGACGGGGCCGGAAGCTGGCCTAGTAGCCGCGCTGGACGCGGCCGAATTCCTTCGACCATTCGGCCTCGTTGCCGTTCCAGTAGGCCGGATTGGCAAAAGTCAGGCCCGAAAGCGTGCCGGTGGCGTCAAAGGCCGGAAGCTTTGGGATCTTCTCGCCGAGATCGACCTTGGTCGGGTCGAGCGCCGGCGGATAGCTCTGGCCTTCGGCCACCGCGATCGAGGTGTCCTTGTCGAGCATGAAGTTGATCAGCTCCTCACAGGCCGCCATCGGGCTGCCCTTGATGACGAACAGGCATTCCTGCCAGCCGAAGCTCTTGGGCGGGTCGTAGTAGCCGATGTCGTGGCCCTGTTCCTGCAGCGCATGGATGCGGCCGGACCAGCCTTCGGTGACGTAGATCTCCTCCTCGGCCATCAGGCTCATCAGCTCGGCGCCCGAAGCCCAGTATTTGAGCGCGACGTCGCGGTGCTTGCGCACGGCGTCCCAGGCGGCGTCGAGATCCTGGATGTCGTTCGGATCCTGGCCCGTCTGCAACGCCGCATACCACATGCGGGTGCGCCAGTCGCTCCAGCCGCCGATCTTGCCCTTGTAGGTCTCGTCGATGAGGATTTTGGCGCCCTTTTCCTTCATCTCCTCGTCACTGATGTGCTTGCGATTGTAGGCAAGGCCGGTGGTGCCGTAGTTGTAGGGGGCGGCGCTCAAGCTGTCGGGGGTGATCGACTTGAACGCGTTCATCAGCGCCGGCATGACATTGGCCATGTTGGGGATGTTGGCGAGGTTCAACTCGCTGTTCAGTTCGAAGCTGTGGTAGCGGGCATAGTCGAATACGCCTGACAAATGGGCGATGTTGTATTCGCCGGGCTGGCTGGCGCGCACCAGCGCCAGGTATTCGTCGCCGCCGGGGAAGGTGCCGTCGATGACGGTGATGCCGGTGGCTTCGGTATAGGGATCGAAGGCGAATTTGCGGAAGGCTTCGGAGACGACGCCGCCCCAGCCGTCGAAGCGGACCTGGGAAACGTCGCTCTGGGCGAAGGCCTGGCGGGCGAAGGGCATCTGCAGGCCGTAGGCCGCGCCCGCGGCGCCGAGAAGGCCAAAGAAATTGCGGCGGCTGATGTCGCCGTTCTGGAACCGCTCGCGCAGCCGTTCATACCGTTGTGTGTCGTCCATATTCGTTCTCCGTCTCTGGTTAGGGTGATCCGGCGGCTACAGACCGCTTCTTGTTGCAAGTTTCCGGGCGATCGCCGCGCCGATCAGCGGCAGCCCGACCGTCAGCACGATCATGACCGTGCCGAGCGCGTTGATTTCGGGCGAGATCGAATTGCGCAGCATCGAGAAGATCTGGGTCGGCACGGTCTCGATCCCGCCCGGCTTCCAGAACAGGGTTCCGGTGATGTCGTCGAAGCTGATGGTGAAGGCGAACAGGCCGCCCGCGGCCACTGCCGGCATCAACAGCGGCAGCGTGATCGCGAAGAAGGTCTGCCTCGGCGAAGCGCCGAGACTCAGCGCCGCCTCCTCGACGTCGCGCTTGATGCTGACCAGCCGCGCCTGCACCACAAGGATGACGAAGGGCAGCGTGAAGATCACATGGCCGGCCAGAAGCAGGGTGAAGCTCTTGCCGAAATTGAGGAAATTCAAAAACAGCAGCAGCGACACGGCGAGCACCACTTCGGGCACCAGGATCGGCGCGATCAAGAGCGTGGTGATCAGGTTGCGGCCCGGAATCCGGTAGCGCACCAGGGCGAGACTCGCGAGCACGCCCAGAACGGTCGAGATCGCCGCCGTCATCAGCCCGAGCACGATCGAGGTGCGGAACGCGCGCATGATGGCGTCGTTGTTCCACAGGACCTCGAACCAGCGGGTCGACAGGCCGGTCATCGGGAAGCTGCCGAACTGGTTGGCGTTGAACGACAGCAGCACCACCACCGCGATCGGCAGGAACATGAAGAGATAGACCAGGATCGTGTAGATGCGGATCAGACGCCAGCCCATCAGCCAAGCCCCTTCGCCAGCTGCGCCATGCCGAGATAGCGGTTGTAGATCAGCACCAGCACGCCCAGCACCATGAGCAGCAGCAGCGACAGCGCCGAGCCCAGCGGCCAGTCGAGCTGCCCTATTATCGCCTCGTAGACGAGGTTGGCGAACATGGCGTCACGCGGGCCCCCGAGGATCACCGGGGTGATGTAGGTGCCGGCCGACAGCACGAAGCAGAGCAGCCCGCCCGCGGCCAGGCCCGGCAGAGACAGCGGCAGCGTGACCTGCAGGAAGCCCTGCCAGCGCGTGGCGCCGAGCGAGGAGGCTGCATCCTCGAGATTGGTGTCGATGCCGTCGAGGCTCACGAAGATGTTGAGCACCATGAACGGCAGCAGGAAATGGACGAGCCCCAGGATCACCGTGGTTTCGTTGTAGAGCATCTGGATCGGTTGATTGATGATCCCGATCCACATCAAAGCCGAATTGAGCGCGCCGGAGACGCCCAGGATGTTGATCCAGCTCATCGTCCGGATGATGTAGCTGATCCAGAACGGCAGCATCAGCAGCACCAGCAGCACCACCTTGTTGCCCTTCGAGCGGGCGATGAAATAGGCCGCCGGATAGCCGAGAGCCGCGCAGGCGATGGTGGTGATGGCGGAAATCTTGAGCGTGTTGAGCAGGATGTCGCGATAGAAGCGGTCGGTCAGGGCTTCCTGCCAGTTGTCGAGAAAGAAGCCCGGCGTGTCGGCGCCCACGGCACTCTTGAGCCAGAAGGAATAGACGACGATGAACATCAGCGGCACGATCAGCAGCAAGGTGACGGCCGTCAGAGCCGGCGTCAGCAGGATCCACGGCTGCCGCGCCTCGCGTTGTTCAATGCTCATGGTCAGAACGCTCCCCGGCGTCTTCTTGTTGCGACCATGATGTTGGCTCAGAGCGTATTGATCAAATAGATAATTGATATTCCGGCCATTGATGATATCAATAATGAAATGATCAGCCTCACGCCGCCCGAACGACTGGCCCGCGACCTCGACTGGAATCTGCTGCGCACGTTCCTTGTGCTGGCCGATTCCCGATCCGTCACGGAAGCCGCCGAACGGCTGAGCCTGAAGCAGCCGACCGTTTCAAGCGCGCTGAAGCGGCTCGAGGACCGGCTCGGCAAGCGGCTGATCAACCGCAAGCCCGGAAAGTTCGAACTCACTGCTGCCGGGCGGCTCCTGTATGACGAGGTGATCGACATCCATGGCGCCATCCTGCGTCTGGGAACGGTGATCCGCGATGTCGAGGACGAGGTCAGCGGCCATGTCCGCATCGTGATCGCCAGCCATGTGGTGAGCCCCCTCCTGGATGCGACACTGACCAAGTTCCATACCGATCACCCCCGCGCGACGCTGTCGATCGAGGTGATGGCCAGCCGGGGGGCGCTGACGGCGGTTGCGGCGCGCCGCGCCTCGCTCGCCATCTGCCTGGTGATGGACTGCAGTCCGGCGCTCGAATACCGGCAGCTGTTTCGCGAGTATTTCGGCCTGTTCTGCGGCCCGACCCATCCGCTTTTCGGCCGCGAAGGCGTCACCATGGCCGATCTCGCCGGCCAGTCCTCGGTGAGCTTCGTCACGGACCAGATGGACGATGCCCTCCGTCCCGTCGCCAAGATGCGCGCCGAGGCCCAGCTCGACGCCCGCATTGTCGGCACCTCGCCCAATCTCGAGGAGGTGCGGCGCATGATCATCGCCGGCCTCGGGATCGGCCCCCTGCCCCTGCATGTGGTGCGCGAGGATGTGGAGCGCGGCCGTCTGTGGCGGCTGCCGCCCTATAAGGCGCCGCCGGCGATCGACGTGCACGTGGTCTGGAACCCGCACGCCAAGCAGAACCGCGCCGAGGCGGCCATGCTTTCGGGCCTGACCGGCCTGATCGCCCGCACGCCGGTGGATGACCGCATCTACAGCTGAGCCCGGGTCCGGTCAGCGCAACACCAGTCCAAGCTGCTTGAGGTCGGCCAGGATCTCGTCGATGCTCTCGGACAACGACCTGTCCTCATCAAGGATCCAGGACTCAAGACCCTTCTTGATCGCACACACGACCACGACGGCCAGGATATCCGCCAGGTGGTCGGTGTCGGGATCGAGTCGTGTGGCCAGAATGGCCTTGAGTTCGGCGATCAAGCCGCGCATGGAGGCTTCATGGGCGCTCTGCAGGCCGGGATTGTCCCGCAGCAGCGCCTGGAACAGACGCCCCAACTTCCTGTTGGCATCGATCTGGATGAATTGGGCAATCAGCAGCCCGCGCATGTCCTCGAGCAAGGTGCCGCCGCCCTCGGTGAACACTCGCACCGCTTCCCGGGGGAACTCGGGCGGACGATTGACAATCGCCGCCTCCTTGTTGGGGAAATAGTTGAAGAAGGTGCGCAGGCTGATGCCGGCACGGCTGGAGATGGCCTCGGTCGTCACCGCTTCCAGCCCCAGTTCCTGGCAGAGCTCCATCGCAGCAACATGGATCTCCCGGGCTGTCTGTACCCGCCGTCGCTCTCGCAAAGCAGTCTCCATGATTCCTCCAGCCGTCAATTTTCCCACAATGCAAATATTGCACACTATGCATTTTCGTGCAATGAGACAGACCCTGACATGCCCTCGTGGTCTGCCCCAAACGGATGATACCATCTGTCAGGTTCGCACCACCAGAGACTGCTCCCAGTTCTGACCAGCGAGACCGCCCTTCATGATCCCTTTTCCCCGCACCTCCATCCTCACCGCCAGCCTGCTCAGCCTGTGCGCCTGCGCGTCCGTTGGTCCCGACTACAAGGGGCTCGATGCGGCCACGCCCGCGAGCTATGTCGACGGCGGCACGGCCTCCGCGGGCGATGTTTCCCTGGTCAAATGGTGGCAGGGCCTGGGCGCGCCGCAGCTTGATGCTCTGGTCGAGCGCGGTCTGGCGCAGAATCTCAGCATCCAGACCGCGATCGAACGCGTCGAGGAGGCGCGCGCCGGGCTTCGCTCCACCGGCGCCGGCACCGTCAGCGGCAATCTGAGCGGAGCCTCGGTCCGCTCCGGCGGGTCCGCCTCCCCCACCGTCACGACCAGCAGCGCCGTCTTCAATGCCTCCCTCGTGCTCGACCTGTTCGGCGGCCAGCGCCGGGCCGTCGAGCGGGCCCGGGCCCAGGCCGAGAGTGCGGACTACGACATCGGCACGGCGCGCCTGGCGTTTCTGGCGAGCCTCACCGGCGCCTATGTCGACGCCCGCTACTTCCAGGAGACGCTGGAGCTGACGCGGCAGACCATCGCCACCCGCGAGCGGACGTTCGAGCTTGTGCGCGCCCAGGAGGACGCCGGCACAGCCACCGAGCTCGACCGCGTCCAGGCGCGGGCCCTGCTGGAAGAGGCGCGCGCCTCGCTGCCCGCGCTTGAAAGCGGCTTCGATTCGGCGGTCTATGCCATCGCCACGCTGCTGGCCGAGCCGGCGGGTCCGTTGCGCGCGGCGCTGCAGAAGGGCGCGGCGCAGCCCCGGCCGAAAGCCGGCCTGGCGGCAGGGGTGCCGGCGGACCTGCTGCGCAACCGGCCCGACATCCGCGCAGCCGAACGCGAGCTCGCGGCCGCGGTGGCCGCCATTGGCGTGGCCGAAGCGCAGCTCTATCCGTCGATCACCCTGTCCGGAGACATCACCGCCTCGTCGGCCAACAGCTGGTCGTTCGGGCCGACCCTGGTGCTGCCGGTTCTCAGCCAGCCCAAGCTTCGCGCCGATCGCGACCAGGCGATCAGCCGGGCGCGGCAGGCGGAGCTCGCCTGGCGCGCGCGCATCCTGGCGGCGGTCGAGGAGACCCAGTCCGCACTCGGCACCGCGCAGCGCACCCAGCGCGCGCTTGTCAGCCAGAGAGCGGCGGCCCAGTCCTATGCCCGCGCGGTCGAGCTGTCGCAGCTCACCTATTCGGGCGGCACCACGACGCTGCTCACGCTCTTGGATGCGGAACGCTCCCGCGCCGCCGCCCGGCTGTCGCTGGCGCAATCGGTGCAGTCGCTCGCCACCACCTGGATCAGCCTTCAAGTGGCCACCGGCCAGGGCTGGGCAACGCAGTAGGCCCGTCCGCCGTCAACCGGATCTGGCGCCGTGCCAGCCCGGCCTTACTCGGCCTCGGCCCCCATGCCCGCCACGCGGTGCAAGAACGCGACAAGGGCGTCGCGATCCTCGGCTTTTATCAAATGTTCGAGTTCCTGGTGCATCTGGTCGAGGTCCAGGCCCGCGGGCGCGGATTCCGCCGCCACCGAGATCTTCTTGTGGGACGTGGGCGAAGCCGCCTCGACCGAGAAATACAGCTCCTCGTGCATTTTCTCGCCCGGGCGCAATCCGATCTCCCGGATGGCGATGTCGCCATTCGGGTTGGCTTCGCCGCACAGCGTCAGGTTCGACAACCGCACCATCTTGACCGCCAGATCCCTGATCCGCACCGGCTTGCCCATGTCGAGAAGGAAAATCCGTCCCGGGAACCTGCCTGTCTCATCATTGAAGCGGGCCAGGCTTCCGGCCTGAATGACCAGTTGGGCGGCTTCCTCGATGGACATGAAATAGCGCGTGGTCTCGGCATGAGTCAGGGTGATCGGGCCGCCGCTGCGGATCTGCTCCTTGAAGAGCGGAATCACCGAGCCGCTGGAGCCGATGACGTTGCCG
>NZ_JAUXOD010000111.1 GCF_030682515.1 Hoeflea sp. | reverse complement strand
CGGCACGAAGCCGTAATTGCCTGGATAGGTCATCGGCGTGTAGAGGAACCGGTCGACCACCAGCATGCCGGCGTCCTTGTCCATCTCGTATTTGATCGGCTGTCCGCCGACGGGAACCTCGATGATCACGTTGACGTCGTGAGGCGGGTTTTCGCCGATGCTGATGGCGTCTATGCGCATGATCGCTCCTATCCGGATTACGGGTGCAGGCCGTGCCCGAGGCTAGTCCTGAGCCAAAGGCCCCTGCACCGCTTCAAGGCCTGAAAGCAAGGCCCGCGCATTCAACCGAACGCGCGGCGCTTCGGGCGGTTCCGCACTTAAAGCCAAAGCCGGGTTTGCGCAACAGGACTTTCGGCGCGCCCGTGTGCCGGCGGCGCCTCAGGAGGGATACAGGGGCGAAATCAGGTCCGCCCTCAGGGCCAGACGAAGGCGAGCTTCTTGAGCGTCCGGCCGTCGAAGGTCTCATGGCCTTCGGCGACATCGCGGCCACCCTGGACCCGGTAGAACTCGATGGCCGGATGATTGTCCTCGAGACACCAGACCACGACGCCCTTGCAGCCGAGCGAGCCGAGCAGTTGCCGGGCCTCGCCGAACAGCCGCTTGCCCAGGCCCACGCCCTGGAATTCGGGCTTGAGGTAAAGCTCGTAGATCTCGCCTTCCTGCGGCAGCGAGCGCGCCCGGTTGAGGCCGAGCGTGGCGTAGCCCGCGACCGTGCCGCCGACATCGAGCACCAGGATCGAGGTCGAGCCGCGGATGGCGCGTTGCCACCAGCCGATGTTGCGCCGCTCCAGCATCTGCCGAAGCGCCTTGTAGGGCAGGATCCCCGCATAGGCGTGGCTCCAGGCGGCGCGATGGGTGCCAGCAATGGCATGGGCGTCCTGCGGCTCCGCGTGGCGTATGTCGATGGTTAGCGTGCTCATGGCCTCATACTACCGGTCCCGGGACTTTGGAAGAAAGCACAAGCGGCCTTCCTCCGGGGTCTGCCCACAGGTTTGTTCTGTGGACGGCATGGCATGAGTTAACCGTCTGTTAACGAATTATGCAAGGGGAGTTGGTGCCCGGCAGCGCCGGTCAGGCCAGGTCGGCGAAGCGGTCGAGGCGGATCTGCGCCGCGTCGAAGAACTGGCCGACCTGCAACCCGTCCACCAGCGCATGGTGGACCTGCACGGCCACGGCCGCGCTCCAGCGGTGATCTGCGCCCTGCACCAGCTTGCCCCAGGAGAACCGCGGAATGCAGTCATCCGGGCCCGGCAGCGCATTGTCGAGCGCGGTGAAATCGAGCCAGGGCAGGCAGGAGAGATAGGCGAGATCAAGCCGCTCGCCAGTGTTGGCGCCGAGATCCGAGCCCTTCGCCGTCTCCTCGATGATCGCCTTGCAGCTCTCATCGAAGCGGGCCCAGTCGTCAAACCACGGAATATAGCAGTAGCCGAAGGTGTCGCCGGGCCGGGGGACGGTGGCCGACAGCGAGATTGCCTCGTATTCCATCACCCGGTCGCCTGCAAAGCGCATCTTCAGCGCCGGCACCGCATGGATGCCCGCGCCGATGGCATGGAGGAAGGCCCGGTAGGGCGACACGCCTTGCGGCTTGGCCTTCGTCATCAGGGCGGTGACGTCAACGCGCGCGGTGGTGGCGAAATGCGGCCGGTCATAGGTCTTGAACAGATTGAACTGTCCGGCCCGTGACCAGGTCGCAAGATCGATGTCGCGCGAGGCCGCCATCTCAGGCGGCGCTGGCGCCCGATTTCGCAAAGCGCTTGCGGTCGGTGGCGTCGAGGTAGCGCTTGCGCAGACGGATCGACTTCGGCGTCACTTCCATCAGCTCGTCGTCCTGGATCCAGGACAGCGCGCGGTCGAGCGTCATGCGGATCGGCGGCGTCAGCCGGACGGCCTCGTCCTTGCCGGCCGAGCGGATGTTGGTCAGCTGCTTGCCCTTGAGGACGTTGACCTCGAGATCGTTGTCGCGGGTGTGGATGCCGATGATCATCCCCATGTAGACCTTGTCGCCCGGCTCGATGATCATCGGGCCGCGGTCTTCCAGGTTGAACATGGCATAGGCCACGGCCTCGCCCGACATGTTGGACAACAGCACGCCGCTGGTGCGGCCGGCGATCTCGCCCGTGTAGGGCTGGTAGTCATGGAACAGCCGGTTCATCACCGCGGTGCCGCGGGTGTCGGTCAAGAGTTCCGACTGGTAGCCGATCAGGCCGCGCGTCGGTGCATGGAACACCAGGCGCACGCGGTTGCCGCCCGAAGGCCGCAGCTCCGTCATCTCGGCCTTGCGTTCGGACATCTTCTGCACGACGACGCCGGAATGCTCCTCGTCGACGTCGATGACGACCTCCTCGATCGGCTCGAGCAGCTTGCCGTTCTCGTCATTGTGCATGACCACGCGCGGACGCGAGACGGCCAGCTCGAAGCCTTCGCGGCGCATGGTCTCGATCAGCACGGCCAGCTGCAATTCGCCGCGGCCGGAGACATAGAAGGAATCCTTGCCTTCCGATTCCTCGATCTTGAGCGCCACATTGCCTTCGGCTTCCTTGAGCAGGCGGTCGCGGATGACGCGGCTCGTCACCTTGTCGCCCTCGGTGCCGGCGAGCGGCGAATCATTGACCATGAAGGTCATGGTCACGGTCGGCGGATCGATCGGCTGGGCGGTCAGCGGCTCGGTGACGGAGGTGTCGCAGAAGGTGTCGGCGACGGTGCCCTTGGACAGGCCGGCAATGGCGACGATGTCGCCCGCATGGGCCTCGTCGACCGGCTTGCGCTCAAGGCCGCGGAACGCCAGGATCTTGGAAATGCGGCCGGTCTCGATCAGCTTGCCCTCGCCGTTGAGCACCTTGACCTGCTGGTTGGACTTGACGGTGCCCGAATGGATGCGGCCGGTGATGATGCGGCCGAGGAACGGATTGGCTTCGAGAATCGTGCCGATCATGCGGAACGGGCCTTCGGCGACGGTGGGCTCGGGCACATGCTCGAGCACCAGGTCGAACAGCGGCGCCAGCGTGCCGCCGTCTGCCGGGCGATCCGGACCGGTCGACATCCAGCCATTGCGGCCCGAGCCATAGAGGATCGGGAAGTCGAGCTGCTCGTCGGTGGCGTCGAGCGCCGCGAAAAGGTCGAAGACTTCGTTGATGACTTCGTCGACGCGGGCGTCGGGGCGGTCGATCTTGTTGATGGCCACGATCGGGCGCAGCCCGACCTTCAGCGCCTTGCCGACCACGAACTTGGTCTGCGGCATCGGGCCCTCGGCGGCGTCGACCAGCACGATGGCGCCGTCCACCATCGAGAGAATGCGCTCCACCTCGCCGCCGAAATCGGCGTGGCCGGGCGTGTCGACGATGTTGATCCGGTTGCTCTTCCATTCGACCGAGGTGGCCTTGGCCAGAATGGTGATGCCGCGCTCCTTCTCGAGGTCGCCCGAATCCATGGCGCGTTCCTGGACGCGCTCGTTCTCGCGGTAGATGCCGGACTGCTTCAGGAGTTCGTCAACCAGCGTCGTCTTGCCATGGTCAACGTGGGCGATAATCGCAATATTGCGGATGGACATGAATCAGGTCTCATTCTGGAGAATACAAAAGCGCCGGATATGGATCCGGCGCGGCCGGCAAATGCCGGGATTTGCGCGGCTTATACAGGGTTTCTTGCAGTTGCGAAAGAGGCGAAGGCAACACAGTCTTAATGGCCCGGCTGAAGGGCGAGTTTCACCCGTTTTTGTGGTATCGTACCGGTCACGAAACAAATACTTGGGGCCGGATCGGACGCGATGATGCGGCGTTTGCCGCCGTTCCGGCGTCCGGTCGCACCGGCGACAGCCGTTGGTAGGACAACAGGATTACGGTTTGATGACGCCGGTCCGGGCGGCCGTCATCCGTATCCGGGACCCGCGCCTGTGGATCAGGCGAGCCCGCGCTTTGCAAGCATCGCGGTGGCGTCGGGCATGCGGCCGCGGAAGGCCACATAGAGCTCGGCCGGATCGCGCGAACCGCCGGCTGCATAGACGTGTCTGCGGAGCTTCTCGGCCATTTCGGCATTGAACGGATCGCCGGTCTCCTCGAAGGCGGCGAAGGCGTCGGCGTCGAGCACTTCCGACCACATGTAGGAATAATAGCCCGCGGAATAGCCCTCGCCCGAGAACACATGCAGGAAATGCGGGCTGGCGTGGCGCATGACGATTGCCTCGGGCAGCCCCAGTTTCTTGAGCGTTTCGGCCTCGAAGGTCGCCGGATCGGGTTTCTCTCCGGCGGTGTGCCAGGCCATGTCGACGAGTGCGGAGGCCGTGAATTCGACGGCGGCGAAGCCGGCGTTGAAGGTCTGGGCAGCCAGCACCTTATCGAGCAACGCGCGCGGGATCGGCTCGCCGGTCTTGGTGTGGCGGGCGTGCTTTTCCAGGATCTCGGGCACCGTCAGCCAGTGCTCGTAGAGCTGCGAGGGCAGTTCGACGAAATCGCGGCTGACCGAGGTGCCGGCGAGCGAGGGGTAGGTCACGTCCGAGAGCATGCCGTGCAGGGCATGGCCGAATTCGTGAAACAGCGTGCGCGCGTCGTTGAGCGACAGCAGCGCCTCCTGGCCGGCGGCAGGCTTGGAAAAATTCATCACATTGGTGATGATCGGCCTTTCGCCCACCGATCCATCGGGCAGGGTGAGCTTGTGCTGGCTGCGCATCCCGCTCATCCAGGCGCCGGAGCGTTTTGAGGGCCGGGCAAAGTAATCGGCGATGAAGGTGGCGACCATCTCGCCGTCGCGGTCCCTGACCTCAAAGACGCGCGCGTCCTTGTGCGGACCCTTGATGTCCTTGCGCTCGGTCATGGTGAGACCGAAGAGCCGGTTCGCCACATCGAAACAGGCGTCGATCATGCCGCTCAGCGGAAAATAGGGCTTGAGTTCGGCCTCGGAGAAATCGAAGCGGCGGGCCTTCAGCTTCTCGGCGTAGTGTCGCCAGTCCCAGGCCGCCACCGCGTGATTGCCGCCCTCCTCCGCGATCAATTGGGCCAGCGCGGCGCGGTCGATGTCGGCGCTCCTGACCGCACGGCTCCAGACATCGCCCAGCAGCGCTTCCACGGCTTCCGGGGTCTTGGCCATGGTGTCGTCGAGCTTGTAGGCGGCGTAGCTGTCGTATCCGAGCAGCGCCGCCTTCTCGGTTCTGAGCGCGATGATTTCCGAAATCAGCGCGGCATTGTCGGTGGCGCCGCCCTTGGCGCCGCGTGCCGTCCAGGCCCTGAACGCGGTCTCGCGCAGGTCGCGGCGCTCGCTCGAGGCCAGGAACGGCTCGATGATCGAGCGCGACAGGGTGACGGCATATTTGCCGGGATGGCCGAGATCGGTGGCGACGGCGGCCATGGCGGCGCGCAGGTCCTGCGACAGCCCGGCCAACTCCGCCTCGTCGGAAAGCAGCAGCAGGTAGTCGCGCTCGTCGGCCAGCACGTTCTGGCCGAATTGCGCGCCGAGCCCCGCAAGCCGCTCGCCGACCTCGGCCAGCCGTTTCTGCCCGGCCTCGTCGAGGGCGGCGCCCGACTTGATGAAGGATTTCCAGATCCGTTCGAGCAGGCGGTCCTGTTCGGCGGTCAGCCCCAGGGTGGCGCGCTGCCGGTAGAGCGTGTCGATGCGCGCAAACAGCGCCTTGTTCATGGCGATCTTCGAGTAGTGGCGCGACATCCGCGGCGCGATCTCGCGCTCGAACGCCTGGATCACGTCATTGGTGTCGGTGCCGGCCCGGTTCCAGAACAGCGAGGAGACCCTGGACAGCCTGTCGCCGGCCAGTTCCAGCGCGACCAGCGTGTTGGCGAAGTCGGGTGCGGCGGGATTCTGGGCGATCGCCTCGATCTCGGCGTCGTGCTCGATGAGCGCGATCTCGAAGGCCGGTGCGAAATCGGCATCGGTGATGGCATCGAAATGCGGCAGGCCGAGCGGGCCGGTCCAGTCGAACACGGGGGAGGCGGATGCGGTCATGAAAGGCTCCTTGTCATGGCCCACCATGTAGGCCCGTGAGGCGCTTCGAACAAGGCGGGAGACGTGGCTGTCGCCGGGCACATGCAAAGGGCGGGAGCCTTGTCGGTCCCGCCCCCGGCTGGTTCACAAAGACAGACCCGGAATGGTCGGCCCCCAATCCTCCGTCATTCCGGCCTTGAGCCGGAATCCAGGCACGGCGCGTCCGCGCCGTGAAAGAGTCTCCCGCGATCAAGGATTTGATCGCGCTGGATGCCAGCCTTCGCTGGCATGACGGCTGTAAACAGACTGCCCACCACAAGCGACAAGAAGTTGCACTCTGCAGGGTTTGTCAGCAGTCTGAGCGCAGGACCCTTACTGGTCCCGCGCTCAGCAATTTTTGCAACGTCAGATCTTGCGGTCGCGCGCGGCCAGCGTCCTGAGTCTCAGCGCATTGAGACGGATGAAGCCCGCTGCGTCCTTCTGGTCGTAGGCGCCGCGGTCGTCCTCGAAGGTGACCAGCGCGTCGGAATAGAGCGACTTGTCGCTTTCGCGTCCGGTGACCATGACATTGCCCTTGTAGAGCTTGAGCGTGACCTCGCCCTCGACATGCTTCTGGCTCAGGTCGATCGCCGCCTGCAGCATCTCGCGCTCGGGCGAGAACCAGAAGCCGTAATAGATCAGCTCCGCGTAGCGCGGCATCAGGTCGTCCTTGAGGTGGGCAGCGCCGCGGTCGAGCGTGATCGATTCCATCGCCCGGTGGGCGGTGAGCAGGATGGTGCCGCCCGGGGTCTCGTAGACGCCGCGCGATTTCATGCCGACGAAACGGTTCTCGACGAGATCAAGCCGGCCGATGCCGTTGTCGCGGCCGTAAGCGTTGAGTTCGGCCAAAAGCGTCGCCGGGCTCATCTTCACGCCGTTGATCGAGACGGCGTCGCCCTTCTCGAAGCCGACCTTGATGATGGTGGCCTTGTCGGGCGCGGCTTCGGGCGAGATCGTGCGCATGTGGACGTATTCGGGGGCTTCGACGGAGGGATCCTCCAGCACCTTGCCCTCGGAGGAGGAGTGCAGCAGGTTGGCGTCGACCGAGAACGGGGCCTCGCCCATCTTGTCCTTGGCGACCGGGATCTGGTGTTCCTCGGCGAACTTGATCAGGTCCGTGCGGCTCTTGAACGACCAGTCGCGCCAAGGCGCGATGATCTTGATGTCGGGGTTCAAGGCATAGGCCGACAGCTCGAAGCGGACCTGGTCGTTGCCCTTGCCGGTGGCGCCATGGGCGATCGCGTCGGCGCCGGTCTCGCGGGCGATCTCGACCAGGCGCTTGGAGATCAGCGGCCGGGCGATCGAGGTGCCGAGCAGGTAGACGCCCTCATAGACGGCGTTGGCGCGGAACATCGGGAAGACGAAGTCGCGGACGAATTCCTCGCGGACATCCTCGATATAGATGTTCTTGTCGGGGATGCCCAGCATCTCGGCCTTCTTGCGTGCCGGCGCCAGTTCCTCGCCCTGGCCCAGATCGGCGGTGAAGGTCACCACTTCGGCGCCGAGTTCGGTCTGCAGCCATTTGAGAATGATCGAGGTGTCGAGGCCGCCGGAATAGGCGAGAACGACCTTCTTGACGTCCTTGTGCGATGCCATTGCGTGTGTCTTCCTGTTATGATGCCTTGCCCCTTGAAGGCTTGAAGTGCAGGGGCGCTGGATTTTGCGGCACTTTTAGCCGGTTTGCCGCGCCATGCAAGGGTCAAGCTCCCCGGATCGCGCGGCGGGCGAAGGGGACCTGTCCGGCGGCTGGAGCGGTGCGCATTGCCTTTTGACACAATCTTGTCTCAGGAGACTCCGACAGTCCGTTCAACAGAAGCAAGGGAGACGAACATGCCTGACATTCAATCTGTGATGGACAAGGCCAAGGTCGCCGTGGTGACGGGTGCGTCCTCGGGCATAGGGCTCGCTGCGGCCAAAGCCTTTGCCGCGCGCGGCATGTGCGTCGTTCTGGCCGACATCGACCGCGAGCGGCTGGCCGACGCCGAAAAACAGGTCGCGGGGCTGTCGGACAATCCCGCCACCGACGTGGTGTCGATCCAGACCGATGTCAGCGATCGATCGGCCGTCGAAGCGCTGGAACGGACCGTGCTCGAACGCTTCGGCCGCGTTCATCTGCTGATGAACAATGCCGGCATCCAGCCCGGAAGCTCGCTGTTCGGCCCGCAGGCCAACTGGGACAGGGTTCTGGGCGTCAACCTGATGGGCGTCATCCATGGCACCCGGGTGTTCGGGTCGGGCATGGTCGCCCATGGCAAGCCCGCCATGATCATCAACACCGGCTCCAAGCAGGGCATTACCACGCCGCCCGGCGATCCCGCCTACAACGTGGCCAAGGCCGGGGTGAAGGCCTTCACCGAGGCGCTCGCGCACGACTTGCGCAATACCGAGGGCTGCCAGGTCTCGGCCCATCTCTTGATCCCGGGCTTCGTGTTCACGCCGCTCACGTCGCGCGGGCGGACCGAGAAGCCGGCGGGCGCCTGGACGGCCGAGCAGACGGTCGACTTCATGATGGAGAGCCTGGCGCGCGGCGATTTCTACATCCTGTGCCCGGACAATGACGTCGATCGCGCCACCGACGAGAAACGCATCGCCTGGGCCGCGGGCGACATCATCGAGAACCGCCCGCCGCTGTCGCGCTGGCATCCGGACTACACGGCGAAGTTCGAGGCCTATCTGAAAGGCTGAGGCCAACACACTTGTCCGAACTTTCACTGCAGCATTTTTCAAATGTACGAAGGTGATCGGTGCTCGACGTGATTGGAAGCCAAAGGCCTGCTCAAACTTGTGCGGCGCTGTCCCCGCGACATTAAATTCTCATCGTAATGGAGAATGTGATTTGACCGTGTGGGCAAATCGCCATATCCAACGCGCACAGGAACATTTCGTGAATGGGGTTGGAACGGTTCCTTAATCAAGATCGTTGAACATCATAGTTGCCTAAGGGCAACTTGATAGATTCGACATACAAACTGGGAGAATGGTCAATGGCAAACCGCAAACAATTCTTGAGTGACACCGCAATTGACCCAGATTTGAGCAGACTTCTGGAAAATGCGAGGAAAACGCCCGTTACTGAAGAACAGCTCTCCGAGCAGCGAATTAGTTTTGCATTCGGGAATTCGCCAGACTCAGAATTTATCACTAAAGAATCTGTTAGGAAGTCGTCGCACTCAATTCTTTTGGCCTCTTAAGGGGAGTCGCTGTGTCGGTCAGGGAAGCTGATGATCCAGAGTTCTTTGCTCGAGTTCAAGAGCAAAACCTGCTTCGTCAGTACGACTTGCTTACGAATTGTATAGAGATTGGATTGCGAAAAGGGATCGAAGCTTTCGACAAATATACGCTTTGGTCCCTTAATCATGCTGCCGTCACAAATATTGCCCAATTTGGTGGGCGGTTCAGGGAACAACCTATTTACGTCGGAAAGCACATTCCCCCGCACTTTGATCAAGTACCGCATTTGATGGACCAGTTCTTGTCTGTAATACACGAAAACTGGTCTATAAATGAGCATCCGACGACTTTGGCGGCTTATGCCCTTTGGCGAATGAACTGGATCCATCCTTTTGTTGAAGGCAATGGCCGAACGGCTAGAGCAGCTTGCTACTACCTAATCTGCATGCGTTACGGTGCGCTGCTCCCAGGATCAAAAATTGTCCCTGAACGGATACGAGAAAATCGTCAGCCTTACTATGCAGCACTCAAAGAGGCTGATCAGCATTGGGCTAACGGGCACTTTGATGTGTCGGCACTAGCGGATTATTTGCAGCA
>NZ_JAUXOD010000099.1 GCF_030682515.1 Hoeflea sp. | reverse complement strand
CGGCAGCTCGATCATGGTGCCGACGAGATAGGTGATGTCGACGCCGGCCTCGCCGATCACGTCGCGCGCCACGGCGTCGATGCGGGCCTTGACGAAATCAAGCTCCTCGCGAAGGCCGACCAGCGGCACCATGATTTCGGGCACCACCGGCGCGCCGGTGGTCTTGGCTGCCTCCACGGCGGCCTCGAAGATGGCGCGCGCCTGCATCTCGGCGATTTCCGGATAGGAGATCGCCAGGCGGCAGCCGCGATGGCCGAGCATGGGGTTGAACTCGTGCAGCTCGTCCACGCGCTGGCTGAGCTTGTCGACCGAGACGCCGATGACGCTCGCCACTTCGGCGATCTCTTCCTCGGTCTTGGGCAGGAACTCGTGCAGCGGCGGGTCGAGCAGGCGGATGGTCACCGGCAGGCCCTTCATGATCTCGAACAGTTCGATGAAATCCGAGCGCTGCATCGGCAGAAGCTTCGCCAGCGCGGCGCGGCGGCCGATTTCCGAGCCCGCCAGGATCATCTCGCGCATGGCGGTGATGCGGTCGCCTTCGAAGAACATGTGCTCGGTGCGGCAGAGGCCAATGCCCTCGGCGCCGTAGGAGCGCGCGGCGCGCGCATCGGCGGGCGTTTCGGCGTTGGTCCTGACCCTCATGCGCCTTGTCGCGTCCGCCCATTCCATGATCTGGCCGAAATCGCCCGACAGTTCGGGCTGCAGCATCGGAACGGCGCCCCTGAGCACCTGGCCGGTGGAGCCATCCAGCGTGATGACGTCGCCGGCCTTGAGCGTGGCGCCGAGCGAGACCAGCGTGCCGTTGCGCGCGTCGATCCGCAAGCCGCCCGCGCCCGAGACGCAAGGGGTGCCCATGCCGCGCGCCACCACGGCGGCGTGGCTGGTCATGCCGCCGCGCGAGGTGAGGATGCCTTCGGCCGCATGCATGCCGTGAATGTCCTCGGGGCTGGTCTCGACGCGCACAAGGATGACCTTGCGGCCGGTCTTGGCGGCTTCCACGGCCTCGTCGGAGGTGAAGACGATCTCGCCGGTGGCCGCACCGGGCGACGCGGGCAGGCCCGAGCCGAGGATGTCGCGCCTGGCGTGGGGGTCGATGGTCGGGTGCAGGAGCTGGTCGAGCGAGGCGGGGTCGACGCGCATGACCGCTTCCTCGCGCGTGATCAGCCCCTCGGCGGCCACGTCCACGGCAATCTTCAGCGCCGCCTTGGCGGTGCGCTTGCCGGATCTCGTCTGCAGCATCCACAGCTTGCCGGCCTGGATGGTGAACTCGAGATCCTGCATGTCGCGATAATGCTGCTCGAGCCGGTCGCAGATCGCCAGGAATTCGGAAAACGCCTTCGGCATCAGCTTTTCGAGCGACGGACGGTCGGAGCCCCCCGCGACGCGCGCAACCTCGGTGATGGCCTGTGGCGTGCGAATGCCCGCCACCACGTCCTCGCCCTGGGCGTTGACGAGGAACTCGCCATAGAGTTCCTTGGCGCCGGTCGAGGGGTTGCGGGTGAAGGCCACGCCGGTGGCGGACTGGTCGCCCAGATTGCCGAACACCATCGCCTGGACATTGACCGCGGTGCCCCAGGAGGCCGGGATGTCATGCAGGTGCCGGTAGGTGATGGCGCGGGCGTTCATCCAGCTCGAAAACACCGCGTCGATCGCGCCCCAGAGCTGCTGGTGCGGATCCTGCGGAAACGGAATGCCGAGTTCCTCCTCGATGACCGCCATGTAGCGGGCAATGATCTCGCGCCATTCGTCGGCAGACATGTCGGTGTCGAGTTCATGGCCGAGCCGCGCCTTCTCGTCCTCGAGGATTTCCTCGAAGACCTCGTGGTCGATTCCCATGACCACGTCGCCATACATCTGGATGAAGCGGCGGTAGCTGTCGAAGGCGAAGCGCTCGTCGCCCGAATCGCGGGCGACGGCGAGGACGGTTTCGTCGTTCAAGCCGAGATTGAGCACGGTATCCATCATGCCGGGCATCGAGGCGCGGGCGCCCGAACGGACCGACAGCAGAAGCGGCTTTTCCCTGTCGCCGAAAGTGCGTCCGGCTATGGCTCCGACCTTGACCAGGGCCTCGGTGACGGCCTTCTCCAGACCGTCGGGCATCTTGCGGCCGTTTTCATAGAACCAGACGCAGGCATCGGTGGTGATGGTCAGGCCCGGAGGCACCGGCAGGCCGAGATTGCACATTTCGGCCAGGTTTGCACCCTTGCCGCCCAGGAGGTTCTTGTCCGCGGCCGAGCCTTCCGCCTGCCCGTCCCCGAAAGTGTAGACCCATTTCGTCATGCAATCCGTCTCCACGCCGCCGACCGCGCAAATGAATCCCGCAGGCCATGCCGCAACGCTTATGCGCTGCGCCGCAGCAAGGTCAACCCCGCCGGGGCCTGCAAATCCGCCTATATCGATTGAAACGCCGTCAAAGGCTTATGCCGTCGCCTCGCAGTCCGAATGCGGGCGCTGACAAAGGTTGGCCGGGATGGCTTCCATCTGTCACGGCGCATCACCATAGGCAACGTAAAGTGATTGTATTGACGGCATAATCCCCCCGGATTGAGCCGGGAGCATATGGACCCGAATGATGCTCCGCTTTAACAGGGTTGGGGTCCGGCCGTCCTTTGGGCTCGCGGCGGACCAACCACCTCTCCGAGCCCGGGGGCCTCAAGCACCATGTCATCCGCACCCCGCGAACCCGTCCGTTTTGTCGATCTGGCCGCCCAGCAGGCGCGCATCCGCGACCGCGTCGATGCAGCAGTCAAGCGGGTGTTCGACCACGGGCAGTACATCATGGGTCCCGAGGTGGCGGAGCTCGAGGCGCAGCTCTCGGCCCATTGCGGCGCTGCCCATGCGATCGCCTGCTCGTCGGGTACCGACGCGCTGGCCATGGTGCTGATGGCGAAGGACGTGCGTCCGGGCCAGGCGATCTTCTGCCCGGCATTCACCTTCGTCGCCACCGCCGAGGTGGTGGCCTGGCTTGGCGCCCATGTCTGGTTTGTCGATGTCGATGCCGACACCTTCAACATGGACCCGACCTCGCTGGAAGTGGCCATCGCGGCGGCGCGCGCGGCCGGCCACGCGCCGGTCGGCATCATCCCCGTCGACCTGTTCGGCATCCCGGCCGATTATGATCGGATTTCGCAGATCGCCGCGCGCGAAGGGCTGTGGGTGCTGGGCGATGCCGCGCAATCCTATGGCGCGCGCTATCACAACCGCCAGGTCGGCACGCTGGCGATGGCCACCGCCACCAGCTTCTTTCCGGCCAAGCCGCTCGGCGCCTATGGCGACGGCGGCGCGGTCTTCACCGACGACGCCGAGCTTGCCGCCACGCTGCGCTCGATCCTGTTTCACGGCAAGGGCGCCAACCAGTACGACAATGTCCGCGTCGGCATGACCGGCCGGATCGACACGGTGCAGGCGGCGATCCTGATCGAGAAGCTCGCCATCTTCGACGACGAGATCGAGGCGCGCAACCGGATCGCCTCGCGCTACTCGGACCTGCTCAAGGGCCATATCGCCACGCCCAAGGTGCCAGCGGGCCTGCAGTCGGTCTGGGCGCAATACACCGTCAAGCTGCCCGAAGGCGCCGATCGCGCCGCCATCCAGGCGCATATGAAGGATCTGGGCGTGCCGACCGCGGTCTATTACCCGAAGCCCCTGCACCGCCAGGACGCCTACAGCCACCACGGCGTCGCCGGCGGCGAACTGCCGGTCACCGACATGCTGTCGGCTTGCGTGCTCAGCCTGCCGATGCATCCTTATCTCGATGAAGAGACCCAGGACAGGGTGGCGGACGCGCTGATCTCGGCTATGTAGGGCACACTTGGCTTGATGGCTGCCTGAGACATCAGCGGCGTGCATGGGAACCCGCCGCCCAAAGGCATGCAGCCGTTGACCATTGGCGGTTGCCTCACATCGGCACATCCGCGATGAACATCGTGGCCAGACATGTCCGGGGCAAGACCTGGCCAGCGCTGCCTGTCACGCCGTGTGACGGCGCGTTCACAGCGGCTCAAGCCGGTGGAACCGGGATTGTTCATAGACCAGCGGCGCACCGTCGTTCAGCCGGATCTCCATGATCTCCCCGATGAAGACGGTGTGGCTGCCAGCTTCAACCATTTCCGACACAGTGCAGGAAAAGCCGATCAGCGCTTCATCAAGCAGCGGCAAGCCGCGCCCATCCTCGATCCATCGGCCTTCGGCGAACTTGTCCTCGCCGGTCACGCCGTCGGCGCCGGCGAAGCGCATTGCCAGCGGACTGGCGGGATCGGGCAGAAGGCTTACATTGAAAGTGCGGCTTTCGTGGATCGCGGCACAGGTTCCGGTCTTGCGATTGACGCAGACCAGGAGGCTTGGCGGCTCGGCCGAGACCGAGCAGACCGCCGTGGCGGTGATGCCGCGCCGTTCGATCCCGTGACGGGCGGTGATGATGGTCACCGCCCCGGGAAATCGGGCCATGGCCGCGCGGAATGTTGCGTGATCGATGCCCATGCCCATCTTATGCCGCCTTAAGCTCAGTGAGATAGGCGTCGGCGGCGTCGGGATCGGCGAACCAGGGGAAGAAATCGCGCGGATCGTCGAAACCGTTGGCCATGCGATGCGCCAGCCGCGGCTCGGCGCAGGCCGTCCCCATGATGTTGAGGATGAAGGGCGGCGGCGGCTGCAGCATCATGTTGGTCCAGGAGACCACCCATTGCGCATAGTCCCAGAACTCGTCAAACGTGCCCTGCATGAAAGCCGCGTCAAACGGCTTGTCGCCATGCGCGAGAATGCGGCTGAGATACACCGCCGCCGCCTTGGCGGCATTGTTGGACCCCTGCCCGGTGATCGGATCGTTGAGGCACACCGCGTCTCCCAGGCCGAGCACCTGCCGGCCGGACGGAAGCGTGCCGACCGGCTTGCGGATGGTCGGGGCGAAGCGCCCGGACAGAATGCCGTTGTCGTCGGTCAGCTCGATGCTTTGGCATCGCGCGGCCTCCCAGGGCAGGAATGTGTCGAGGATCTTTCTCGACATGGCGAGATGTTGTTCCGGCGTCCTGGCCTCGGCCCAGCAATCCATCGGGCCGCCGGGGACGCCTTCAAACACCATAATTTCGCAGGGACCGGACGTGGTAAGAGCCGGGAAAACGAAGTATTCGCCGACGCCCGGGATCAGGTTGAAGCACACCGCCGAATGTTCGGGGCGCGGCGTCATTCCGGTCACATAGGTCAGCGCCAGGGCGCGTTGCGGCGCGTCATAGGGCGACTTGTCGGCATCGCGCTCGAACAGCCGCCCGATATCGCCCTTGCCCGAGGCGACGATCACCAGATCATCCTGGCGCGAGTAGTGCTCCAGATCGGCAATTGTTGCATCCTTGATGGTCAGCGTGCCGCCAAGCCGCTCGAATTCCGCCATCCAGGCGGGGATCTTGACCCGCTGGTCGACCGAATAGGCGCTTCGGTCGAGCCGTCCGGTCCAGTCGATGGCCTTCTGGCCTGATCCGTCCGGCGCCGGAACCTGAAAATTGATGCCATCGACCGGCGGGCAGATGCCAGCCCAAAAATCGATGCCCAACTCGCGTTCGTGCTCCACCGAATTGTGGAACATGCACTGGCTCGACATCACCTTGCCGGTGGCAATGTCCTCGGCGGTGCGGTTCTGGACGACGCGCACCGAATTGCCGGCCTTGAGCAGGCCGATCGCCAGTTGCAGGCCGGATTGCCCGCCGCCGATAATCGTCATCTTCCTCATCTTGTCTTCCCCTTTTTGTTTGTTTGTTCCGTTCTTTTCTATTCCATCAGCAGCGGAATCGCCGGCGCAGCGCGTTCCGGACCCATGGCGGTGTATCCGCCGTCAACCTGGATGTCGGTGCCGGTGATGAAGCTGGCTTCATCCGAACACAGGAACAGAACCGCGGCCGCGACCTCTTCCGGGTCGCCGGTTCGTCCGAGCAGATGAAATGGTGCGGCCACCCTGTCGGTCTTGGCGCGGTCGCCGCCGGTCAGTTCATCCATGATGTTGGACCAGGTCCAGCCGGGCGACACCGCGTTGACGCGGATGCCTTCGGGCGCCAGATCCATCGCCTGATTGCGGGTCAATTGCAGGATCGCGGCCTTGGACACCGGATAGAGCCAGCGGCCGGTTTGCGCCACACGGGCCGAGATCGATCCGAAGTTGACAATCGCGCCCTTGTTCCTTGCGATTTCCGCCCGTGCAGCCTGCATCAGAATGACCGAGCCGACGATGTTGACGTCGAGGCTTTCCAGCCATTCGGATCGCGTCGAGTCAGCACCCTTGTCGAGATAGGAACAGGCCACGTTGACCAGGAAATCGATCCGACCGAAGCGCTCCATGGTCGCCTTGACCAGGGCGGCGATCTGGGCATCGTCGCGCAGGTCGGTGTTCATGAACCCGACGCCCTCGCCAACCAGCGCTTCACCGGCTTGCGTGTTGATGTCGGCGATCATCACGCGCGCGCCGGCATTTCGAAATCCGGCGACGATGGCAGCACCGATCTTTGTCGCGCCGCCGGGCACGATCGCCACCTTTCCCTCAAGTCCTCGCATTGGCTTTCTCCATCTTGGTTGAGAAGAGGTTCGGGCCAATCATTCGGGACCGCCATCCGGTTTGGTCGCCGGCTATCCGGAAAACGAAATAATCTACCGTCGCGGCAGAAAACGTGCTTTCATGCAGACGCATATTTCAAGGGATGACCGGAACGAGAGGTTTTCATGTTGTCTGACATGGCACTTTCGCGCCCGCTGGCGCGTTACAGCCTGTTTGAGAGCAAAGATCTTGATGAGGCGCGAGAGCGCGTCGCGCGGGTGTTCTGTCCGCACCGGCTCGACATGATCGGGCGCGGCGGCTTTGACGCCTGCCACAACCATGTGGCTGGCGAGCGGCTTTCCCTCAATTTCATCCAGTATGGCGCCAAGACCCTGATCGCGCCCGGCGAATTGAAGGATTTCTATCTGCTGCAGATCCCTCTGTCGGGCGGCGCGGCGATCAGCAACGGGTCGGCCCGCTACTACTCCTGCCCGGATCGTGCGGCGGTGCTCAACCCGCACCTGCCGACAACGATGATCTGGGATGAAGGCTGCAGGCAGATCCTGGTGCGGATCGAGCGGAAGGCGTTCCAGGAGCATCTGTCGCAGCTGCTGGGGGCAACCGCCGAGCAGCCGCTGACATTTGACGGACCGCTCGACCTGACCAGCCAGGCGGGAGCGGCGCTTTGCGGCCTGGTGATGCATCTGGTCGATCAGGCCGACGCCGGACAGAGTTCCCTGTCAGCCGGCGGATTGCTGGCGCGTCAACTCGAATCCGTCATCCTGTCAGGCGTGCTGGAAGCGGGCCCGCACAATTACACGCGGTATCTGCGCCCGGCCCGATCAGCCGTGGCGCCGCGGCATGTGCGCCGCGCGGAAGCCTTCATCAGGGACAATCTCGACAGTCCGATTTCGCTTGAAGACGTTGCCGCCGCGGCCGGCGTCACCCCGCGTGCGCTGCAACTGGGTTTCCGCAGTTTCCGCAACGCCAGCCCGATGGCGCTGGTGCGCACCGAACGCCTGCGCCGGGTGCATGAGGACCTGATGGCCGGCGCGCCGGGCCTCACGGTGACCGAGGTGGCGACCCGGTGGGGCTTCGCTCATCTCGGGCGCTTCGCCCAGGCTTACAAGGACAAATATGGGCAATCGCCGAGCAAGACGCTGCAAAGCGGCGCGGCGATGGGGTTTTCGGAGTGACGCCGTATCCAGGCGTTCGCAAAGCCGTTCATCCTAGGATGACAGCGGCTTGATGGACCGGGTGTTTCGGCCCAATGGAACCCGCCTTTCCCGAGAAGACACACGAAAACAAGGAACCCAGACTCGGTCTGGTTCACAATGATCCTGACAGGGCCCGGCAAGGCAATCCCCGCAAGTGCGATGCATCCCCATTGGGTGAAGAGATCCGGGACGGGCTGGCGAAGGCGATGATCGGGGCCTCGTAGTCGGCCAGATTGCGCTCTGTCCAGGTGGCGATTGACGCTTGGGCCATCGCCGCCGATAGTGCGACCGCTCGGGGACGCGGGGCGCGTACCGGTGCTGTCATGTCCGGAGGCTTCGCCGTGTTCTATCTGTTTCTTGTTCTCGCCCTGGCGATCCTCGGTCTCGTGATATTCCGGATCTGGACTCTCCGGCTTGCCGCAAATGCGGTCAAGACCGCCCCGCAACTGGGCGCAATCCTGCCTGTTGCGGGTGGGACGATCCACCACACCGATACCGGGCCGCGCGATGGCCAGGCCGTGGTCCTGATCCATGGGCTTGCAGGCAACCTTCGCAACTTCAACTATGGCATGGTCGAGGACCTGAGCCGCGAGTTCCGGGTCATCGTGATCGACCGGCCCGGCTCGGGCTATTCGCGCCGGGACGCCGACGGGCTTGCAGCGCTGCCCGCTCAGGCGGCGATGGTCTGGGAGCTCCTGGACAAGCTCGGTGTTGAGAAGCCGGTGCTCGTGGGCCATTCACTCGGAGGGGCACTGGCGCTGTCCATGGCCCTTGACGCGCGAGAAAGAGTCGGTGCGCTGGCGCTGCTATGCCCGCTGACCGCAGGTATCTCCGAGCCCCCGCCGGTGTTCAAGCCACTCGCGATCAGATCCGGCGGGATGAGACGCTTTATCGGCCATACCCTTGCCGCACCGATATCCAGGATCACCAGCAAGCGGGTGCTCTCAGAGGTCTTTGCCCCGGAAACGGCTCCTGATGATTTCATGAGTCGCGGCGGCGGCGCGCTGGGGCTGCGGCCTGAAGCCTTCATCAATGCCGCGGCTGATCTGAACGAAGCGCACGCGCACATGCCGGTGCAGGCCGGGCGCTACGCCACCGATCTCGATGTGCCCGGGGGCATTCTGTTCGGCGCCGGCGACAACCTGCTGTCACCGCAACTGCACGGCCAGCCAATGGAGGCTTTCGGCCTGTCACACGAGACCCTGCCCGGACGCGGCCACATGATACCGGTGACAGCACCACGGGAATGCGCGGAGTTTGTGCGTCGTATGGCCAAGCTTTCGCGATAGAGAGCTGAACCAGGCGGCGCGCCTTCACCTTCCCAACCCCTACCCCGCGTCGCGCAGCTGCTCGGCCGTCTGCAGGTCCACCGACACCAGCTGGCTCACGCCCTGCTCGGCCATGGTAACGCCGAACAGGCGGTTCATGCGGGCCATGGTGATCGGGTTGTGGGTGATGATGACGAAGCGGGTCTCGGTGGAGGCGGCCATCTCGTCCATCAGGTTGCAGAAGCGCTCGACATTGTGGTCATCAAGCGGCGCGTCGACCTCGTCGAGGACGCAGATCGGCGCCGGGTTGGTCAGAAACACCGCGAAGATCAGCGCCATGGCGGTGAGCGCCTGTTCGCCGCCCGACAGCAGCGTCATGGTCTGCGGCTTCTTGCCGGGCGGGCGGGCCAGGATCTCGAGCCCGGCTTCCAGCGGATCGTCGGATTCGATCAGCTGCAGTTCCGCCGTGCCGCCGCCGAAGAGATGGGTGAACAGCCGCTGGAACTGCACATTGACCTCGTCGAAGGCGACGAGCAGGCGTTCGCGGCCCTCCTTGTTCAGGCCCTGGATGCCGGCGCGCAGTTTCTTGATGGCGTCGATGATGTCTTC
>NZ_JAUXOD010000092.1 GCF_030682515.1 Hoeflea sp. | reverse complement strand
TAAAACTGGCGTCATTCCGACGGACTTTCCCACTGATCGAACGGATCCAAATCCATGTCTCTTCGTGCCCATTGCCGTATCCTTGCCCTTTCCGCCCTGACAGGCGCGGTGTGTCTGGCGGGCTCGGCTGTGGCGCGAGCGGGTGATTTCAAGGGCGTGGTGGAACTGTTCACCAGCCAAGGCTGCTCCTCCTGCCCGCCCGCCGACGCCGAACTGGCGCGGCTCGATCAATCAGGCGAGGTGCTGGCGCTGAGCTATCACGTCGATTACTGGAACTACCTCGGCTGGGCAGACACGCTGTCGAGCCGGTCGAGCACCGAGCGTCAATACGGCTATGCCAAGACGCTGGGGCGCAAGAATGTCTACACCCCGCAAGCCGTCATCAACGGCGCCGACCACGTCAATGGCGCCGACGGCGCCGCCATCGGCGCAATGCTGGAAAGCCAGTCGTCAAACGGGTCCGGACTGACGGTCGAGGTGGAGGCCACGCTCGACGCCGACGGGCTCAGCATTGCGGTGGGCCATGGCAAGGGCAAGGCTAGCATCGTGGCGGTTTATTTCGACGACATCACCACGGTCAACATCGCCAGCGGCGAGAATGCCGGACGCGCCATCACCTATCATCACAGCGTGCGTGATATGCAGACCGTCGGCATGTGGAGCGGCGAGGCGATCACGCTCAGGCTGCCCAAATCGGTGATTTCCGCCCATCCCGGCCGGGGCTGCGCGATCCTGCTGCAGATGGTTGACGAGGACGGCGCGCCAGGCCGGATCCTGGGCGCGGCGATGATCGACCCGGATGAGCCGGTCTGACGCCAGCCCCCGGCCCGAAAGATCTGCCCACGAAACCGTCCCATAAAAAAGACCGGCGCGAGGCCGGTCCAGTTCGGGGGATTTTGGGGGTTGCGTCGTGCGGCAGGGCGCGGGAACGACCTGCTGCGGACTGACTTTCATGGATCCGTCCCGGGGACCCCGAGGGGGCTGGGGGGCTTGTGATTCGAGATCCCCGGTTCGAACCGTCTGAGGCAACGGGGAAACAATCGCGTCGAATTCCGGCGCGGATTGGGCTGAATTGCGGCCCAATTATGCTGCAGCGCGGATTTCGACCCTGGCCGGGTCAACAACGGCAACGCCCTGAAGCGTTTCGTGATGCTGCAACGCAAAAAGTCCGTGCCGGCCGCCGGCCCCGGGAGAAGCTCAACAAAAACCTCATTCGCGCTTGAATTTGAGATTGTGTCAGGCACACTGGGCCGATGAGCAAAGATGTGCGGTTCCTGTGATGGCTGACGGGGCGGATTACGCCGCAAACCGCGCTGCGGGCGCCGGTTCGACCGCCGTTGATCTGGCCGAACTGCGCCGCCGCACCACGCCCGAGCCGGTGACGTTCCAGCGCCGCGAGCTCGACCTTATCCTGCAGGTCTATTCCCGGATGGTCGCCGAAGGTCACTGGCGCGACTACGCCATCGACCATCTGCGCGACCGCGCGGTCTTCTCCGCCTTCCGCCGCTCAAGCGAGGTGCCGCTCTACCGCATCGAGAAGGACCCGTCGCGTGCGCGCAAGCAGGGTGCCTTCGCCATCATCTCGAGCACAGGCCTGGTGCTCAAGCGCGGCCAGGAGCTCGACATCGTGCTCAGATATTTCGACAAGGCGCCGCGATTGGTGAGGTAGCCGGAGGTTGGGGACGGTTACTTTTGGAGCCCGGTAATCGCTGGCAGTCCCGGCGTTCACGGTGCCAAAAGTAAACTGTCCCCGACCTTGCAGGCCCCGGGGACGGCTGGGAAAGCATCCGGCACCGCGCCTGGGCCCCTTTCTCCGGCGATTGTCCGCCAACCCCTTGCGGCGGGCGAACCCGCATTGCAAAGTGCTGGCTTCGCATGGCCCCGTTTGCGGCGCGCGTGCCGGACCCATTCCATCCCGAGACCTCATGAGGGAGCCTCTTATGTCACTGCTCAAATTCACCCTGGCCGCGGCTGCTGCAGCGATCGCCTTCACTTTCCCCGCCCAGGCGCAGGACCTGCCCGATCTCGGCGGCAAGACCGTCGTCGTCGTCACCGAGAACGCCTATCCGCCGCTGCAGTTCATCGATCCCAAGACCGGCGAGCAGGTCGGATGGGAATATGACGCGATGAACGAGATCGCCAAGCGGCTCAATTTCACCGTCAGCTACCAGAACACCTCCTGGGACGCGATGATCCAGGCGGTCTCCGACGGCCAGTACGAGATCGGCATGACCGGCATCTCGATCAAGGAGGACCGCAAGGAGAAGGTGGACTTCTCCGACCCCTACATGCGCTCGGAAATGTTCATGCTGGTGCGCGCCGACGAGACCCGGTTCGAGGACGCCCCGAGCTTCGCCGCCTTCGAGGACGGCCTGGTCGGCGCCCAGCCTGGCACCACGCCGTTCTATGTCGCCGTCTATGACGTGCTCGACGGCGATGAAGCCAACCCGCGCATCAAGCTGATGGAGACCTTCGGCGCCACCGTGCAGGCGCTCAAGACCGGCGATGTCGACATGGTGCTGACCGACGGCGTCGCCGGCAAGGGCTATGTCGAGGCGTCGGACGGCGGGCTCAAGCTCGTCGGCGGCCCGCTCGGCGCCGATGATTTCGGCTTCATCTTCCCCAAGGGCTCGGACCTTGTGGCCCCGATCAATGCGGCGATTGACGCGATGAAGGCCGACGGCACCATCGACGCGCTCAACACCAAGTGGTTCCTCGACTACAAGCTCGGTGGCTGAGCCGGACCGGCTTTTCGCGGTGCAACCGCCGCCGAACCGGGCGGACAAACCTGACTTCCCCTGGTGGCTCCTGGCCGCCGGGGGCATTGCGCTGTTTCTCGCCGTCCAGATCGTGCTCAACGATCTCTACAGCCAGATCTTCTCGATCGTCTCCAAAGGCGTGGGCATCACCATCTTCGTCACGCTCACGGGCTTTGCGCTCGCCACAGCGATCGGCCTCGTGCTGGCGGTGATGGGCCTGTCGCGCTTCCTGGTGCTGAGACAAATCGCCCGCTTCTATGTCGAGATCATCCGCGGCATCCCGATCTTGGTGCTACTGTTCTACATCGCCTTCGTCGGCGCGCCGGGCTTCGTGGCGGCCTGGAATTTCCTGGTGGCGCCGCTGATCGACCGCGGTCTCGTCGAGCCGATGTCGGTGCGCGACGTGTCGCTCTTGTGGCGGGCGATCATCGCGCTCACCATCGGCTATTCGGCCTTCATCGCCGAAGTGTTCCGCGCCGGCATCCTGTCGGTCGACGCCGGCCAGGTCGAGGCCGCCAAGGCGCTGGGGCTCTCGCCGGTGCAGCGCTTCCGCTTCATCGTGCTGCCGCAGGCGATCCGCACCATATTGCCGCCCTTGGGCAATGATTTCATCGCCATGATCAAGGATTCCTCGCTGGTCTCGGTGCTGGGCGTGGCCGACCTCACCCAGATGGGCAAGGTCTATGCCTCGGGCTCGTTCCGCTTCTTCGAGACCTATTCGATCGTGGCCTATGTCTACCTGCTGCTGACCGTTGGCCTGTCGCTGGGGCTCCGCGCGCTCGAGAAACGGCTCCGGCGGTCGGACGAGGAGCGGGGGGCCTCGCGCAATTGAGCCGGGCAATCGTGACAGGGCCATTCCCGTTCAACCCCTGGCAATCCTGGAGCCGGACCCCACATGAAGACAAAGCCACAGCGCAAAAGGACAACCCCATGCGACACCCATTGCTGATCGCCCTCATCGGCCTGATGCTGCTGCCGGTCCCGGTTTCGGCGCAGTCCAATACCGGTCGCAAGCTCGACGCCATCCAGTCCGGCCGGCATTATGACCGGCTGCTGTCTCCGAGCATGAACCCGAGCTACCAGTTCCAGCCCAATGCCGAGGCGATGTTCCTTCAGGACCTGCGCACGGGCCGCGTCGATATCGACAGGATCCCGGAAGCCCAACGGCAGTATTTCCAGATGCAGCTCAATTCCACCAAATAGCCTCAAGGGGAGTTTCCGCCATGGTCGAGCGCAGCCCCGGACGCCACAGCGACGCGCTCGATCAGGTCTATGCGGCGAAATCCCCCGATCAGCTGAATGCCGCCTATGCCGCCTGGGCGGCGGGCTATGACCGCGACACGCTGGCGTCGGGCTATTGCCTGCCGTTCCAGGTGCTGTGCTGGGTCGCCCGCTATGTGAAGCCGGATGCAGGGCCCGTGCTCGACGCGGGCTGCGGCACCGGCCTGTCCGGGCCCTATCTGAAAGCGCTCGGCTACGGCCCCGTCGAGGGGCTCGATTTCTCGCAGGACATGCTCGATCTCGCCGCCGCGCGCGGCACCTACACTGTCCTCAAACGGGCGACGCTCGGCGAGACGTTGCCCTGGGCGGACCACCATTTCGCGGCGTTTCTCTCCACCGGCGTGTTCACCGAGGGCCATGCCCCGGCGTCGAGCCTGGGCGAACTCTGCCGCATCACCCGCCCGGGCGGGCATGCGGTGTTCACCGTGCGCGACAGCATTTTCGACAGTGGCGGGTTCGCCGGCGTGATCGCTGATCTCACAGATCGCGGCGTCTGGCGGCTCATCGAGCAAAGCCCGCCGTTCCGCGCATTTGCGCTTGATGAGCCAGACGTGCTGGTCACGGCCCATGTCTTCGAGGTGCTGGGCTAACGCACGTCGCGTTTAATGGATTCGGGCAAGGTGCTAGTCTTCTAGTATGAGCGATTTTGCGCGACATGCATCAAGCTGGCCCGATATCCCGTGCCTCATGCAGGCGGCTGCGGCTCTGTCCGGAGCCTGTCGGCGGCGACGGCGCAGGTGATCCAGTCGCGGAACGCCTTGATTTTCGGCGTGTTGCGGCGGCTTGCGGGATGCACCAGCCAGATGCCGATGTCATCGGTGCAGCGCCGGTTGAACGGGGCGATCAGCCGCCCGGACGCCAGGTCCTCGGCAAAGAAGATGTGATTGAGCATGGCCACGCCCTGGCCGGCGAGCGCCGCATTGGCGCACAGGTCCTGCTCGATGTAATTGTGCTGACGATACGATGAAAAATCGGGCATGGTCTCCCCCATGGCCGCGAACCAGTTTCGCCAGGCGTATTGCTGCTGGGCGCCGATGATCGGCAGCCTGAGAAGATCGGCGGGCTCTCGAATGCCGCCAATGCTATCGGCGAGCACGGGGCTGAGCATCGGCGCATAGGTGAAGCGCCCGAGCAGATGGCATTCCTGCTCCGGCCATGGGCCGACGCCCCAGCGGATGCCGACATCCGCCGGATCTCGGCCAAAGTCGGTGATCGTGCTGACCCGCGCCAGCCGCACGGCGATGCCGGGATGGTCGAGCTGAAAGCCGCCTAGATTGCGCGCCAGCCAATGCGAGGCGAAGGTCGGCGAGGAATGGATCTCCAGCGTCTCATGGGAGACTTGCCGGGCGGACTCCATCGCCTCGTTGAGAAGGTCGAAGGCCTTGCCGACCGTGGGCAGCATGCGCTCGGCGGTCGCGGTCGCGACGATCTGGCGCGGCTGGCGCAGGAACAGCCGTTCGCCCAGGTGATCCTCGAGCAGCTTGACCTGGTAGCTCACCGCCGTCTGGGTCATGCCAAGCTCGTCGCCGGCGCGCGAGAAACTGCCGTGGCGGGCCACCGCCTCGAACACGCGCAGGGCATTGAGCGGAAATTTGCGCGACAGTTTCATGCATAAGCTCTCTTGATGGGCGCAGACGGGAATTCCGTTGGAATTGCAGGCTTGCAGTCCGCTATCTAGTCCCACGAGACATCAAAAGGAAAGAGCGATGCGCGATCAATCACGCGCGGCGCGGGGCCCGGTTCAACGGTTTTCCGCGCCGGCGAAGCTGTGCCGATTTCTTGCCCGGCTGCTTGGCGGCCGCGCCTCCGTCAGCGCCCCCGCGCTCGATGACCGGCTCCGGCGCGACATCGGCCTGCCGCTGGACGGCCGGATGGGTGTGAGCGACGTCCGGGCGGCGTTCGACCGCAAGCTCATGGACCGCGGTCAGCCATGGCCGTGAGCACACGGGCTCACCTCCGCCGGGCAGGACAGACCTTTGCCGGCACAGGATCGGGGAACCGGAGGGCCGAATCGGAGTTGATCCGGAATGGACATCCTGCTCGACGAATTCTCCCGCTCGCCGACCCTGCCCTGGCAGGTGATCGCCGTGCGACTCATCATCGCCACCTGCCTGGGCGGCGTTCTCGGACTCGAGCGCGAGCTGGCGGACCGGCCGGCGGGACTTCGCACCCATATGCTGATCGCGCTGGCGGCGGCCGTGTTCGCGATCATCACGCTCGAGATCACCGCGCTGCAAGCCTTCACCGGAGACCACACCCAGTCCGACCCGTTGCGCCTGGTCGAGGCGATCACCGCCGGCGTGGCTTTCCTCGCCGCCGGCTCGATCCTGATGCGGCGCGGCAAGGTGCAGGGCCTGACCACCGGGGCGGGCATGTGGCTTGCCGGCGCCAGCGGCCTGTCGGCTGGCCTCGGCCTCTGGCTCGTGGCGCTGTTCGCCTGCGTGCTCGGGGCCATCGTGCTGGCACTGGCGCGGGGGCTCGAAACAAGGCTGGAGCTGAAACAGCCCAAATCCGCCCCTGAACCAGCGCCCGATCCTGCACGGGAGCAGGACGCGAGGCGGGGCTGAGGCCGAGCCGCCGTAACCGCCGCTCAGCCGGCCCGGAGCCGGCGCTCTGCCCGCACTCAGATTGCCAAGCCCGCCATATGCTGGTATGAGCCGGGCGATGAAAACGTCGTTCCAAACCCGGGCCAGGACCATCGTGCTGCAGGACGCCAAGCGCCTGCCGGCCCGGTTCTTTGCCTGGATGTCCGGCGTTCGCTCCGGCGGAGCCCGGCTTTCGGCCTGACCGGCGCCCGATTTACGCCCGGCCGCATCCCGCCTCGAGTTTCTCACCGACCTCCATTCGCCTATCATCGCCAAGGACATGACCATGACCGCACCGCGCACCACCTACGACAAGATCTGGGACGACCACATCGTCAACCAGCAGGATGACGGCACGGCGCTGCTCTATATCGATCGCCATCTGGTGCATGAGGTCACCAGCCCGCAGGCCTTCGAGGGCTTGAGGACCGCCAATCGCACCGTGCGCGCGCCCGAAAAGACACTGGCCGTCGTCGACCACAACGTGCCCACCACGCCCGACCGGGTGCTCGGCATCAAGAACGAGGAAAGCCGCATCCAGGTGGAAGCGCTCGCCACCAACGCCGCCGAGTTCAAGGTCGAGTATTTCAACGAGAGCGACAAGCGCCAGGGCATCGTTCACATCGTCGGCCCCGAGCAGGGCTTCACCCTGCCCGGCACGACCATCGTCTGCGGCGACAGCCACACCTCGACGCATGGCGCCTTCGGGGCATTGGCGCACGGCATCGGCACCTCGGAGGTCGAGCATGTGCTGGCGACCCAGACGCTGATCCAGAAAAAGGCCAAGAACATGCTGGTCGAGGTCAATGGCGAGTTGCCCGAGGGCGTCACCGCCAAGGACATCATCCTCGCCATCATCGGCGAGATCGGCACCGCCGGCGGCACCGGCCATGTCATCGAATTCGCCGGCGACGCCATCCGCGCGCTGTCGATGGAAGGCCGCATGACGGTGTGCAACATGACCATCGAGGCCGGCGCCCGCGCCGGCCTGATCGCGCCCGACGAGAAGACCTTCGCCTACATCAAGGGCCGCCCGCGCGCGCCCAAGGGCCAGGCCTGGGACATGGCGGTGGAGTACTGGAAGTCGCTGGTTTCCGACGAGGGCGCCCATTACGACAAGATCGTCCGGCTTGACGCCGCAGCCCTGCCGCCGATCGTCTCCTGGGGCTCCTCGCCCGAGGACGTGATCGCGGTCACCGGCGCGGTGCCCAACCCCGACGACATTCAGGACGAGGCCAAGCGCAGCTCGAAGTGGCGGGCGCTCGACTATATGGGCTTGAAGCCCGGCACCAAGATCACCGACATTGCGATCGACCGCGTCTTCATCGGCTCCTGCACCAATGGCCGCATCGAGGATCTTCGTGCGGCAGCCAAGGTTGTCGAGGGCCGCACCGTCGCCTCCACCGTCAGCGCGATGATCGTTCCGGGCTCGGGCCTGGTCAAGGAACAGGCCGAGGCCGAGGGTCTCGACAGGATCTTCCTGGCCGCCGGCTTCGAGTGGCGCGAACCGGGCTGCTCGATGTGCCTGGCCATGAACGACGACCGGCTTGCGCCCGGCGAACGCTGCGCCTCGACGTCCAACCGCAATTTCGAAGGCCGCCAGGGCTTCAAGGGCCGCACCCACCTGGTCTCCCCCGCCATGGCCGCAGCCGCAGCGATCGCCGGGCACTTCGTCGATATCCGGGAGTGGCGCTGAGCCGGATCGGGAGCCCCGGCCGGCGCGGTCGGGGCGCAAGAATCAGAGGTCGGGACTCGCCGCCGACGGGGGCTGCCGGCTCAGGCGCGCTGAACGCGAGCAACCGTTCGGGCTTCGGAAACGCCGTCGTGCCATGACCCGGTCGAAAGCCGCTGTCCCGGAGCGGTGATCCGGCAAAGCGCTGCAGCTTCCGCTGCCGGGAAACGCTGGTTCCCCAAGGGCTGCGCGGATTCAACCACTGTAAACCCTGTCTTCGGGTTTTTCCCGTCGGCGGAACCGTCATGACCGGGATTTGGCGTCATATTCCGATTTTCTTAATTACCGTCACGCTTAGTACCGTTTTGTAGACAGCGGCGGACCCATGCATGACGGCAAGCGCAAGACCCAGACTTATCTTCGGCAAACTCTTTCTGCTGGGAGTCCTCGCCGTGGGCATGATTCTTGGCAGCGTGTTCTGGTTTACGAGCCGGATCGATCAGCTGGAACGCCAAGGCGCTGAAAATATTGTGCAGTTGCTGGTGACCGAGAAGGTTGCCCATATTCAGGCTTCAACGGCGGATTACGCCCACTGGACCCTCGCCTACGAGCTCGTTGCCGCCAATGACGAGGCGGGGCTCAGGGCCAATATCGGTCTGACCGAGACGGACCACGATCTGTTCGATCACATCATCATTCTGGATGCGGAATCGCGGGTTCTGCATGTCTATGGCAGTTCAGGCGCGATAGATCCGGCCGGGCAATTCGATCCGCTGAGCGTTCAGCCATTTCTGTCGAAGTTGCGGGACACCAATCCTGCCGACTATGTCACCGTTTCCGGGATAGGCCAGATCAATGGCCTCTATGCCGCGATTGGTGCAACCCGGATCACGCCTGACTATTTCGCCCGGATTGACGGGGCGAGGCTGCCGATCATGGTTACGCTTCGCCTGTTTACCGATGATGTGCTTCAGACCCTTGCCGATATGACCCACGGCGCCGGCTTCGCCATCGTGCCGCTCGATGGCGAGCCGCGGGAGCCGGCGGTGGATCTGAGCGGACCCGATGGCGCGCCGGTTGCGCGGCTTGTCTGGTCGCAAGATCGCCTCGGAACGGCGCTGCGCGAGGACGTCATGCCTCTCATTGTGCTTGCCTGCCTGGGCATTTTCGGCTTCTGCCTCTCTGCCGCACGGTATTTCCACCAGCAAAGCAAGGCGCTGGAGCGGGCCATGGTGGTTGCGTCGACCGACAAGCTGACCGGGCTTCTCAACAGGTCGGGACTTGATGAAGTGTTGCGCAAGGCCGATGCCAGATCCTATCTGGACGCGGGCTATTTGTCGGTGCTGTATCTCGACCTCAACGATTTCAAGAAACTCAATGACGAGCATGGTCATGAGGACGGCGACCACGCGCTCAAGACAACGGCGAAACGGCTTAGGGAATCAGTGCGGCCGCGTGACCATGTCGTGCGCCTGGGCGGCGACGAGTTCATCTGCGTGGTTTTTGACCAAAGTCCGGGTGCTGCGGCCAGATCGGTCTCGGATCGGATTCTGATCGCCTGCAACCAGCCCATCGTCTTCGCTGGACATGAAACCATCCTCACGCCCTCGCTGGGTGTGGCGGTCGCGGAGCCCGGCATGAGCTGGGACGCGCTGCTCGGGCGTGCCGATCAGGCGATGTACCAGGCCAAGCGCAACAAGCAGACGACCGCGGTGTTCTTCTCCTCCGCCGACACGGCAAAGCCCCGGGACGAAAGCCGGGACAAGACAAACGCAGCCTGACGCCGCGCCTGGCCGGGCCATGAGTGCGGCGCTACGGCCGGATGACGCAGACGCCCGTGCCGGAGCAGCTGGTGCCGCGGTTCTTGTCGACAATGATCACCTTCGGGCCGGGACTGCCGTGGTGGCCGGAGCCGGACTTGCGCTTGATGTAGACCGTGTCGTCATCGCGGCGGATGCGGCTGTTGGGCTGCTTGACGTCGGACTTCGTGTCGACTCGCGCCGGCGATGTCGAGCGGGAGCGGCGGTTGTCGTTCTTGTCGATGATGATGATGGTGACATCGTCGCGATCGCTGAGCAATCGGGACTTGGCCGAGGGCATCTTGATTTCGGTGGCGCCCGCCGGGGTGGCGAACGTAGCGCCCGCAAGCGTCATGACCGAGACGGCCAGGCCCGCGACCAGCGCCAGGGCGATCCGGCGGGTGCGGGGGCCTGCCAGCGGGCGCAGGGTCGCGGATGCGGAAAGCTTGGTGATCATGGCGGAGTCCTCTTGGTGGCGATAGCCTCTTGGGTTCATCAGGCAGAGCATGGCAGGCGAAACTGGCGCCATTGTGTCGCAGGGCGGGGATCAAGTCACCCGCAGCACCCGCGCAATCGCGCGTTAACCTTAAGACGGGGCAAGTCCGGCAGGGGCCGGACCCTGGCCGTGACGGCCGGATCAGACCTTCGGCAGGCTTGACCGGGACCGGAGTTTGGACGAAACATGGCCGCCATGAACACACCGGACAAAATCGACATCACGCTTTTGCGTCTCAACGACGCGCATCAGTTCTCGCCGCTGCTGGCGGCCTATGTGCAGTCGCTCAAGCGCGGGGCACCGCGCCGGCCGGATGATTTCTACGCCGAGACGCTGCTGCAGGACCGGGTCGCGCAGATCTTCGGGGCGCGGCTCGACGGCGAACTGGTCGGCTTCGTCGTGTTCTACGACCTGCCCGATCCGGTGACCGGCATGCGCATCGGCCAGGTCGACCATCTCTATGTCAGCCATTTGCACCGCAACATGGGCATCGCCCAGGCGATGATCGACATGCTGGTGGAGGAAAGCGACGCCCATGGCTGGGAACGAATCGTTCTCAACGCGCCGCGCCTGCCCGAGGACGGCCGCAAGCTTTACGAAAAAATAGCCACGAAGGCGGATTTTTCGAGCTGGGAAATCCGCTTCGATCAGTCGAGCTGATTGTTTTTTCAGGCATTCGACGGCCTCCGCCGCCGCAATCGGGGCAGTTTGAACCGATTGAACCCGCATGCGCGGGGCGCAACGCCGCGGCTTTCGACCAAAGGCTTGCGATGAAAGGCGAACCGGGCTTTGACGCGGTGCACATAAGGCACTAAAACCCAGTCACGGCCACAGGCACCGCACGCATCCCGGGCCTGTCTGTGGCATTCCTTGAGGGAAAGAAGGACAGGGTCCCGATGACCAATGTGACACAGAACCGGCCATTGTCGCCGCACCTGAGCATCTACAAGCAAATTCCGACCATGGTGATGTCGATCATGCACCGGATCACCGGCATGGCGCTCTATTCCGGCACCCTGCTGGTCGCCTGGTGGCTGGTGGCGGCGGCGTCGGGCGAGGCCTATTTCGACTGGGTGAACGCGATTCTCGGCTCCTTGCCCGGACGGCTGGTGCTGTTGGGCTACACCTGGGCGCTGGTGCATCACCTGCTTGGCGGCATCCGCCACTTCGTCTGGGACACCGGTCACGGTTTTGATCCGCAGACGTCGACCAGGATGGCCTGGGCGACGATCATCGGCTCGATCATCCTGACGGTCCTGATCTGGATCGCCGGCTACGCGGTCCGCTTCTGAACGCGGGATCTGAGGGACACTGACATGAACAACATGCGCACACCACTTTCCAAGGTTCGCGGTCTCGGGTCCGCCAAGGAGGGCACCGACCATTTCTGGCGGCAACGGGTCACGGCGGTCGCCAATGTGCCGCTGTTCCTGTTCTTCATCCTGTTCATCGTCGCTTATAGCGGAGAATCCTATGCGGTGGTCGCGGGCGCTCTGTCCAATCCGCTGGTGGCGGTGCTGATGGGGCTGATGGTGATTTCGGGCGTCATTCACATGAGGCTGGGTATGCAAGTGATCATCGAGGACTATATCCATGCCGAGGGCATGAAGGTGAGCCTCTTGATCCTCAACACATTCTTTTCGATCGTGATCGGCGCCGTATCGCTTTTCGCGGTTCTCAAACTCGGCTTCGGAGGCTGACAGACCATGGTAATGACGTCGAGCGTCAACATTGGCGAACGCGCCTACACGATTGTCGACCACGCCTATGACGTGGTCGTCGTCGGCGCCGGCGGCGCCGGACTGCGCGCCACGCTGGGCATGGCCGAACAGGGCTTCCGCACCGCCTGCATTTCAAAAGTCTTCCCGACCCGCTCGCACACGGTGGCCGCCCAGGGCGGCATCGCCGCCTCGCTCACCAACATGACGCCCGACAGCTGGCAGTGGCACATGTATGACACGGTCAAGGGCTCGGACTGGCTCGGCGATGTCGACGCCATGCAGTACCTGACCATGGAAGCGCCCAAGGCCGTCTACGAGCTTGAGCATTACGGCGTGCCGTTCTCGCGCACCGAGGATGGCCGCATCTACCAGCGGCCGTTCGGCGGCCACATGCAGAATTACGGCGAGGGTCCGCCGGTGCAGCGCACCTGTGCTGCGGCCGACCGCACCGGCCACGCCATCCTGCACACGCTCTACGGCCAGTCGCTCAAGAACAACGCCGAATTCTTCATCGAGTATTTCGCGCTTGATCTCCTGATGGAGGACGACGGCCGCTGCACCGGCGTGGTCGCCTGGAACCTTGACGACGGCACCATTCACCGGTTTTCGGCCAAGATGGTGGTGCTCGCCACCGGCGGCTATGGCCGGGCCTATTTCTCGGCCACCAGCGCGCATACCTGCACCGGCGACGGCGGCGGCATGATCGCCCGCGCCGGGCTGCCGCTGCAGGACATGGAGTTCGTGCAATTCCACCCGACCGGGATCTACGGCGCCGGCTGCCTCATCACCGAGGGCGCGCGCGGCGAAGGCGGCTATCTGGTCAATTCCGAGGGCGAGCGCTTCATGGAGCGCTATGCGCCATCGGCCAAGGACCTCGCCTCGCGCGACGTCGTCTCGCGCTGCATGACGCTGGAAATCCGCGAGGGCCGCGGCGTCGGCAAGGCCAAGGACCACATCTTCCTGCATCTCGACCACCTCGACCCGGCGGTGCTGCACGAGCGGCTGCCGGGGATCTCGGAAAGCGCCAAGATCTTCGCCGGCGTCGACGTGACCCGCGAGCCGATCCCGGTGCTGCCGACGGTGCACTACAACATGGGCGGCATCCCTACCAATTACTGGGGCGAGGTGCTGAGTCCCACTCCGGACGCGCCGGACCGGGTGACGCCCGGCCTGATGGCGGTCGGCGAAGCCGGCTGCGCGTCGGTCCACGGCGCCAACCGGCTGGGCTCGAACTCGCTCATCGACCTCGTGGTGTTCGGCCGGGCCGCCGCCATCCGCGCCGGCGAAGTGATCGACCGCGCCTCGGCGATTCCTTCGGTCAACGAGGCGTCTTTCGCCAAGATCATCAGCCGCTTCGATGGCGTGCGCCATGCGTCGGGCTCGACGCCCACGGCGGTGTTGCGCGAGAAGATGCAGCGCACCATGCAGGAAGACGCCGCCGTGTTCCGCACGCAGACATCGCTCGAATCCGGCTGCAAGCGGATGAGCGCGATCTGGTCGGAACTTCCCGACGTCAAGGTCACCGACCGGTCGTTGATCTGGAATTCGGACCTGATGGAAACGCTGGAGCTCGACAATCTGATGGTCAACGCCATCACCACGGTCTATTCGGCCGAAGCCCGCAAGGAAAGCCGCGGCAGCCATGCGCGCGAGGATTTTGTCGACGGTCCCTATGGCGGCCGCGACGACGTCAACTGGCGCAAGCATTCGCTGGCCTGGGTGGACGAGAAGGGCGCGGTCAGCCTCGACTACCGTCCGGTCCACACCGAACTGATCGCCGAGGGCATCGATCCGGCCAAGATCGCGCCCAAGGCAAGGGTGTATTGAGAGGGACATGAACCATGGTTGAACTCACACTCCCGAAGAATTCGCAGCCGAAGCCGGGCAAGGTCTGGCCGAAGCCGCAAGGCGCCAGGAACACCCGCGAATTCCGCGTCTACCGCTGGTCGCCGGATGACGGCGAGAACCCGCGCATCGACACGTTCCACATCGACACCGACGATTGCGGTCCGATGGTGCTCGACGGGCTGCTCTGGATCAAGAACAAGATCGACGCGACGCTGACGCTGAGGCGCTCCTGCCGCGAGGGCATCTGCGGCTCCTGCGCGATGAACATCGACGGCGCCAACACGCTCGCCTGCACCAAGGGCATGGAGGATATCAAGGGCGCGGTGAAGGTCTATCCGCTGCCGCATCTGCCGGTGGTCAAGGACCTGGTGCCGGACCTGACCAATTTCTACGCCCAGCACCGGTCGATCGAGCCCTGGCTCAAGACCGTGTCGCCGACGCCGGCCAAGGAATGGAAGCAGAGCCACGAAGACCGGGCCAAGCTCGACGGTCTCTACGAATGCATCCTGTGCGCCTGCTGCTCGACCTCGTGCCCGAGCTACTGGTGGAACGGCGACCGCTATCTCGGCCCGGCCGTGCTGCTGCAGGCCTATCGCTGGCTGATCGACTCGAGAGACGAATCCACCGGCGAGCGGCTCGACAATCTCGAGGATCCGTTCCGGCTCTACCGCTGCCACACGATCATGAACTGCGCGCAGACCTGTCCCAAGGGCCTGAACCCCGCCAAGGCGATCGCCGAGATCAAGAAGATGATGGTCGAGCGCCGGGTGTGAGGATCGAGGCAATATGCGAAGTTCAGAAGGGGCGCTCAGGCGCCCTTTTTTGTTTGGTCTGGTCCTGGCTACGAGAGCCGCGTTCTCCTGATCTCCCCCCTTGCGGGGGAGATGTCACGAAGTGACAGGGGGGTAAAGACCCGGATTCTGTGATTGCCGCATTACCCCCCTCTCTCGTCTCCGCCGACATCTCCCCGCAAGGGGGGAGATCAGGGAGCCGCCTGGTTTGGTTGCTTCACCCCAACGCCTGGGCCAGATCGGCGATCAGGTCGCCCGAATCCTCGATGCCGACGGAGACGCGGATCAGGCTGGGCGGGATGCCGGTGTGGGGCTCGATGGTGTGGCGGTGCTCGACCAGGCTTTCGACGCCGCCCAAGGACGTGGCGCGGTGGAACAGCTTGAGCCTGCCCACCACTTCGAGCGCCTCTTTCGCGCCGCCCTCGACCAGGAATGACAGCAGGCAGCCGAAGCCCCCCTGCATCTGGCGGGCGGCGATGGCATGGCCGGGATGGCTTGCGAGGCCGGGATAGAAGACGTCCGTCACCTTCGGATGGGCCTTGAGCCAGGTGGCGACCGCGAGTGCGTTGGCGCTCATCCGCTCGACCCGGAGCGGCAGCGTGCGCATGCCGCGCAGCAGGAGCCAGGCTTCGAACGGCCCGATCACGGCGCCGGCGTCATGGCGGTCGGCCTTGATGTCGGTCCAGATCTTGGCCGCCGGTGCGCGGGTGGCGAGCACGCCGGCCAGCACGTCGGAATGGCCGTTGATGCCCTTGGTGGCAGAATGCATGACGATGTCCGCGCCCAGTTCCAGAGGTCGTTGCAGGATGGGCGTGGCGGCGGTGGAATCGACCGCCAGCAGGCCGCCCACTGCATGGGCGCATTTGGCTGAACGGGCTATGTCGACCGTCTTGAGCCAGGGATTGGACGGCGTCTCGATGAACACCAAAGCGGGCCTGTGGGTGGCGCAGGCTGCTTCCAGCGCGTCCGCATCGCTGGCGTCGACCTCATGCAGGGCGATCTGGCGGCGGGCCGCGAAATCGCGGAGCCATTTGGTGGTGCCCCAGTATATGCCGGACTGCACCACAATCGTGGCGCCGTTCGGCAGGGTGCGCACCAGCGCGGCGATCGCCGCCATGCCGGAGGGAAACAGGAGCGCCTCCTCCGCACCCTCAAGCCGCGCCAGCACGTTCTCGGTGATGCGGACGATGTCGGAATTGTCGCGTGAATAGATGTTGGCGGGATTGACCAGCGCATAGTCCTCGTCGCGGACGAAGGTGGTCGAGGGCTGCATCGGCGGCACCACGCCGCCCGAGGGCCAGTCGATGACGCCGCCGGCCTGGGCGGCGATGGTGGAGGCCTTGAGGTCGTTGGGGAGCGTCATGCGGATCTGTCTTTCCCTGGCCTGCCGCCAGATTTCCGGGCGCTTGGGTACCGCGCCGTGTCCCCCGTGTCTATGCAGTCCGGCGGAGAATATCAACGGCCTGCCAAGGCGTGGAAACGGCGCTTCTCAGGCGGGATCGACGGTGAGGACGACATTGCCGCTCCTCAGCGCGCTTTCGAAATAGCGGTGGGCGTCGGCGGCCCGGGCGAGCGGAAACCGCCTGTCGACGAAGGGCCTGAAGCGGCCCCGGGTGGCGAGATCCGCGAGAAACCGCAGGTCCTCGGCGCGCTCGGGCGCATAGCCGGCGATCGCCTTGCGGCCGCCGGTCTTGCGGGCCGCCAGCGCGCCCAGTATCTGCCACAGATCGGCGGCGGCCAGCAGCAGCCTGCCTCCGGGCTTGAGCGATGCACCATAGCGGGCGTAGGTCGCCGTGCCGCTGGTGTCGAGGATGATGTCATAGGTCTCTCGCGCCCGGGCGGGATCCTCGATCGTGTGGTCGATCACCGCTTCAGCGCCGAGCCCGCGCACCATGGCGAGCTTTCCGGGTGAGGCGGTGGCGGTGACATGGGCGCCAAAGGCTCTGGCCAGCTGCACCGCGGCGCTGCCGACGCTTCCCGAGGCGCCGACGATCAGTACCCGGTCCCCGGGTGCGATCCGGCCCTTGCCGCGCAGGAAGTCGAGCGCCGTCGCGCCGCCGAAGGATAGCGCCACGGCCTCGTCGAGGGCCATCGTGTCCGGCGCAAGCGCGATCGCCGCGGACTGGCTGATGACGGCGTAGTCCGCATAGCCGCCGAAGGCTGCGCCCGGAAAGGCAAACACCCGGTCCCCGGGCGCGAAGAAATCCACCCGCGCGCCCACGGCTTCGACGATTCCGGCGAATTCGGCGCCGAGCACCGCGCGGCGCGGGCGCTTGAGGCCGAACATCAGGCGCCCGAGGAGGCCGAAGCCGGACGGCATGTCGAGGCTGCGGGCGCGGCAGTCGGCGGTGGTGACGCTGGTGGCGTGGATCCGGACCAGGACCTCGTCCGCTTTCGGAGCGGGGCGCCGGACGCTGGCCATGGCCAGGACGTCCGGGGGGCCATAGCTGCGGTAGAGGATGGCACGCATGGGTCTGATCTCCGGTTTCGGCGTCGGATATACCCATGCGCTGCCGCAGAATAAATTGACCCGAAATGCCGATCTGATATGCATGAATGCATGGATTGGAGAACTGTCACTTTCGACTGGAACCGGGCGCGGGCCTTCCTGGTGACGGCCGAGGAGGGGTCGCTGTCGGCGGCGGCGCGGGCGCTCGGCATGGCGCAGCCGACGCTCGGGCGGCAGGTCTCCGCGCTTGAGCGGGAACTCGGCGTGGCGTTGTTCCTGCGCGCCGGCCGCGGCCTGATGCTGACGCCGAGCGGGCTCGAGCTCATGGATCATGTCCGCGCCATGGGCGACGCCGCATCGCGGATGTCGCTTGCGGCGTCGGGCAAGGCGCAGGCGATCGAGGGCACGGTCTCGATCAGCGCCAGCGAGGTTGACGCCGCATTCCGGCTGCCCGCCCTTGTCCGCCGGCTCAGGCAGGAGGCGCCCGGAATCGACATCGAGATCGTCGCCACCAATTCCGAGAGCGACCTGAGGCGGCGCGAGGCCGACATCGCCATCCGCAACTACCGCCCGACCCAACCCGACCTGGTGGCGCGCAGGATCCGCGAGCTTCATGGCCGGATCTATGCCACGCCCGCCTATCTCGAAAGCATCGGCAACCCGACGACGCCCGAGGCGGTGTCCGCCGCCGACTTCATCGGCTTTCCCCAGGCCGACGAGTTCCTCGCCGCCCTGGGCCGCTTCGGGCTCTCCCTGAGCCGGCGCAGCCTCGTCATGGTGTCGGAGAGCCATCTGGTGCAATGGGCGCATGTCAAACAGGGGCTCGGCATCGGCATCATGGCGGCCGACATCGGCGACGCGGAACCGGACGTCGTCCGGGTGCTGCCCGATGTTGATCCGATCGCCTTCCCCGTCTGGCTGGTGGCGCACAGGGATCTGCATACCAGCCGGCGGGTGCGACTGGTGTTCGACATGCTGGCACGCGACCTGGGCCGCCGCCCGGACCTGCCGACAGGTGCTGCCGACAGGTCCGGGCGCGAAACTCTTCGGCCCAAGGTTTGACCGCAATCAAATCCAGCGCCCGGTCCGGCTGCTAGACAGGAGGCTCAAGTTCATCCGAAAGGGACCACCACATGGCCGAGACCAACTGGAACAGCTTCATCGATCAGACCAACGGCCGCATGGCGGCGCTGCGCAAGGCGATGCCCGAGCAGTCCAAGGGCTTTGCGCAGCTGGCGCAGGCGGCGATCGCGCCAGGCGCGCTGCGACGGCTGCCTTGCCTTTCACGCAAAGGCTGCGCGCAAATACGGCGCCACCCGCGAGGAGATCGTCGAGACCATCGGCGTGGCGGTCTACATGGGCGGCGGCCCCTCGATGATCTACGGCGCCGAGGCGCTGGATGCCTTCAACGCGCTCGACTGATGAGCCGGCTTCATTGTCTGAATGCCCGGGCTCACGGCTTTGTGCGGAAGCGTGAGTTGAGAAAAGCCCGAGCTGAGCTAGTTTCCCCGGGACAGAGGAGTCCGCCATGCTCAGATCACTGCTTTCGTCCGCCATACTCGCTCTTGCCCTGACACCCGCCCCGGGACTTGTCCGGCAGGCGCTTGCGCAGGAGACCGGCGTGGCCATCTTCGCCGGCGGCTGCTTCTGGTGCGTGGAAAAGGACTTCGACGCCGTCAAGGGCGTCAGCGCCACCGAGTCGGGCTATATCGGCGGCAAGGCCGACAACCCGACCTATGAGACCCACACCGCCAATGGCGACCGGGAAGCGGTGCGGATCACCTATGATCCGGCGGTGGTGAGCTATGCCGAACTGCTCAGGACCTTCTTCCGGACGGTGGATCCGACCGACGGGGGCGGCCAATTCTGCGACCGCGGCCACAGTTACACCACCGCCGTCTACACGCTTAATGCCGACCAGGCGGCTGCGGCCGAGGCGGCGAGGGCCGAGGCCCGGTCGGTGCTGGGCAAGGACGTGGTCACCGCGATCGAGCCGGCCGCCACCTTCTGGCCCGCGGAAGACTACCATCAGGATTTCTACCAGAAGAGCCCGGTGCGCTACACCTATTATCGCCGCGCCTGCGGCCGCGACAGCGCGGTCAAGGCGTTGTGGGGCGACCAGGCGTTTTCAGGCCTCGACAAGTAGCGGCCGGGCCAGCCGTCCCGGCGCGGGCGTGGCACTGCCGCCGGCACGATCCCGCCCGGGCCGACATGGCTGCACGGACTGCGCGCATCAAGGGCTGCCGTGCACGACGGCGCCTCCGGGGCGCAAATCCCGCAAATCCGCGGGTGACAAGGCCGCAGGGACTGGTGTATGGCGGGGATAATGTTGGATTATCGTCGTACTGATCCGCCTGAAAGGCCGGTTTGCCTTGCAATTTCCATTCTATGGTCATTTTATGCGGACTAGTGGGGCGAACAGCGAAGCGCATGTTTCGCGTAACCGGAGCTTGTCTATGAAGATTCACACCTTGCTGGTCGCCGTGGCGGTCGCCGCTGTCCTTGGCGGATGTCAGCGCACGTCCTTTGGCGGCCTGAACACCCAGCAGCAGCCGGCTCCGCTGATGCCTGCGCCCGTCGGCGGTGTTCAGTCCGGCCAGCTTGCGCCGCCCATCACGCCCCAGCCCAACGAATTTCCTGCCGCCCCCACCGCTTCGGCCCCGACGGTGGCGCCGGAAGTGGCTGCGGCGAACGCGCCGGAACTCACCCGCGAAGCGCTGATCGGCCGCTGGTCGGCCAGTTCCGGCGGCTCGACCTGCGATGTGTTCCTGTCGCTGACCAAATGGACCGGCGGCTATCGCGCCGCCTCGCGCGGCTGCGTCGGCAATGCGGCGGCCATCTCGGCCTGGGACGTGCAGGGCAAGCAGGTGATCCTGGCCGATTCAAGCGGCAACCAGGTTGCCCGCCTCTACCAGTCGGCGCCCGAGCGCTATGACGGCTCGACCTCGACAGGTCAGCCGATCTCGCTGGGCCGCTAGGCAAGGCGCGGCGCGATAGGCTCCTGGCCATGAGCTGGAAGAAACTCGACACCGTCGCGGGCGCCTATGCGGCGCGCGTCGCCAGCGGCGAATTCTCGCAGGACCCGGCGCAGGCGCGCCTGGCCGAGCGGCTCGACGTGCTGCTCGACGAGGTCTCCAACAAGCGGCTCGCCACCAAGTCGAGCGCGCTCGGCTGGATGTTTGGGCGCAGGGAGAAGACCGGCAAGCCGCCGCGCGGGCTCTATGTTCACGGCGAAGTCGGGCGCGGCAAGACCGTTCTGATGGACATGTTCTTCGAAATGGTGCCTGCCCGGCGCAAGCGGCGGGCGCATTTTCACGATTTCATGGCCGATGCCCACGCGCGCATCCACGCCCACCGGCAGAAGCTCAAGAGCGGCGAGACCAGCGAGGCCGACCCGGTGCCGCCGGTGGCGGAAGAGCTGATCAAGGAAGCCTGGGTGCTGTGCTTCGACGAGTTCTCGGTCACCGACATCGCCGATGCGATGCTCTTGTCGCGGCTGTTCGAGCACCTGTTCAAGCGCGGCTGCGTGCTGGTGGCGACCTCGAATGTCGAACCGGACCAACTCTACCGCGACGGGCTGAACCGGCAATTGTTCCTGCCCTTCATCCGGCTGCTGAAGGACCATGTCGATATCCTCAACCTCGAGGCCCGCACCGATTACCGGATGGAGACAACAGCCCGGCTGCCGGTCTATCACCTTCTCGGTGATGACACCGAGGAAGCCGAGGGCGACGGTGCCATGGATCGGGCCTGGGCAAGGGTCACGGCGGGCAAGCACGCCGCGCCCGACCATCTGCGGGTCAGGGGCCGCGACGTGGCGGTGCCCAGCGCCGCCGCCGGCGCCGCCCGGTTCAGCTTCGCGGAACTGTGCGAGGCGCCGCTCGGGGCGGCCGACTACGCGGCGATCACCGAGCGCTATCACACGGTCTTCGTCGATCGCGCGCCGGTGATGGACCAGGCCGGCCGCAACGCCGCCAAGCGCTTCATCATCCTCATCGACACGCTCTACGACCGCAAGACAAGACTGTTCATCTCGGCCGAAGCGGCGCCGGACGGGCTCTATCGGAGCGCGAACGGCACCGAAAGCTTCGAATTCGCCCGTACCGTCTCTCGACTCAACGAGATGCAGAGTGCCGATTACCTGGAGGCGAGCCGCGCCGGGCAGGCGTCGAATATGACGGTCTGATGTCGGAAACTTTGACGTTTACGTAAGAATTTAGAAAGCTAACCGATTGAAAAACCTCATATCGAAAGTTTGAGTTGCCAGTTTCCGTGATACCGTCTATGCGAAGTGCCGAAATCGGGGCCGGGCGCGAGCTTGGGTTCCCTCGGCACACTGACCCGCGGAGAGAGTTGATATGGCGCGCAACAAGATTGCTTTGATTGGTTCGGGAATGATCGGCGGAACGCTGGCCCATCTGGCCGGGCTCAAGGAACTGGGCGACATCGTCCTGTTCGACATCGCCGAGGGCACGCCGCAGGGCAAGGGCCTCGATATCGCCCAGTCTGCTCCGGTGGAGGGCTTCGACGCCCGCATGACCGGCGCCAACGACTATTCCGCCATCGAGGGCGCCCAGGTCTGCATCGTCACCGCAGGCATCGCCCGCAAGCCGGGCATGAGCCGAGACGATCTCCTGGGCATCAACCTCAAGGTGATGGAGCAGGTCGGCGCGGGCATCAAGAAATACGCCCCCGACGCCTTTGTCATCTGCATCACCAACCCGCTCGACGCCATGGTCTGGGCGCTGCAGAAATTCTCGGGCCTGCCCAAGAACAAGGTCGTCGGCATGGCCGGCGTGCTCGATTCGAGCCGCTTCCGGCATTTCCTGGCCGAGGAGTTCAACGTCTCGGTCGAGGACGTCACCGCCTTCGTGCTTGGCGGCCATGGCGACACCATGGTTCCGCTTGCGCGCTATTCGACGGTGGCCGGCATCCCGCTGCCGGATCTCGTCAAGATGGGCTGGACCACCAAGGAGAAGCTCGAGGAGATCATCCAGCGCACCCGCGACGGCGGCGCCGAGATCGTCAAGCTGCTCAAGACCGGCTCGGCCTATTACGCGCCGGCGGCGTCCGCCATCCTGATGGCCGAGAGCTACCTCAAGGACAAGAAGCGCGTCCTGCCGTGCGCCGCCCACCTCTCGGGCCAGTATGGCGTGAAAGACATGTATGTCGGCGTGCCCTGCGTGATCGGCGAAGGCGGCATCGAGCGCGTCATCGAGATCGAGCTCAACAAGACCGAGCAGAAGGCCTTCGACAAGTCGGTGGAAGCCGTTGCCGGGCTCTGCGAGGCCTGCATCGCCATCGCGCCCAACCTGAAGTGAGCAAGGCGCCGGAATGAGGCCAGCACCGCACAGCCCGATCCGCAGACGGACGCCCGGCCGGCATACCGGGCGCGTGGCCGGGCGCGTGGCCGGGCGTGCGGCAGGACTTCTGATTGCCGCCGCGGCGGCTGGCGCGTGGAGCGCCGGCGCGCTGGCGCAGGAGCCGGTCTGGGCCGGCCGGGACACCGCCGAGGGCGGCGTGGACGCCTGCGGCAGCGACCAGGGCGACGCCGTCGTCTCCTTCACCTGCCA
>NZ_JAUXOD010000089.1 GCF_030682515.1 Hoeflea sp. | reverse complement strand
GCTGCCAGCCAGGCCAGGTTGAGGCAGGACCGAACCCGCGCCTCCCGCTCCCGCCGTGCGTGCTGGCTAGGGGCATGAGCCGCGGTGGCGGCCCCCGATCTCCCCTTTGCGGGGGAGATGTCACGAAGTGACAGAGGGGGAGCCTCGCATGCGGTGATTGCCGCAGGCCCCGCCTCTGTCGGCTCCGCCGACTCAGGGCGAGCCACGGGTCTCTCCCGTCCTCCGGACCCCGCCGCAAGGGGGAGATCGGGACCCTCGTGCCGGTGTCTGAAGCGGGGAAGACATCCCGGCCAAGCTCCAGCAATTCCAATCCCTTACCCCATAAATCCTGTCATTTTTTCCCCGCATTCCGCAGCCGTGCCATCCTATTCTCGCTTCCGCTGCCGGATGGATCGCGAACGTGTCGGGCCAGGCGGGAGGGAATGCCCCGGTGGAGGCGTCCCGACGTAGGGCGCAACTGACGGGGAGGCGATGGCCAACGCGGTTCCGCTGGCGGGCGGCCCTTCGAGGGGCCGTGCAAAGCCAGCCACCGGGCGAGGTCCTGTCCGGCCTGCGACAAGCGGGTCGGGGCGGTGCCGGCGGTCCGGGCCTGTGGCGGACATGCCGTGCTGGATGCGGGTCCCGGCGTTCTCGCCGCAAGGGCCACGCATCACCCCACAGCGCGCGCAGGGTCCGTGCCGGAATTCGCGCCCAAAGCAGTTCCCGTGGTCTGTCCGGACCGCGGCCGGGGCAACCCGGGCGGAGGGCCCTGAAGAGGGGCAGGTGGATGAGCCAACCTCCGTGTCTTGCGAGGCCGCCGCCTGTCGGATGGGGACACCGTCCGGCGAGTTCCGGGCCGCGCGCTGTCAGCGCCACCCATACTCTACTCATACCAGAGGCACTGCCCCGCGCGGCCCTCCGGATTTCGATTGTCATATCCCGGCGGCAACACCGCGCGGCATTGCGGCCGGCTGAGCTGGTGACGATGCCGGGGGCGACGATGCCGGGGACAGTTTACTTTCTCGGGCGTCGCCCGAAAAAGTAAACTGTCCCCGACCTTCCTGACCTTCCACTGACCCCCGGTCCTATCCCTCGTTTCGTCCTCCTCGGGCCTCGAGCCGAGGAAGACGACGGTGGGAGCGAGGACCGACGGCGAGGGGCGGGGAGGAAGGTCGGCATGTCGGCGGAGAGGATGACGCCGAGTAAGACGCCGGAGAGCAGCGGTTGACGTCGGAGTGCGCCGGGGACAGTTTACTTTCGGGCTGGCGGAAAACAGCGTATGCCGGGGATTGAGCGGCCCGAAAGTAAACTGTCCCCGACTTTCCGACCCTACTGCGCGTCGAAATCCAGCACCAGTTTCTCCGTTGTCGGCCGCGACTGGCAGGCGAGCGTGAAGCCGGCCTCGATTTCCCAGGGTTCGAGGGAAAAGTTCTCGTCCATGGTGGCCGCGCCCTCGACGATCCTGCAGCGGCAGGTGCAGCACATGCCGCCGGCGCAGGAATAGGGGATGTCGAGGCCCGCGCGCATGGCGGCGGTGAGCACCGTGTCGGCCCGCGCGTCGACCGTGATCAGGCGGCGGGCGCCGTCAAGGATGATCTCGACCGAGGCGCCGGCGGGCTCTGCGCGGGGATCCGGGGCGGCCAGCGGGCCTGCGCCGTTCGCCCTGGGGCTGGGCGACGCATCCGGCGCCGGGGTGAAGAGTTCGAACTTGAGCCGGTCCTCGGGCACGCCGAGCGCGGCAAGCGCGGTGGATGCGGCGCGGATCATCGGTTCGGGGCCGCAGATATAGATGGCGTCGGCGCGGGCGGGGTCGATCAGGCCGTGGGCGGCGAGCGTCACGAGCTTGTCCGCGTCGAGGCGGCCGTTCATGATCTCGACGTCCTGGATCTCCTCGTCCATCACGTGCAGCAGCGTGAAGCGGGTGGTGTAGCGGTCCTTGAGATCATTGAGTGCGTCGCGGAACATGACGCTCGACGAATTGCGGTTGGCATAGATGAGCGTGACGGTGGAATCCGGCTCGCCCGACAGCACCGAGGTGGCGATCGACAGGCACGGCGTGATGCCCGAGCCGGCTGCGAGCAGCAAATAGTCATGGCTGCCTCCGATCTCGGCGGTGAAGCGGCCCTGCGGCGGCATCACCTTTATGCGGTCGCCTTGCTTGAGCGTCTGGGCGAAGCTCGAGAAGCGGCCGTCGGCGATGCGCTTGACGCCCACGGTGCGGCGGCCGGTCTCGCTGAGGGCTGAGCAGATCGAGTAGGAGCGGCGCATGTCCTGTCCGCCCACCTCGGCGCGCAGCGTCAGGTACTGGCCGGGGGTGAAGGCGAAGGTCTCGTTGAGGTCGTCCGGGATGGCGAAGGTGATGGCGACCGCGTCCGGCGTCTCGTGGCGGATAGCGGCGATCTCGAGGTCGTGAAAGCGCGGTGCGGCCATGGCGGGGCTCCTCAGATGCACTTGAAATAGTCGAACGGCTCGGCGCAGGCGTCGCAGCGGTAATGCGCCTTGCAGGCGGTGGAGCCGAATTCGGAGATCTTGGTGGTGCGGGACGAGCCGCAGCGCGGGCAGGCGATAACGTCTTCGGCAAAGAAGGCGCGGCGGCCACCGGACGATCCTGCCGGCGGCGCGATGCCATAGGCGCGAAGTTTTTCGCGGCCTTCCTTCGTGATCCAGTCGGTGGTCCATGCGGGCGAGATCACCCGCTCGACGCGGGCCGAGACACCGGCTTCCAGCAGTGCGGTCTGCACCGCCATCTCGATGGCGATCACCGCCGGGCAGCCGGAATAGGTGGGCGTGAGCCGGACGACGATCCGGCCGTCCGCATCGCGGGTGACGCCGCGCAGGATGCCGAGATCTGCGACGGTGACGCAGGGGACTTCCGGATCGGGCACGGTGCTGGCCGCGTCGTAGGCGCGGGCGAGCTCGAGGTCCGCAGCCTTGCCGGAGGCGTCAACGGGGCCGGTCTGGCCGGTCTGGACTGGGGCCGACATCGTTGTCACTGGGGCGCTCACCTGTCCGCTCACCAGGTCTGGCCCGGATAGGCGCGCTGCATGAATTGCAGCTCGGCCAGGAGATGGCCCATGTCCTCGCCATGCAGGCCGTCGCGGCCGCCGGTCTGCGGCACGCGGACTTCGGGTGCGGTCAGTCCCGCCTCGGCGAAGACGGTGGCGATGGTCCGCTCCCATTCGGGCCTGAGCGTCTCGGGGTCGGGCAGGATGCCTGCGGCGATGGCGTCGCGCCGTGCGGGGGAGATCAGGAACATCTCGCCGGTGTAGCGGTGCAGCTCGTCGATGGCCGCCTGCATGCGCTCGGCGCTTTCTTCCGTGCCGTCGCCCAGCCGGATCACCCATTCGCCGGAGTGGCGCAGATGATAGGCCATTTCCTTCTCCGCCTTGGCGGCGATGCCGGCAAGCGTCGCGTCGCTGGAGCTTGCGGCGAGCGCGCGCCAGAAGGGCTGCATGAAGGCCGAAAAATAGAGCTGGCGGGCCATGGTGACGGCGAAGTCGCCGTTCGGGCGCTCGACCAGCAGGCAGTTGCAATAGTCGCGCTCGCGGCGCAGGAAGGCAAGATCGTCCTCGCCCCTTCCCTTGCCCTCGATCTCTCCGGCATGGGCATAGAGCGCGCGGGCCTGGCCCAGCAGGTCGAGCCCCATATTGGCGAGCGCCAGGTCCTCCTCGAGCGTGGGCGCATGGCCGCACCATTCCGACAGGCGGTGGCCGAGGACCAGGCAATCGTCGGCCAGTTCGAGGACGGCGCGGAAGCCCGTGTCTTCCCTTGCGGTTGCGGCAAAGCCCATCACATGTGCCCCACTTCGTCGGGGATGTCGTAGAAGGTCGGGTGGCGGTAGATCTTGTCGTCCGCGGGCTCGAACATCGGCTCGGCGAAGGACGGATCGGAAGCGGCGATGTCGGCCGAGCGGACGACCCAGATCGAATTGCCTTCGCCGCGGCGGGTGTAGACGTCGCGCGCGGCCTGCAGCGCCATCGCCGAATCGGCGGCATGCAGCGAGCCGACATGGCGATGGTGCAGGCCGTTGCGCGGCCGGATGAAGACTTCCCAAAGGGGGGTGAGGGCTTCGGTGGTCATTCGGCTGCCTCCCGGGCGAGTGCGTTTCTGTCGGCGCGTTTTGCGGCGTGGGCAAGGGCTGCCTCGCGCACCCAGGCGCCGGCGTCGTGGGCGGTGTTGCGGTCGCGGATGCGGTCGCGGTTCATGCGGCCGTTGCCTGCGACCACGGCCTTGAACTCGGCCCAGTCGATGTCTGAGTGCTCGTAGAGCTTCGTCTCGTCGTTCCACCTGAGGTTCGGATCGGGCACGGTCAAGCCGATGAATTCGGCCTGGGGCACGGTGGCGGTGATGAATTTCTGCCTGAGCTCGTCATTGGAGAAGCGCTTGATCTTCCAGGCCATCGACTGGTCGCTGTGGGTGCTTTCGCTGTCGTGCGGTCCGAACATCATCAGCGACGGCCACCACCAGCGATTGAGCGCGTCCTGGGCCAGCTCCTTCTGCTCGTCGGAGCCGCGGGCGAGCGCCATCATGATCTCGTAGCCCTGGCGCTGGTGGAAGCTCTCTTCCTTGCAGACGCGGATCATGGCCCGCGCATAGGGGCCGTAGGAGCAGCGGCAGAGCGGGATCTGGTTCATGATGGCGGCGCCATCGACCAGCCAGCCGATGGCGCCGATGTCGGCCCAGGTCAGCGTCGGGTAGTTGAAGATGGAGGACTACTTGGCCTTGCCGTTGAGCAGCTCCTCGGTCATCTGCTCGCGGGAGACGCCCAGCGTCTCGGCGGCGGAATAGAGATAGAGGCCGTGGCCGCCCTCGTCCTGCACCTTGGCGAGAAGGGCGATCTTGCGCCTGAGCGTCGGCGCCCGGGTGATCCAGTTGCCCTCGGGCAGCATGCCGACAATTTCCGAATGGGCGTGCTGGCCGATCTGGCGCACCAGCGTGCGGCGGTAGCCCTCGGGCATCGGGTCGTTGGGCTCGATCTTCTCCTCGCGGTCGATCCGCGCCTGGAAGAGGGCGAGAAATTCCTCCGATTCGGTCGTGCTCGAATCCGCGCCGATCAGGCCTTGGCTGTACATGGGCTCACTCCTCCTCAGGGAAGCCTGTTATATGTTACAAGCTTGAAGAATGTCAAGGATAGTCTGTAACATATCCAAGCGTGATCGCCGTGGCGTTCAGACGGCGCCGAAGCGTGCGCCGAGCCGCGCGTCGGGCGGCGGCAGCGGGCCCGCCTGCAGCGCGGCATGTGCGTCGAGCCAGGTCTCGGACGGGGCCAGCAGCCGCGCGTAGATGGCGGCGACCAGCGCCCTTGTCTCAGGCTCGGGGTCGTCGGGCTGGACCAGGTCGGCGGGGATCGGCAGCAGCCTGAGCGCCAGCCGCCGCCATTCATGGATCAGCAGGCAGCGGAGCGCCATGGCGTCCTCAGGCGAAGGGGCCGGTCCGGCCTCAAGGGCGGCGGCGACCGGCCGGTACGCTTCGAGCAGCCGCGCCATCTCGAAACCCTGACGGGCACGCGCCATCTCGGCGCGCATCGAAGCTCCGGGGTGAAGACCTGGCGCATCCGCAAGGGTTGCGCCGGACTGGCGCAGGGCGGTGGGGAGGGAGTCCGCCGCGGCGAAACAGAGCCATGCCTCGGATGCAAGCTGCAGGGCGCCCAGCGCATCGAGCGCGTCGAGCACGGCCTCAGGCTGCGGGGCGGGCGCAATCACCAGGCAGCGTGGCGTGGAAGCGGGCAGCAGCGAGCTTGCGGCATAGATCCGGCGCTCGGCGATGAGCACGGTTTCGGTGACGCCGGCCGACAGGCGGTAGAAGGAGTTGCGGCCCTCGCGCGAGCGCTCGATCCAGCCGTCGGCGGCCAGCCGCGACAGCGCGGTGCGGACCGCGCCATGGCCGATGCCGAGCCGCGCCATCAGCGCCTGCAGCGCGCCCGAGGGCGCCACCCCGCCGCGCGGGGCCATGGCGTCGCCCATGAAGCTCACGATCAGCGACCAGGCCGACAACCGCCCGTCCGCCTGCAGGGCTGTCAGGCGGGATTGGATGGCGGCGGGGATCGGATCGGACGGGCGCATGGAAAGAGGCAATAGACGGTTTGGCGGGAAGCGGGAAGAGGGGCGTGTCCCGCCAAGAAGGAGCGCCGTGTTGCCCTGATGACGGTGACGGACGTGGATATTGACGCAAATCAGAATACAAATTGGGTGTAGGTTCTGCGATTTTCGGGAAAGCAACTCATGGGAGTGGATTCGCGCGCGATTATTGCGGCTGGGAACAATGCCGATCTGTATGCGGCGATGTTCGCGTCCCGGGGGCTGGATTATCAGCGGTTGCCCTATGCTTTCGTTGGTCTGGACCTGCCGCCGCCTTACTATTCCAATCTTACGGTGCTGGCGCCGGGCCATGCCGATGAGATTATGGCACAACTCGGATGGCTCGCGACAAAGTTTACCGGCGCAATCGGGCTGAAGGACAGTTTTGGCGAACTGGAACTTCAAGCCAACGGGTTCGAGACGCTGTTTGGCGCGTCGTGGATATGGCGGGATCCGGGGCTTCAGACCTGCCAAAGCGGTTGGGAGCGGATTGAAAGTGAGGCTGATCTCGAACTTTGGGAAGCGGCGTGGAATCAGGCCGGTTCGCCCTCGTCAAACCGCTTGTTCGCGCCCGGATTGCTTGACCGGAAGGACATTGTCTTTCTCGGCTATCGGGTGAATGGCGCAATCGAGGCGGGGTGCATCGCCAACATCTCGGAGAAGTGTATTGGTCTATCCAACGTGTTTGCCCGCGCACCGTCTCAGGATGTTTTCGCGCAGGCCGCGGCCGCGGTTGCTTGCGTTGCGCCACACTTGCCGATTGCCGGCTATGAATCAGGCGACGATATCTGCCATGCGCTCAAGGCCGGGTTTTTAACTGTGGGCGACCTGCGCATTCTGGTCGCGAAAGCGGCGCGGTTTTGAGCGGCACGGCTGCCTTTGGGCTAGGGACGGCAGCGGATTTTGGGGTATCAACGCGAGATTGCCGAACGAGGCGGTTTGCTCTATATTGTAGTCTCATGTGGTTACAACGAAGGTTTTCGACATGTCGCGTGTTGGGGTGAAGGACGCCAAGGCGGGTCTCTCCGGCCTCGTGGACGAGGCGGCCGCTGGCGAGTTCGTGACCATCACGCGGCACGGAAAACCGGCGGCGGTGCTGGTGAGTGTCGAGGCGGCGGAAGCGGCGAAACGGGAAATGGGCAAGGATCGCCCGAGTCTTGTTGCCCATCTCAAGCGGTTTCCGGTGGATGTCGATCCTGACGACGCGGTCTTCGCCCGCAACCTGGCGCCCTCGCGCGAGATCGATCTTTGAACGGCTATCTATTCGACACCGATGTGATCTCATTGCTCGCGCCGGGCCGGGCCGGCGTGCCGGAGGGGTTCGCGGCATGGGCCGAGGCGCTGGACAGCCAGGGACAGATCTTCCTTTCCGCCGTTTCCGTTCATGAGCTTGAAAAGGGTGTCAGGCTTCTCGAGGCCAGGGGCGCTGCGCACAAGGCGCGGGCGCTCGACAGCTGGCTCCGGCCTCTGGTGGCGCGCCATGCGGGGGTCATCCTGCCGGTGGACGCGGAGGTGGCGCGTGTGTCGGGCGAGCTTGAGGCAAGGGCGATCGCGGCCGGCTTCAATTCCGGCGCGTCGGACGCCATGATCGCAGGCACGGCGCATCTTCACAGGCTGATCCTGCTCACCCGGAACGTGAAGCATTTCGAGCCGTTCGGAATTGCCGTGGCGGCGGCAAGCGCCGCCACGGGACGATGACTTACCGCGCGCCGAAGCGTTCGATCAGCTCGGCGAGTGCGACATGGCCGCGGCAGCTGCCATTGCCCCGGGCCTGCTTCCCGTTTTCCATTGCCGTGGCGAAGACGACCGCCGGATCGGCGTCGAGCCGGTCGCGCAAGGCCGAGAGTTTCGGCCAGCGCGCCCGATCGGCCACCTGGTGGACATCAAGCCAGCGGGCGACGCCGATGAACAGCCCGTCGGCCAGGGTCGGCCTGTCCCCCATGAGGAAGGTTCTGTCCGGCTCGACCATCTGTTCGAGCTTGTCATGGCGTTCGATCACGCTCGACCGGCCGAACGCGGTGAGGGCGGTCTGGGCGGAGGGAGCGAGACCTTCCGCCTCCATCACGTGCCAGAGCGGGCTGAAGGCGCCGGTAAAGCCGGTGTTGATGAAGCCTGACAGCTGGCGCATCCGGTCCGCCTCGGGCGAGAGCGGATCGAAGCTGATGCGGCGGTCGGTGTCGCGGGCCTCGAGCCAGGCGGCAATCGCCATGGTTTCCGTGAGCAATTGACCGCGATCGGTCACCAGCGCCGGGGTTTCGTGCCGGGCGTTGAGGCGGGCATAGGACGCCTCGCGCATCTCGCCCAGCATGTCGACGCGGCACAGGCGATAGGGCCTGCCCAGCCATTCGAGCGCAGCCACGAGACCCATGGAGCTTCCCGCCGGGAAGCCATAGATGAGTGTCGGTTCCATTGATGTCTTTCTCCGCTGTGGATTTTGGAATGACGCATGCCGGTTGCCGCTCAGGTGGCTTCACCCGAAGGCGACATGCAGCAAGGTTGTCGCTGCGCAGCGGCCTTGACCCTAGTCAAAGGGGCTCCCAAGTAAATAACGCAGGTTTTTGTAACCAGGACCCAGCGATGAAAGACCTTGTTTCCCGTTGTCCGATCGAGGAAGTGATGCAGGTGCTGAGCGGCCGCTGGCCGGGGCTGCTGGTCTACTATCTCAAGGACGGCACCAGACGCTTCAACGAATTGAGACGCGACAACCCCACGATCTCGCACAGGATGCTGAGCTTCGAACTCAAGCGGCTGGAGGATGCGGGCATTGTCGCGCGCACCGCGTTTGCGGGCTACCCGCTGCGCGTGGATTACAGCCTCACACCGGCGGGCGAGCGCCTCGTGCCGCTGCTCGACGCCCTGGGGGATTGGTGGGAAGGGATCGGCGTCAAACCGGAATTGGCCGACGAACCTGGCCTTGACGAGCGAGCCGAGGCCATGAAGACCCGGAACTGATGGACTGGTCTTATGGCTTCCCTTTCCAAGGCGCATGGCGAGACCGGCAATCCGGAGTTCGCCAGGTGCTCAGACTGATGAAGGCCCAGGGTGGTGGTTTCGCGTCCGCTAATTGCCCATCAGCCCGGCACCCAGCAACGCTTCTGCTTCACTCCGTCCGACCGGCGACAATCTGAAACTGCCCACCCGGTAGCGTGATGGATCGACCAGCGATCCCGGCACGGCGCTTTCGGCCGGGCCTCCCGGCGGCTCCCGCGTGGCGCGCAGCGCAGTCTCTAAACGCGCTGCTTCGGGCGTGACTACGGCATAGCGGCAGATGAATCGTCTCGCCACTCTCAGCTCGTAGCGCCCTCGGTGACCTGCGTCGGCGCGGTCCGGAAAGCACCGTGCCGCATCGATGCGGCTGATCTGGGCCGCGGCGAGCGGGCGCACCAGCCCGTCCGCTCCCAGTGCATGCACCTGACCGTCAGCGCGCAACAGCTTGTACAGAAAGGCCCTGGCCTCCCTCTCCGACGGCTCGAAAACGATCTTGACCAGAAAGAAGCCGATGATGGCGACCAGCGCGATCGAGCCAAACCACATGAATTGTCTTTTGTCCAAAGCCATCCACGTTCTCCCCATGCCGACAAAGTAATCCAACCCCTGCCATCCGAGCAATGCCGAGGGTCTTCGGCGCAGTTTTGTGGCTCTGTGCAGCGGTGGATCCGACGAGATGGGTCATCCGTCCCCTTAAAGGTTGAGGGGGATCTGATGGGAAAACCCGGGAACTGTCCCCAGCCTTCCGGCCTGCTTTTGCCCGCGGCCTCCATCCTGTCGCAAAAGCTTCATCGGCTCGCGCTAAGCGGTGCGGATGATGACAGCTGACACCCCCTTTTCGCGTTCCGCTCCGGCGATCGACTGTGCGGCATTGACCCGCCGCTTTGCCACGGCAACGGCGCTCGACCAGGTCGATGTGGCCCTGCCGGCGGGACAGTTTTCCGTGCTGCTCGGGCCTTCGGGCTGCGGCAAGTCAACGCTGCTGCGGCTGATCGCCGGGCTCGACTGGCCGACGGAGGGCCGCATCCGGATCGGCGGGCGCGATGTGTCTGGCCTGCCGCCGGTGGACCGCGACCTGTCGATGGTGTTCCAGTCCTACGCGCTGTTCCCGCATCTCGATGTCGCGCAAAACATCCTGTTCGGCCTGTCGGTGCGCCGCGTGTCCAAGGCGGACCAGGCGTCACGGCTCGACCGGGTGGCGCGGATGATGGGGCTTGAAAGCCTGCTCAAGCGCAAGCCCAACGAACTGTCGGGCGGCCAGCAGCAGCGCGTGGCGCTGGCCCGCGCGGTGATTTCCGAACGCCCGATCTGCCTGATGGACGAGCCCTTGTCCAATCTCGACGCCAAGCTGCGCGCCGAAATGCGGGTGGAGTTGAGGGAGATCCAGCAGCGGCTGGGGCTGACCGTGGTCTATGTCACGCACGACCAGGTCGAGGCGATGACCATGGCCGACCGGATCGTGGTGATGAATGCGGGCCGCATAGAGCAGGTGGGCACGCCGCGCGAGATCTACGCGACGCCGGCATCGGCCTTCGTGGCGCGCTTCATCGGCACGCCGCCGATGAACCTCGTGCCGCTGTCTGATCTCTCCGCAGCAGGCGCGGCGACGCTGCCCGGTCTTGGGCCTCGCGTCGTCTCGGGCCTGGCTCCTGATGCTCTCGCCGGGCTGCGCCCCGAGGACATGACCGTTGGCGCGAACGGACTGCCGGTCCGCTTCGTCTCCGAGGAATATCTCGGTGCCGACCGCCTGGTGACGGTGCGCGCCGGGGCGTCGACGCTGATCCTGCGGCTGGCGGCTGCGGCTGACGCTCTGCCCGAAAGCTTCCATCTCACCTGGCCGGCCGGAGCGCTGCATCTGTTCGATGCCGCCTCGGGCCGCAGGCATTCCGGTTCCACCCCCGAGCCCGTTCAGGGCGAGGGGTCTTACGTCGCAACCTCCTGAAAGGATATGACATGACTTTGCGTTCAGCCCTGTTTGCCTCGATCGCGCTGGTGACCTTTGCCGCCCCGGCGCAGGCCGTCGAACTCGAATTCTATTTCCCCGTCGCCGTCGGCGGCAAGCCGGCCGAAACCGTGCAGGCCCTGACCGACGCCTATCTCGCGGCCAATCCGGACGTGAAGATCAACGCGATCTACACCGGCTCCTATGCCGACACGACCACCAAGGCGATCACTGCGGCGCGCGGCGGCAATGCCCCGCAGCTGGTGATCTCGCTGTCGACCGACATGTACAAGTTCATCGACGAGGAGCTGGTCGAATCCTTCGACCGGTTCTTGAGCGACGCCGAGAAGGCCGAGTGGATCGGCGGCTTTTATCCCTCGTTCATGCTCAACAGCCAGTATGAGGGCCAGACCTGGGGCATCCCGTTCCAGCGCTCGACCCCGGTTCTGTACTGGAACAAGGCCGCCTTCGCGGAAGCCGGCCTCGACCCCGAGAAGGGTCCCGCCACCTGGGCCGAGATGGTCGAGATGGGCAAGGCGCTCACCAAGAAGGACGCCAACGGCAATGTCACCCAGTGGGGCGTGCACATCCCGTCCTCGGGCTTCCCGTCCTGGCTCTGGTCGGGCATCGTCGCCGGCAATGGCGGCAAGCTGCAGAACGACAAGGGCACCGAAGTCTATTTCAATTCGCCCGAAGCCATCGCGGCGCTCGAAGCCCTCGTCGCCCTTTCGCAGACCGACGGCGTCCAGGCGCCCGGCATTCTCGACTGGGGCGGCACGCCCAAGGCCTTCTTCGAAGGCCAGGCCGCGATGATCTGGACCACCACCGGCAACCTGACCAATGTGCGCGCCAATGCGCCGTTCGAGTTCGGCGTGGGCATGCTGCCCGGCCTCAAGCAGCCCGGCGCTCCCACCGGCGGCGGCAATTTCTACCTGATGAAGGGCTCGTCTGACGAGGAACTCAAGGCCGCGGTCGACTTCGTGAAGTGGGCGACCGCCCCTGAACAGGCCGCCGACTGGACGATCGCCACCGGCTATGTCGCGCCGCGCGCCGACATCTGGGAAACCGAGAAGATGAAGGCCTACACCGCCGACTTCCCGCAGGCGCTGGTGGCCCGCGACCAGCTCGACCATGCGGTGGCGGAACTGTCGACCTTCGAGGGACCGCGGGTGACGCAGCTTCTGAATTCGGCGCTGGAAGCCGCGATCACGCTGCAGAAGTCGCCGAAGGAGGCGCTTGACGCCGCCCAGGCCGAGGCCGACGCGATCCTGGCCGCCTACCGCTAAACACCCGTCAAGCAAACCCAGGGCCGGGGGCAACCCCGGCCCTTTCCCCTTGCCGGCCCTTTCCCCTTGAAGGATCGATCCCATGCCCCGCCGCCACTGGATCCACGCCTGGCTGCTGCTGCTGCCCGCGTTCGTGTTCCTGATCGCCTTCACCCATTACCCGGCGGTGCAGACGCTGATTGACAGTTTCTGGTCGACACCCAGGGGGCGGCGGCCCTCGGTGTTCGTCGGGGCGGAGAACTACACCCGCATGATGGCCGACCCGGTCTTCGCCAAGGCGATGTGGAATTCGGCGATCTATGCGGCGCTGACGATTCCCACCTCGATCGTGCTGTCGCTCGCCATGGCGCTGTTCGTGCAGGCCCGGTTCAGAGGCGTGTCGCTGATGCGCATGGCCTTCTTCACGCCGACCGTGCTGCCGCTGATTGCGGTCGCCAATATCTGGCTGTTCTTCTATGCGCCGGGCTTCGGCCTGATCGACCAGATCCGCATGTTCTTCGGCTTCGGCTCTGCCAATTATGTCGGCCAGCCGGCGACCGCGCTCTATGCCGTGGCGGCCGTGACAGTGTGGAAGGAGGCCGGCTTCTTCATGATCTTCTACCTGGCGGCGCTTCAGACCATCCCGACCTCGCTCAGGGAAGCCGCCGCCATCGAGGGCTGTTCGCGGCTCACCTTCTTTCGCCGGGTGACGCTGCCGCTGATCATGCCGACGACGCTGTTCGTCTCGGTCAATGCCACGATCAACGCCTTCCGGCTGGTCGATCATGTCTTCGTCATGACCCGCGGCGGACCCGACAATGCCTCGATGCTGCTGCTCTACTACATTTTCGAGAACGGCTTCCGCTACTGGGACACGGCCTATGCCGCAGCTTTGACCATGGTTCTGGTGGCGATCCTGACGCTTGTCGGGATCGGCCAGTTCTTCGCCGCCGACCGCCGGGTGCACTACCGATGATCCGCGAGACCCCGCTTGACCGGATCCTGATGCGCACCGCCGGATGGCTGCTCGCGGCGCTGTGGATCGTGCCGCTCACTTACGCGCTGTGGTCGGCGTTCCATCCCGCGGCGTTCGAGGCGCGGTTCGAACTCACCGCCCCGCTGACGCTCGAGAATTTCGTCACCGCCTGGGGCAAGGCGCCGTTCGCGCGCTATTTCCTCAACACCATCCTGCTGGTGACGATGGTGCTCACGGTGCAGCTGGTGCTGTGCACGCTGGCGGCCTTCGCCTTTGCGCGGCTGGAGTTTCCCGGCAAGTCGGTGCTGTTCGGGCTGGTGCTGGTGCAGCTTCTGATCATGCCCGACATCCTGCTGGTCGAGAATTACCGGACCATGTTCCGGCTCGGGCTCGTCGACACGATCCTGGCGATCGGGCTGCCCTATTTTGCCTCGGGCTTCGCCATCTTCCTGCTGCGTCAGACGTTTCGGACGATCCCGAAGGAACTCGACGAAGCCGCGCGCGTGGAAGGCTGTTCTCTGCTCGGCCTGCTCTGGCGGGTCTATGTGCCCTTGGGCAAGCCGGCGATGCTGGCCTTTGGCCTGGTCTCGGTCAGCCACCACTGGAACAATTTCCTCTGGCCGCTGGTCATCACCAATTCGGTGGAGACACGGCCGCTGACCGTGGGCCTGTCGATCTTCGCCACCACCGACAGCGGCATCGAATGGGCGGTGATCAATGCGGCGACGCTGATGACATCGGCGCCGCTGCTCCTGGGCTTTCTGCTTTTCCAACGCCAGTTCGTGCAGAGTTTCATGCGCGCCGGCATCAAGTAAAGGACACTACCATGACCCTTCCGCTGCTCGGCGCCGCCGTGACGCTGCCCACCTTCACCCAGATCCAGGACTGGATCTGCGGCCCCGGCCGCGCCATCGAGATCCAGGATTTCTGCCAGATCGGCGTGCTGGAGCGCGATCACTCCGACCTGATTTCCGCCTGGCAGGCGGTGCTGCCCGCCCACACCGGCGAGCGCGGCATCCACGGTCCCTTCTTCGGGCTCGATATCTCGACGCCCGACAGGGAAGTCCGCGCGATCGTTGAGAAGCGCATGATGCAGGCCCTGGCCGTGGCCGAGGCGCTTGAGGCCACGCATATGGTGATCCACAGCCCGTTCACCCACTGGCACCAGCTGAACCGCGCCAACTACGCGGGCGTCTATCCGAGCCTGATCGACTGCGCCGCGGACTGTCTCGCCCCGGTGCTTGACCGCGCGGCGGGCATCGGCTGCACGCTGATGCTGGAAAACTGCGACGACACCGATCCTGCCGCCCGTGTCGACATGGTGCGCCAGATCGGCCATGCGAACCTCAAGGTGTCGCTCGACACCGGCCACGCCGACATCGTCCATGGCCGCTACGACGCGCCGCATGTGGTGGATTTCATCGCGGCTTCGAGCGGGCTTCTCGGCCATGTGCATCTGCAGGATGTCGACGGCTATGCCGACCGCCACTGGCATCCCGGCGACGGCCGCATCGCCTGGCGCCCGGTGTTCGATGCGCTTGCGGCGCTCAAGGAGCGCCCGCGGCTGATGCTGGAAGTGCGCACCGACCTGCCGCGGCTGCCCGCCACCGTGGCCCGGCTCGAGGCGCTCGGTCTCGCCTGCTGAGGCGAGGAGCGCCATGGCCGGGCAGCTCAAAGGCAGACCGGCCACAAAGGCCAACGGAGCATTCTGACCAGGTTGATGCTTTCCATGCACGCCCTCTCGGTGCCCCGTCACTCCGTGGGCGGCACGGCCAGGACATCGCAGTGCGCTTTTCTCAACACCGATTGCGCAACGCTGCCCAGCATCACTTTTCGAAGTCCGGTCAGGTCATGGGTGCCCACCACAACAAGATCGGCGTCCAGATCGCCGGCGACTTTCAGGATAATCTCCGCCGGGTCGATTTCATCGAACACCAGCCTGTAGTTTCGATTGCTGATCATCGTATCGGACAGGAACTCGTAGAGCTTTTCTGCCGTCATATTGAAATGTTCGCCGGACTGCCGGGTGATCTGCGCGGGTTCAATGCCGGCATAGCTCATCTGCACTTTGGCCAGGTCCGTATAGGCATGGACAACGGTGAGCTGGGCCGCGGCGACAAGCCCCAGGGCACAAGCGGTGTCGATCGCGTGTTTGGAGGAGGGATCGGCAGCCACGCCAAACACAACCGCATCATAGTCGTCCTCCACCGGACGTGCCGCCATCAGAACCGGGGTGGAGCCGGTGTGCAGCACCCGTTCGATGGTTGTGCCGCGAAACACATCCAGCAGGATGTTCCGGCGGTGCGCGCCCATGACGATCAACCGGCTGCGGTGCTTCTGCGCGGTCTTGTTGATCGCGTCATGGATGTCGCCGATTTCGATCACGACCTCGGGCCTGGGCGATCCTTCGGGCAGAAGGGCAGTGATCTGTTTTTCCAGATACCTGTTGATGCTGCCCTGCTTGTCCCGGATGATCTCCTGCGGCTGCTCTTCGTCGACGACATAGAGAACCGTGCATTGGGCCGCACAGGCCTTTGCCAGAGAGAGCCCGCGCCGGAGGGCCAGTTCGGACCGTGCCGACAGGTCGGTTGCAATCAAAATATGTCCGGTCATGACGAAACTCCCGATAGTGGCATTTATCGTCTTTCTCCGCGGCAGCCTTTCACGAAACCTGCCGCTCTTCGGCTTCGATCCTGGGAATGGTTGTTCGCTCCTCTTCCCTGCCGCCGCACAGGATGTCGACCGCACGGTCGGCCGCGTCCTGGAACGGTTCGAGGACGATGTCGGCGCCGGCGGCGAACAGTTCCTCGGTGTCGCGGGCGTGGTGCGACGCAACCGCGATCCTGCCGCGGAAGCCTGAGCTTCGCGTGAGCTGGATCAGCGTGGTGCGGGTGTCTTCATGGGTGAGGCCGGTGACGTGGATCGGCACGGTCGAGACGATCCATTCCGCGTTCGGCAACGGCAGTTCCGCCACGAATTCGGGATCGCTCGCATCTCCGAACTGTGTCTCCAGCCCCAGTTCGCGCCAGCGCCGCACGGCCTGGGGATTGAAATCCACGCCCAGAACCCTGACGCCGCGCTTCTGGAGCCGCATGCCTATGGCCGTGCCGAAACGACCCAGACCAAAAACGATGACCTTGTAGCCTTCATTGCGATGAGCCCCTGCCTCGGACGCCTCGCGCGGCGTGCCCCTTCGCTCGAACGGGCCCAACAGCGGTTCGCACAGGGCATAGAGCTGGTGGGAATAGGTGATCATGTAGGTGGAGGCCGCGATGGTGACCAGCCCCACCATGGTGACGAGGCCGAGCGCTTCTTCCTGCACATGGCCGAGCGAGACGCCCATGGCCACGAAGATCAGCGAGAACTCGCTGATCTGCGCCACGGTGAGGCCGGCGAGGAAGCCGGTGCGCTTTCGGTAGCCCATCGCCCCCATGATGGCGAGCACGATCAGCGGATTGCCGATCAGCACGAAGAGCGAGAAGATGATGGCGCCGGTCACATGGGCGCCGAGCAGCGACAGATCGAGCGCCGAGCCGAGCGCGATGAAGAAGAACAGAAGCAGGAAGTCGCGCAAGGGCGCAAGCCTTGCGGCGATGGTTTCGCGGTAGGGCGTGGAGGCCAGCGCCACGCCCGCAAGCAGCCCGCCCACTTCCTTGCCGAGGCCTGCGAAATCCCCGATCGCGGCGAACATGGCCGCCATCGCGATGGCGAAGATCACCAGCAGTTCCGGCGCGCGCGCCAGTCGCTCGCTCAGCGGGTTGGCGACATAGCGGACAAAGACAACCACCAGCGCCACCATGGCGAGGCCCGAGGCGAGCACCATGGGCACCGAGCCGCCGCCGCCATGCCCGCCTTCGGCGGCAGCGCCAATGCCGATGGCCGACAGCACGATCATCGCCAGCACCACCACGAGATCCTGCACGATCAGGAAGCCGAGCGCGATCTGCCCGTGCAGGCTGTCGATCTCGCGCTTGTCGGACAGCAGCTTGACGATGATGATGGTCGAGGAAAACGTAAGCGCCACGGCGACATAGAGACTGGTGACATGGCCAAGGCCAAGCGCCAGGCCGATCAGGTAGCCGAAGATCGAGGTGAAGGCGACCTGGCCGAGGCCCGTCAGCAGCGACACCGCGCCCAGCGAGCGGATGAGCTTCACGTCGAGCTTGATGCCGACCAGGAACAGGAGAACGGCAATGCCAAGCTCAGACAGCAGGCTGATCTGTTCGTCCGAGTGCACCAGGTCCAGCGCCGAGGGTCCGGCGATCAGGCCGACGGCGATGAAACTGACGATCAGCGGCTGCCTGAGCAGGATCCCGACAAATCCGATAACCGCGGCAAGAACCAGAAGGGCTGCGACTTCCCCGAAAGGAGACTGAACGATCATTTCCATCAGTTGGATCCGTCCCGGTCGCGCGTTGTCGGATCCGCATCCTGCGCCGCGCCTCCGCCTTCGGGGCGTTGCCCGGTTGCATGGGCCTTCAGGAACGCTGCGAGATCGCTGTCGGCGATCCGCCAGCCCTTGCCGATGTCGATGGCCCTCAACTCGCCGTGACGGATCCAGCCGCGCACGGTCGCTTCGTTGACCTTCAGCCGGTCGGCTAGTTCCTTCACTGTTTGATATTGATCGCGTACCATGGTTATGCCTGTTTGACGCTGTTTGGTGAAGAATAGCGTATTTTTGCGCAGCCCGGATGATCTGGATCAAAATTGGCGCCGTCGTCTTGTGGTTCAGTGAGAAAATCTTGAATGCAGGGAGAAGCACATGAAGAATATCATGGTGGCCACGGATTTCTCCGAGCGCTCCGACCGGGCGCTGCGACGTGCCACGCTGCTGGCGCGGCAGCATGGCGCCTCCATCACCCTGTTTCATGTGGTCAATGACGACCAGCCGCGGCGGACCGTCGAGGTCGAGCGCGAAAAGGCGGAAACACTGCTGCGCCAGATGGGCGCCACCCTGCGCGATGTCGATGGCGTGGACTGCGAAACGCTGCTCACCGTGGCGGTGCCGCTGGTCGGCATCCCCCAGGCGGTGGAGGAAGCGGCGCCCGATCTGCTGGTCATCGGACCGCATCGGCGGCAGATGCTCAAGGACATCTTTGTCGGCACCACGGCGGAGTGGACGATCCGCTCGGCGAGCTGCCCGGTGCTGATGGTCAATGCCGTTCCGACGGGAGATTACCGGCATGTGATGCAGACGACCGATCTGTCCGAGGCGTCGCGTGCGGCGCTCGAACGCTTCGCAGCCCTCGGGCTTTCGGGCGGCCTCCGCAACACCTTGCTTCATGTCTTCGATGCGCCGGCGCTCAGGCTGGCCTTCAGCCACTCGATGCCCAAGGACGAGCGCAACCAATACCAGGCCGCTGAAAGACTGGAAGCGGAGCGCAAGCTCGCGGACTTTCTGGAATCGGCAGGGGTCGGCGACCTCGCGCCGATGGTCCGCCATGAGGCGAGCACCGCCCCGCACGAGATCCTTGCCGCGGCGGACGAGGAAAAGGCCGACCTCATCGTGATGTCGACCCAGGGCCAGAGCGGACTGGCCAAACTGTTCATCGGCAGCGTCACCGAGCAGGTGCTGCGGATGTCGCCGGTCGATGTGCTGGCGATCCCGCCGCTGCGCGAGGGGTGATCCTTGCGGCTGTGACGGCGGGTCGGGTGCAGGACGATGTTTCCAAGGACCAGTCTCTGGATCGTGCCTGCGGTGCGAATAGAGGAGCCCGTCATACCGGACTTGGTCCGGTATCCAGTCAGCCCAAGTCCTTGGGCTGAAAAGAGCCCTGTACCCGGCAGACGCCGGGTCGCTGGACCCCGGACCAAGTCCGGGGTGACGGGGGCGGTAGGCAAGCCCGGTCACGAAACCGGAATCCTTCCCGACATGTCTGTCTGGCCCGACCGGCCTCGATTGGCGGTTTGCGCCCGCATGGGCTAGGCTTGCCCGCGTTGCGTGATTCAAGCCGGGAAAGGACTGCCAGTCATGAGAGTTGTCGTCATGGGAGCGGGCGTGATCGGCGTCACCACGGCCTATTATCTCGCCAAGGGCGGGGCCGAAGTCGTTGTGCTCGACCGGCAGAACGGGCCGGGGCTCGAGACCAGCTACGCCAATGCCGGCGAGCTGAGCTACGGCATGACCTCGCCCTGGGCCGCACCGGGCGTGCCGATGAAGGCGCTCAAATGGCTGTTCATGAAGCGCCGGCCGCTGTTCATCTGGCCGCTGATCAGCCCGACCATGTGGAAATGGGGCATCCAGATGCTCGGCAACTGCAATGACGAGAGCTACCGCATCAACAAGGGCCGGATGGTGCGGATCTCGAACTATTCCCGCGACGTGCTGCCCGACCTGATCGCGGAAACCGGCATCGACTATGATGGGCGCGCGCAGGGCACGCTGCAGCTGTTCCGCACGGCCAAGCAGATGAAGGATTCCAAGGCCGACCAGGAGATCCTGGCCGAGTACGACTCACCCTACGAGGTGCTCGACCGCGACGGCTGCATCGCCGTCGAACCGGCGCTGGCGCTCGTGCGCGACAAGTTCGTGGGCGGGCTCAGGCTCACCGCCGACCGCACCGGCGACTGCCGCATGTTCACGATGGCATTGGCCGACACATGCGCCGAGATGGGCGTCGAGTTCCAGTATGGCCAGACGATCAAGGGAATTGCGGTCGAGAAAGGCCGGGTCGCGGGCGTCGACACCGAGATCGCCGGGCGGATCACCGGCGACCGCTACGTCTGCGCTCTCGGCAGCCATGGCCCGAAGGTCTTGAAGCCCATCGGTGTCAACCTGCCGGTCTATCCGGTCAAGGGCTATTCGGTGACGCTGCCGGTGACGGACGGTTCCTTCGCGCCGCAATCGACCATCATGGATGAGACCCACAAGGTGGCGATCACACGGCTCGGCGACCGCATCCGCGTGGCCGGCACCGCCGAGATCGCCGGCTATTCCAACCGCTTGGGGCCACACGCCACCGACACGGTCAAGCACGTGATCTCCGACCTGTTCCCCCAAGGCGGCGACATTTCCAGAGCCGAAGGCTGGACGGGCTTGCGGCCGATGACGCCCGACGGCACCCCGGTGCTGGGGCCGTCGCGCTACGACAATCTGTATCTGAACACCGGCCACGGCACGCTCGGCTGGACCATGGCCTGCGGCTCTGGCCGCGCCGTGGCGGATCTCGTGCTGGACAAGACGCCGGAGATCGATTTCGAGGGGCTGACGGCGGCAAGGTATGGGTGAGGCACCCATTCGGGTGTATCTTGCTTGCCAGTTGCCTGCGCGGTCTCAGGCAAGGCCGAGGAAAACCGCCAGCAGGCGTGTGATGGACAGCAGGGTTTCGTCATCCACCCGTCCGAAGGGCGGGCCGAGCTTGTCGCGCCGGACGGTCATGGCCTTGTCGATCATCACCTGCGAGGGTTTCTGAAGGCCGTTTTCCGGTGTCGGGCCAAGCGTGGGCCGGATCAGAGGGGCCTCGACCAGGGTTGACGAGATCAGCAGCACGGTGACCGTGCCGGTCTCCGCGAAAGCATCGGCCTGGATGATCAGGGCAGGGCGGGGTTTGCCGAAGTCTCCGGATATCGCGACCGTGACGAGATCGCCACGCCTCACGCGCCGGTCCCGTCATCAAGGTCAACGAGCGCCGCGTCAATGAAAGCGTGGAGATCAGGATCCACGGCGTCGAATGCGGCTACCAGACGCGCCTGGCGGCGGCATTCCTCGGCAAAATCCGGACGGCGCGTGTCGGGAACCCAGATCTGTACCGGGCGCAATCCCGCAGCGCGCATCGCATCCCGGCGCTTGCGGACCCGCTGGCTGACAGGTGTGGACATGGCGAAGGCTCCGGCAAAACGTTACATGTAACAAGTAAGCCAGGGGCGCGGCGACGTCAAGATCGCCCCTTGCCGCCTCGTGCCTCAAGCCCCCTCACATCTCCCCCCGGTGCTCCCGGAAAATCACATACACGCCGCTGACGATGATGATCCCCGCGCCGACGAAGACCAGCGCATCGGGGATCTCCGCCCAGAACAGCCAGCCCAGGAGCGTGGCCCAGATGATCGCGGTGTAGTCGAGCGGCGCCACCACGGCGGCGGGGGCCAGGCGGAAGGCCTGGGTCATCATGGTCATGCCGGCGGTGCCGAAGATGGCGATGGCTCCGAAGAGCCAGAGATCCTCGGGCCTCGGCTGGATCCAGACGAAGGGCACGATGAAAAGGCTGATCAGCGCTCCGGTTCCGGTCATGTACAAGAGCAGCGTCCAGACGCTCTCGCGGCTGTCCACGAAGCGGGCCGAGAGCATCAGGAGCGCATAGACGAAGGCGGTGGCAATGGGCAGCAGCGAGACGGGCTGGAAGGCCGATGTGCCAGGTCGCACGGCGATCAGCACGCCGATGAAGCCCACCAGCACCGCGGCCCAGCGCCGCCAGCCGACATGCTCGCGGAACATCAGCGCCGACAGCGCGGTGATGAACAGGGGGGCGACGAAGATCAGCGCGGTGGCTTCGGCGAGTCCCATATAGGTGATGGAGGTGAAGAACAGGAAGGTGGCGCCGACCCAGAGCCCGCCGCGCATCAGATGCGCCAGCGGCCGGTGCGAGCGAAGCGCCGCCGGTCCGCCCATCCTGTAGGCGATCAGGATGGCGAAGGGCAGGGCGATCAGGTTGCGCAGGAACTGGATCTGGAACGGCGAATAGGTGGCCGTCAGGGTTTTCGCCAGCGCGTCGTTGACGCAGAGGAAGGCGACTCCCAGGCACATCAGGATGATGCCCGCGGAACTGCGGGTTCGCGTGTCAGTCGGTGTCAGCAGCAAAACTCTCTCCCCCGGGTCTGGCGCGGGGGACCCTAACAGCATCGACCCGAAAATCGAGCCGTTTTTGCCCGGGCGTGGGGAAGTTCGGGGACAGTTTACTTTTTCGGCTCAAAACCCGAAAAAGTAAACTGTCCCCTTCCTGGCAGCTCAGGGCCGGCTGAGCGCCTGCATGTCGATGCTGACCCGCTCGGAGAGGTTCTCGAGCGAATCATGCAGCAGCTGGAGGACATAGGCCGGATTGTGCACATAGGCTGCCGGATCCTTGGCGGCGACCTGGTAGTTGTAGGCGGCCTTGAGCAGGCGCGGGGTCCAGCTCTGGTAGCGGTTGGGGAACACCGCCTCGTCCTCGCCGATCACGCCGTCGCCATTGGTGTCGGTGAAAAAGTAGGGAAACGTGCCCTTGGCATAGCCGATGGGCGTGCCGGCGACATCGGCGCCATAGGCCTGGATCGCGGTGTAGAGGCTTGCGTGCAGGCCCAGGATCTCGGCCTTTATGCCCTTCGAATTGTCGCCGTCACCATCGAAATCGCCATGGCGCGTGCGGATGGACGCAAGCTCCTCGACGCCGCGATGGCACGACAGGCAGTCATCGGCCTTGACCTGGGTCGTGTGGACGTCGTGGCAGGCGACGCAGGTGTCGGCGCCGGGCACATGCCGGAACGGCCCTGCATAGCGCTTCCCTGGGTATTGGAAGCCGGCGCGGCCTTCGCCGCCCTGCATCACCGCGGCCGCGATCCCGTAATGGACGTTGATGAAGCCGAGATCCGCGGACACCGTGTCCTCGTCGATTCCGTCCGTGGCTTTTGAAACCGTGTCGCCTGCAGCGCGTCCGGCATGGCAGATCGTGCAGGTGGCATTGGCGCCAAGCGGCTCGACCGTGACGCCCGAGGGAAGCACGGCGCTGTCGAGCGCATGAGCCGTCTCGGTGTGGCAGGAGGCGCAGCCGATCACCGCATTGATCGCGGCCGGATGGTCGACGATGCCGGGCGCGCTGCCATCTGCGCCGAGAAAGTCGAGGAAGCCGGGCTCGGAATGGCAGGCGGCACAGTTCTCGGGCACCGCCCCGTCCTTGTTCCAATAGGTGAAGGAGAGCGAGCCGTGATCAGCGTGGGGGGATGTGCGCCAGGCCTCGACGATCGCGGCCAGGGCATCCAGGCTTGTGTCTTCAGCCGCGGCGGCCAGCGGCGCCAGGGCCGCACAGCCGAGCGACATCACAGCCGCAGCGAGAATACGGAATGGGCGGAACTTGTTCAAGGTTAGGCCTCCGTTCGGTTTTTCAGAAGGCTAGGATCGCATGGCCCGGCCGGCCGGGCATTGACGCAGGTCAATGCGCCATCGCGGAATGATTCTTAATAAAATGGACATGTCCGTTGAGAGACGCGAAAGGATTCCCTTGGCCCGGAGCAAAGAGCCGCCCATCCTCAAGCTGCCGCTGTTGAGCGGCCGCGCACTCGCCGTGCTTTACCTCTCGGCGCTGTTCCTGCCGCTGGCGCTCGCCGCCCTCAGGCAGGTCGCGCCGCTTGATCCCTGGGAACTCGCCGGCGCGGGTGCGGGCCTTGTGCTGTTGTCAGCCATCGCGGTGCAGTTCGTCACCTCCGGCCGGTTCGGACCGGTCACGGGCCGGCTCGGCATCGACAAGATCATGGCCTTCCACAAGATCGCCGCCTGGTGGGTGCTGCTGGGCCTCGTGCTTCATCCCGTGCTCTATGTGCTGCCCACTCTGCTCGACGATCCCGAACTGGGGATGCGGCGGCTGATCGCCTATTGTGTGCTGCCGCAGTACCGGTCCGGGGTGATCGCGCTCGCGGCACTCGCGATCCTGGTGATCAGCTCGGCCGTTCGCGAACGGCTGCCGCTTCCCTATGAAGCCTGGCGGGCGAGCCATCTGGTGCTGGCGATCCTTGTGGCGGGCGCGGGGCTCCATCATGCGCTGACCGCCGGCCGGTTCAGTGCGCTGGACCCGGTCAACAGCCTGTGGTGGGTGGTGGCGGGTGCGCTCGTTGGCGTGATCGGCATCCTCTATGGCTGGCGCTGGCTGTGGCTGCATCTCAATCCCTGGCGGCTGCACTCGGTCACCAGGCTCGCCGACCGGACCTGGGAGCTCGACATGCAGCCGGGGCACAAGACGCCGGACCTCACCTACGAGGCGGGCCAGTTCGTCTGGATGACGGTCGGCAGCCGACGGTTTCCGCTGTTCGACCATCCGTTTTCCATCGCCGACATCCCGTCGCGGCAGGGCATCAGCCTCATCATCAAGGAAGCGGGCGATTTCACCTCAACGGTGGGCACGCTCGCGCCGGGGACGCCGATCGGCATCGACGGGCCCTATGGCGAATTCACGCTCGACAACCACCCGGGCAAGGCGGTGCTGCTGGTGGCCGGCGGTGCGGGCATCGGACCGATCATCGGGCTCCTGCGCGAACTCGTGGCCCGCAAGGACCCGCGGCCGGTGCGGCTCGCCTATGCCGTCGGCAAACCCTCGAACCTCGCCTGCCTCGACGAGATCGAAGCGGCGAAGGCCGTGCTCGATTTCGAGGCGATGCTGGTGAGCGAGGCCGCGGCGGAAGGGTTTGCCGGCGAAGTCGGCCGGCTCGACCAGCCGCGTCTCGCGCGTCTCCTGCTTGGGCTCGACCCGAAAGAGACCGTGGCGATGATGTGCGGGCCGGGGCCCATGGTGGTGGCCGTCTCGGACATGCTGCTCGATCACGGCCTGCCGATGGAGCGCGTCGTCTATGAGCGGTTCGACTATGCCGCCGGGTCAGCCTCGCGGCAGGACCGCAAGCGTTTCGCGCAGTTCATGGCGGTGGGCGCGGCAGTCATGGCCGGCATTGCGGGGTTTGTTGTGGTGTTGGCTTGAGAGGTCGGCGACAGTTTACTTTTGCGGCCCGTAGGCCGAAAAAGTAAACTGTCCCCAGCACTTAACGCTGATACGCGTTCATCGTGTGCAGTTCGTATTCGGCCACGTCGTCGCCGTCCTGGTTGGTCAGCGAAACGTGCCAGCGGACCTCGCCGTAGTCGTCGGTGCGGCGGGTCTTGCGCTTGACGGTGAGCATGACCGAGATAGCGTCGCCCGGCGAGACCGGCTTCATGAAGGCGAGGCCGTCTAGGCCGGTGTTGGCGAGAACCGGACCGGGATTGGGCTCGACGAACAGGCCGGCTGCGAAGGACAGTAGCAGGTAGCCATGGGCCACGCGGCCGGGGAAGAACGGGTTGGCGCGCGCCGCCTCCTCGTCCATGTGGGCATAAAAGGTGTCGCCGGTGAAATGGGCAAAATGCTCAATGTCCTCGAGCGTCACCGTTCGCGGGCCGGCCCCGATGGTCTCGCCGATCTGCAGTTCGTCAAAGGTGCGGGTGAAGGGGTGGGCTGACGATTTCGGCCGCGCCGCGCCCTTGATCCAGGTGCCGGTGATGGCCGAGATGATGTCCGGGCTGCCCTGGACGGCGGTCAGCTGCATATAGTGCATGACGCCGCGGATGCCCCCCAGTTCCTCGCCGCCGCCGGCGCGGCCGGGGCCGCCATGGAGCATGTGCGGCAGCGGCGAGCCGTGGCCGGTGGCTTCCTTGGCGCTGTCGCGGTTGTTGACATAGATGCGCCCATGCGAGGCGCCGGCGTCGATCAGCAACGCGCGGGCGACCGCCGGATCATGGGTGATGATGGAGGCCACGAGACTTCCGTTGCCACGGTTCATGAGCGCGCCTGCATGGTCGAGATCGCGGTAGGGCATCAGCGTCGCCACCGGGCCGAAGGCCTCGACGGAGTGGACGGCCTCGGCCGCGTCGGGGTCGCGGCATTCAAACAACATCGGCGGCACGAAGGCACCCCGGGTGCGATCGGCGCCGTCGACCTCGAAGGCGTCCGCGTCGCCCGAGAGCACCCGGCATTCGGCGGAAATCCGGCTTGCCTTGTCGAGCACGTCTGACTTCTGGGCCGCCGATGCGAGCGCGCCCATGCGGGTGGTTTCAAGCGCCGGGTCGCCGATGCGGATCTTTGCGAGCTTGTCGGCAATCGCCTCGCCGACCGGGCCGAGCAGCGTCTCGGGCACCAGGATGCGGCGGATGGCGGTGCATTTCTGGCCCGCTTTTGCTGTCATCTCGCGCACGACTTCCTTGACGAGGATGTCGAATTCGGGGCTGCCCTCGCTCACGTCGGGGCCGAGCACGGAGGCGTTGAGACTGTCCTGCTCGGCCACGAAGCGGACGCTGCGTTCAAGCAGATGCGGGCTGGAGCGCAGCATCAGCGCGGTCTTGGCCGAGCCGGTGAAGCTGACCACGTCCTGGTAGTCGAGTTGGTCGAGGAGATCGCCCAGCCCGCCCGCCACGAGCTGCACCGCGCCTTCGGGCAGGATCTGGCTTTCGATCATACGGCGGACGCACTGCTCGGTGACGTGGCAGGTCGAGGTCGCCGGCTTGACGATGGCCGGCATGCCGGCGAGCAGCGTCGGCGCCAGTTTCTCGAGCATGCCCCAGACCGGGAAATTGAAGGCGTTGATGTGGACGGCGACGCCCTTGAGCGAGGTGGCGACATGCTGGCCGACGAAGCTGCCGTTGCGCGAGAGCATTTCCAGTTCGCCCTCGACATAGATTTGGCCGTCAGGCATCTCGCGGCGGCCCTTGGAGGCATAGACCAGCATGGTGGAGATGCCGCCATCGATGTCGATCATGGCGTCGGACCTGGTGGCGCCGGTGGTGTGGGAGAGCGCGTAGAGCTCGTCCTTGAACTTAGCGAGTTCGAGCGCGAGCGCTTTGAGCATGCGGGCGCGGTCGTGGAATGTCATGGCGCGCAGCGCCGGTCCGCCTTTGGTCCGGGCGAAATCGAGCATGGCTTGGGTGTCGAGCGCGGCCTGGCCGGCAAGGGCCAGCGGCGCGCCGGTCACCGCGCTTTCGATGGCCCGGGCGCCGTCATCGGCGGGAACCCACTGGCCAGCCAGATAGCTGTGCACATTGATCAAACCCATGTCTGTCTCCTCCCGGCGGCGAACCGCCAAATCTCCCGCGACCAAGACCCGGCGCTGGGACTATGCCTTCAGTGCGGCCGCGGCCTTCCACGAACCGGGGCTTTGCGCATCGATCTTCGCAAAGGCTTCGCGGATGCGGTCCATGCCTGCCTCTTCCACCCAGAACATCGGGCCGCCCAGGTGTTTTGGGAAGCCGTAGCCCTCGGTCCAGACGATATCGATGGCGGTGTCGCTCGAAGCGATCCCTTCCTCGAGGATGAGACTGGCTTCGTTGACGATGGCCGCCATGATCCCGAGCACGATCTCGTCGCGGGAAAAAGCCTGTTGCGCCGTGCCGTGCTCGGCGCGCCAGGCTGCGACCATCGCCTCGATTTCGGGGTCGGGTTCGCCCTTGCCGCCGGTATGGTCGTACCAGCCTTTTTTCATCGGGCTCCCGCGGCCCTGCCTTCCCATCTCGCAGAGCTGGTCGGCAATATCGACATACCGGCCGGGCCAGGTGCCTGCGGCCCGCTGGCGCTTGCGGTTGGCCCAGCTGATCTGCAGGCCGGTCAGGTCCTGCAACTCATAGGGTCCCATCGGCATGCCGAGGCCGCGCATGGCGGCGTCGACCTCATAGGGCGAGGCGCCGTCGGCGACCATGTAGTCGGCCTGGCGGCGATAGGCCGAGAGGATGCGGTTGCCGATGAAGCCGTCGCAGACGCCAGTCTCGACCGGGATCTTGCCGAGTCCGCGGGCGAAGGCGAAGGCGGTGGCCATGGTCCGGTCGGAGGTCACCGAGGTGCCGACCACCTCGACCAGCTTCATGATGTTGGCGGGCGAGAAGAAATGCAGGCCCAGGAACCGCTCCGGTCCGGGCATGCCTTCGCTGATCCGGTTGGGATCGAGATAGGAGGTATTGGTGGCGATCAGCGCGGTTTCCGCCATGACATCCGCGAGTTGCTTGAACACGGCGCGCTTGATCTCCGGATCCTCGAACACCGCCTCGATGGCGATGTCGGCATCGGAAGCTGCGGCATAATCGGCGCCGGCACAGAACCGAGCGTGCCGCGCCTCGGCCTTGTCCGCAGAGATGCGGCCGGAGGCGAGGTCCTTGGCGATGATGTCCGCGACGCGGTCGCGCCCGGCCTCGGCGCTTTGGATGTCGCGTTCGAGCAGGGTAACGCGGTGGCCGCTTGCGAGACATGCGGATGCGATGCCCGCGCCCATCAGCCCGCCGCCGACGATGGCGACATGGGCGATCGGGGCCGGTTCGATGGCTTTGAGCCGGGCCGGGCGGGTGACCGAGCGGCTGGCGAAGAACAGCCGCCGAAGCGCGCGCGACTGGGCGCTCTGGCGCAGATCAAGATGGGTCTGGCGTTCGATCGCGGCCCCTTCGGCGAAGGGCAGGGTGGCGGCAAGTGCCGTGGTCTCAAGCGCGATCATCGGGGCGTCGGCGCCCTTGGCGGATCTGGCGATCTCGGCCTTGAGCGCGGTCAGATCGGCGTCCGTGACCGGGCGCTCCGATGTGTTGACCGGGCGTGCGGGCAGGGTGTCGCGGAAGGCCATGAGCGCCGTCATCGGATCGCCATCGAAGACGAGGTCAAGCCCGCCCATCTGCTTGAAGGCGCTTGCATTGACCGGCTTGCCGGTGGCGGCCATGCGGGCGGCCGGTTCGAGGCCGATGACGCGGGGCAGCCGCTGAGTGCCGCCGGCGCCGGGGATCAGGCCGAGACTGACTTCGGGCAGGCCGAAACTGGTCCTGCTGTCGGCGATGCGCCAGGCGCAGGCGAGCGCGAGTTCCAGTCCGCCGCCGAGCACGGTGCCATGCATGACGGCAATGAACGGCACAGGGCTCGCCTCGATCGCAGCCAGCACATCGGGCAGGTGCGGCAGCGGCGGCGGTCCGGCGAATTCCGAGATGTCGCCGCCGGCGACAAAGGTGCGCCCGGCGCAAACGATCGCGGCGGAGATGCATCCCGCCTCGTGGACCGCGCGCAAGGCCTCCATCAGGCCGCGGCGCACGCTGACGGCGAAGGCGTTGACCGGGGGATTGTCGATGGTCACCAGCGCATGGCCGTTGTCGATGCGCAGATGCACGACCTTCTGTTCCGAACCGGTTTCTGGGGGGGCGGAAGCGGTGGTCACGATGGCGGCTCCTCGAAAAGGCAGGGCATTTCGCAGTCGAATGGCGATCGATTTATTAATTGACCAACCGGTCGGCTTATGCAACCCTTTATTTCGAGGAGGACCTTTGCAATGGATGAAACGGTTTTGCAGTCCTGGAGCGGCGGCGTGCTGGAAATCACGCTCAACCGGCCGGATCGTCTGAATTCCTTCAATGACGAGATGCATGGGGCGCTGGCCCGGTGTTTCGACCTGGCGCGCGACGATGCGCGCTGCCGGGCGGTGCTGCTCACCGGCGCGGGCCGCGGCTTCTGCGCGGGCCAGGACCTGAGTGCGCGCGATCCCGACAAGATGGGCGGGCCGCCCGATCTCGGCGACACGCTGATCCGGTTCTACAATCCGCTGATCCGCCGCATCCGGTCGCTGGAGAAGCCGGTCGTCTGTGCCGTCAACGGCGTCGCGGCGGGCGCGGGGGCCAATCTGGCGCTCGCCTGCGACATCGTGCTCGCGGCACGGAGCGCCAAGTTCATCCAGTCGTTTGCGCGCGTCGGCCTCATCCCCGATGCGGGCGGCTCCTGGATGCTGCCGCGGCTGATCGGCGAGGCGCGCGCCAAGGCGATCGCCATGACCGCCGAACCGGTGACGGCGGAGCGCGCTGAGCATTGGGGCATGATCTGGAAGGTGCATGACGATGGCGAACTCATGATCGAAGCCCGCGCGCTCGCCGCCAGGCTTGCGGCCGGGCCGACCTTCGGGCTTGGAAAGATGAAGAGCCTGATCCAGCAAGCGGCCGGCCAGGAGCTCGACCCGCATCTCGACCTCGAGGCCGCGACGCAGCGCGACGCCGGGCGGTCGGCCGATTACGCCGAGGGCGTGCGCGCGTTCCTCGGCAAGCGCGAGCCCCAGTTCGGTGGCAAGCCATGAGCGTGATCTCGGATCAGGAACGGGCCGAAAAATCCTCCGCCGCGATGTGGACCGACGACCACATGAGCAAGGCTTACGGCATGAAAATCGAGGTGGTAGGGCCGGGCAGGGCGACGATCTCGATGCTGGTGCGCAAGGATCATCTCAACGGCCACGGATCCTGCCATGGCGGCGCGATCTTCACGCTGGCCGACAGCGCCTTCGCGTTCGCCTGCAACAGCTACAACACCGTGACGGTGGCGCAGCATTGCTCGGTGACGTTCCTGGCGCCTGGACGGGAGGGCGACCGGCTGACGGCCGAAGCGCGCGAGGTCACGCTCGCCGGACGCTCGGGGATCTACGACGTGACGGTGAGCCGGGACGACGGCGTGGCCATCGCCGAATTCCGAGGACTGTCGCGGACGGTCGCGGGAACGCATTTCGACGAGCCTTCCGCCTGAGGGGCGGCAGCGCATGGAGTTTTGGAGCGGGTGCGGGGCGCAGATGCGCCGCGGTCCCGGGGAATGCAGGAGAATCCCATGCTTGACTTGACGCCCGCACGGGCGAGCCTTGATCCGATCGAGATCGCCTCGCGTGATGAGATCGCGGCGCTGCAGCTTGCGCGCATGAAATGGTCGCTGATGCACGCCTATGAGAATGTGCCGCATTACAAGGCGTCGTTTGATGCCAAGGGCGTGCATCCCAACGATCTCAGGACGCTCGCGGATCTTGCAAAGTTCCCGTTCACCACCAAGCATGACCTGAGGGACAACTATCCGTTCGGACTGTTCGCGGTGCCGCGTGACCAGATCGCGCGGCTGCACGGCTCGTCGGGCACCACCGGCAAGCCGACGGTCGTGGGCTACACCGCGCGCGACATCGACACATGGTCGGACCTGGTGGCGCGGTCGATCCGCGCATCCGGCGGACGGCCGGGCGATATCGTCCATGTGGCCTATGGCTACGGGCTGTTCACCGGCGGACTGGGCGCCCACTACGGCGCCGAGCGGCTCGGCTGCACGGTGGTGCCGGTGTCGGGCGGCATGACCGAACGGCAGGTCTCGCTGATTGACGATTTCAAGCCGCGCGTGATCATGGTGACGCCGTCCTACATGCTGTCGATCCTGGACGAGTTCCGCCGCAAGGGGATCGATCCGCGCGAGAGTTCGCTCGCCGTCGGCATCTTCGGCGCAGAGCCCTGGACCAATTCGATGCGCAGCGAGATCGAGCAGGCCTTCGACATGCATGCCGTCGATATCTACGGGCTTTCGGAAATCATGGGGCCGGGCGTGGCCAATGAATGCGTCGAGACCAAGGACGGGCTGCATATCTGGGAGGATCATTTCTACCCCGAGATCATCGACCCGGTCACCGGCGAGGTGCTGCCGGACGGAGAGATGGGCGAGCTGGTGTTCACGACGCTGTCGAAGGAGGCGCTACCGATGGTGCGTTACCGCACCCGCGACCTGACGCGACTCTTGCCCGGCACCGCGCGTTCGATGCGGCGGATGGAGAAGATCACCGGGCGGTCGGACGACATGATCATCCTGCGCGGCGTCAATGTGTTTCCGACCCAGATCGAGGAGCAGATCCTCAAATGCGCAGGGCTCGCGCCGCATTTCCAGATTGAATTGAGCCGCACCGGCCGCATGGACGACATGACCGTGCATGTGGAATGCACGCTGGCCGCGGCCGATGCGGAGGCGCGTGCGGCCTCGGCGCGCGAACTGGCGCACCACATCAAGAGCACGGTGGGCGTCAGCGCCCGGATCGACGTGACCGAGCCCGGCCAGGTGGCGCGTTCCGAGGGCAAGGCCAAGCGCGTGGTCGACAACCGGCCGAAAGCCTGAGCCATGGCCCGGACCATCGCCAAGGACCATGAAGCCAAGCGCGAGGCGATCCTGCACACTGCGGCCAGGTTCTTTGCCGAGAACGGCTTCGACCGGGCCTCGATGGGCAAGCTGGCGGAAGCGTGCGGCGTCTCCAAGGCCTTGATCTATCATTATTATCCGTCCAAGGACGCGCTGCTGTTCGACATCCTCGACACGCATCTGACCGCGCTGGTGACGGTGGTGGAGGCGGCGGCCGCCGAGCCGGGCACGCCGCAATCGCGGCTGCGCGCGCTGATCCGGGCGATCCTGGTGGCCTACCGGGATTCCGATGCCGAGCACAAGGTGCAGCTTGAGGCGCTGTCCTCGCTGCCCGAGGACGACCAGAGACATTTGCGGGCGCTGCAGCGGCGGCTGGTGACGGCCATGTCCGAGGCCGTGCGGGCGATCGAGCCGGACCGGTTCTCCGGCCGGCCAGACCTTGTTGGGCCGGTGACCATGTCGGTGTTCGGCATGCTCAACTGGTTCTATCTCTGGCACCGGCCGGGCGGCCCGATCGACCGCGACGCCTATGCGGACATCGTCACCGACCTGGTGATCGGCGGGCTGCCCAAGGTCTGTGAATGAAGTCGGGGACAGTTTACTTTTTCGGGCTTCCCCCGAAAAAGTAAACTGTCCCCGGGCTTCCCCCTTGCGTCTCAGCTGTTGTCTTCGACGGGGGCGTCGGGACCGTTCTTCTTGATCGAGTTGATGGCGTTCTGAGCGCTGGCCTTGCTCGAATAGCCTTCCGTCGAGAACATGATCTCGCTGTTGTACTTGAAGCGAACCCGGTATTCGCCAGCCTTGTCCTTGTAGATCTCGAATTTATGAGCCATGCGCTTTCTCCCCTGCGATGTGATTCATACGTTAGCAAGGTGCCAGCAAGAGAACCTTTTCACAAGCCGCTAAAGTATGAGGGATCGCCCGTATCTACAGGCAGAACTCAGGTCTTGTTCTGACGCCCTATACTTGCCTTCCGTTCATTCTCCGCCGCTGCCGGTCACGGCCGCTCGCCGGTGTAGAGCGCGCGCGGCCGGATGAGCTGGCCTGTGGCGCGCTGCTCAAGCCCGTGGGCGATCCAGCCCACCGAGCGGCCGATGGCAAACAGCAGGAAGGCCGCGCCCTCGGGCAGGCCGAGATGGCGGCGCAGGGCCACCAAAGCAAAATCGATCGACGGATCCTGGCCTGTGAGCTGCCTGACGGCGTCGGCGAAGCGCGTGGCGGGCCCGAAGTCCGGGCTGATGGCGGACAGCAGCGCGCGGGCGCGGATATCTCCGTTGGGGTAGAGCGGATGGCCGAAACCGGGGATCTCCTCGCCTGCCTTCAGCCGCTCGCTCAGGCCTCTGCCGGGATCGTCCGGATCGAGCGTGTCCCACAGGCGCTCGATACGCGTGGTCACAGCGCCGTGGCGAACGCCGCTCAAGGCCGCCAACGCCGCGACGACCGAGGCTTTCAGCGATGCTCCGGTGGAGGCGACGCAACGGGCGGTGAAGCTCGAGGCATTGAGTTCGTGATCGGCGCACAGCACCAAAGCCTGGCGGATCAGGCCGGCCTGCAAGGCTTCCACGCCCCAGGCGGAGGCGAGCTGCTGATGGATCGGCGCGGAGGCTGGAGCCTGGCGCAGCGCCGCCGCCGCCATGAGCCGCACCAGATCGCCTGCGCCGTGGGCGAGTGTTCCGGCATCGCTGCGCCAGGCGGAGGTCGCCTCTTCCGATGCAGCGACCGCGAACAGCGGCAGCAGCGTGTCGCCGGCGGGCGCTGTCCGGGCCTGGTCGAGCAGGCCGGCATAGGCCTTGAGGCTGGCCGGCGCGCGGCGCGGGAAGGCGGCCCTGGCGGGGATGGTCCACAGGAGCGCTGCGGTCTCTTCGAGCGTGGCGGTGCGCGAAAGCTCGACCGCGTCGCGGCCGCGATGGGAGAGTTGTCCATCCTCGATCAGCGTCAGTGCGGATTCGAGCACCGGCATGCCCCAGTCCAGCGTCGCCTTGGCGATCTCCTTCGGCTTGCGGCCGCGCCGCCGGGTCTCGGCCAGCTGATCGACGGCCGAGGCGAGGTACCGGCTCTGGCGCGGATCCTGCGCCGGCGCCGCCTTGATCAGGCCGCGGCTGACATAGGCGTAAAGGCTTTGCCGGGAGACGCCCAGGCGACGGGCCGCTTCGGCCGCATCGATGTAATCCGCCATCGCGAAGTACCCATGGTTGATTCAAATGATCAATATTGACGATATCTGGGTTTGGCGATTGTGTGAAGCCCGGACTGCTGATCGGAGCCAAGGAAGGGAGCCTTGCCATGAGACATTTCGAGACCATTGACGGGACCGGAACCGGCACCATTCCGTTGGACCGGCTGATGCTGGCGCGGCTGTGGAGCGCGCTCGGGGGCAAGCCCGAGTTGACGCAAGGAGTCGAGATGAGCGGCGGCGGTTCGCTCGCCTCGGTCTTCGCCGTGAGCGATTTCGCGGCGGCGACAACCGCATCGGCGGGACTGGCGCTTGCCGAATGGACCGGCCTCAGAACGGGGAGGGTTCCGGATCTCACCGTCGACCGGCGGCTGGCGTCGCTGTGGTTTTCCTTCTCCATTGCACCGCAGGGCTGGGAGCTGCCTTCGGTTTGGGATGCGATCGCCGGGGATTACCCGGCCGCCGACGGCTGGATCCGGCTGCACACCAATGCGCGCGCGCACCGCGCGGCGGCCTTGTCCGTTCTGGGCGTTGCGCCCGCAGCCGGCCTGGAACGGGCGGCGGTGGAGGCCGCCGTGGCCGGATGGCGCGGCGACGTGCTCGAGACGGCGATCGTGGCGGCGGGCGGATGCGCGGCGGTCATGCGGAGCCGCGGCGACTGGGCGAAGCATAGGCAGGGACGCGCGGTGCTGGCCGAGCCGCTGATGCGGATGGATGTCGGCGGGGGCGCCAGAGCCTTTGCGAACCAGTTCGACGCGGCGCGGCCGCTCGCGGGCATCAGGGTGCTGGACCTGACGCGGGTGCTGGCGGGCCCGGTTGGGACGCGGTTTCTCGCGGGCTTCGGCGCCGATGTACTGCGCATCGACCCGCCCGGCTGGGACGAGGGCGCGGTGATCCCCGAGGTGACGCCCGGCAAGCGCTGCGCCCGGCTGGACCTCAAGGATGCGGGCGGCCGGGACCGGTTCAAGGCGCTGCTCGCCCGCGCCGATGTGCTGGCGCATGGCTACCGTGCCGATGCGCTCGAGGCCCTGGGGCTTGGCCGGGATGTTCGCGCCAGCCTCAATCCAGGGCTGGTCGACGTCTCGCTCAACGCCTATGGGTGGACCGGGCCGTGGGCCGGCCGGCGCGGCTTTGACAGCCTGGTGCAGATGAGTTCGGGGATCGCACATGCCGGCATGACCCAGGCTCAAACGGACCGGCCCGTGCCGCTGCCGGTGCAGGCGCTCGATCATGGCGCGGGCTATCTGCTCGCCGCGGCGACCCTGCGCGGGCTCGTCCTGCGGCACTCCCATGGGACGGGGTCGCGGTGGCGCACCTCGCTGGCCCGCGTCGGCGGGTTCCTGGCCGACTATCCGCAAGGCCCGGTCGCTCATCCGATCGGCAGGCCGGAGGCGGCGGATTATTCCGACTTCATCGAGATGACCGACTGGGGTCCAGCCTTGAGGCTCAAGCCGGCGCTTGGGCTCGGGGAGGCCAAGGTGCGCTGGGACCGGCCGGCTTCGGATCTGGGGACGTCGTCCGCGGAATGGTGACACGGGCGCGGCGGTCCTATGGGCGGCGTCCGCATCCGCTGTCGGCTGAGCCCGGCCGGGAATATTCGGGCGCGGGTTGCTATCTGGCGCAAAACCGACCGTTATACCCGTCCGGTCCGCAGCCGCCCGAATAGTCCCTTCGGTTTGACCTCCGGACCGCAATCGTTAAAAAGGACGCAAGCGTTGCGGGGGAGAGCCGCGACGCACAAGACCAAACACGGAGGAGAACCCGATGATCAGCATCAATCGCAGAAGCCTTGTCAACCTCATGGCGGCCACCGCCATGGGCCTGTCGATGGCACCCGCCAAGGCCGACCAGTTTGTCAACATCCTGACAGGCGGCACCTCGGGCGTCTATTATCCGCTTGGCGTCGGCCTGTCCAAGATCTATGCCGAGAAGATCGAAGGCGTGCGCACCCAGGTGCAGGCGACCAAGGCGTCGGTTGAAAACCTCAACCTGCTGCAGCAGGGCAAGGGCGAACTGGCGCTCGCACTCGGCGATTCGGTCAAGCTCGCCTGGGAAGGCGATGCGGATGCCGGGTTCAGCGCGCCGCTCGACAAACTGCGCGGCATCGCGGCCGTCTATCCCAACTACATCCAGATCGTCGCCTCGAAGGAATCCGGCATCACCGATCTCGCCGGCCTGAAGGGCAAGAGCCTGTCCGTGGGCGCCGCCAAGTCGGGCACGGAGCTCAATGCAAGGGCCATCTTCTCGGCCGCCGGCATGAGCTATGACGACCTAAGCAAGACCGAATACCTGCCGTTCGCCGAATCGGTCGAGCTGATCAAGAACCGCCAGCTTGACGCGACGCTGCAGTCGGCCGGCCTCGGCGTTGCCTCGATCAAGGACCTGTCGACCTCGGTCGACATCCAGATGGTGGCGGTGCCCGAGGATGTGGTGGCGGCACTGGGCGCGCCCTATATCGCGGCCACGATTCCCGCCGGCACCTACAACGGCCAGGATGCCGATGTGCAGACCGTCGCGGTGGTCAACTTCCTCGTCACCCATTCCGAGGTCAGCGACGACCTCGCCTATGAGATGACGAAGCAGCTGTTCGAGAACCTGACCGAGCTCGAGGCCTCCCACAATGCGGCCAAGCAGATCAAGCTCGAGAACGCGCTGAGCGGCATGCCGGTGCCGCTGCATCCGGGTGCGGAACGCTTCTACAAGGAGAAGGGCATGATGTAAGCCCGGGAAACCCCGGTCTGACATCCTGACAAAAGCGGCGGGATCGCGAAGCCGGTCCCGCCGCACTCTGCGATAGCGTGTTGGGGAGAACATCGCATGCTGCACGACCAGACGCCGCATCACGCGCCGGCGGAGAGGCCCGATCTCGGCCTGCATGATCCCCTCGCGGAGAGCTTTCCGAAGACGCTCGAAGGCCGGCTTCTGTTCTGGATCGCGCTTTCCTTCTCGGTCTTCCAGATCGCCACGGCCGCCCATATCATCGATTTCGCCAGCCAGGTGGTGCGCGCCTTCCATGTCGGCTTCCTGATGCTGCTGACCTTTCCGCTGGTGGCGGCGGCGCGCAATGCGGGGCCGACGCTCAAGGCCGCGGCCTGGGCGCTGGCCGGGCTCGGCGTCGCCGTCGCCTTCTATCAATGGTACGATTACACCGGGCTCTTGCTGCGCGCGGGCGATCCGCTCGACCGCGACATCGTGCTGGGCGTGATCGCGCTTGGCACCGTGTTCCTGGCCGCCTGGGTGATCATGGGGCCGGCGCTGCCAATCATCTCCGGCGCGTTCCTGGCCTACTGCCTGTTCGGCGAGTACCTGCCCGCGCCGCTCGACCACCGCGGCTATGATTTCGCGCAGGTGATCGACCACATGGCCTATGGCACGGAAGGGATCTACGGCATCCCGATCTTCGTCTCCTCGAGCTTCATCTTCCTGTTCATCCTGTTCGGCGCGTTCCTGGAGAAAGCGGGCATGATCCAGCTGTTCACCGACGTGTCGCTCGGCATGGTCGGCCACAAGCGCGGCGGTGCGGCCAAGGTGTCGGTGATTTCCTCGGGCCTGATGGGGACGATCTCCGGCTCGGGCGTCGCCAATGTGGTGACCACCGGGCAGTTCACGATCCCGCTGATGAAGAAGTTCGGCTATCGCGCGGCCTTTGCCGGCGGGGTGGAGTCGACTGCGTCGATGGGCGGGCAGCTGATGCCGCCGGTGATGGGGGCGGTGGCCTTCATCATGGCCGAGACGCTGGGCGTCGAATATTACGAGGTGGTGCAGGCGGCGATCATTCCGGCGATGCTCTATTTCGCCTCGGCCTTCTGGATGGTGCATCTGGAGGCGGGCAAGCACAATCTGGTCGGCCTGCCCAAGGACGAACTGCCGTCGCCCTTGAAGGCGCTGCGGGAGCAATGGTTCCTGGTGCTGCCGCTGCTGATGCTGATCTATCTCCTGTTCTCGGGCTATACGCCGCTGTTTGCCGGAACCGTGGGGCTGGCGCTCACCGTGCTCCTGATCCTCGGCGGCTCGATCGCGCTCGGTCTACCCGCGGGCGTGATCCGGATGATCTTCTGGGTCGGGCTCGGGCTGGTGGCCGCCGCCTTCCTGCAATTCGGCATCATGGTGATCCTTGCGGCAGTGCTGGCGATGATTGCCTGGAACGCACTTTCCAAGGGCGGGCGTGCGACTCTCGCCATCTGCCGCGATGCGCTCGCCGACGGGGCCAAGACCGCGCTGCCGGTGGGCGTCGCCTGCGCCGTGGTCGGCATCATCATCGGCACGATGACGCTGACGGGTGCGGCCAACACCTTCGGGCAGTTCATCGTCGCGGTGGGCCAGAACAGCCTGTTCCTGTCGCTGGTGCTGACCATGATCACCTGCATCATTCTCGGCATGGGGATCCCGACCATCCCCAACTACATCATCACCTCGTCGATCGCCGGGCCCGCGCTTCTGGAACTCGGCGTGCCGCTGATCGTCAGCCACATGTTCGTCTTCTACTTCGGCATTCTGGCGGACCTGACGCCGCCGGTGGCGCTCGCCTGTTTCGCCGCGGCGCCGATCGCCAAGGAGAGCGGGCTCAGGATCTCGATGGAGGCGATCAAGGTGGCCGCCGCGGGCTTCGTCATCCCGTTCATGGCAGTCTACACGCCGGCGCTGATGCTGCAGGACGGCGGGCCGCTGGCAGCAGAGATCGGCTACATCCCGGCGGTGATCTACATCGTTGCCAAGGTGGTGCTGGCGATCGGGCTTTGGGGCGCGGCGGTGATCGGCTACATGGGCGGCCGCCTCGGCTGGCCGATGCGGGCGCTGGCGATGGTGGCGGCCTTCACGCTGGTGGCGGCGCTGCCGGTGACCGACGAGATCGGTTTCGGGCTTTCGGCGCTGTTCGCGGTGCTGGCCTGGCGTCAGATGCGCCGGCGGGAAGCGGCAGGCTGAATGGCGACCGGTCTTTGCATCGCCGCCGGCGGCAAGATCCTGACCATCGCCGCGACGCTGTTCAGCCTGTCCTGGACCCATTCGGTGGAAAAGGCCCAGTGGCAGGAAGATTGGCGGGTGACGGAGCAGGGGCTGGAGCTTACCGAGGCGCGGGTCAAGGGATCGGGCGCGGGCATGGATCCGGGCGAGGGGGCGCGACTCGAGGACGGCTGGTGGGTGTGGTTACCCGATGCGCCGGTGACGCCGGAACTGGTGCTTGCCGCCTCCGGCGCTACCGTTTCGGCCTGGACACTCTGCCATGCCGACGGCTGCGTGGATCTTGGAGCGGACCCGCAGCAGCCGGTGCGGATCGGGCCGTGCGAGCAATGACGCTGCGCCGGGTGAGGTCAGGCCCGGGGCCGGCGCACCAGAGTCTGCTGCGACAATTGATCCTGTTGCCTGCTTTCAGCGTAACCTCGTTCGAATAGGGCTTTTCCTTTGGCGCAAAGGTGGCTCTAAATACCGGCGGGTGGCGGTTTGCGCCGGGGCGGGCACAGGCTGGGCTTGCGGTGCGTCCGCGATCGAGAAAGCTTGGACAGGGGTTGGCGTGACAATGGGCAGGTTTTCATTTCCGATGGCGCAGGGCCGTGCCGAGGCGCTGGGCGAGATCCATGCGCGTCCCTTCGCGCTGGTGGGCAAGTCCCGCGTGATCTTCCAGCTGGCCTTCCTGACCGACGGCGGCTCGGTGGTGGATCATGCCGTGCTGGCGGGCCTGGCGCGCGCCCGCGGCGTGGCCGTGCCGGCGCGTGACACGGCGCATTTTTCCATGCCCTGGGGGCAGGGGACGCTGAGATGGGAGCGGCACACGGAATTCTCCACCTATTTCTGGGATGCGCCGGCGCCGGCGAAATTCGGCGACGGCGTCGACACCCATCCGTTCGGCGACCAGTTCTCGCCGCCGGGCAGCCTGATCTCCGGGATCCGGCTCGAGGTGCGCGAGGACGGCCCCGAAATCCAGGGCGCCATCGAGACCTTCGATCCGACCAGCCTCTGCCTGAGCGAGATCAAGGGCGGGCAGGCGATGATCGCCACCGACTTCCGCCAGGACGGCGACGGGCTGACGCGCATCCTGGTGATTGACAAGGGCATGACCGAGGCGGGCCGCGGCGCGGTGGTGCAGCGGCTTCTCGACATCGAGACCTACCGCACGCTGGCGGCGCTTGGCTTGTCGCTGGCGCGGACGCTCTCGCCGGAGATGCGCCGGATCGAGGACAATTTGACCAAGATCACCCAGGCCATGAAGACCGGCGCGCGCGACCATGCCGACAGCCTGCTTGCGGAAATCACCATTCTTGCGGCCGAACTGGAGGCGAGCGCCGCGCTCAGCCTCTACCGCTTCGGGGCAAGCCGCGCCTATTACAACATTGTGGGCGAACGCGTCGCGTCCCTTGCGGAGACCCAGAAGCCCGGCTTCGAGACCATCGGCGCGTTTCTGGAAAAGCGGCTGGCGCCGGCGCTGCGCACCTGCCAGTCGATCGAGGAGCGGCAGGCCAATCTGTCGCGCAAGCTCTCGCGCGCCACTTCGCTCTTGCGAAGCTGGATCGATGTCGAGCTCGAACGGCAGAACAGCGCGCTCCTGAGTTCGATGAACCGCCGCGTGAAGCTGCAGCTCAGGATGCAGCAGACCGTGGAAGGTCTGTCGGTGGCGGCGATTTCCTACTACATCGTCGGCCTGTTCGGCTATCTCGCCAAGCCGCTCGATGCCTTCGACCTGCCGGTCAAGTCGGGACTCGCCTCGAGCCTGTTCGTGCCGATCGCCATCGGCTTCACCTGGATGGCGGTGCGCTCGATCCGCAAGAAGCACACTTTGGAAGACCTGACGGAGAATTCCGAGGCCAAGTAGCGGCCCCGACCCGTTGCCCAAACGAAAGCCGCCCCGGCAGGGCGGGGCGGCTCGTGGGTTCGGTCTTCGCGCCGGTCAGAAGTCCATGCCGGAGGGCATGGCGGGAGCGGCTTCCTTCTTGGGCTTTTCGGCGATCATCGCCTCGGTGGTCACGAGCAGGCCCGCGACGGAGGCCGCGTCCTGGAGCGCGGTGCGCACCACCTTGGCGGGGTCGATCACGCCCATCTTGAACAGGTCGCCATACTCATTGGTCTGCGCGTTCCAGCCCCAGGCGAACTCCTTCTTCTCGCGCAGCTTGCCGACGATGATCGAGCCTTCGGCGCCGGCATTCTCGGCGATCTGGCGCACCGGCGCCTCGATCGCCCGGCGGACGATGTCGATGCCGACGCGCTGGTCGTCATTGGTGGGCTTGAGGCTCTCGAGCGCGGCGATGGAGCGCAGAAGCGCCACGCCGCCGCCGGGCAGGATGCCCTCCTCGACGGCCGCGCGGGTGGCGTGCAGCGCGTCGTCGACGCGGTCCTTCTTCTCCTTGACCTCGACTTCGGTCGACCCGCCGACACGGATCACGCCGACGCCGCCGGCGAGCTTGGCCAGCCGCTCCTGCAGCTTCTCGCGGTCGTAGTCCGAAGAGGTTTCCTCGATCTGCGCCCTGATCTGGGCGATGCGGCCGTCGATCTCCTTGCGGGACCCGGCGCCGTCGATGATCGTGGTGTTTTCCTTTTCGATCGCCACTTTCTTGGCGCGGCCGAGCATGTTGAGCGTGACGTTCTCGAGCTTGATGCCGAGATCCTCCGAGATGACCGAGCCGCCGGTCAGGATGGCGATGTCCTCAAGCATGGCCTTGCGGCGGTCGCCGAAGCCCGGCGCCTTGACGGCGGCGATCTTCAGGCCGCCGCGCAGCTTGTTGACGACCAGCGTCGCAAGCGCCTCGCCTTCGACGTCCTCGGCCACGATCAAGAGCGGCTTGCCCGACTGCACCACGGCCTCGAGCACCGGCAACATTGCCTGGAGGTTGGACAGCTTCTTCTCGTGGATCAGGACATAGGGCTCTTCGAGCTCGACGCGCATCTTGTCCTGGTTGGTGATGAAGTAGGGGGAGAGATAGCCGCGGTCGAACTGCATGCCTTCGACCACCTCGAGTTCGGTCTCGGCGGTCTTGGCTTCCTCGACGGTGATCACGCCGTCATTGCCGACCTTCTGCATGGCCTCGGCCAGATAGCGGCCGATCTCGGTGTCGCCATTGGCCGAGATGGTGCCGACCTGGGCGATCTCGTCATTGTTGGAGATCTTGCGGGCGTTCTTCTTCAGCTCTCCAACGATGGCATCGACGGCCAGGTCGATGCCGCGCTTCAGGTCCATCGGGTTGAGCCCGGAGGCAACCGCCTTGGCGCCTTCCCGGACGATGGCCTGGGCCAGTACCGTGGCCGTGGTGGTGCCGTCGCCGGCCAGATCATTGGTCTTGGAGGCGACTTCGCGCAGCATCTGTGCGCCCATGTTCTCGAACTTGTCCTCGAGTTCGATTTCCTTGGCGACGGTGACGCCGTCCTTGGTGATGCGCGGCGCGCCGAAGGATTTGTCGATGACGACGTTGCGGCCCTTGGGACCGAGGGTCACCTTGACCGCATCGGCCAGAATGTCGACGCCGCGCAGCATCTTCTCGCGCGCGTCGGAGTGGAACTTGACATCTTTTGCAGCCATTTTTCGCTCCTGTCAGGCTTCGAAGGATGGATGTTCAATCAGGCGGCCTGGCGAAGCGCTGCTTCGCCCTCGATCACGCCCATGACGTCGGATTCCTTCATGATTAGGAGATCCTCGCCGTCGAGACGGATTTCGGTGCCGGACCATTTTCCGAAGAGCACGCGGTCGCCCACTTTCACGTCGAGCGCCACGATCTGGCCCTCATCATTGCGGGCGCCCGGGCCGGTGGCGATCACTTCGCCTTCCTGGGGCTTTTCCTTGGCGGTGTCGGGGATGATAATGCCACCCTTGGTGCGCTCGTCGCTTTCGATGCGACGGACAAGGATGCGGTCGTGCAACGGTCGGAATTTCATGCTTTCCTCCTGGACAAACATTGAGTGAATTTCCAGTTCCCCCGATCCATGCCGGATCCGGGAGAAGCCAGGCCCGGATCTCCCGGCGCCGGCGGACGTCGATCTGGTTTTTGCCAGGGAATTTTTCAAGGTCTTGAGACGAGAAAAATCGGCGCAATTTTTTGGAATCCTGTCAACTATCTGAATGAATGACGGAAAATGACTTTCCTTGGCCTATATGGCTGACATCTGGCGTGGTTTTCCAGGTGCAGCCACAAGCTCGGCGAGTGCGGAACCCTCAATGAGTTCCGACGGTGGATGGGGGAGGTGTCTGGCTATGGCCGTCGATTTTCCAGCGGATGCGGACTTTGTCCGACCGGCCTCCCGACGGTTATTGTGCTGTGCTAAGCATGGCCAAAAGGGAGAACCGGAATGCGTCCAATTGCTGTCGCGCTGCTTAGCCTCGTGTCTGTCACACCGGTCCTTGCGGTGGAGGCCTTCACCTACAAGGGAACCCTGGGCAAGTACCCGATCCTTGTGGAACTGGCCGCATCCTCGGACGGTGCCTTCGTCGGACGCTACAGCTACAGGGCCAATGGCGGCGATATTCCGCTCAACAGCGCGGGCCAATCCGCCGCTTCCGTCCTATTGACGGAGGAGGCGCCCTGCACCAAAGACACCTGCAAGCAGAACGACGACGGCGAAGTGCAGGACAAGCCGATTGGTGCACACTGGACGCTGACGCCCTCAGAGGACGGCGCGACCTTGACCGGCACCTGGCAGGCTGCCGGCAAGTCGGGCAAGCCGCTCGCCATCAGCCTTGCGCGCGTCGCCCGGCGGACGCTGACCGACGCTGTCGAGATCACCCCCTATGGACTTTACGACAGCGCTTTCCCGCTCATCCACGCGCGCGACGGGTCCTTTTCCGCCGAGACCGCCCCGTATGATTTCGCCAAGATGGACGTGGAGATGCAGGCTGGTCCCGAGGAAAGCCTCGAAGCCTCCACCTTCCGCTATCTCACTGATCCGCGCAGCAAATTTGCTTTTCCGCGCGTCGTTTCGCTGGCGGATGGATCCTCGCCAGACCGGGTCAACCAGGCCCTCGAGCACCGCCACTTCCAGATCAGCAGCCAGGCCTTCGACTGCCTGTCGCAGATCTATGCGGGCTTCGGCGCCACCGAATATTCCGCCGGCATGGGGCCGGGCACCCTGGGTGGCTACGAGGACGAAGCCATCGTGATGACCTATCTGTCGCCCAGGCTGGTGAGCTGGGTGGAATCGGGCAGCACCTGGTGCGGCGGCGCGCACCCGAACAATCATTCCCGCAGCTATGCCCTGGACGCGCGAACCGGCGATCCTCTGGCCATTGCCAAGGTGTTCAAGGACTGGGTGGCGACGGCCCGAGCGACCGATGACGATGATGGCTCGCAGATCGACCAAGCCGCCGCCATGGCAGCGCCCGCTGACTATTACTGGGCGGCCGGGCAACCGCTGATCGACCATGTCGTCGCCAACCGCGTGCCTGTCGGCGATGCGGACTTTGAAGCCGAATGCGGGATCGATGAGCTTGTGGCAACAAACCTGGCCGTGCGCTTCGTTCCGGGGGATCAGGTGGTGTTCACGCTCGAAGACCTGCCGCATGCCATCAATGCCTGCGGCGAGGACCTGCTGACCGCCAAGTTGAGCGACATACCGCAGTTGCTGGCGCCCACGGCCGGGACCTATTTTCCCGCTCTTGCCAACTGACTGAGGTCTGCACCCGGGCGGCCCGTCCGGCGATGACGGCTGCGAGGTTGCCCGCGCGGGCCTTCGGGGCTGCGCGCCGCAGCTGTCAGCACTCAATCGGAGCGGCTGCCAACACGTTGAATTCATGATGCAAAGCACGTTTACTCTTGCCAAGCCGGCTGTCTTTTGGTGTGATTTGCCGGTTGAAGAACAGGAGGTCCACGTGACAATGGTTTCACCTGAGTTCGAGCGGCAGATGGAGGGCTACGGCCTCACCACCGCGCATATCTTCTACCGTATTCCCGATTTTCAATCGCTGCTGCAGACCTATATCTGGCAGGACTACGACCTGGCGCCGGATTTTCCGGGCATGCGGAAATTCCTCGACTTCTGGGAAGCCAAACTCGACGGAAAGCTGCATTCGGTGCGCTACGCCCACAAGCGGCTGATCGGTCCGAACGAATGGCGACGGGTGGACGGGGAGATCCTGCTGCACTGACGCGGCAAGGCCTATCAGGGCCTGACCGCCGGCGCTCAGCACTCAGCCGTCGAGCGCCGCGCGAAAGCCCGCTTCGCAGAACCGCACCAAGCCATTGGCGAGATCGTCCATCCCGGCCGCTGCCGGAGCGGTGGGCGAGAGGGCGTGGATGCGCCACCGCGAGGTCGACAGCGACAGCATGGCTGCGACAGAGAAGACGAAGGCCACGGCAATCCGCGCTGTGTCGGCTTTCGGGAAAAGCCGGGCAATCTCGGCGATGAACAGGCCTGCGGTGGGGTCGAAACAGCGCTCGGAGATGGCGTGCCAGCGGGCGTCCGCGGACACTATCGCCATCAGCCGCGCATAGGCCAGCCATTGCGGGTCACCCGCGCCGGACCCGTGGAGGCCGGCCTTTTCGAGATAGGGGCGGAGGAAGGCCTCGAGCACGGCTTCGAGCGTCAGCGGTCCGGGCCGCGCTTTCGCCGCCGCCAGCGCCTCGAGCCGCAGCCGCGACAATTCCTTGGCCCGGCGTTCGACCACACGGGCGAACAGGGCTTCCTTGCTGCCGTGATGAAAGCTGACCGAGGCGATCTGCGCGCCGGCGGCGGCGGCGATGTCGCGCACCGAGGCCCCGTCATAGCCGCGTTCGGCAAAGAGGATCTCGGCGGCATCGAGGATGCTCAAGCTGGTGGCGAGCGAGCGTTTGGAGGCGGCGCGAAGGCGCGGCCGGGCGGCCAGATCGGGTGCGGACGAAATTTTTGTCATGATTCACCTTGCCTTAAAATGAACGATCGTTCAATAAAGCGGGGAGGATAAATCAACTGAAGCCAGGGAGGGGGACAGTTGGACACGCAATCGACGACTTCGGTTCAGGCCGAATCCAGAGACATGCGGTCGCATTTCGCGCTGATCGGCGCGGGCCCGATGGGCCTGGCGATGGCCAAGAACCTGATTGAGCAGGGCATCCCGTTCCAGGGCTTCGAGATGCATTCCGATGTCGGAGGATTGTGGGACATCGACGGGCCGAAATCGACGATGTACGAGACGGCGCATCTGATCTCGTCCAAGACCATGACCGAGTTCGCCGATTTTCCCATGGACAGCCATGTGGCGGAATATCCCTCGCACCGGGAACTCAAGCACTATTTCCGCAACTACGCCGATCACTACGGCATCCGGGAGCATTACCTTTTCGGCGCGGTGGTGATGTCGGCATCCCCGCTCGGTGGACCCGGCGAGGGCTGGCGCCTCGCCTGGCGCGATGCGGAAGGCAGGGAGCACAAGGCCGATTTCGCCGGCCTGCTGATCGCCAACGGCACCCTGTCGGAGCCGAACATGCCCGAGTTCAAGGGCACGTTCACTGGCGAGCTGATCCATTCGAGCGCCTACCGCGATCCGGAGATCTTCAAGGGCAAACGGGTGCTGATCATCGGTGCGGGCAATTCCGGCTGCGACATCGCAGTGGATGCGATCCATCACGGCAAGGCCTGCGACATCTCGATGCGGCGTGGCTATTACTTCGTGCCGAAATATGTCTTCGGCCGCCCTGCGGACACGATGGGCGGCAAGATCAGATTGCCGATGTGGCTCAAGCGCCGCGTCGACGGCATGATCCTGAAATGGTTCACCGGCGACCCGCAGAAATACGGGTTCCCCAAGCCCGACTACGCGCTCTACGAATCCCATCCGGTGGTCAATTCGCTGATCCTGTTCCACGCCGGGCATGGCGACATCAAGGTCCGGCCGGATGTCGACCGGTTCGACGGCCACACGGTTCATTTCAAGGATGGCAGCGAGGCCGATTACGACCTCATCCTGGCAGCAACCGGCTACAGGCTGCATTACCCGTTCATCGACAAGGCGCTGCTCAACTGGCAGGGCGACGCGCCGCATCTCTACCTGAACTGCCTGCACCCGGAACGGGACGATCTGGTCGTGCTCGGCATGGTGGAAGCCTCCGGCCTTGGTTGGCAGGGCCGGCACGAGCAGGCGGAGATGGTGGCCCGCTACATCGCCGGGCTGAAGAAAGGCTTGGGCGCGGCTACATCGCTCAAGGCGGAAAAGGCCGCGGGGTTCACCCGCGCCACCGGCGGCATGAACTATATCGACCTGCCGCGCATGGCCTACTACGTCGACAAGGCCACCTACCGGAGCGCCGTCACCAGGTGGATCGCGGCCCTGAAAGGCAGCGCCACATGACCGGGATCGACGCCGTCCGGCTGAACTTCAGCCCCGAAAGCCTGACGCTGCTCAACGCCATCCTGTCGATCGTGATGTTCTCGATCGCGCTCGACCTGCGGGTATCGGATTTTCAAGCCCTGATGCGCGCGCCCAAGGCGCTGGTCACCGGACTGGTCTCGCAGTTCCTGGTGCTGCCGGCGCTCACCTTCGCCATGCTGAGCCTGACCAACCCGCAGCCCTCCATCGCCCTGGGGCTGATCCTGGTCGCCGCCTGCCCGGGCGGCAACATCTCCAACTTCATCACCCACCGCGCCGGCGGCAATGCGGCGCTGTCGGTGTCGATGACCGGGGTCGCGACGGTCTCGGCGATCCTGTTCACCCCGCTCAATGTCGCCTTCTGGGGCAATCTCTACCAGCCCACGCGGGAGCTGCTCAGGGAAACGACGCTCGATCCGGTGTCGATCGCGATTACCGTGTTCTTCATGCTGATCCTGCCGCTGATCCTGGGGATCGTGCTCAACACGAAGAGGCCGGCGCTGGCTGCGCGGATCCGCAAGCCGATGCAATCGCTGTCGATGGTGATCTTCATCGGCTTCATCGTGCTGGCGCTCGCGGCCAACTGGAGCTTTTTCCTCGGTTATGTGGCGGCCGTTGCGGGCCTGGTGGTGCTGCACAACGGGTTGGCGCTGGCGGGCGGCTATCTGACGGCGACCTTGGCTGGATTGTCCGACTATGACCGGCGGGCGATTACCATCGAGACCGGCATCCAGAATTCGGGCCTCGGCCTGGTGCTGATCTTCGCCTTCTTCGGCGGGCTCGGCGGCATGGCGGTGGCGGCCGCCTTCTGGGGCATCTGGCACGCCATTTCAGGGCTGGTGCTGGCGAGCCTGTGGTCGCGCAGCGAGGCCCGGCGATGAGGCGGGTTCTGGTGACGGGCGCCGCGGGCGCCGTTGGCCAGGTGCTGCTTGACGAACTCGCGGCCACGGGCTCCGAGGTGCTGGCCACGGATGTGCGCGAACCCACCTCTTTGCCGGCAGGGGTCCGCTACGAAAAGCTCGATGTGCGCGGCGATGATGCGGGCCGCGTGGTGGCGGCGTTCAGGCCGCAGGTGATCATTCACCTGGCCTCGATCGTCTCGCCCCCGCGCGAGATGACGCGGGATTTTGCCTATGATGTGGATGTGCGCGGCACCCGCAACGTGCTCGAGGCCGCGGTCGCCGAGGGCGTGGAGCGGCTGGTGGTCACCTCCTCGGGCGCGGCCTATGGCTATCATGCCGACAATCCGGTGCCGCTTCGGGAGAGCGACCCGGTGCGCGGCAACGCCGAGTTTGCCTATTCGGACCACAAGCGCCAGGTCGAGGAGATGCTGGCGCGGGCGCGCCAGGACCACCCCGAGCTCGAGCAGGTGGTGCTCAGGGTCGGCACCGTGCTGGGCGCGGGGCTCGAGAACCAGATCACCCAATTGTTTCACCGGCAGCAGCTGATCGCGGTCAAGGGCTCCGACAGCCCCTTCGTGTTCATCTGGACCCGCGATCTGGCGCGCATCCTGGTGCGGGCGGCGGGCGAGGGGCCTGCGGGGATCTACAATGTCTGCGGCGACGGCGCGCTGTCGGTTCACGATCTGGCCAGGGCGCTCGGCAAGCCGGTGATGGTGCTGCCGGCCTGGATGCTCAAGGCGGCGCTCGGGATCGCGCGGCCGCTCGGGCTCACGCGCTACGGTCCGGAGCAGGTGCGGTTCCTGCAATACCGTCCGGTGCTCGACAACACCGCGCTCAAGAAAGTGTTCGGCTTCACGCCGGAACTCACCAGCGCCGAGACCTTCGAACTGTGGCGGAAGGCCGCCGGACTGTGAGCGGCGTGGCGGTGATCACCGGCGGCGCGGGCGGCCTGGGTCAGGCCTTTGCCCGGCGGCTTCTGGGCGAAGGCTGGCATGTTGTCCTGATCGACCTGCCGGCTGCGCTGGAAGCCGTGCCGGAGACCGGCGCGGGGGTCGAGCGGATCGCCTGCGATGTCACCGACGAGGCTTCGGTCGCGCGCGTCTGCGCCGAGATCAGCGCACGGCATCCGGCGCTCGGTCTCGTCATCCACAATGCCGGCGTCACCCAGATCGGGCTGTTCTCAGAGACCACGCTCGCCTCGCAGCGGCGGGTGATGGAGATCAACTATTTCGGATCGGTCGGGGTCGCCGCGGGCTTGCTGGGCGCAGTCCGGGCGGGAAGGGGCACGCATCTGGCGATCTCCTCGGTGGCGGGTTTCGCGCCGCTCTACAAGCGGACGGCCTATGCGGCGAGCAAGCACGCGCTCAACGGCTTCTTCTCGTCGCTGGCCTCGGAGGAGGCCGAGCACGGCGTGAGGGTGGCAATCGCCGCCCCCTCCTTCGTCGCCACCAATCCGGGGCGGCTCGATGCCGGGGCGGACGGCATCGGCAGGCCGGGAGCGGCGGCGGACGGCTTTGACGAGATGGGCCCGGACCGGGCGGCCGGGATCATCCTTGACGGCTGGCGGCGCGGCAGGAGCTTCATCCCGGTCGGGCGCGTCGCCACCCTTGGCTGGTTGATCACACGGCTGTCGCCACGGCTCTACAGCTGGCTGATGATGCGCAAGATCCGGCCGTAAGGGCCAAATTCATCACAAATTTTCGGAGTTTGAGAGGGAGCGGGCCTGCCCCCGGACCGTGCCTTTGCACGTGCCTTGCCGCTCATGAGGACTGCTGAGTCTATATTTAATCAATCGATTGATTAAATCCTTGGATCTGGTAGGATTGCTGCCAAACCGCCACACGGAGACGCGCCTTGTCCTCAGACCCGACCCTGTTCACTTCCACTGAAAAAGCCGGGGACCAGACGCGCATGGCGCTGATCCTGGCCGGGATCCGGCTGTTCGGCGCCAAGGGATATGAGGCCACCTCGACGCGCGAGATCGCATCAGCAGCCAACGCCAACATCGCCTCCATCGCCTATCATTTCGGCGGCAAGGAGGGCTTGCGGCTGGCCTGCGCGCAGATGGTGGGGCGGCGCATCCATGGCGTTGTCGGCCCGGTGCTCGCCTCGATCGATCCCGGCGATGACCCGGCCAAGGCGCAAGCCGCGTTCGAGCTCGTGATCATGGGCGTGGCCGATTTCCTGCTCGGACAGGCGGAGGCCAGGGACATTGCCAGTTTCATGGTCCGGGAGATGGGCGTGCCGGGCACGGTCTTCGACACGGTCTATGCCGAATTCATCCTGCCGGTGCATCGCAAGCTCTGCCTGCTTCTGGGACTCGCCACCGGGCAGGATCCGGAGAGCGACCTGATCCGCCTTGGCGCCTTCAGCATCGCGGGCCAGGTCATCTACTTCCGCATCGGCCACGCCGTCGTCGCCCGCCGCATGGAGTGGGAGATCGCCGGCCCCGCCGAGATCGCCCGGATCAAGACCATCGTTCTGGGCAATATCCGCGCCTTTGTCGCCACCAACCGGAAGTCGCTTCCATGATCTCCTTTCTCTGTTCGCTTCCCCTCCTGTCCGCGCTCGCCTTCCTATGCGGCGGCCCCGGGCCGCTGGCAGTCGGCTATGTCGAAGGGGAATATGTGCTGGTGGCGCCGATCGAGACGGCGCAGATCGTCGATCTCGCGGTCCGGCGCGGCGATCACGTCATGGCGGGTCAGTCGCTCGGCAGGCTGGAATGGCGCGACGCCGAAATCGCTGTCGCCCAGGCCGAGGCTGCATTGGCCCAGGCCGAAAGCCAGCTGGCCAATCTCCAGGAGGGGCGCCAGCCCGAGGAGATCGCTTCCATCGTCGCCGCGCTCGGTTCGGCCAGGGCCCAGGCCGCCGAGTCCGAGCGAGTGATGCAGCGCCAGCGGGATCTTCTGGTGCAGGGGATTTCCACGCAAGCCACGTTCGATGCCGCCTCCACCAGCGCCGAGCTGGCCAGGGCCAAGGTGGCGGAGCTTGAAGCCAATCTGGCCGTGGCGCGGCTGCCCGCGCGTTCGAACGAGATCAAGGCGGCGCAGGCGGCCGTCGAGCAGGCGAAAGCCGCTCTCGAATCGTCCGAGTGGCGGCTTTCCAAGCGCACCCTGTCGATCCCGCAGGCGGGCGTCGTGTCCGACATCATCCGCAACGCCGGCGAGGTGGCAGGCCCCCAGGCGCCGGTGCTCTCGGTGCTGCCCGACGGCGCAATCAAGCTCAAGCTCTATGTAGCCGAATTCGCGCTGTCCTCGCTCAGCGTCGGCGCGGGGCTTACAGTCAACTGCGACGGCTGCGGCGAGGGGATGCGCGCGACGGTGAGCTACATCTCGGCGGATCCGGAGTTCACGCCGCCAGTGATCTACTCGCTCGAGACCCGGCAGAAGCTGGTCTATCTCATCGAGGCGCGACCGGAGGCCGGCGCCTGGGCGCTGACGCCGGGGCAGATCGTCGATGTCGCGCTTGAAGGCGATGGCCGATGAACGCCATCGTGGTCAGCGGGCTGGTCAAGCGGTTCGGCGACAAGACCGTGGTCGACCATGTGTCGATGCAGGTGGCCGAAGGCGAGATTTCCGGCTTTCTCGGACCCAACGGCTCGGGCAAGACCACCACCATCCGGGTGATGTGCGGGTTGCTCACGCCGGACGAGGGCGAGGGGCGGGTGCTCGGCCATGACATCCGCACAGACGGGGTCAGGATCAAGCGCGAAGTGGGCTACATGACCCAGAAATTCTCGTTCTACGAGGATCTGTCGATTGCGGAGAACCTCACCTTCGTCGCCCGGCTCTATGGTCTCCATCCGGTCGCGGCGGTCGTGCGCGACACGCTCGAGGATCTCGGGCTGTCCTCGCGCCGGCACCAGCTGGCGGGCACCCTGTCGGGGGGCTGGAAGCAGCGGCTGGCGCTCGCCGCCTGCATCATGCACAAGCCGAAGCTGCTGCTGCTCGACGAGCCCACGGCAGGGGTCGATCCCAAGGCGCGGCGGGAATTCTGGGACGAGATCCATCTGCGCGCCCGCGCGGGGCTCACGGTGCTGGTCTCCACCCATTACATGGACGAGGCGGAGCGCTGCCACCGCATCCACTACATTTCCTATGGCAGGCTGCTCGCCAGCGGTACGGTGCCCGACGTCATCCGCGACGCGGCGCTGACCACCTTTGTCCTGGAGGGCGGCGGCGTCACCGCGGCCGCGCTAATGCTGCAGGGCATGGAGGGCGTCGATCAGGTCGCGCCCTTCGGCCTGACGCTGCATGTGGTCGGCCGCAACGCGGCGGCGCTCAAGGCGGCGGTTGCCAAAGTGGCCGGCGAAACAGGGGTCAGCACGCGCGAGGGCTCCACCAGCCTCGAGGATGTCTTCATCCAGTTCATGGGCCAATCGAAGGACAACATGGGATGAGCGCGGTGTTCTCGTTTCCCCGGCTGATGGCCATCATCATCAAGGAAAGCATCCAGATGCGGCGCGACCGGATCACGTTTGCGATGATGCTGGGGGTGCCGCTGATGCAGCTGGTGCTGTTCGGCTTCGCCATCAACAATGATCCCAAGGGCCTGCCCGCGGCGCTGGTGACCACCAGCCAGGATCAGTACACCCGCGCCATGGTCTCGGCGATGGAGAACACAGGCTACTACCGGTTCGATCACGTGGTGGCGAGTGCGGAGGCCGCCGACCGTCTGATAAAATCCGGCGCGGTGTCCTTCGTCGTCACCATCCCTTCCGATTTCTCCCGGAGGGTGCAGCGCGGCGACCATCCGCAGATCCTGATCGAGGCCGACGCGACCGATCCGTCGGTGGCGTCGGGCGCGATCTCGACGCTGGGCACCGTGGCGGCGCAGGCGCTGTTGCGCGAGCAATCGGCCGAGGCGGTGGCGGCACGGCAATCGACCGCCGCGCTTCAAGTCGTGGTCCACCGGCTCTACAATCCCGAGGGGATCACCCAGTACAACATCGTGCCGGGGCTCCTGGGCGTGATCCTGCAGCTGACCATGGTGATGATGACCTCGATGGCGCTGACCCGGGAAACCGAGCGCGGCACCATGGAAAACCTGCTCGCCATGCCCGCAAGCCCGCTCGAGATCATGCTCGGCAAGGTGCTGCCGTTCCTGGTGGTGGGCGGGGTGCAGGTCGCTGTCGTGCTGCTGGCGGCTAAGTTCCTGTTCAGCGTGCCCTTCGTGGGCTCGCTCACGCTGCTGCTCGCGAGCATTCTCGTGTTCGTGCTGGCGCTGGTGCTGCTGGGCTACGCCATTTCGACGCTGGCCCGGACGCAGATGCAGGCGATGCAACTTACCTTCTTTTTCTTCCTGCCGTCGCTGCTCTTGTCGGGCTTCATGTTTCCCTATCGCGGCATGCCGGGATGGGCGCAGACGCTGGGCGAGATCTTTCCGCTGACGCATTTCCTGCGGATCATCCGGGCGGTGATGCTCAAGGGCGCCGATCTCGACGGCGTCGCGTCGCCGCTGCTGGCGCTCGTGTTCTTCGTCGTGGCCTTCATGGTGCTGGCGCTGGCGCGCTTCCGCCGCACGCTCGACTGACCCACCAAGATCCGTCCGCGCCGTCTTGCGCCGGGCGCCGTGTGGCCTGTCGGAAGTCCGCGACGTCACCCTTGCGCTGTCTTCTGAACCGGAAACAGCGTGCCGACTTCTCCGTTTGGGGGCCTGATCGTTCGTCGGATAAGGGTTTCCATGCCCGTTTTGTGAACGGTGCGGACACTACTGTGTGCACAGTCACATCCGTGTCATCATCGGAGAGTGGTCAAGGGTGCGGAGTTAACCTGTTGAAATTCAACACTATCATTCGGCGGTAAGAATCCGCGACGATGATTTCAAGATTTAGTTTCAGCACAGGTTCTCACAAAAGTGTGGTTGGTAATCCCGGTTTGGCCGGCCCATCTGTTGGTCATCGGACGACGGCCATCGGCGCCTCCCAACGCCAGACCGGTCCGCTTGAAGATTTGAAAAAGAAACGAACACAAGACGGAGATAAGACATGAACAAGATCCTGATC
>NZ_JAUXOD010000088.1 GCF_030682515.1 Hoeflea sp. | reverse complement strand
CGGCATGATCAAGTGCGATCCGCCCGGCCTCGGTCAGAACCAGGCCGCGCCCGCGCCGTTCAAAGAGATCATGGCCCAAAGCAGCCTCAAGCGTCTTGATCTGGGTTGAAAGGGCCGATTGTGACAGATTCAACCACCGTGCAGCACCAGTCAACGTGCCATCGGTGGCGACCGCGCGGAACAGACGCAGGTGATGCAGGTTCAGGACATCCATTTATTTCACCAAACAGAACAATATGATCTAAAATATGTATTTTTCTGGAAGTTACGCAAGCGCTATCTAGACGGCCATACCTCTCGAACAGGAGCCTGCCGGATGACACCGCTTCCATCCCTGACCCTTATTGCCCCGATCCTGCTGCTGGCAGTGGCCGCACTTGCCGCAACCCGACCGAACAGCCGGCCCGGCCTGCTGCCACGCTGGGCCGAAGTCGCAGCCCTTGCCGCCCTCGGGCTGGCCATGGCTGGGGTTGGCCAGCTTCTGATCGACGGTGCCGCGACGCTGTCGTTCGGCTCGGGCGCAGGCCTGCTGGCGTTCCGCCTCGACGCAGTCAGCGCCACCATGACGCTGCTTGTCAGCTTCGTCGGCTGGGTCGTGGTACGCTATGCGAGGACTTATCTGGACGGCGAGGCGCGCGAGGGGGCGTTTCACGGTTTTCTGCTGGCCACGCTCGCGGTCGTGCTGGTGCTGGTGCAGGCGGGCAGTCTGGGCGTTCTGGTGCTCGCATTCCTTGCGGTCGGTCTAGGCCTGCGGCAGTTGCTGTTGTTCTACCCCGAAAGGGCCGAGGCGCGACGGGCAGCGGCCAAGTTCTCGCTGGTCTGGGGGGCGGGGGACGCCGCACTGATCCTGGCGGCGGGGCTGTTCTGGGCGGCATTCGGCACGACGGATCTGGTGGCGCTGGGAGCGGCGGCGCAAATTGGGCTGCCCCTGACCGCAAAGGTGGCCGTGGCGCTGGTGGTGCTGGCGGCGGCGCTCAAGACCGCGACCTTTCCGCTGCACGGCTGGCTGACAGAGGTGATGGAGGCGCCGACCCCCGTATCGGCCCTGCTGCACGCGGGCATCATCAACGCGGGCGGCTTCCTGTTGATCCGCATGGCCGAGGTGGTGCAGGCCAGCCCCGGTGCGATGGCGGCGATGGTGATGTTGGGCGGGTTCACAGCACTCTTCGGGGCGGCAGTGATGCTGACGCAAAGTGCGGTCAAGACCGCGCTGGCCTGGTCCACCGTGGCGCAGATGGGCTTCATGCTGCTGCAATGCGGGCTTGGCCTCTGGCCGCTGGCGCTGCTGCACATCGTGGCGCATTCTCTGTACAAGGCGCATGCGTTCCTGTCGTCGGGCACAGCGGTGCGGGCGGTGGCCGCGATCCGGCGGCCGGGGCCTGTGGCGGCGCCGGGGCTTGGTGCCGTGGTGAAGGCCTTCGCGGTGGCGCTGGTGCTATATGCCGCGGTTGCGGGCGGTTTTGGGGTAATTGCCGGGCCAAAATCGGCGCAGGCCTTGGCGCTTGGTGCGATCCTGATCTTCGGCGTGGCCTATCTGGTGGCGCAGGGGCTGGCCGATGCCGCGCCCAAGGCGCTGACCAAACGGACAGCGCTTGCCTCGCTGGGGGCGGCGGTAGCCTACTTCAGCTTCCAGGTGATTGCGGGCACGCTGTGGGGCGCCTCGTTGCCCGCCCCACCGGCGCCAGATGCGCTGGAATGGGGGCTGATCGTGTTGGCGATCCTGTCCTTTGGTCTGGTGGCCGTGGCGCAGGCGCTGTTCCCGCTCTGGGCGCATCATCCCGCCTCGGCCGCATTGCGGGTGCATTTGGCCAACGGGCTTTACCTCAACGCGCATCTCGACCGGCTGATCGGCGGCTTCCAGGCCTCCAGACCGCTCTGACCCTTCCCTCTTTGCCTTTGTGGAGACCGAGATGTTCATCAAGCACGCTCAAATCGCCCCGGCCCGGATCACCGGCCTTCTGAAGGCCGCCGAGGCTGCGGCCCGCGCCATCCCGCCCTCCTTCCCGCTGGAGGCAACGGTGGCCGTGAACCCTTTCCTCGGCCAGACGGGCGAGGATCTGGCCATAGCTTCGGCGAGGCTGGCCCGGGTGGCGGGGGTGCGGCTGACCAGGCCGCGCGCCGACTATGCCGCCAAGGCGGCGTCCGGAACGATCACCGACGAAGACCTTGCCGATGCCCTGATCGCCTGTGCGTCGCCCCTGAAACCTGCTGATCTGGCAGCACTCAAGGGGCGGCTGCATGCGCCGAGTCCTGAGATTCTGGCTCTGCCGACGCTGGCTGACCTTGCCGCGCGGGCGATGGGACGTGACTGGCCTGCGGTAATCGGGCGGACCATCGGCCTCTGGGCCGCGGGGCATTTCGACCGGGGTCAGGCGCTCTGGACACCCGCGCCGGGACAGGGGGCTTTCGCCGCCTGGCGCGCTTGGGCCAGCCACGACCTGACGCCCGAGGCGGCCGGTCTGTCAGGGTTTTGCGCCCATGTGGCCACTGCCCCCGACACGGCCGAGCGTGCCCTGCTGCGCGCCTGCGAAACGCTCGGGATTACTGAGGCTGCGGCCGAGACGGTGTTCCACCGGCTGCTGGTCGATCTGGCCGGCTGGGCACAGCATGCGCGCTGGCTTTTGTGGCAGGCTGAACTGGCGGGGCAGTCGGACGCGACGCTGACCGACCTGCTGGCGATCCGACTGATCTGGGAAGAGGCGGTCTTCGCCCATGCCCCGCAAGTGGAAGGCGAATGGGCCCGCACCGTTGCCGCCCATGCCGAACCCGTGGCTGCGAGCCCCGATCAAGTGATGGACGCCATCCTACAAGACGCCGCCGAACGCGCGCATCAGCGGCGGTTGGAGGCCATGCTGACAGGAACGGAACCGGGCGTAGCGGGAGCGCGCCCTGCGCTTCAGGCTGCCTTCTGCATCGACGTGCGTTCCGAAGTGTTCCGGCGCGCATTGGAAAGCGCGGATGCCGGCATCGCGACCCTTGGCTTTGCAGGCTTCTTCGGGCTGCCCGTTGCGCATCGCAGCTTCGGGTCTGACGTGGTCGAGGCGCATCTGCCGGTGCTGTTGAACCCGGGCCTCGCCTCGCACGGCGCGGGCACACCCGAGGTTGAACAGGCCGCCCGCATCACCGCCCGCACGGCCCGCGCCTGGGGCCGGTTTCGGCAGGCGGCGGTGTCGTCCTTCGCCTTCGTCGAGGCGGCGGGGCCAGTTTACGGCTGGAAGCTGGCCAAGGACGCGCTCGGGCTGAGGGGCAAGGGCCATGGCGCCGATCCCGCGCCGCAGCTTGACCTGGCACTAACGCCTGCACAAAAGTCCACAAACGGGGCTGCGGTGCTCAAGGCGATGAGCCTGACCGCCGGCCACGCGCGGCTGGTGCTGCTTTTGGGCCATGGTGGGCAAGTTGCCAACAACCCGCATGAAAGCGCCTATCACTGCGGTGCCTGTGGCGGCTACACAGGCGAGGTCTCGTCGCGGCTGCTGGCGGCGCTGCTGAACGACCCCGAGACGAGAGCGGGCCTGCCCGGCCACGGGATCGACCTGGCGCCGGACACGTTGTTCGTGGCCGGGCTGCATAACACCACGACCGACGACATCACGCTGTATCCCGACAGCCCAGCCCCCGACCTCGCGGCCGATCTGGCGCAGGCATGGCGCTGGCTTGCGGCGGCGGGTGGGCTGGCACGGGCAGAACGCGCGTTACGGCTGCCGGGGGCGACGGCGGCCACCATCGCGGCACGGGCCGCAAACTGGGCCGAGGTGCGGCCCGAATGGGGCCTTGCGGGCTGTGCGGCCTTCATCGCGGCCCCGCGCGGGGCGACGCGCCACGCCGACCTTGGCGGGCGGGCTTTCCTGCACTGCTATGACTGGCAGGCCGATGCGGGCTTTGGCACTCTGGAGCTGATCCTGACCGCGCCCGTTGTTGTGGCAAGCTGGATCGGCCTGCAATACTACGGCTCCGCCGTGGCACCGAACGCCTTCGGCGGCGGCAACAAGCTGATCCACAACGTCACGGGGGGCATCGGCGTGATCGAAGGCAATGGCGGGATGCTGCGCTCGGGCCTGCCCTGGCAGGCTGTGCATGACGGGGCCGGGCTTGCCCATGATCCCCTGCGCCTGTCGGTGATGATCGAGGCGCCGCAGGCCGCCATCGCAGATGTGCTGGCCCGCCACGACGGGCTGCGCGCGCTGTTCGACAACGGCTGGTTGCATCTTTTCGCGCTGGAGTCGGGCCGGATCGCCGCCCGCTATCGGCCCGGACTGGCGTGGCAGAGCCAGGCCAACACGCGGCAGGCGGCATGACTCTGCCCTCCCGGGCTGCGCTTGGCACGATGCACGGCAAGGAGGTAGCGGTGGCGCCGCCCCTCGCCGCCCTTGGGATAACCTTGATCCGGCCCGAGATCGACACCGACCGTTTCGGCACCTTTACCGCCGAAACGCTTCGGTCTGGCACAATGGCGGATGCGGCTCGCGCCAAGGCCAAGGCGGCCATCGCCGTAACTGGCCTGTCTGTTGGCATCGCCAGCGAGGGTGCCTATGGCCCGCACCCCAGCATCCCCTTCCTGCCCCTCGGGCGGGAAGTGCTCCTCTGGCATGAGGCGGAAACCGGGCGCGAGATCATCGAACTGGCCCTCGATGATCGTCCCACCTATGACCATGCCGAGGTCGCAAATCTGGCTGAGGCCGAAGCCTTGCTGGCCCACGTGGCATTCCCCGCGACGGCACTCATCGTGGCCCCTTCAGCCGATGCCAGGCCCATCACCGCCTCGGCCAGGACCCTCGGCGAGGAGCTTGACGAGATCAGGGGCGAGGCGGACGGCCGGGTTATCTAGGGTCAGTTCTCGGTGGAAATCAACACGAGGCGTTCAGCAAGCGTGCAGTGGAGGCTTTCAGGCTGAAACCAGCGTTCCCCGAGCGCGCTTTTCATGATGCGCCCCCATTCCGCATGATACGTAGAATGTCATCAAGCGCCGTGCGTACCAGCGGCCACGGAAACTCCGTGCTATCTTCGGAAGGTTGACCTTCGCGTAAGGCAGCATCGAGCTTGCCCGCCACGCCCGCAAGCGTCGTGGCGGATGTGACTGTCAGGGCGTCCAGCAGTTCCTCCTCATGGATGGCGGCGGCCAGTTCTGCCCGCTTGGCAGCGGAATAGCAGATGCGTTCATCCTCAGCGTCCCAACGGGCCTGATGGGCGGCCAGATCGGCCTCCGCCTGAACGCGGATGTCGGCAAAGGCGGGATCGCTGCCAAAATAGTCCCCGATGTCGCCCTCCCACCAGATGGAGAACGTGGCGTCTTCGTCCGGCAGATAGACCTTGGCGTGTGGAAAGCCGATGGTACTGATCAGTTGGGTCTCAAGGCGCTGCTGTTTCTCGCACACGGCGGCGGTGTTGACACAGGCGGCCTGCCACTCGCGCCACAGCGCCATCGCGGGATCGGAGACGGCACTGCCAGCCAGCGCCTCGGCGGACCCCATGCCATATTCAAACAACAACGTTGCCGTGGTCGCCATCGTGCCCGTCAGCAACATCCTGCGCGTGACGGCAGACAAAGTCGTGGTATCGTCCGAATCAGCCATTGATCCGAGCTCCTATCAGCTTGGGTTGTGGTCAGGCTAAGTGGAGTGTTCCCGCACTCTGCTTAGCCACTTGCATGAGTCAAATTATATCACTGACATAATTTGGCGGTTCTAGAAATTATGTCAAGGTAATAATTTTGATCACAGAAGAGCAAATACGAATGGCACGAGCGGCACTGAAATGGGGTGTCCGAGATTTGGCCCGCGAAGCTCATGTGACAGCAGCGACCATTACGCGTATTGAAGCTGGAAAATCGGCACATGCTTCCACGCTAAAGGCCATTCAAATGGCGTTTGAAGCCGCTGGTATCGAGTTCATCCCGGAGAATGGGGGCGGTCCGGGCGTGCGATTGGCGAAGAAAATCTAGACCCGTCCCTCTTGCCGCCGACAGCAAGTATTTCTACGCCACACTACGACGACCCGTCGGAAGCTCTTGCGCGCCTGTAACTGCCTGTTTTGTCTGGTCTCTGAAACCGTCACAGAAAACCAGAAGGAGGCAGCAGCGCCATGCCCGAACCAGACCGTATCATCCGCCTCAAGACTGTCCTTTCCCGAACTGGCCTCTCCCGGTCCACCATCTACCGCAAGATCGCTGAGGGCACATTCCCGGCCCAGATCAAAAATCAGCGTCAACGGCGCTGGCTGGCGGGAATCCGACATCAATCGATGGATCGCCGATCCGGTCAAATGGCGTCCGGAAGGCGAAAACCATGAGCTCCGGTAAGGCCGGAGCATGACCGGGCCGGCGATGATGGCGGCGCGGACAGCGCATCCAATTCCCGGCGCGCCAAAAGACCGCCCACAGCATCGGAGCAGCTTGAACAATTGCTGGGCTATCCGTGGCCTTTCCCCGGCAGGCCGCCCAAGCACGACCTCAGCACATGGACCGTCACCGACGACTGGCCCGATCTCGTTCCGGTCACGGAGGCCGAGATCGAGGTGTTCGAGCAATGGTTCGGTGATCTGTTCGATGAACTCTTTTGATCATCCGATCCTTGATAAACCCGGCAATATGCCGTACATAATTGAGGAAAGGAGATCGCCATGCCCAGACCCGCCAGTGAAGTCGAAACCGCCCGCCTTGAGGCGCGGGTTCCCTTAAACGTCTACGAGCAGATGCAGCGCGCCGCCCGGCTGCGCGGCATGACGCTGACCGGCTATCTCATCGCGACGGCGGGTGAGGATGCCCGCCGCACGGTCGAGGAAGCCGACGTGCTGCGTCTGGCTGCGGAGGATCAGGTGCGCTTTGCCAAGGCGCTGATCGATCCGCCCGCGCCCAACGCTCGTCTGACCCGCGCCGCGAAACGCCATGCTGACCTGATCACGCCCCGGTGAGTGTAAGGTTTGCAATAGAGGCGCTGACCAAAGCGCACCAGCGCAAGACGTTCTCGTGTGGCAACGAGCGGATCGACCACTATTTCCGCGAGGCCGTCACGCAGGACATCAAACGTCGATACGCGACCTGCTTCGTTGCCCGAGACCTTGAGACCGACCGGATAGCGGGCTTTTACACGCTCTCATCGAGCAACGTGCCGCTTATGGCCGTGCCCGAAGCGCTGGCAAGCCGGTTGCCGCGATATCCGACCGTCCCGGCGGTGCTGATCGGCTGGCTTGGCCGCGATCAGTCCTATGCCGGGCTGGGGCTTGGCGAGGCGCTGCTGTTCGACGCGATCAGGACAGTAGCCGAAGCACCGATAGGCGCTCATGCCATATTCGCCGACGCCATCGACGAGAAGGCCGCAGCCTTCTACGCGGCCTTCGGGTTCGCGGCGCTGACTGATCGGCCCCATACTCTCTATCTTCCTGTTGCGACGGCACAGCACCTTTTGTCGGGAGAAACCCCATGACATCTTCAAACGATGGCTAATCTCAGCCTCGGGTGGGCGCCGAGATAGGCTTCGACATCCGTGGTGTAGCGGCTGTCCTCATCGGCCGGTGCGAACAGGTCCTCGACCCAGGCGATTCCGTAGGCTTGAGCCAGATCCTCGCCGAAGCTGGCATGCCTGGCGAACATGCGGGTCTTCTGCAAGCCCTGCGCGACTGCCCACCACGACACCTGCGGGTCGGCCTTGGACGGCTTGTGCTTCTTCCAGACTTCCTTCTGGTCATCGAGCGATGCCGACGCGATGGTGCGCAGCTGCCTCTCATCGGGCATGTCTCCCTTGGCCATGTGATCCAGCATGGCTGGCAGCACGTTGGCCAGAAGCCGGAGCTTGCGGATCTGGCGCGCGGGCAGCGCCAAGGCAACGGCAATCGCCTCTTCAGTCCAGCCGAGCGCGACAAGGCGTTCGATCGCCCGCCACTGATCGACGGGATTGAGCTGTTCATGCGCCAGCGTTTCCGCCAGCGAACGCATGGCGCCGCCGTCCTCAGCCCGTTCGATCACCAGCACGGAGATCTCTTCCAGACCCGCGGCGATGGCCTGCTTCACACGACGATGGCCAGCGTCGATGACATAGCCATTGCCGCTGTTGGGTTCCGGGGCAACAACGGGCGGCTGTACGATGCCGACGGCCTTGATGGTGGCGAGCAGCAGCGCGTCCGCCTGCGGACTGGACTTCGCACGCCGCGCCTTGTCGGGATTATCCTTCAGCGCTCGCGGATCGACAAATTTCAGTTCCATGGAAATACTCCTATCCTGGGGTTTCCGGACACCGCCAATTGCAGCGTCCTTCCTCGTCTTCTTCCCGAAGACATCTCCTGGCCCGCGGAGCGGGCGGGCCGGTGCAACTGCGGCCGAGCATCCCTGCCGGGCCGATCAAGCGGGGCTTATAAGCCATGCGAAGAGCGAACGGCTGGGATCGCGAGCGGCGCGGTTGAGCGTCAGCATCAGCGGTCCGTCCGCTCTGCGAGCGGGCTCCTTCCCCTTCCTTTTCTTTTACCTCAGATGGATGTGAGGCTTGATATTCATGTATATGATGGCAATATACGTTCATGATTGACTGGACACGGATCGTCGGCTTCGACTGGGATGCGGGAAATGTGCGTAAAAGCATCGAAAAGCACGACGTTGCCCAAGCGGAAGCAGAGCAGGTGTTCTTCAATGAACCTCTGCTGATGGTTCCGGACATAAAGCACAGCGCCGGCGAAGGACGCATTCACGCTCTTGGGCGCACCGACGAAGGACGGCTGCTTCACATCACCTTCACGCTTCGGGTCAACGAGACGAAACTGCGGGTGATCTCGGCCCGCAATATGAGCCGCAAGGAGCGGAACTACTATGAGCACGACACGTAAGGCAGAGCCGCAGTTTGCAACAGAGGCCGAGGAACGCGCTTACTGGGAGAGCCATGATTCGTCCGTTCATGTTGATTGGAGCAAGGCGGAAAAAGTGCGGCTTCCCAATCTGAAGCCGTCCTCCACTTCGATCTCTCTGCGGCTCCCGAACTCCCTTCTGGAGCGGATCAAGGTTGCGGCAGGGAAACGTGACGTTCCCTATCAATCGCTGATCAAGATCTGGCTTGCTGAAAAGATCGATACTTCGGGCACACAGCGCTAACATCACATGAAATGGTCGACTACACTGCAGAGCGATAACCGGCCGGTAAGTGGACGTCATGCGGCAATTGCCTGACCGTCAGAGCCGAGATCGGCCTCTATCTCGGCAAGCTGCCGGCGCTTTTCAGTGAGCTCGCCAGCGAAGGCGAAGTCGCCGCCCTGACGCGAGCGGTAGGAGCAGAGCCTGCGTTCCGCATCGGCGAGACGCTGCCGATAGCGTTCTCGCTCGTCCTCGAATCCGTCGATCGCGTGTTCCAGGCGGGCGATAGCGCCAAGCGGCGTAACCGTGACCGGAAGCTCGATCTCGTGCTCATTGCCGGTTCGCATCAGCACGGTGTTGTAGCGATAGCCATCCTTGCCAAAGCGTTCGCCGGAATACTCCAGATTAAATCCGCCGATCGACGCCATGACGGACACGCCTTCCTGCTGGAGCTGCACGAGGGTCAGGATTTCCTTCATCAGGGCCCTGCCGGCGAGCTTGCGCTCGGTGAACGTGTTGTCGCCGATCACCATGCTGAACGCATCGCCCGCGGTCGGCACCAGGCGCTCGATATCCTGACCGATCTCACTGACACGGCGCGTCGAGTATCCGATGTCACGCTCGGCATCGCGGATCTGCCGGCGAACCGCATGTTCGTCGTCGATATGCGCGGCACGAAGACGTTCAAGTCGGGCAATGTCGGCTTCGAGCCCTGCTTTTTGCATCAGGCGCGGGTCGCCCGAAGCAATCGCCTTGGCCATGGCAAACTGGCTCGCCTGCCCCTCGCCCATATCCTCCAGCCGGCGAACCGAGGTATCACCAGATAGCGCGGCAGTGATGAACCGGGCCTTGCGCTCGTTGTTCTGCCACATCTGGGCGTCCATCGAGCCTTCCGTGGCATAGGCGAAGATGTCGATGACATCATGCTGGTTGCCTTGGCGCAGGATCCGCCCCTCGCGCTGCTCGATCTGGGACGGCAGCCACGGCACATCGAGATGATGCAGCGCCTTCAGCCGGAGCTGGGCATTGACCCCGGTGCCCATTGTGTCAGAGGAGCCGATCAGGAACCGGACCTTGCCGGCGCGGACATCGCCAAACAGCCGCTGCTTGGCCTCGGACTTCTTGAAGTCCTGCATATAAGCGATCTCCGTGGCAGGAACGCCCATGCGCAGGAGTTCGTCGCGGATCCAGCGATAGGCCGAAAACCCTCTCGTCTTCTCGACGTTGATCGTAACTAGGTCCGAAAAGATCATTTGGGCAGCGCCCGGAAGGTCGAACTGCTTGCCATCGGACCGGAAATAGGTGTTTTCGGTCGTATCCCGCCAGATGCGGAAAGCGTTCGAGATGAGATCATTGAGCTTGTTGTCCGGTTCGTTGTCGTGATCCGGATCGACCAAGCGAAGATCTATGGCCGCGTGCCTGCCATCGGTGATCACGGACAGCAGGATGTCGTCACCAGGTTCCGGCGGCCGTTCACGCTCCTCGATGGCCTTGATGCGTGCATCGAGTACCATCTGGTAGCGTTTGAAGGCGGCAGACGGCTTGGAGATTCGGCCGACGATGGTTCTCGCGCACGTCACCGGTCTCGGGTTCTTCGGTGGTAGCGACGATCGTGGTGTTGATCGGGCCAAACTCGCGGACAAAATTCGACCATGCGATGCGCAGTCGGACCTGCATATCCTTCCAGGGCTGGTCAAGCTCCTGTGCCTTCAACACCGCGCGCACGGCATCGCGAACCGGGATAAACTTGCTGATGATGCGGACATGTTTTTCAGCAATCCCTTCCCCGCTACGTCCCTTGCGCAACGCGATCGGGGAGGGTTCGCCATCAATGACCTGCATCAGCCCCAACCGATTGTCGACGATGAAGCTGCCCTCGCGTAGATGCCGCTCGGAAGGCAGATCGACGACATTTGGTTCATCTGAGTCTTCCAGCTCAAGATCGATCGACGTGGGCTCGCCGTCATAAAGCGCTTCCGGAAGAAGAAGGATGGTGGCCGACAGCGCGGCGTCGAGGGCCTGACCGGCAAAGGGTAGGCAGGTATAGGTCTCGCCGAAAGGTCCTGAGGTGAGCGCGTGTGTGCCTAGCACAAGGTCTGAATGACGGGCGAACCAGCGATTGACGCGGATGGCGCCCTCGTCCTGCGTTGCTGGGCGAACTTCTTCGATGTCCAGCCAGGAAAGATCGCCCGCAGGCTCCCCGGCCTTGCGTTTGCGGAAAAATAGGATGTCGACCACGACATCCGTGCCTGCATCGGCTCGGAAGCTGCCCTCAGGCAAGCGGATGGCGGCGATCAGGTCCGCCGTCTTCGCAAGGTGCTTCCGCGCGGTGATGTCGGCCTTGTCCATAGTGCCGGAGCTGGTAACGAAGGCGGCGAACGCGCCTGGCTTTAACAGATCGACCGACCGGGCAATGAAGTAGTCATGAAGGCGAAGGCCGAGCGATCGGTAGGCCTGGTCGGATCGAACGGTACGGTCCGAGAACGGCGGATTGCCAATGGCGAGGTCGAAGCTCGCCGGTAATTCGGTGCGCGCAAAGTCACCGGTGACGATGCGGGCCCTTGGTTGCAGCAGTCGCGCAATGCGGGCCGTTACGGGATCGAGTTCGACGCCGGTGACGTGGGATACATTGTGCAGTGCCTCCGGCATCAGCGCCGGAAACAGTCCCGTGCCGATCCCCGGCTCCAGTACCCGGCCGCCGCGCCAGCCGAGCCGCTGCAATCCGGCCCAGATTGCCCGGACGATGTACTCCGGCGTGAAATGCGCATATTGGGTGCAGCGCGCAAGCGAGGCATAGTCAGTGTCGCCAACTGTATCCTCGAGCGCCGAGCCGATCTGCTCCCAGCCCGCTCGGAAGCCTGCCTCGCCCGGGCGGCGGAACATGCCATTGGCGAGGTCCGAAGCGCCGAAGCCGGTGAATTTGATCAGTTGCGCCTGCTCTTCAGCCGTAGCTGGACGGTCGTCGCTTTCGATCTCCGATGCCAGACGGATCGCGGCGAGATTGTCGCGCGCGCGTTGCTTCCAGCCTTTGGCCAACCCGCGCGTATCGGCGAGATAATAGTTCTGACCGCGCGCAGTGCGGGACGCCGAACTGGCCTTGCGATCCACAGGCTTCGCCCGCACGTCAGGGGCCGGCGAAGAGGGCGTGGGATCATCATCGTCATCATCGTCATCATCCTGTGCGAAATCATCGACGAATGCCGTGACGCCAAGACCGAGGCCTGACGAAAGGGCCGTATTGCCGAAGAGGTTGAGGGTAAAAGGATCGTCATGCGACATGAGAAGTTCTCCTGAGTGAAGGCGCACGAAACCGCGCCGCCGATCGGGATCGGCAGCGGTGCTTATGCGGAATGGGGGATGAAGTTGGTTAGTGCTGGCGAGGCAGGCGCGCCGGGATGAGCGAGATGTTCGTGTCGGTCATCTCGACACAGAGATGCGTGGAAACAGGTGCGGCGTCGAGCAGACGCATCACTTCAACAGCGTCCAGAAACTCGATGCCGTCATCACCCCCAAAATGGCGGCGCTTGTAGTGCCAGTAGTCGGGAGTGGTCGAAGGATTGCACTCCTGAGCATAGCAAACGAGAGCCTTCTGGCCCTCGGAGAGCTTGCCGTTCGACAAGAGATACACCCCTTGGTCTCCGACCAGCCAGAGGCCGGGTTTTTCGCCCTCGCCTGGTTTGAGGCCATAATAAGGATTGCGGTAGCCGCCGTTGGCCGCGGCGTCGGACTGTCCGCGCGCGATGATTTCGCGAACCTTGCCCAGTGGGAAGGTGAACATCGCTCCTCCTCAAGCTGCGATACGTTCGGGAAGATGCCGCAGATGCACAGGCAGCTTGGCCGCGATCTCGTCGTCACTGAGATCTTCGAGCAGCTTCAGCGTGGTGCCCTGGTGTCCACTATAAATGAGCACGGTGCGCCTGCCACGATGCTCAGGCATCCAACGTTCACTGGCATAGCCGCGATACTCGTCATGCGAGGCACTCCAGATATGCTCGATGCACTCCTCGTGCGTCATCGCTTTTGCCGGCCATGACTCGCGCAGGGCGATGGCGCCGCGCATCTCGACGGGCGATCGGGAAACACTCAGATCGCAATAGGCATGAAAGTATCGGACACGGCCGTCGATGCGCAGCGTGTAGAAGACGCTGGTGATACTGTCAGTGAGGAACTCGCGGAGCGCGAACATCTCATCCCGCATCCACAGCGGCGGCAGGATTTCCAGCATGTAATCGTGCTCCGCACGGCCGACCTCAAACCATTCCCCGGAATAGAGGGGGCCAGAATCGCCTTCGAATCGATTTGGGCGCTGGGCGTGGCGGTCGAACATGCGGAACATCTGCCGGCGGTCGGCGATTTGCTGATAGACTTTGCGGATCTGAGAGAGGGTCATTGGCGGGCTCCTGTTGGCCTCGTCGAGCCGGAGCGCGGCTCATCCTCGTGGATGTCCATCATCTTCAGCTCTTCCTGACCCCTCCCCCGCGGCCGCCTCTCCGTCCGGCCGGGTCAAGGGCCGGCGCAGCCGGGCGAAGCTTTACCCTTGACGCGGCTGGCGGGCATGCGGCAGCTGGGTTTTGCCTTCCTCCTTTTCCCTGTTTCTCTTTCCGTCTTCCTTCGTGTCCCCCCACTGTTGCCTGAATCAGTATACAGACTGCTTTTATGGCGGCTTCTTTCTGCCTGCAGACATAATTAATGGAGTTGAAAAACAGGTGATAAGCTGATAAATATACCATACCAATCAACCTGTAATCTGATCAGAAGCGACAAAGGAAGAGCAATGAAGGGTGAGGCGCGCAAGCGAGCGCGAAAACGGCTCGATGAACGTCTTCGCGCCCTGCAGCCGGCGGAGGGTTTCAGAGCGCCGCCAAAAGGATGGATACGGGCATTACGCGATGCGCTCGGCATGACCGGGGCGCAACTCGGCTCGCGGATGGGGATCCGGCCGCAAACCGTGGAAGCCATCGAGAAGTCGGAGGCGTCCGGCACGATCCAGCTCAGCACCCTACGCCGCGCAGCAGAGGCGCTCGACTGCACCCTCGTCTATGCACTGGTCCCGAACACCGCGCTTGAGGCCGCCGTCAACGAGCGTGCCCGGAAGATCGCGTTGCGCGAACTTCAGCGGGTCGCGCACACGATGCGCCTGGAGGCGCAGGGAACGGACGATGCCGACCTTGAAGCGCGCGTCCAGGCCTATATCCGCGACCAGCTTTCCGAGCGCGATCTCTGGGCGGAGAAATGACAGACCTCTTCCAGGAACCAGAGGACGCAACACCGCTCGAACCGCAGGAGCGCGAGGGCCTACTTCAAAGCTGGATCACCCACAGGCAGGATCTCAACGAAGCCGAACAGGAAAACATTGTCGAGGGCGCAGCCTGGGCCCGCGGACGACGCCGCATGCCGGTCAGCAGGATACTGACCGAAGACTTCATGCGCATGTTGCACCGACGCATGTTCGGCGAGGTCTGGCAATGGGCCGGCAGCTTCCGCACGACGGAGCGCAACATCGGCATTCAGGCCTACCTAATTCCGGTCGAACTCATGGCGCTGCTTGATGACGTTCGGTACTGGATCGACCATGAAACATTCGCGCCTGACGAGATCGCAATCCGATTCCACCATCGTCTGGTCGCCATCCACCCGTTCCCAAACGGCAATGGACGCCATGCGCGCCTAGCTGCCGATCTGCTCGTGGAGAAACTGGGCGCAGAGCCCTTCAGTTGGGGGAGCGGGAGCCTGGGCGACGTGGGAGAGTTGCGCACGCGGTACGTCGCAGCACTTCAAGCCGCCGACAATCACGACATCGGCCCCCTTCTCGAATTCGCGCGCTCCTGAAGGCGAAGCTGATCGTTCCAGTCGTCAGTGACCGGCTTCAATCGTTCGAAGTCGCAGGCGAGTTCGCCGGCAAGCTCACGCAACCTCGACACGAACGCTTCGCCCTGCGGGTTGGCGTCGGTGGCCGCGACAAGCCGTACGTCCGGCCGCTGTCCCATCAGGCGAAGGGCGGCATCGGTAGCCGGCGACCAGCCGCCGCCGGTGCTGACATAGAGCGTATCTCGGCGGATATTCTCGATCGCGGCCAGGCTCATCGCATCGATCGCCGCTTCTGTAACGCAGATGCGAACAGCACCCTTGTGCCCAAAGCGGAACAGCACCTTGCTGCCTCCGCTTGCAAAACCACGCCACTCGGGTCCCCTCTCCTCCCAGCCGGAGACGATGCCGGCCGCCTCGGTATGGGCTGCCCACATGCTGCCGCGCGGGCCTTCCCGCAGCAGGTTCCGGGCGATGGCGGTCCGGATGACGCGTTCGGGGATATGCCGTTCATCGCGCAGGTAGCGCCAGGTTGCCGATCCGCGCCATGGCTTGCGTCGAACGGTCCATCGCTCAGGGACCGACTCATCGGGCTCAGACTCCCTGAACTGTCGTTTCCATTGAGGCTCGCTCGGCACGAACCCGACCAGGGACGCGACCTGTACGAAGGCTTCCAGGAAATCGCCGCCGTCCAGATGCTGGACCAGCGAATAAATATCGCCCTTGGCATCGGACAACGGATCGAACCAGCCCTTGCCGTCGTGGATCACAATGATGATATCGTCAGCGCGTCGGTACTTCACCGCCTTGCGGGTGCTCTCCTTGCGATCGACCGCGAAACCGCCGGTCTCCAGCACCGCCGCACAGCCGACCCGGCCGCGCAGTTCTTCTATATCCGCTTTTTCCATTCTTCTCTCCCGGCCGCCTTCCGGCCGGCCTTTTTCCAAGTCTATCTCTTCCACACGTTGGCGGAACACTCCGCGACCGCCGCGACGAGCAAAGGGCGCAAGGGCGCGGCTTTAGCCGCGGCGCAGCCTCCCTTGCGGCCTGCCGCTTGGCTGCGGCACGCCGGACGGCAGAGCCGGTTCAATGAACCGGCCTGCCACCTGTGTAAGGGCAGTATTCGAAGATCGCCACGACCTCGTCGCCGTCGAGGTCTTCGGCAGGAAGAACGCCGTATTCGTTGTCGTCGATCTTGAAGAGGATGACCGGCGTCATCAGGGTGCGAGCAAGGTTCCAGGCGTGGTTCTGAGCGAGGCTGAGTTCGTGCGACATTTGTTTGGCTCCCGTATTCGCGGGGACCATTCCCCGCTCGACAGGCGCCCGTCGGGTCCGGCCGGGACCGCGATCATCGCGATGGCAAAGCCATGAGCGACGGCACGCTTTGCGTAGTCCGACCCCGCAGCGGGTTGATCGGCTAGGTCCGGGCTGGAACAAGGGAATTAAGCCGACAAGAGCGGGGAAATGGGCTCTGCACCGGAGTCAGATCTTCCAGCACGAAGCCTCGTGGTTCATGCCAGCAACACTTGCGGCTGACTTTATGCCAGCATCATCAAGGTCTATGCGAGAACCTGTTCTTCCTGTACCGGTGATACCGCCGCGACAGTGGCGTCCGTACGAAAAACCCCGCTTGGACAGGACCATGAACGAAGAGAATACTGAACTCTATGCCGATCTGATCGGGCTCACCGCCAACATCGTCTCTGCCTATGTCAGCAACAATTCTGTGCCCGCAAGCGAGCTTCCGCAACTCATTGCCGACACGCATGCGGCATTCGCCAGCCTTGCCGCTGGCGCCAAACCTGAACAAACGGAAGAAAAGCCCGTCCCTGCAGTGCCGATCCGCAAATCAGTGACGCCGGATTTCCTGATTTGTCTGGAGGACGGCAAGAAGTTTAACCCGACCTATTCATGAGGCTTCGGTTTCGGCGTGTTTCGGAGGACGGCAGATACATTTCTTGTGAGTTGGACAAGCAGTGATCTGTTGCGCCTTTTTCATCGCAGGGGGGTCGGGGCTTGGCGGGTTGAAGGATGGG
>NZ_JAUXOD010000085.1 GCF_030682515.1 Hoeflea sp. | reverse complement strand
GCGGCTCTCTTGGATAACACAAGGGCGAACTTCTTGGCGCCAGCGGCGCGCCGCCCTCGTTGTGTGGGCGGTTTATAGGTCCCACCATCACCAAGAGTCAACAGCCTTTTTCACATAACTGACATTTTTCGAAGTTTTCCGTGAGGGCGCGCCGTCGGAGCCGGGTCTTCGAGCCGCCCCTATAGAATTAAGTGCGATCCTGGCCCGATTCTGCCTTATCGCCGCCGGATTTTCGATTAGAAGAGGCAGGGTGGCGGCTTGAAGGGACGGCTTGCGCCAATCACGCGGCTGATTCGGCCGTGGATCTGGATCGGGCAAGGCTTCTCGTTTGACTCACGCCCGGCTGCAGGGCACATCTTCATCACGCTGCAGCGCTCCAAGACGACAGACGGTGCAGACCCGGGAGGACGAATGCCAAACGACGAGTTTCTTGCACGGCAGATGGGCGATCAACCGCCGCTGCTGGCCGGCGGTCGCAAGCCGCCGGACAAACGCGAGATCTCGCTGCGCTGGCTTTCGGGAACCTTCATGACTGGTATCACCTCCAGTCTGCTGATGGGCGTGGCCCTGTTCGGCGCCCTCGAGGGGCGCGAACAGCTGGCGATTCCGGCGGAGGCCCTGGCCGCAGCCGACCTTGACAGCAGCGGGGCCGGGTCGATGGAAAAGGGCTCGCGGCTGATCCAGTCGGTGGTCACCGCCAAACCGGTCGACCGCGCCATCATGGAGGTCTCGACCATGGTGCGTGACGGCGATCACGATGTCGTCCGGCGCCAGCCCTTTGCCCATGTCAAGATCGCGCTGGCCGCCAATCATCCCGCCACCGCCGCCAAGTCCTATCCGCGCTTCGACCCGCTCAAGATCTTCTCGGCCGGCGAGGCCGAGTCTGCCTCGACTGTCAGGACAGGCGTGATCTACGGCGCCGATGTGGAATCAGAGATCAGCCTGCGCTCGCTTGATTTCCCGGTGGATTCGCCGGAGCGCCCGTTCGCCGCCTCCATGACGCTGGACGAAGCGGAGGAAACCGTGCGGACCAACGGATCGGTGCTGACCGATGGATCGGTGCAGCTCGCTTCCCTCAATTATGTCGATCCGCGCCGGTTCGTCTCCAACCGGATCGATCTCGATTTCAGCGCCAGCCTGAATGCGCGCGTGATCGCGGAAAACGTCTCCGTCGCCTCCTATTCGCCGGCCAGCCCCGAGCGAGTGGAATATGTGGACGACATCGTCCCGGTCCGAAAGGCGGCCCCCCTTTCGGAGATCCTCGATGGCGCGGGTTATGGGGCGGAGCAGTATGAAGCCGCAATGTCGGTCCTGGCGCGGCAGATCAAGACGGACAGGATCCCGGAGAACTCCGTCGTCCGGATCGGCGTCGAGCAATCCGGGGACCGGGCGCGGATCATAAGGATGAGCGTCTACCAGAATTCGAGCCACATGATCACCGTCGCGCTGTCGGATCGCAACGGGTTCGTGCTTGGCAATGAGCCTCCACCCACGCCGGCGATCAGATCGGCCTTCGACGAATCGGCGACTCCGATCGTCACCGCGCGCGACCTGCCCAACATCTACGACGGCATCTACCGAGCCGGGCTGACCTACGGCATGTCCACCGACATGGTGGAGCAGATCATCAAGATGCTGGCCAGCAATGTCGATTTCCAGTCGTCGCTCAGGCCCTCGGACACGCTGGAGGCCTTTTTCTCCGTGACCGACGAAAGCGGCGCCGCGACGGAGGAATCCGAGTTGCTGTTCGTCAATGCGAAGTTCGGCGGCAATGCGATCCGGCTCTACAGGTTCCAGCATCCGGAAGACAATTCGATCGATTATTATGACGAGGAAGGCCGCAGTGCCCGCCAGTTCCTGTTGCGCAATCCGGTGCCGAATGGAAAATTCCGTTCCGGCTTCGGCATGCGCCGCCATCCTATCCTGAGATATTCGCGCATGCACACCGGTGTCGACTGGTCCGCCCCCCGCGGTACGCCGATTATTGCCGCGGGCAACGGCGTGGTTGAAACGGCGGGCTGGGACAAGGGCGGATACGGCCGGCAGACCATCATCCGCCATGCCAACGGCTATGAATCGAGCTATTCGCATCAGCACACCATTGCCAAGGGCGTCGTCCCGGGCGCCCGCATTCGGCAGGGCCAGGTCATCGGAACGGTGGGGTCAACCGGCCTGTCGACCGGCCCGCACCTGCATTACGAGCTGATCGTCAATGGCAACAAGGTGGATCCGATGCGCATCCGCCTGCCCGACGGCAAGTCCCTGAAGGACGAAGCCTATGCGATGTTCGCCCGCGAGCGCGATCGCATCAATGCGCTGCTCGGCATCGAAATGACCAACAAGGAACTGGCGAGCCGCTGAGCCTGCCGAGGCAAGTCGGCCTGGTTTGGCAAATGGTCACTCACCGCTGTGGCATCACCGGCCTGTAGGGCCGGGTGCCCCGGGGTCATCGGTGCCCAGGACTTCCAGATCCGCCCATCGACTTGATGTAAGCCGCCCCTGAAAAAAGGAAAAGGCGGGCCCCGGAGGGACCCGCCTTGCCCGAGAGTGCTGCCTGGCGCTACGCGGCTTCGCCCTGGGTGTCATCGGTCGCCACCGGCGCGTCTCCGGCAACGACAAACACCAGCCTGTCTGACCCGGCGCTCACACTGACATCGGCGCCCTCGCCGACCTCGCCGAGAAGGATCTTCTCGGCCAGCGGGTCCTGCACATATTTCTGCACGACCCGCTTGAGCGGACGCGCGCCATAGGCAGGGTCATAGCCCTTTTCGGCGAGCCATGCCCGGGCTTCGGCATCAAGCGTGACCTCGATCTTCCTGTCGACAAGCAGCTTGCCGAGACGGGAGAGCTGGATGTCGACGATCGCGCCCATTTCAGACCGGCGCAACCGGTGGAACAGGATGATCTCGTCG
>NZ_JAUXOD010000075.1 GCF_030682515.1 Hoeflea sp. | reverse complement strand
GCGGCTTCCCGCCGCTGCTGATCGATCCGATCGATTTCGGCCAGATGTTCCAGCAGCGCATGGCCGAGGAAAAGACCCGGGCCCAGGTCGCCAATCAGGTCAACTGAGCCTTCGGGCATGGAATTGCGAAATGCCGCCTTGGCGCAGTGCGCCCGGGCGGCATTTTTTGTTTGCGGGGCATCGAAAGATCAGGCCCGCTTGCGGCGGGTCAGGAAAACCGTGGCGCCATACTCAAGGTATGGAGAGCGCCGCAAAGGCCCGTCAGCCATGCTTGCGCCACAAGGCGCTTTCGCCGATGCGGCCAACAAGCACAGCGTGAGCCTCCAATTCCGCCGCGCTCAGCCGAGGCGGCAGCGGCGCCGGCCGCTCGCCGATGACGATGGTCGGCTCATCCGACCTCAGATCGACCTGACCCGTGTCGATCGCCGACAGGCCGAGGGCCGCCTGGCGGCCGCCGAGCATCTCGATATAGACATCGGTCAGCAGTTCGGCGTCGAGCAGCGCGCCGTGTCTGGTGCGGTGGGAATTGTCGATGCCATAGCGGCGGCAGAGCGCATCGAGGCTGTTGGGCCCCATCGGGTGACGGCGGCGGGCGAGCGCCAGAGTGTCGATCACCAGCTCGGCTGCCACCGGCAGGCGGCCGACGCGCCGGAACTCGGCATTGAGAAACCCCATGTCGAAGGTGGCATTGTGGGCGACGTAATGCGCGCCCTCGAAAAATTCGGCGATCTCGTCGACCACCTGGGCAAAGACCGGCTTGTCGGCCAGGAATGCATCGGTGATGCCATGCACGGCCAGTGCATCGGGATGGACCTTGCGGCCGTCTGGATTGATGTACAGATGCAGCGACCGGCCCGTCGGAAACTGGTTCTCCAGTTCGATGCAGCCGATCTCGATGATCCGGTCCGCCTGGTTGTCGAGGCCCGTGGTCTCGGTGTCGAAGACGATCTCGCGCATTCTACAGGCTCCGCTTCTGATGGGTTTTCAGCTCGGCGACGATGGTGGCGACCTGCTGCCTTGCCGCCTCGAGCCCGCTGCCGGTGTCGATGACATAATCAGCGCGGGCGCGTTTGTCCGCGTCCGGGGTCTGGCGCGCCAGGATCGAGGCGAATTTCGCCTCCGTCATGCCGGGCCGCGCCAGAACCCGGTCCCGCTGGATCTCCGGCGCACAGCTGACAACGACGATGACGTCCACCCGCTCCGCCGCACCGGTTTCAAACAGCAGCGGAATGTCCAGCACCACAAGCGGCTCGCCGCGGGATCGCGCCTGGGCGAGGAAATCCTGTTCGCGGGCCCGCACCAACGGATGGATGATGGCCTCGAGCCGCGCGAAGCCTTCGGGCGCGGCCATCAGCTGCTCGGAGAGACGCGCGCGGTCGACCACGCCTTCGGCCACGGTTCCGGGGAAAGCCAGCTCGATGAGCGGCGCCGCCTCGCCGCGGTAGAGCTGATGGACGACCTCGTCGGCGCTGTTGACCGGGATCCCAAGCGCCTGGAACATCTCCGCCGTGGTCGACTTCCCCATGCCGATGGAGCCGGTCAGGCCGATGATGATCATGCTTTCGCCTCCATGTCGGCGATCAGCAGGCGGCGCAGGTCCGGGGTCACTTCGGGCGTGGCGCCGAACCATTTTTCAAATCCCGGCACTGCCTGATGCAGCAGCATTCCCAGTCCGTCGACGGTTGGCAGGCCCTGGCCCTTGGCCATCGCGAGCATGGGCGTGACGAGGGGGATATAGACGATATCGGTGACCAGCGCGCGATCAGACATGCCGGTGAAATCGATCTGCGGCGTTTCGGTGCCGCCCATGCCGAGCGAGGTGGTGTTGACGAAGAGATCAGCGCCGGCGAGCAGATCCTGCAGGCTGTCCATGCCATAGGCCTTGGCCCGCGGACCGAACCGGTCGGCGAGCACCCGGGCCCGGGCCTCGGTCCGGTTGACGATGGCGATCGAGCCGAAGCCGCGTTTGATGAGGGCATGGATGATGGCGCGGCAGGCGCCGCCCGCTCCAAGCACAACGGCCCTGGTTCCGCCGTCCCAGCCCGGGGCGGCCTCGTCGAGATTGGCGGCAAAGCCGTGGGAATCGGTGTTGGTCGCCATCAGCCGGCCATTTTCGAGCCACAGCGTGTTGGCCGCGCCGATCTCCCTGGCCGTGGCGTCGGCCTCGTCCGCCAGCTCCAGCACCGCTTCCTTGTGGGGAATGGTGACATTGCCGCCGCAGAAACCGGATGATCCGTCCTTCAGCGCGGCGACAAAGGCAGGCAGGTCGGCTGGGCTGACGGCAACCGGATCGTAGCTTCCTGCCAGTCCGGCGCGCGCGAGCCAGTGGCGGTGGATCAATGGAGACCGGGAGTGGCTGATCGGATCGCCGATGATGAAGGCCCGACGCCCGGTAGTTTCCGTCTTATCCATCGATCGCTCCCATGTCCCGCAACGTCGCCAGCAAGGGCAGAAGTGGCAAGCCGATGATGGTGAAATGATCGCCCTCGAAGCTTTCGAAGAGCTGGATCCCCTCGCCCTCGAACTGGTAGGCGCCCACGGAGGTGAGTGCCTTGTCCCCGACATGGGCCAGATGGCGGCCGATGAAGCCGGGATCGAGCTTCCGCATCGTCATGCGGGCGACCGCGACATGGCGCCACAGGGTCTCTCCGTCCCGCGCCAGCACCACGGCGCTGTTGAGCGCATGGGACCGGCCCGACAGGTCCAGGAGCCTGCGGCGCGCCTGCTCCATGTCGCTTGGCTTGTGCAGGATCCGGTCGTCAAGCGACAGGGTCTGGTCCGATCCGATGACGAGGGCCCCCGGGTTGCGGCCCGAGACATCCTGGGCCTTGGCTTCGGCAAGGATCAGGGCCGTGTCTTCGGCGTCGAGACCCTCCAGGGTCTCTTCGATGGCGCGTTCGTCCACCCGGGCGGGTTCCACATCGAAGGACAGGCCCGCATTTGCAAGCAGCGCTTTTCGGTAGGGGCTCGCCGAGGCGAGCACGAGGCGCGGTGCCATGAGTGTCTCCTGAATGAGTGCGCTTCCGGATGTCACCGGGTTAGCGCCACTTGGGCCGCAAGGCAAGGATGGCAGCCGCGGTCTCCTCAATGGAGCGCCGGGTCACATCGATGACCGGCCAATTGTGCCGCTCGCACAGCGATCTGGCATATTTCAGCTCTTCGCTGATCAGGGCGCGATCGGTGTAATGATCGCCCTGGTAGCCAGCCGTCGACCCCAGAACACGGTTCTGGCGGACCTGGGAGATGCGTTCAACGGAAGCGATGAGGCCGACGACGAGCGGTTTCCGCGCATGGATCAGATCCTCGGGAAGCGGCACGCCGTAGACGATCGGGATATTGGCGGTCTTGATGCCGCGATTGGCGAGATAGATGCTCGTTGGCGTCTTCGAGGTGCGGCTGATGCCGAGAATCACCAGGTCGGCTTCGTCGAAATCCGCCGGCAACTGGCCGTCATCATGCTCGAGTGTGAAATTCAACGCGTCGATGCGCTTGAAATACTCCTCCCCCATCGTGTGCTGGGCACCGACGCGGCGTCGCGAGGGCGCGCCAAGATAGGATTGGAACACATTCATCACCGGCTCCAGCACCGACACGCTGGGCAGGCCCATGTCCCGGCATTTGAGTTCGATGATCGACGACAGCTCCGCATCGACGATGGTGTAGAGCACGATCCCCGGTGCGCCGTCGATGGCGTCGAGGACCGCGAACAGCTGCTTGCGGGTGCGGATCAGCGGATAGACATGTTCCAGCGCCTGGGAGCCCTGGAACTGGGCGGCGGCGGCGCGCCCGGCTGCCATCAGGGTCTCGCCCGTCGAATCGGAGATCAGATGCAGGTGGAAATAGTTTTTTGTCTGCTCCACAGGATTCTCCGTGGGATGTTGATAAAGCGGGACAGAGATGAGCTAAGAGGCCCCCGGGTCGGAATGCAAGGGATAACCAGGCTGGTTCTCCACATTGCCAGGCCAGTGGACAGTTTCGCGCGTGGTGGAGCGCCAGCGTGTGGACGGTTTTGCCCGGCGCCAGCCAAGCTACCACCTTGCCAGGCCGAATAGCTTGAAACCAAATGCTTTTCGGAAAGCTGACACTCAGGCTGGCAAATCGGATTGTCCTTCCGGTTTGACACGGTTTATATGGACAGGCTGTGGATGGGGTGTGGATAAACTGCAATCCCCGTAACCCACAGAGTCTAAGAATCAGAATCCTAGATCAATAAGGATTTGTTTTAAGGAAGTGGTGATGACCAAAGCTGGTGAACGCAAGGTGATGAGGGTGCTGGCAGGCGAGACGGTGTTTCCGCCACCCGTCTGGCTGATGCGCCAGGCCGGCCGGTATTTGCCCGAGTACCGGGCGACCCGGGCTAAGGCCAACGGCTTTCTCGACCTGTGCTACACGCCGGACCTGGCCGTCGAGGTCACGCTGCAGCCGATCCGCCGTTTCGGCTTTGATGCGGCAATCCTGTTTTCCGATATCCTGGTGATCCCCGATGCGCTGGATCGCAACGTCCGGTTTGTCGAGGGCACTGGACCACTGATGGATCCGATCGAGGCCGGCGCGATCGCATCGCTTGACGCTTCGAAGATGCATGAGCATCTGGCGCCGGTCTATGAGACCGTGCGGCGGCTGCGTGCCGAGCTCCCCTCGGAGACCACGTTGCTGGGTTTCTGCGGCGCGCCGTGGACGGTGGCGACCTACATGATCGCCGGGCACGGAACGCCGGACCAGGCGCCGGCCCGGCTGTTTGCTATGCAGCACCCGGAAGCCTTTGCGGCGCTGCTCGACCTGCTTTCCGAAATTTCGGCCGATTACCTGATCGCCCAGATCGACGCGGGCGCCGATGCGGTGCAGATCTTTGATTCCTGGGCCGGTGTTCTTGGGGAACGGGATTTTGCCAAATTCTCCATCGGGCCGGTCAAGCGCATGGTGGACCGCATCCGCAGCGAGCGCCCTGGTGTTCCGGTGATCGGATTCGCCAAGGGGGCCGGAGCCCTGCTGGAAAACTACCGCACGGCGACCGGAGTCGACTGTGTTGGCCTGGACTGGACCGTTCCCGCAAAGCTCGGCCGGCAGATCCAGGCGGGCGGTGCGGTGCAGGGCAATCTCGATCCGCTGCGCATGGTGGCCGGGGGTCGGGCGCTCGACGAGGGCGTCGACGAGGTGCTCGAGACGCTGGGCGACGGCCCGCTGATCTTCAATCTCGGCCATGGCATCACGCCCCAGGCCGATCCCGAGAACGTGACCCGGCTGATGGAGCGCATCAGAGGCGCGGCGAAACGCTGATGTCGGAGAAAGCGACAAGTGCCAGCGAGGGCGGCAAGGCCCGGGTGAAGGCCTATGGCTCTATCGCCGCCGTTGTCCTGCTGGCGGTGCTGGCCTGGTGGTACGATCCGTCCTGGCTCTATGGCTGGCTCAAGGTGCTGCACGTGGTGGCGGTGATATCCTGGATGGTCGGGCTGTTTTATCTGCCGCGGCTGTTCGTCTATCATGCCGATGCTGAGGCCGGCGGCGAGCCCGCGGCGACTTTCGTGGTGATGGAGCAGCGGCTGCTCAAGGTGATCATGGCGCCGGCCATGATGGTGTCATGGGTAGTCGGCCTGTGGCTCGCCTGGAGCGGCTTCGGCTTGTTGGGTCTATGGTTGTGGATCAAGATTGCCGGGGTCGTCGGGCTCACGGTGTTTCACGTCTTTCTCAGCCGTGCCGCGCGAAAGTTTGCCTTGGGCCGGAACACCATGAGCGCCCGGCAATGGCGCATGGCCAATGAAATCCCGACGGTTCTGATGATTGTCGTGATCATCATGGTGATCATCAAGCCCTTCGCCTGAACGGCTTCCCATGGGTTGAGGCGGGTCCTGGCGGCTTCAATTTGCCGCATCACGGGGCTTGCAGCGTTTCACGTGAATCGCTATCAATCAGTCCACGTCCTTGTGGCGGGCGCCAGTCTCTGTCTGGCCGGCTTTCCCAAGCCGGATCGCAATGCCCGCTTTTCCCCACGTCGATATCATCAGATTTTGGATTTTCCATGCAGGAAATGAAGCTTCAAGAGCTCAAGAACAAAACGCCTACCGATCTTCTGGCTTTTGCCGAATCAGTCGAAGTAGAAAATGCCGGAGTGATGCGCAAACAGGAGTTGATGTTTGCGATTCTCAAGCAACTTGCGGCGCAGGAAGTCGAGATCATCGGTGAAGGCGTTGTCGAAGTCCTGCAGGACGGTTTCGGTTTCATGCGCTCGGCCAATGCAAACTATCTTCCCGGTCCCGATGACATCTATATTTCGCCGTCGCAGATCCGCCGGTTCTCGCTGAAAACAGGCGATACCGTCGAGGGCCCGATTCGCGGTCCGAAGGAAGGCGAGCGCTATTTTGCGCTGCTCAAGGTCAACACGATCAATTTTGAAGATCCGGAAAAGATCAAGCACAAGGTGCATTTCGACAATCTGACGCCGCTCTATCCCGACGAGCGCTTCAAGATGGAAATCGACAATCCAACAACCAAGGATATTTCTGCCCGTGTCATCGACCTGGTGGCGCCGATCGGCAAGGGTCAGCGCGGACTGATCGTGGCGCCGCCGCGCACCGGCAAGACGGTGCTGCTGCAGAACATCGCCCATTCGATCACCGCCAACCATCCGGATTGCTACCTGATCGTGCTGCTGATCGACGAACGCCCCGAGGAAGTCACCGACATGCAGCGCTCGGTCAAGGGCGAAGTGGTGGCCTCGACTTTCGATGAGCCGGCGGTTCGTCACGTCCAGGTGGCCGAGATGGTGATCGAGAAAGCCAAGCGTCTGGTCGAGCACGGCCGTGACGTGGTGATTCTTCTCGATTCGATCACCCGCCTGGGCCGCGCCTACAACACGGTCGTGCCGTCGTCGGGCAAGGTGCTGACCGGTGGCGTGGACGCCAATGCGCTGCAGCGGCCGAAGCGCTTCTTCGGCGC
>NZ_JAUXOD010000059.1 GCF_030682515.1 Hoeflea sp. | reverse complement strand
GAAAGATCGGATTAGACACCCATATTCTTACAGCAAAACAATGACTTAGGCTACTCCCGCCAACCCACAAAGCTGCCTGCGGTGAATAAATCGGGCTAAGGTCTCTATGTATATACCTAAAGGACACCCCTTATCTAATGGCAGGGTAATTCAACGCCTGGGGCCACCGGCTTATCAGATGGGTGGGTATTGCCTGAAGGCGGACCTAGTTATCAGATATGAGGGTATTTCCGCCCAGCACCTACCGGCCTTATGGACACCCCGCTTTATCAGATAGCAGGGTAATTCAGGTCAGCTCCATTTCGGCTCGCTGGCAAGTTCTCGCGGTAAACGACAAAACGCCACATGAAGCGGCCCAAACCAATAGAGGCGGGTCTTGAAGGCGTCAGCATCATGCTCGCTGCCAAGCTGCCAGTTTTCGATGTCCATGGGGCGGCACCAGAACTCGATGCCGATCTCTAGGCGTCCAACTCTCAATGTGCGCATTTCATGCTTCTCCTTTGGGGCCGGTCTCTTTGAAGGGCAGAATGCCCGCTGGCAGTTGCACGGCCTCGACAACTCGCCTCTTGATGTCCATGGGGTCTGGCCCCGCGTATCCTTTCTGGGAAAGCTCGGCGGGCCTCACGCTGCCCTTGCCGTCATGTCCGACAACCCACTCAATGCTGAACTCATCAAAGCCCGCACCATCCCTGAACTTGCCGTCTCTCGCCTTCCGGATGAACCAGCGGCGGAACGAATGGAAGTTGACGGGGGAGAAGTCGCCAGCACCGCCCCCGACACCTACCTTGCGGCGATACCGGGTGAACCATTTCGAGAGGGGACTAGATCGCTCCTCGCTACTGGCTGTGCTCTCTCTGAGGCCGTCAATGAGGTAGTCATCGGGGCGGCCCCTGCGGACCCTTTGGGCGATTGCCTGAGCTAGATCGGGATGGATTGGGAATGAACGCCTAGCCGCCTCCGTCTTGCCCCTCCGGACCTCACTGACCTTGAAGATACCGCCCCCGCAATCTCTCAGCCTTAGACGGCAAATCTCCTCGATACGCATCCCGCTCAGCGCGGCCACATACATGCAGAGACCAGCCTCAGGGCGCTTTCGCCAGTCCCCGGATAGCAGCGCGGCAACCTCCTCATCCTCGAAAGGCCGGACCTCATCCGCTCCCTCGACGGCTCCCCTTTTGGGCCGCTGCCTTGCTGCCTTGGAGATGGTGACGCTCCGCCATATGTTGCCGTCATCCGTCAGCCTGCCAGTCCGCTGCATGAACTCCCAGTAGCTGCGGATAAAGGAGAGGTAGGCTTGCGCCTTCTTTGCCGACCGGCCCGCTTCAAGGCTGTTGTGCACGAAGTCCGATGCATTGCGGCGGCCCACGGCCTCGACGGTAGCAAGCTGCCCGCTCGATGTCAGCCAATCCTTGAGGTAGCCCAGCGCCCGCTTAAAGTCCGCTTCCGACTTCGGCTTGTACCCCTGTGTTGATAGGAAATCCCCGACATGGGCCTCAAGCGGTGTCCGCTCCCCTACGGCGGTCTTGTAGAAGGTCACGGCCTTGTCCCGCCCGTGGGTCCTCTCGATGTCTTCGGCGGCGTATAGCGCCTCCCATTTCAGCGACTCCTCGGGACCATCGGCGGCCTCAAGGAGAGCCGTCAGGCTATCGTCCTTGGGGTCCCGTCCATGCTCACTTTCGGGGATCGCATCCAGTCTGGCGCGGATGATGAGGGCTTCCCGCTCAATGGGGTCTGTGGCGCTAAGCGCGGCTTCGGCCTTGGCAATGCGGTCTTTGAACTCGGCAATGGTCGGCCACTTGAGGCGCTCTGCGGTGGCCCTGTCCGGGGTCTTCAGGTTCCGCCTCAGGACAGCCCGCCCGACGATCTCACGGCAAGCAACGGGGACAGACACTTGAACGTGCCAACTGCCCTTACGGAACTCTAGATAGTCCTTTCGGCTTGCCCGTTTGCTCACTGTCTACCCCCAGCTTCTACCCCCTAAATGGCAGCTAACCGGCTGACTTACAAGGGCTTCAAGGGGTTAGGTGATGCGGGGGAGAGTTTCCCTCTCTCTCCGCCATCATTCCTATCTAAAGCACTGTTTTTATTCTAAAAATTCTTACGCCGCTCCGGTTGACCCTAACTTCAGCCCTAACACCAAGCGTTGCCAGCCCCGCATAGGGCTGTTGCAATCTTATGTATTGCTGCGAAATCCAGACAGCGACCACCCGATTCCTGCACCGATCAGAAAAAGCGCTATCGGAGGAATCAGCGCCATCAATGCTGCGGTCTTAGTTGCCTCAGAACGCCGCTGGCTCACTACCGTGTCCTTAAGTCTAACAGCCGTATCATGGGCGACTTTGGTGCGCCTTGAAACCTCGCCCTCCGGAAGTCCGACCGGCAAGAACAAGACGACCTCTGAAATTGTCTCGAACTCGACACGTTGAAAGTAGCCTGCAATCCATGCCTGCTCAAAGGAGCGGTACTTGTCAGAAAACATCTCTACGGCGAGCGGGGATGCGACCGAATCCGAACTGTCGCCGGGATTGATAAGCCAATTGCCAATCCGGTCCTTGAGCAATTCGGAGGCAGCTTCTTCATTCTCGGCAGCAATTGGGTGCACATTACCGTCCGGAGAGGTCAAATTATACAGACGAAGGCGCGGGTCACGAGCGGCCTTCCGCCGTTCCAATTCTGCTATTGCCTCTGCCTGTATTTTAGTCCGTACCCCCTCTCCCTCAGCGGAGAAATAGAGACCGCGACTTTGAAAGTACGGGTCCCAAATATCCTCAAATAGGATGCTGGCCGTACCCACTATCCAGATCAAGGACAGAAGCACCCAAACACGCAAGAATCCCTTTGCCCAAGTCATAGTACCCCCAAACACGTTGTCATAGGCAAAGCCAACGCCCGAACATCGCCAGCCCCGCCCGTTCCGCTAAATCATCTAGCGCCTCGCCTCGCTGGGACAGCCTATCATAGGTTCGCCAGTGCATCCCCTTTGGCTTCTCTGGGAAAGGATCATCCGTGCACTGCGAGCCGCCAAGCCGCTGTCTGAATTTCCGGGCTTTGGAGAGCGTCCGCTGATAAGCGCCTCATGCTGCGATTGATAGGCCAGGTTCCAGAACGTGCGGCACCGGTAGTGCGTGCCGCTGTGAAGGACTGTGCACTCGCCGCCGCATGACAGACAAACGAACCCGTGCCGCCGCCCGGAATGGTCGGACTCAGACACCCCATCGGTGGTGGCCTCAGCACGCAGCTGCGCTGCGCGGGTTAATCCACCCGGCTCCAGAAGCCGTACTTCTTGCCGTGCCGCATCCTGAGATCGCCAACATAGGCGTCATGGGCGGGCAGGGCGCCGAAATCGTCGATCCGGCGGCCGAGGCTTGCGCAGTCCGCGAGATGCCGCGCCGCGTGGCTGTATCGGCTCGAACGGGCGTGATCGAGGGTGAAGCCGATCATGGCGCGCAACGCGAGGGTGGCCGCGAGCGGGTGTTTCTCCCTGAGCGCTTCGGCGGCGGTCGTCAGCACCTCGTAGAGGTTGCCGTCGAGGTCGCCGTGCCGGACCCTGATGAGCCTGGCGGCTTCATCCAGGGCCGGCCAGTCGAGGAAGAAGACCAGCGCCTTGTGAATGTCGGGGAAGGCCTGGGCGTGGCCGAAGGCCCTTTCCTCGGCCTCCATGTCGTCAAAGTCGGGCAGGCGCTTGAGGAAGGCGCGCAGGTGCCCGGCGTTGAGCGTCTGCTCGAAGCACGACCATCGATAGGCCTGCGCCTCCGCGCTACGCCCAAGGGCTTCGAGCGCCGCCACGCGGGCCAGTTGCCACGCGAACGCAACGCCGGCCGGATCTCTCGGTCTGGCCGCGTCAAGCGCCTCGAGCGCCTCCGCGGCCCGTCCCGCCGCAAGCAACCGGTTGGCGATGTTGGCGGCGACCATCGGCGCCCGCCGAGCATCCGCGGTCTGCTGCGCGATATAGGCGTCCACGTCGCCCAGCGCGTCGGCGATGTCCTCGAGCGCGACGCGCACCGTCAGGTCCCGGTCAGTGACGAAGATGTCGTCCGCGTAGAGCGGTCCGTTGCCGGCCCGGCCGATGATCTCGCGGTCGCGGCCGGCGGGCTTTTCCTGGGGTTCTTCCGACCATTGGACCAGCAGGGACCTGAGCTGCTCGAGCCCGTCCCGGCCGAGAGCCCCTGCCATCGCCGCAACCAGCCGGTCATACTGGCCGTAGCCGTTGTTCTGCAGCGCTGCGAAGATCTTGTCGGCCAGCACATCGCCGCTGATCCGGGCCGCTTGCGCGATCACGCCCGCATCCGCACAGGCCTGGTGGAAGCTCTCCATCAGCGTGCCGCTGCCGTCGTCGGAGCGCTCGAAGATCGGCTCGGCCATGGCGAGGAACTGCCAGATGAGCTCGAAAGCCTCGGTCGGATCCTCGGCCGCGAGCGGGCCGGCGATGGTTGTCCTGTGTGTTTCGAGCTCGGCCTTGAGTGTCCTCACCCTGCGCCAGTTGATTGCAGTGCGGGCCCGGGCGATGCTGACCAGCCGCTGGCGCAGCTGGCGGGCCATTTCGGCCCCGCCCTGGCTGCCTGCAAGCTCGATGCGCAGCCGCCGCTTGTGGGCGGCGCTGCCGGTGCTGATCTCCATCAGCAGCTCGGCCAGCCGTTGCGGGCCAAGCGCTTCGAGGTTCTTCGCGTTGAGTGTCGTTTTCGGAGCCATGGGTCGCCGCTGGGGGTTTGCGTGCCGACACTACCGCAGCCCATCCATGCCGTCACCTCTTTGCCGCAATCGGCCCCTGCGTCGGCAGGGAGCCCGGGCGAACAGGCGGCACAGACCAAAAAGGCCACCCCGTAGGGTGGCCTTCGTGAAGTCCAGCGCCGGTTGGACGCCTGCCCGATGCCCCTTGCCGGGGATCGGGACTTGCCGTTAGCGCCAGCGCTTCAGAGGCTGCTCCGAAGTCCGGCGTTCCGAATCGTACGAACCGGCTCATTGGAATCACTCGACATCGGATCACCTCCTTTCAATGGTTGAAGACCTGACCAGTCTGCGCAAAAACGCGGCCTTTGCCAACCCCTCATTTTGCCATGCGACGCGTCCGGGCATCCCCTGTCAGGAAAGGCCCGGGAGACGCGTACTAAAAAGTGTAGCAAGGAAAGAAAAAGTATTTCAGGTTGCAATGCGCCGTGGTATCCTGAACCTCCCGCGACCCCGGATGGAAGGAGAAACCTCATGCCTCTGCTCATAACTGCCGACATCTTCTCCGGCAGGGAGAATCCCAGCTTTGTCATCGGCGACGACGCGGCCAGGACCATCCTGCCTTCGCTGGAAGAAAACCGGGCGACTCTGGCGTCGCTGCCCCGCCCCCCTGTTCTGGGCTACCGCGGATTCAGGGTCACCCCCGTCGCGGTGCAGGACGCGCCGGTGCCCGAGCTGTTCGCGTCCGCGGAGCCCGAGGCCAGCCTGCAGGTCTATGATCATCCCGAGATCGAAAGGCGGCTGATCGAGCTGACGGGCCAGGCCCTTCGTGACGACGATCTGCAGGCGCTGCTGATCTCCGAATTCGAGCGCACCAGCCGGCTGGGCTGGAGAGAGCTTCTGTCAGGCGGCGCGGCGAAATGCCCGCCCTGCAACGCCGCCGACGCCCCGGCCTACAACCCGGCCTTCTGGAACACCCCGGCCCGGCAGCCCTACAACAACTGCTACAACTACGCCAACAACCAGGCCACCAACACCTTCGCCCAGCCGGGCCGGGCCACCGGCCGCCCCATCACCAGTCTCACCTGCGGCGGCGTGCAGCCCTCGGCGCAAAGCGACGGCCTGCAGCCTTCCGCCGGATTTGCCGGCAAGCTCGCCCCCGGCAAGGGCTGGTACGTCGCCCTGGTGATCTGGCCGGGACAGGATTATCACTGGTACCGTCAGGACAATGTCGGCTGCTGGTCCCACAAGCCGGGCCAGACCGCCGCCCGCAACACCGACAACAGCGGCAATCCGATCCTGGACCCCAGAACCTGCGACCGCGGCCCCTATACGGCTTTCTGCACCTATATGATCACCGGGAGCTGGGTTACGATCCAGTAGCGATCAGATCACGATTCAGACATGCGGGCTCCGGCGCGACCGGAGTCCGCGGCGAGGTGACAGATGATGTTTCACGTGGTTCTCGACATCTTTTCCGGCATGCCCAATCCGGGCTGGAGCCTCGGGCTGGACCAGTCCCTTGCGCTGGCCGCCATCCTGTCGGGCCTCCCGGTCGTGGATCCGGCCACGATGCCGGGCCCGCCGGATCTCGGCTATCGCGGGTTCGAGATCAGCGGATTTGGCGGCGTCTGCGACATCTACCGGGTGTTTCAGGGCCATGTCGACGCCTGCGGCAGGGTGATGGCGGATGACGGGCGCGCCGTCGAACTCTGGCTGCTGCACTCGGCGCGGGACCTGCTGCCGCCCGATCTCCATGCCGGCCTCCTCGCCGAGTTCGGCGGATAGGCAAGCCCCATCGGACAGAACGGCGGTTGGCCCAGCTTTTTGACAAAGCCTACAACAAAAAATTCCTGTCGCATGTGGCGGCACTATAACAAAAGCCGTCATGCCAGCGAAAGCTGGCATCCAGCGCGATCAAGTCCTTGATCGCAAGAGACTCTCTCACGGCGCAGACGCGCCGTGGCTGGATTCCGGCTCATGGCCGGAATGACGAAGAACAGGGAACCGCCATCCCGGGCAGGACTTTGTCAGCAGTCCGTGCCCGCCCCCCGAGGGGACGGGCTTGCGAAGGCCTCAAGCGCGATCCCGGGCGACGGCGCCGCCGGGTCCGACCGGGTGCCGGCCGGACCGACGGACCCGGTTCAGTCCTTCTTCTTGTTCTGCCGGTTGGCGATCAGGTCATCGACCACGCCGGGATCGGCGAGCGTCGAGGTGTCGCCCAGCGCGCCGAATTCGTCCTCGGCGATCTTGCGCAGGATCCGGCGCATGATCTTGCCCGAGCGGGTCTTGGGAAGGCCCGGCGAGAACTGGATCTTGTCCGGCGAGGCAATCGGCCCGATCTCGTGGCGGACATGGTTGACCAGCGCCTTGCGCAACTCGTCCGTGCCCTCCTGGCCCTCCATCAGGGTGATGTAGCAGTAGATGCCCTGGCCCTTGACGTCGTGTGGATAGCCGACGACCGCAGCCTCCGAGACGGCATCGTGCGACACCAGCGCGCTCTCGACTTCCGCCGTCCCCATCCGGTGCCCCGACACGTTGATCACGTCATCGACGCGGCCGGTGATCCAGTAGTAGCCGTCCGCGTCCCGCCGGCAGCCGTCGCCGGTGAAGTACTTGCCCTTGTAGGTGGAGAAATAGGTCTGGATGAAGCGCTCATGATCGCCATAGACCGTGCGCATCTGGCCCGGCCAGGAATCGGTGATGCACAGGTTGCCCTCCGCCGTGCCCTGCAGAACATCGCCGTCGCTGTCGACAAGCTGCGGCTGCACGCCGAAGAACGGCCGCGTCGCCGATCCCGGCTTGAGTTCGGTGGCGCCGGGCAGCGGCGTGATCAGGATCCCGCCGGTCTCGGTCTGCCACCAGGTGTCGACGATCGGGCAGCGCTTCTCGCCGACGACGTTGTAGTACCAGATCCAGGCTTCCGGATTGATCGGCTCGCCCACCGATCCGAGCGTCCGGAGCGACTTGCGCGAGGTCTTCGTCACATGCTCGTCGCCCGCGCCCATCAGTGCGCGGATCGCCGTGGGCGCCGTGTAGAAGATGTTGACCTGGTGCTTGTCGATCACGTCCCAGAACCGGCTCGGCGTGGGGAAGTTCGGCACGCCCTCGAACATCAGCGTGGTCGCGCCATTGGCGAGCGGGCCGTAGACGATGTAGGAATGGCCGGTGACCCAGCCGACATCGGCGGTGCACCAGTAGACATCGCCCGGATGGTAGTCGAACACATATTCATGCGTCATCGACGCATAGACCAGGTAGCCGCCGGTGGTGTGCAGCACGCCCTTGGGCTTTCCGGTCGAGCCCGATGTGTAGAGGATGAACAGCGGATCCTCGGCCTTCATCTTGGCCGGCGGGCAGTCAGGCTTCGCCTGAGCGATCGCCTCGTGGTACCAGGTGTCGCGATCGGAAAACCACTCGATCTTGCCGGCGGTGCGCTGCACGACCAGCACGTTCTTGACGACGACGCCCTCGCGTTCGGCAATCTTGATGGCGAGATCGACATTGTGCTTGAGCGGCACCTTCTTGCCGCCGCGCAGGCCCTCGTCGGCGGTGATGACGAAGGTTGATTCGCAGTCGGAGATCCGGCCGGCCAGCGCGTCGGGCGAGAAGCCGCCGAAGACGATGGAGTGAATCGCTCCGATGCGGGTGCAGGCAAGCATCGCATAGGCGGCTTCGGGGATCATCGGCATGTAGATGGTGACGCGGTCGCCCTTCTTGACGCCCCTGGACTTCATCACATTGGCAAGCCGGCAGACCTTGTCGTAGAGCTCGCGGTAGGTGATCTTCTTGTCGTCATAGGGGTTGTCGCCTTCCCAGATGATCGCCACCTGGTCGCCGCGCTTTTCGAGATGCCGGTCGATGCAATTGTAGGACACATTGGTCAGGCCGTCCTCGAACCACTTGATGGAGACCTTGCCGGTGAAACTGGTGTTCTTGACCTTCGTGTAGGGCTTGAACCAGTCGATCCGCTTGCCGTGCTTGTCCCAGAACTTGTCCGGATCCTTGATGCTCTGCTTGTACCATTTCTGGTAGGTCTCATCATCGATCAACGCCCTGGATTTCGCCTCTTTCAGGATTTTGTATGCTTTTTGCGACATTGGAACCTCCTCACTAACCGGCATGCGCTGGGTGCCATCTTATGCCAAACCCCGCCTTCATGGCGATCATTAATACCAGCGCAGCGTGTCGCGGCAATTAGACCTTGGGCCGGTCCCGCGAAACCCCATTGCGACAATTGCAATTGACCGGGCTTGCGGTTATAACGCAGCCGATTTCCCGGAAATGGTGGTTTCATCCACGGCCCGCGCCCCCGGAGCGGACGGACAGGAGGATTGTATTCATGGCACAGCAGCTACTCATGCCGAAGGCGACTGCCGTCTGGCTTGTCGACAACACTGCACTGAGCTTCGACCAGATCGCGCAGTTCTGCAAGCTTCACCCGCTCGAGGTCAAGGCGATTGCCGACGGCGAGGCCTCGCAGGGCATCAAGGGCCTCGATCCGGTCTCGACCGGGCAGCTCTCCCGCGAGGAGATCGCCGTGGCCGAAGCCGATCCCGAGCACAAGCTTAAGCTGTCCGAGCCGAAGGTTCACGTGCCCGAGAGCAAGCGCAAGGGTCCCCGCTACACGCCGGTGTCCAAGCGCCAGGACCGGCCCAACGCGATCCTGTGGCTGGTGCGCAATCACCCCGAACTCAAGGATGCGCAGATCTCGCGTCTGGTCGGTACCACCAAGTCCACCATCGAGCAGATCCGCGGCCGCACCCACTGGAACGCGACCAACCTGACGCCGATGGATCCGGTGACGCTCGGCCTGTGCACCCAGATCGATCTCGATTTCGAAGTCGAGCGCGCCTCCAAGAACCGGGGCGCGGTGCCCGAAGCCAGCCACGGCAGCGTCCTGGTCTCGGCCCGCGAAACCGAATCGGCGGACCTGTCCGGCGAGGATGGCGGCGAGAAGGAAATCGACGCCGATGCGGTCTTCGCCAAGCTGAGCTCGATGAAGCGCACCCAGCCGGAAGAAGACGACGACGACCTCTGAGCATCGCCAGACACGATCACGCGAGGCCCGGCCTTGCCGGCCTCCCCGCCTGAACAAGGAACCTCCGGTGAAGACCGGAGGTTTTTTGATTCGGAGGTCGCGGGACCAGAGTCCTGCGGGGGTGACGCTGCCATCAGCAACCCATGCGCCCAAATGCAAAACCCCGCCATGAAGGCGGGGTCTTGAACAGGCCGTGCGACTGTCTCGGACAGTCTGAAACTTGAAAATGGTGCCCAGAAGAGGACTCGAACTCTTCGCTAACCCGTTGATTGTTCGAATGCCACAAATCAAAACCCTAAATGTACCGTATGGATATACCGTAATTTCGCTCCGAACTCCTCAGACCGGTGAGTTCCAAAAATTTGACCGTTCCATGGGATCATGCTGTACCTGTGCGTGCCACATAGCGCGACATGCTCTTCACCGTTTCCGTCAGTGCCGTAACCTAGCCCACGGTTTTGGCGGACATAACTTTACCCGTCATTGCGCTGGCGATCAGGCGCACACCAAATCAATTGAGTGCTATATCGGCATTTTCAAGCGCGCCACAATGGGCGCGTATCAGCATTGTAGTAAACGCCATCTTCACCGTTATGCCGCAGAATTTGAAATTCGTTACGACAATCGGCTTGCGAACGAAATGAACGATTTTGGCCGCGCAAATGTTGTATGTCGTTAGAAAACGAGTTCTGTACATGGACTCATTGGGCGCGTAAAATCTGCGCCGGAGGCGCAGAGAATGAGCGACGCACCTAGGTACACATTCAGGATAGAGGACTTCACGCCCGAAAGCATGCCTTTTGGGCGATTGGTGGAATATTATTCTGAGATCAAACGCATGCTTGGCGTAGCCGAAAATATGCACCTAACAAATGTGTTTGAAAGTAGCCATGGCAGTGCCTTCGCAGTCGACCGCAACTATGAGACCAAACTGGTTCGGAGACTAACAGAGATAAGCCAAGGCACGGCTCCGAAATCTGCAAAACGGGCGCATAATTCTATCAACGCCATGCTCAAGGAAGATGGAACAAGTGGGCGCTTCTGTGATCCACAGGGCCACAGCGTTATTATTTTTCCTGGCAAAAGAATTGATGAAAGTAATGCGCTTCGAGTCAGAGATGCAGCAAGCTTTGTCGGTGAAATTTATCATATTGCCGGGACGCAATATGATGCAAAGGTTCGCATTTCTACAGACACTTATGGTGCTGTTTTCTGCACGACAACAAGAGAAATAGCTAAGTCTTTACGAGATTTTTTATTCGAAGACGTAAAGGTAAATGGTCGAGGTGTATGGTCCCGGACAGCAGATGGTGATTGGGACATTAGCGATTTTGTGATCACTGACTTTGCTCCAATAAAGCGTGAAAGCCTTCGGGACTCTGTAGATCGAATTCGTAGGCTTGAAATTAATTGGCCAAACGACACGCTTGCTGAAATAGCAGCATTTGACGAAAAAAGCGGCGCAGCTTGATGATCGTAGCTTTTGATAACACTTTTCTTTCGCTCGCCCTCAACCCTGGGACAAAACCGACCCCAAATCCAGCGACCGGCAAACCGGTAGATTTTTGTTCATTACGGGTGGAAGCTCTCATTGATGAATTAGGCGCGCGTGGTGGCACGATATTAATACCAACACCATGTATGGCAGAGATGCTGTGCGCTGTTCCGGATTTCGAACGCGCTATTGCTGCGATATTTGAGACTGTAGCATTTGACCCCGCTCCGTTTGACGCCAGATGCGCAATTGAATTGGCGGATGCATCACGAAAAGCCCGCGCATCGGGTGATAAGAGATCGGGTACATCTGCGGGATGGAATGAAGTCAAATTTGATCGGCAAATCGCTGCAATCGCAAAAGTAGGTCGAGCCAGTACCTTTTATACCGATGATGCGAACCAAACGAAATTTGCGCAAACGTTGGGTCTCGAAGTCAAGCACACGTGGGATCTGGACCTGCCTGATAAATATCGTCAACAAAGCCTCTTGGATCCGCAAGGCAATCAATAGCTAAACCTAGCGTGACCGCTTCGAAAAACCCGCCCGAGAGGCGATCGAACCGAAGACCATTAAATTCTAGGGGAAATTGTGAAAATCGAAGCGCCAGAAGAAAAAGCGAAAACGGGTTAACGAATTCAGAACATATGCCGAATAACCTGATCTCCCGGCGTTTCCATTTGGGAAATGCCAAACTAGGGAGAGACATGATGTCTACTCAGCCGAAAGGCGGGCGGAATGATTCCGCGCATATTCCGAAGATGTCGATCACGAGGAAGGGCATCGAGCTTGAGGGTGAATACCCGATCAGGCTCTTTTTCAGCCTTGCCAAGTTCTGCGCTCACCGCATACTCTTTGCGCTGGCAGTCCTTGTTCTTTTGCTTGCGCTCACGACGCCGGTTCAGTGACGCGGTATCTAGATCGCTGGCCGCATAACATCGGTGCTTTTGGAGTTATCCATCAATCGCCGATCCGCTTCTGATGGTTTTAAGCTACCTCGTCTAGGTTACCGAACCCTTAACGGCCTCAGCATTCGAGGTACTTGGTGCTTTGCCTCCGCCATTTTGCCATCAGCGTGAGCGTTGGGAAGTTGGGCGCGCCTGTGAGACCAGAGTTCTTAACCGCGCTCCAAGGGCAAATACGGCAGAAATAGGATCTCGGTGGCGGTGATCCACTGCCAGGGTGCCTCGCGCCTATTTCGACATTGCGCTTATCGTACCAAAATCTATTCCGAGGGATAATACGGTACAAAATGGCACGATTCGCGCTTGTACCGTATTTTATACCGTATTTTCCTTTGGGCTACAGAGCTACAGCATGGGATACCATGGGACAGTAAAGCCGGTGTTTTATCGGAATAGCTCAACTTTTTCAGAGCGTTGTGAGACAACATGGGACCGTATGGGTCTGTCTGAAAAAATTGTATGGTGCCCAGAAGAGGACTCGAACCTCCACACCGTTTCCAGTACCAGCACCTGAAGCTGGCGCGTCTACCAATTCCGCCATCTGGGCATGGGGGCGGATTTAGGCGTTGGCGGGAGCCGTGTCAACGGCAGAATGCACAGTCCCGTCAATTATCTGCGCCGGGGCGGACGCGGTGGAGCGTCTGCCGGGCAAAGCAGAAGGCATGAGCCGGACCGGGGTTAACGCGCAGGGCTCCCGGGGCTGGCGCGCGGCCGGTGCTGCCTGATCGACGGGGCGCGTCCTGCGCCATCGGCGAGGCCCTTCATGGAAGCGCGACAAGCGGATGTCCCGGGCCAGCGCGGCAATCGCGGCGGCAACGGCGGCCCTTTCCGGGCCTCGGCGACGCGGCAGTCCGATCGCGTCCTGAAATGTCGCGCCCGCCTGCTTGCTTCTGGCGGCGCCGCGATTATGAGTTGGGGATGGACTCTGTTGCAGCCGCCCCACCCGGACAATCAGCCTCGCCCAAGCCGGATGGATCCGACCTGCGCCAGGGCGCGGCTCTGGTGTTCGGCGCGGCGCTGGCCTGGAGCTTCGGCGGCGCCATCGCCCGTGGGCTGGTGGTGGCCGACCCGTGGACCATCATCGCCTGGCGCTCGTTTTTCGCGGCCGTGTTCCTGCTGGGCTTCATGCTCTGGCGCGACGGGCCTGCGGGCACCGTTCGGCTGTTTCGCACCATGGGCCTGCCCGGGGTCGGCGTGGCGCTCTGCTTTGCCACGGCCTCGATCTCCTTCGTCGTCGCGCTCGGCTACACCACCGTTGCCAATATCCTGCTGATGCAGGCGGGCGTGCCGCTGATCGCAGCACTGCTTGGCGTGGTCTTCCTGCGCGAGGCGGTCGACCGGGTCACCTGGGCGGCCATCCTGGCGGTGATCGGCGGCATTGCCGTGATGGTGTCGGATTCCTTCGCCGCCAGCGTGTCCTTCATCGGCGACGGGCTGGCGCTGCTGATCGCGGTGGTGTTTGCCGCCGCGACCGTGATCACGCGGCGCTATTCCGGTGTGCGCATGACGCCCGCGGTCTGCCTGGGCGTGATGATCGGCACCGTCGTCGGCGTGGTCCTGTCCTCCGGGCTGATCGTCAGCGCGGCTGATTTCGGGCTGCTGTTCCTGTTCGGCGCGCTCAACCTCGGTCTCGGCATGGCGATGTTCGCCACCGGCGCGCGCCTGATCCCCTCGGCGCTCGCAGCCCTGATCTCGACCATGGAGCCGGTGCTGGGGCCTCTCTGGGTCTGGCTGATCCATACGGAAGTGCCTGCGCCCCGCACGCTGATGGGCGGCGGCGTCGTGTTCCTGGCGCTCCTGGCCCATATCCTGTGGCAATGGCGATTGAACCGCCGCACGGCGCTGCCGCTGCCGAGCTGAAGGCCCGGCAGCTCCCGGGGAATCCGGACCGGCCGGAAGACCCTTCTATTCGCCGATCTTCAGCGCCTCGATGAAGGCTTCCTGCGGGATGTCGACCTTGCCGAACTGGCGCATGCGCTTCTTGCCGGCCTTCTGCTTGTCCAAGAGCTTGCGCTTGCGCGTGGCGTCGCCGCCATAGCACTTGGCGGTCACGTCCTTGCGCATCGCCGAAATCGTCTCGCGCGCCACCACCTTGCCGCCGATGGCGGCCTGGATCGGGATCTTGAACATGTGGCGGGGGATGAGCTCTTTCAGCTTCTCGCACATGGCGCGGCCGCGCTTTTCGGCCGCCGAGCGGTGCACCAGCATCGACAGCGCGTCTACCGGCTCGTCATTGACCAGGATCGACATCCGCACCAGGTCGCCCTCCTGGTGGCCGGTGATCTGGTAGTCGAAGCTCGCATAACCCTTGGAGATCGATTTCAGCCGGTCGTAGAAATCGAACACCACCTCGTTCAGGGGCAGCTGATAGGTCACCATCGCCCGCTTGCCGACATAGCTCAAGTCGGTCTGGATGCCGCGGCGGTCCTGGCAGAGCTTCAGGATCGCGCCGAGATATTCGTCGGGCGTCAGGATCGTGGCCTTGATCCACGGCTCCTCGATGCTGTCGATCCGCACGACGTCGGGCATGTCGGCCGGATTGTGCAGTTCGATCAGGTCGCCATTGGTCATGTTCATCCGGTAGACCACCGATGGCGCGGTGGCGATCAGGTCGAGATTGAATTCACGCTCGAGCCGCTCCTGGATGATCTCGAGATGCAGCAGTCCCAGGAAGCCGCAGCGGAAGCCGAAGCCGAGCGCGGCGGTCGTTTCCATCTCGAACGAGAATGAGGCGTCGTTGAGCCGGAGCTTGCCCATGGCGGCGCGCAGATCCTCGAAATCCGCGGCATCGACCGGAAACAGCCCGCAGAACACCACCGGCTGCGCCGGCTTGAAGCCCGGCAGCGCCTCGGCCGTCGGCCGCTTGTCCTCGGTGATCGTGTCGCCGACGCGGGTGTCGGCCACTTCCTTGATCGAGGCGGTGATGAAGCCGATCTCGCCGGGGCCGAGCGTCTCCACGGCCACGAGCTTGGGCGTGATCACGCCGATCCGCTCGACCGTGTAGCGGGCGTCGGTGCCCATCAGCCTTATCTGCTGGCCCTTCTTCATTTCGCCGTCGATGATCCGCACCAGCACGATGACGCCGAGATAGGTGTCGTACCAGCTGTCGACCAGCATCGCCTTGAGCGGATCCTTGACCGTGCCGCCCTTGGGCGCGGGCAGTCTTGTGACGATCGCTTCCAGCACCTCGGGAATGCCGAGCCCGGTCTTGGCCGAGATCATCACAGCCTCCGACGCGTCAAGCCCGATCACTTCCTCGATCTGTTCCTTGATCCGGTCGGGCTCCGCCGCCGGCAGGTCGATCTTGTTCAGCACCGGCACGATCTCGTGGTCGGCGTCGAGCGCCGCATAGACATTGGCGAGCGTCTGCGCTTCCACGCCCTGGCTGGCGTCGACCACCAGGAGCGAGCCCTCGCAGGCCCTCAGCGACCGCGACACCTCATAGGCGAAGTCGACATGGCCCGGCGTGTCGATCAGGTTGAGCACATAGTCCTCGCCGTCCCTGGCTGTGTAGTGCAGCCGGACCGTCTGGGCCTTGATGGTGATGCCGCGCTCCTTCTCGATATCCATGGAGTCGAGAACCTGCTGGCTCATCTCCCGGTCGGCCAGGCCGCCGCAGGTCTGGATCAACCGGTCGGCAAGCGTCGACTTGCCGTGATCGATATGGGCGACGATGGAAAAGTTCCGGATATGGGAAAGTGGCGTGTGTGTCATAGGGCGCGATTTAGCAGGACCGCAGAAAAAGGCAATCACTCAAACCGGGCGGCCTGCCGGTTCCCGGCCGCGGGCGTGCCGCGACTGCGGCTTTTGGACGGAGGATCGTGTCCGGCGATCAGACGGTATCCGGGTGAGGCTCCGGCATCTCCCCGGTCCCGGCCGTCGTCTTCGGTCCCCATTCCAGCCGCTTATAGTCGAACCCGTATTCGAGCGTCGGCTTGACGATGCGGAAATAGGGAGAGAGGTCGAAGTCCCGCGGCGCATAGAGCGAGTGATGGCGGATGTGCAGGATCTCGCGGCGCGAGTAATCCGAATCCGCCCGCTGCCGTCCGGGCGCGCGGGTGATCTCGGGAAGGATCGGATAGCGCACCGACTGAAACGCCTGGGCGATCATCGACGAGCAGATGGCGCGGGTGGGATCGCCCGAACCGAAGGCGATCATCCGCCGCCGCCACCTGACCGGAACCGGCGGGGTGGGGAAGAAGTAGCGCAACAGGTCGAAGATGTTCTTCATGTCGTAGCGGACGCCGAGCCGTGCCACCATGTACTCGACGATGGTCGCCCGGTCCTGCGGCGTCAGGCCGACCGGCCGGCAGATCCGCGTGTTGAAACGGGTGTACTTGGACAGGGGCACCGCGATGCAGCCTTCGCCCAGATTGACCTCGATGAGCTGCGGATACTCCCCGTCCGCCGCATCGTCACCCTTCAGCGCGTCGCCGACATAGAGCGCCGAATGCGACCAGGTCGACTGGGTGAGGTATTTGATCGCCGCGGAGACCTTCTGATTGCCTTCCACCAGCAGGATGTCTCCGGGCCGAAGCGTGCGCGACAGCGTCTCGGGATCGGAGGGCGTGTAGGGCTCGTAGCCGGGATTTTCCGAATGCAGCCGTCGCGCCAGAAACCGCCCCAGGCGATCCAGCAATGTCTCGGTCATGTCCTTGGCTTCGGTCATGACGCAACACTTGACCCGGCGCTTTCGCAGGATCAACCCAATTTGCTTCAACTTTCCGTTTTCGCGACTTGAAAACGCGGACGGCGCGGATTAGTTTAGAACTATTCTAATATAGGAAATCCGACATGCTGTCCCGCCTCACCGGTTTCAATCGCAGGCCGTTCGAATCCCTGAGCGAGCAGGAAATCCTCGCGCTGGCGATTTCCTCGGAGGAGGACGACGGCCGCATCTACCTGGCCTATGCCGATCATCTGCGGGCGGACTATCCCCGGTCGGCCAGGGTCTTCGAGGACATGGCGGAGGAGGAGGGCGGGCATCGCGCCCGGCTGATCGAGCGACACAAGGCGCGCTTCGGCGATCGTATTCCGCTCATTCGCCGCGAGCATGTCCGCGGCTATTACGAGCGCAAGCCCGACTGGCTGGTCAAGAACCTGTCGGTCGACAAGATCCGCCAGACCGCCGAGGACATGGAGGCCCAGGCCCACAGCTTCTATCTCGCCGCGGCGCAACGCACCACCGACGCCGACACGCGCAAGCTCTTGGGCGATCTGGCGCTTGCGGAGAAGGGGCACGAATCGCTGGCCCGACGGCTCGGGCTCGAGCACGCGCCCGAGGATGTGAAGACACAGGAAGCGGAGACCTCGCGGCGGAAGTTCATCCTGACCTATGTCCAGCCGGGCCTCGCCGGCCTGATGGACGGATCGGTCTCGACCCTGGCGCCGATCTTCGCCACGGCCTTTGCCACCGGCGACACCTGGACGACCTTCCTGGTCGGGCTGTCGGCCTCCGTGGGGGCGGGGATCTCGATGGGCTTCACCGAAGCCGCCCATGATGACGGCGTGATTTCCGGCCGCGGATCGCCGCTCAAGCGCGGCCTTGCATCGGGCATCATGACCACGATCGGCGGCCTGGGCCACGCGCTGCCCTACCTGATCCCGGACTTCACCCTTGCCACCTCGGTCGCCATCGCCGTGGTCTTTGTCGAGCTCTGGGCCATCGCCTGGATCCAGAATCACTGGATGGAGACACCTTGGAGCAGGGCGATCTTCCAGGTGGTGCTCGGCGGCGCCCTGGTGTTTTCGGCCGGCCTGCTGATCGGCAACGCCTGACGCGGGGCCGGTTTCGGCGTTCGGCCTCACAGACGGCGCCGCGACGGTCCGCGCCTTCAGACATGTGTCCGGCCGAGGCCGGCGCTGCGAACCGGACGCTGAGACGAACCGGCGGGCTTGACCTTTGCCGGCGGCTGGAGTGTCATCGGCCCGCCATCCAAATCACCTATCCGCGGCCCCATGAAAATTTATCCCTCGACCATCGGTCTGGGCGTCACCATGACCATCGGTTACGGGACGCTGTACTATTCCTTCGCCGTGCTCGGTCCGGAGATTGCCCGGGAATTCGGGTGGGAGGAGAGCTTCGTCTTTGCCATCTTCTCGATCGGCCTCTTGGCCGGCGCCGTCTCCGCGCCGATCATCGGCCGGATGATCGACCGCTTCGGCGCCCGTTCGGTGATGAGCGCCGGGTCGCTCCTTGCCGCCGCCGTTCTTGCGTTGATCGCCGTCATGCAGAATGCCTGGCAATTCGCCATTCTTGCGCTGATGGCCGAATTCGTGGCGATCGCGGTCCAGTATGAGTCCGGATTCGCGGCACTTGCCCAGCGCTATGGCCGCAATGCCCGCGCCGAGATCACTCTCGTCACCCTGATCGCCGGCTTTGCCTCCACCGTGTTCTGGCCGCTGATCCAGTGGCTGCTGACCCAGATGACCTGGCGCGAGGTCTATCTGGTCCTGGCCGCCATGAACCTGCTGATCGCCCTGCCGATCCACCTGACCATGCCCAAGGGGCGGCAGACGCCGCCGGAGGTTCCGACGGACCCGGCCGCGCTCCCGCTCGTCCAGTCCTATAGCCATGTCACGGGGCGCCGCCCGATGGTCCTGCTCGGCATCAGCCTGGCGAGCGGCGGCTTCGTGCTGTCGGCGATAGGGGCGTCGCTGTTGATTTTGCTCAAAGACATCGGCTTCGCTACGGCCACCGCGACGATCGCAGCGGCCTGCATCGGCCCCTCCCAGGTGGCCGCGCGCCTGTTCGAATATACCCGCCGCAGCCATTTCTCCCCGCCCGTGACGGCGATCATCGCCGCATCGGCCATGGTGCTTGCGCTCGCCCTGCTGGGGGTGACGCTGGTGGCGCTGGTGCCCGCCTTCCTGTTTGCCTTCGCGGTGATGTACGGCGTCAGCCAGGGCCTGACATCGATCGTGCGCGGCATGCTGCCGCTGCATTACTTCGGGCCCGAAGGCTATGGCCGCCGCACCGGCACCCTGTCGGGCTTCCGCATGGTGCTGTCGGCATCGGCGCCGTTCACCATCATCTTCCTCAATGAACGTCTGGGAACGGCCACCGCGATCGGCTGCCTGGTGACGCTGTCGCTGGTTTCCATGATCTCGTTGCTGGCGCTGGTGCGCCTCATGGCGGCGCCGAAGCGCGCGTGAGCACGCCTGGCCGCGGGGGACCGCCCCGTCAGTCGACCGCGCCGACCAGGACGTCGGAGCCGTTCTCGATCGTGACCCATCGGCCCGAATGGATCGAGGCCTGCCGCTTGAGATAGCTGTAGGGCGTGTCGCGCCAGTTCTTGACCTCGTCGACCAGGTTGTCGAGCACGAAATCGCCATCGGAGGTCCTGAGCGTCAGCACCGCATGGCCTTCCCCGTCCGGCTTGCGCACGACGGTGATCAGCGCGTCGGCCGGCGAAAAGCCGCGCTCGATAAGCATGTGCCGCTTGAGCAGCACATAGTCCTCGCAATCGCCGGAGACGTCGGGATAGGCCCAGACCTCTTCCTTGCCGTAGAGCTCGAGATCGGTCTTCGGCATCACCGACATGTTGACGGCTCGATTGATCTGCCGGATCACGTCCCAGCCGTAATCCGTCACCTTCGGCGCGGCGCCGGAGCCATTGACCGACTTGCACTCGGATGCATATTGCTTGCAGAACTCATAATGTCCGATGGGCTGCGACGTGATCCGGCCCGTTTCCATGGACAGACCGGACGCCACGGCTCCCGCCGGGATTGCAACGGATGCAATCAGGGCCATCAAAGTCCGCTTTGCCAGTCCCGGTCCGCAAAACATTGCCGGTTTACCCCACGCCATCCAGAATTCGTTAACAAAGAGTTAAGAATGGATGGTCTGAAGAGTCAATTGCGCGGCCGCGGCCTTCTGGCGACATGGTTACCGGCCGGGACATTTTGATCACACATCGCGGTTCTCGGCCGTCTGTCCGGGCCGGCACAGTCTCCGGCCCGTGACCCCGATGGCGGGCGATCAGGCCTGGGCGGCGATGGTGTCGACCGCCGCGAGAATGCGGGCGATGTCCTCCTCGCGCGACAGCCGGTGGTCGCCATCGCGGATCAGCGTCAGGGTGACGTTCTCCGACGGCAGGTGTTCGAGAAGCCTGAGCGCATGGCGCCAGGGCACGTCCGGGTCGGCCATGCCCTGGATGATGTGGACCGGAGCGCCCGTGTCGATCAGGCCGGCGAGCACCCGGTTCTTGCGGCCATCCTCGAACAGGGCCCGGGTGAAGACGTTCGGATCGGGGCCGTAGGGCGTCGGCTCCTCGTAGAACCCATCACGATCGAGGGCCGCGCGCTGCTGATCCGTGAGCTCCGGCTCCATAAGCTCCAGCGTGAAATCCGGCGCGGGCGCGATCAGCACCAGCCCTGCCACAAGCTCTCCCCTGCCGCGCGCCTGCAGCTCCTGCACCATCCGGAGCGCGATCCAGCCGCCCATCGAGGAGCCGACCAGCAGCAGCGGCCCTGGGGTTCGGGCATCGATGACGGCCCGCGCGTCGGCCGCCCAGCCGCCGATGGTGCCGTCCTCGAACGCGCCGCCGCTGCGTCCGTGCCCGGCATAGTCCAGGCGCAGCATCGCCCGGCCATTCGCGGCGGCCCAGTCGCGCAGGTGCAGCGCCTTGCTGCCGTCCATGTCGCTCTTGAATCCGGGCAGGAAGACGATGGTCGGGCCG